>JADFNV010000035.1 GCA_022563195.1 Pseudomonadota bacterium
CGTATTTCTGCTGACGTTAATCGTTCTTGCGCTGCTGGTGGTCTTGGTCGGCCCGCTCATTAGTACCCAGGTGGCGGCGCTTCTTAAGGCCTTACCTGGAATCGTGCAGCAGGTTGAACAGGTCTGGTTGCCGAACGTGATGGATCTGCTCGATATCGAGGCAGGTGACGACGTTGGCATCGGCGCGTTCCTCGCTCGTTACAGCGATATGGCCGGCACCTGGGGCGCGACGGTGTTCCGGTCAGTGACCAAATCAGGCGGTGCCGTGGCGGCGGCTGTTCTGAGCTTGTTTCTCATCCCAATCCTGACGTTTTATATGTTGCGCGACTGGGACTCGATCATGGCGCGCCTGAGCGCCCTGATTCCAGTGCGTCAGCGTTCGATCGTCGTCGCACTGGCGCGCGAGACGGACGAGGTACTCGGCGCCTTCTTTCGCGGACAGTTGCTGGTGATGCTGGCGTTGGCGGTGATTTATTCAATCGGTCTGGGCATCGTCGGTCTCGAGTTTGCTGTCGCCATCGGCGTAGTGTCCGGCCTGGTCAGTTTTATTCCCTACCTGGGTTTCGTATTCGGCATCGTCCTTGCAGCGTTGACGGTGGCGCTGGAACCCAATCCGCTTTGGCAGATGGTCGGCGTCGTTGTGACGTTCACGGTCGCACAGCTAATAGAAGGATCGATTCTGACGCCGAAGCTCGTCGGCGATCGCATCGGCTTGCACCCGGTCATCATCATATTCGCGATTGCCGCGGGTGGGCAACTATTTGGCTTCTTCGGCATTTTGCTCGCGTTGCCAGCCGCGGCCGTACTCTCCGTCCTCGTACGATTCGCGTATAAGCGCTATCTGACCGAACACCCTGAAATCGTTGTCGAGCATGACGCTGACGGTAACTAGAGCAAGGGAAGACAGGTCGTGAGTCAGCTGGCATTGCCGTTGCGCCTCGCCGATCACGCGGTATTTTCGAGCTTTTTCAGCGCCGGAAATGAGGCTCTCGTGGCGACGCTGAGCGAATTGGCGAACGGAGCGAGTGACGCAGGTTGCTGGCTCTGGGGACCACCGGCAACGGGCAAGACGCATCTGCTGCAGGCGGTGTGCGACCGGGCCGGTGATCAGTCGGCTTATGTGCCGCTAGCCCAATTTGTCGACGCCGATCCGCGACTGCTTGACGGACTCGCGAGTCGCAACCTGGTTTGCATCGACGATATCGACCTTGTTACAGGAAATGCAGACTGGGAGCACGCGCTATTCGTCTTGTGCAACCAGATTTTCGACGCTGATGGGCGATTAGTGGTCACGGCAGCGGCGCCACCACGCGCGTCGAAGATTCTGCTCGCCGACCTCAAAAGCCGGCTGTCGCGGCTGCCGATTTTTCAGTTACAAACTCTGGGTGAAAACGAGCGTGCATCAGCTTTGCAATTGCGGGCCCGGCATCGTGGGCTGGATTTACCTGACGACACGGCGCGTTATCTGCTGACCCACAGCCGTCGGGACATGACGAGCCTTTACGCCCTGCTCGACGAGCTTGACGATGAGGCGCTGCGGGCGCAGCGGCGCCTGACCATCCCTTTCGTCAAAAGCGTCATGCAAGAACTGTAGGAGCCCATTCCATCACATGGGCACGGATCCGGGTATTCGCTCGCGCTTAAGCTCGCTCGTCGTCCTGCCACGGCTGCACGGCCGGCAGTCCGGACATTCCTTGCCGGAATGGCTCGCTGCGCTGCGCTTTATTTCCGGCAAAGAACATCCCTCCTGCCGTCCTCGCGAAGTTCGTAGGGCGGCTACGATACGGTGGCTCGTCGAGCGTCGTCGAATCCGAGCGGAGCAGGGACAGCGAGAGCAAGGATTCGCGGATTGGAGCGAGACAGGGACGTCGAAGCGACATTAAGCGAGAGGAGCTGCCGTGTCGGGGCCGCCGTTCAAATATCGGGGTAATCGCCCTTCGTCGCTCATGCACATCCCTGTGCTCCGCGACATTAGGTCATCCTGACCGTCGACGGGCTCCTACAGCTCTAGTTTTTTGGCGATCTCGGCGACGCGTTGGCCCAATGCGCGCGCAAGTTGTCGCTCATCGTCGGACAGGGCATCGGCTTTGCGATTCCAGCTCACATGACTGGCGCCATAGGGAGTGCCGCCCGTCGTCGTGGTTGACAGTACCGACTCGCTGTATGGCAGCCCGACGAGCAACATGCCGTGGTGCAGCAGCGGTATCGCCATCGTCAAAAGCGTCGACTCCTGCCCGCCGTGAATGCTTGATGTTGATGTAAACACGCCGGCCGGTTTGCCCGCGGCTTTTCCGGCGATCCACTCGGTCGCCGTGCCATCAAGAAAAAATTTCAGCGGCGCTGCCATGTTGCCGAAGCGTGTCGGGCTGCCCATGACCAGGCCCGAACATTCGGCCAGGTCATTGACGCTCGCATAGGGCGGGCCGGACTCCGGCACGTCGTCCTCGACGGCCTCGACAACGGTCGAAACACGCGGCACGGTGCGTAACCTCGACGCCATGCCAGCAACAGCATCCACTCCGTGAGCTACTTCCCGGGCGAGCGATTCGGTCGCACCATGCAACGAGTAGTACAAGACGAGAACATCACTCATTGACCGACCAATTGCAGCACGTTCTCGGGTGGCCTGCCGATTACCGCAATGCCCTGATCCTCATCGACGACGATCGGACGCTGCAGTACCTTGGGATTTTTCTCGATCCAGGCGGCCAGCTCCGCGTCGTTGTCGAGTTGCGGCAGGTCGGCAGCGTCCTTGAACTCGGCCTCCCCGCGCCGCAACAAGTCCGCCACGGGCACACCAAGCAAAGCCGCCAAACGCAGAATGGTTCGTGCATTCGGCGGCTCGAGCAGGTATTCGACGATTTCGGGCGTGAATCCCGACGCCTCGAGGATCTGCAGGGACTCTCGAGACTTCGAGCAGCGCGGATTATGGTAAATCGTAATAGTCATGGGGTTTTCGCGAGGAATGTGGTGTCGGCGACCGGGGGCAAACTCTAGCAGGCTCGGAAGCGGGCGTCAGCGGCAGTAGGACAGCTTGACGGCACAGGCACGTAATTGGTAGCTTTCACCGGATACCTGATAAATAGAATAATAATGCGTTCACCTGAATTGTCATACATCCTGCGAGGCGCGCTGCTCTCGGCATTGCTGGTCGTCGCCGGTTGCCAGACCGCGCCCGTACAGGAAATGAGCGATGCGCGACAGGCGATTTCGGTAGCCAAGGAGGCAGGTGCGGCCGAATTGGCAGCCGATGCCCTCAAGGCGGCCGTCGATTACCTGCAAAGTGCCGAGCGCTACCTCAACGAACGCGAGTACAGATCTGCGCGCCACGACGCTGAACAGGCCAAGATGAAAGCGCTTGAAGCACTGCGGCGCAGCGCAAGCGGCAGGGAAGACATCCTCTAAGTCTTAATGTCGATGCTCAGCGCTCGTCGATTCACGATCAAAGGCCGTGTACAGGGCGTGTTTTTTCGCGACAGCACACGTCGCGTCGCAGAATCTCTTGATATCAAAGGCCATGCCATCAATCTCAATGACGGCAATGTTGAAGTTTTTGCTTGCGGCGACGATTCAGCGCTCGATGAACTGGCTTGCTGGTTGCAGCATGGACCACCGATGGCGTCGGTGACCCAGGTGATGGCCGAAGCGGCCGAGTGGCGGCGGCTGAAGCGCTTTCGTTCCGCTTAGCTCTGAAACCACTTCTGGGTGAGTTTATCAATGACCAGGTTCGGGTACGCGCGTTGTCCGAGACTGCCGTTGTAACGGCCCAGTGCCCGGCGCAGATCGCCTTTTTCCTTGTCGAGATAGAACTTCAGTATCGTGCAGCCATAGCGGAGATTGGTCTCGGCGTGTATCAGGTTGTCACCCGGTCTGCCGATCTCATTGAGCCAGAACGGCATGACCTGCATCAAGCCAAGTGCGCCGGCCACCGACACCGCGTAACGATCAAAATTGCTCTCCACCTCAATAACGGCGAGCACGAGTTCGGGCTCAAGGCCCGCACGCGATGCCTCGGAGTGCACAAGGGTGAGGATCCTCATGCGTTCATCGTCATCGCGCACCTGGCGTGCGAGGCGCGCGGACATATCGGTTAACCACACCACGGCATCAAATCGATCGTCGAAACTGGCGGCGGCACCCGCGGCCTCGCGGAGGATTTCGCGGAGTTCAGGGTCGGGTTGCTGTTCGGCCAGAAGCGCACCCGGCGCGAAGAGAAGCGTCAGGATACCAGCGATTAATTGGCTGCGTCCGATCATCATAGTCGATATATTACAATAGAATTAGTAGTTTACAGAGGACTTCTGAAGCAATTTGAGAATGGCATCACGTTTCAGGATGCGTGAGTCCTCATCGCGACGGTGACGATACTCGAACTCGTCGGTGGCCAGGTTGCGTTCTGAAACAACGAGTCGATGCGGGATACCGATCAGTTCGGCATCCGCGAACTTGACACCAGGCCGCACGTCGCGATCGTCAAATAACACCTCGAGTCCCAGGCCTTGCAGTTCCTGGTACAGGGATTCGGCTGCCTCGCGCACCGTATCGGAACGATGCATGTTAATCGGTATGAGCACGACGTCGAAGGGCGCCAGCGGTTCTGGCCATATGATGCCCCGGTCATCGTGGTTTTGCTCGATTGCGGCGGCAACAATGCGTGTAATGCCGATGCCATAGCACCCCATTGATAATGCGCGATCGTTGCCGTCGCTGTCCTGCACGGTTGCATTCATGATGCGACTGTACTTGTCGCCAAGCTGGAAAATGTGACCGACCTCGATACCGCGAGCGATACTCAGCGTGCCCTTGCCGCCGGGTACGGGATCTCCTGCAACGACATTACGAATGTCGACCGTTTCGGCCGCCGTCAGATCACGTCCGAAATTGCTTCCCGTGAAATGCATATCGACCTCATTCGCGCCACAGACAAAATCGGCCATCGTTGCCGTTGCATGGTCATAGAACACGGGAATATCAAGCCCGATCGGCCCGGCGAATCCGGGCTCGCAACCTGTCACCTTGCTGACCGTTTCGGCATCGGCCATCGTCAGCGGTGTGGCAACGCCGGTGATTTTTTGTGCCTTGACGGCGTTGAGTTCGTGGTCACCACGTAAAGCAAGTGCAACGGGCCCATCGGTGCCTTCGACAACCAGGGTTTTGAGTGTCTGCTTCGCAGATATCTTCAGTAGCTCGCAGAGAGACTCGATAGTACGCGCGCCAGGTGTTTCGACCTTGCGCAATTCCTGCGCGGCAGCCGGTCGATCCCCGCCAGGTGCTTCTGTCGCCGCGGTTTCGATATTTGACGCGTAATCGTCCTCGTCAGAGTAGGCAATGGCATCTTCGCCCGAGTCGGCGAGTACGTGGAACTCCTGCGACTTGCTGCCGCCGATATCGCCGCTGTCGGCCCAGACGATTCTGAACTCCAGTCCGAGTCTGGTGAAAATTGCGGTATAGGCCGCGTGCATTTTCTGGTACGAGATTTCCAGACCCTCTGCGTCGATATCGAAAGAATAAGCATCCTTCATGATGAACTCGCGCGACCGCATGACACCGAATCGCGGCCGGATCTCATCGCGAAACTTGGTCTGCACCTGGTAAAAATTGACCGGCAACTGTTTGTAGCTGCGCAATTCGCGGCGGGCGATATCCGTAATGACTTCTTCGTGTGTCGGGCCGAAGCAGAATTCACGCTGGTGCCGGTCGAACATTCGCAATAGCAGCGGTCCGTACTGCTCCCAGCGACCTGTTTCCTGCCACAGCTCGGCAGGTTGTACGGCTGGCATCAGCAGCTCGAGCGCGCCGGCACGGTCCATTTCTTCGCGCACGACGGCCTCGACCCTGCGCAGCACGCGCAAACCCAGCGGCATCCATGTGAATAAGCCCGAGGCGAGACGCCGGATCAATCCGGCACGAAGCATTAGCTGGTGGCTGACGATTTCCGCTTCTGCGGGAACTTCCTTTAGCGTCGTCAGAGAGAATTCTGTATATCGCATGAATTAACACACCTGAACCCGTGTGGCGCAGATTCTAGAGCATAAATTGCTTAAATTGTTGGCTGATGTGAACGAGTGTATTGACTCTGACGTCAAAGCAAGGGATCGTCGCCGCTGTTTGAGTCTGAGTCGGTCCATTGGAAGGCAAGCGAAATCTATTTGTTGCCCGCGAGGGCATTCCATTCCTGATCCTGTGCGCGGTCGCCTTCGGCGTGTCGTTGCGTTTCCAGAATATCGTTTTCGTCGTCATTTCTGTACTGATGGCCATGGTTTTGTTTCTCGTGTTTCGCGATCCACGGCGTGACATTCCGGCGTCGCCCCTGGGCGTCGTCAGTCCCGTCGATGGCGTGGTTGTCGACATCGATCTGACTGACAAGGGTGTGATGCAGGGGGAGGCGCATGTCGTGCGTATTCGCATTGACAACCTGGGCACCTACACAGCGCGCGCACCGGTCGAAGGTAAAATCATGGACCTGCGATCAGTCAACGGCGACCGGGTTGTCGATTACCGCACCAATGCGCTGTGGCTGCAGACGGATGAAGGCGATGATGTCGTGCTGCAATTTCACGGCTACCGTTTTGGGCTCGCGCCGAAGTCATTTGTTCGATTCGGCGAGCGTGTAGGCCAGGGCCAGCGATGTGCCTACCTGCGCCTGGCAAGATTCGCCGAAGTGCATCTGCCGATCGAGAGCAAGATTCTCGCCAGGAAGGGCCAGACAATTGCCGCAGGCAGTGATTTGATCGCTAAATTGCCGCACGCTTGAGTGTAATGCGTCCGGCGGCATGGCAGACTATTAGCAGGTAATGTGCGCTGACGTAGCGTGAGCAGGATGACCGCGATGACCCCGACAGAACATCAACGACGTGCCTACCTCGAGGCGCTGGGAATCGATGTCTGGGTGCCGCGGGACGAAGCAGATCCTGTGGCCGAACCTGTTGACAACGACGTGGCGCCGCAAGGGATGGACTGGCCGCTGCTTCGTGAGACCGTCAGATCGTGCACACGCTGCCCATTGCATAAGAGCCGCACGCAGACGGTTTTCGGCGTAGGATCGTATGACGCCGACTGGATGATCATTGGCGAGGCCCCTGGCGCCGAGGAGGATCGCCGCGGTGAGCCCTTCGTTGGCAGAGCGGGAAAATTGCTCGATCAGATGTTGCGTGCTGTCGGGCAGCAGCGTGACAGTGTGTTCATCGCCAATATTCTCAAGTGCCGCCCGCCCAACAATCGCGACCCAAAGCCAGACGAAGCAGCGCAGTGTCGAGCTTACCTCGAAAGGCAAATTGAGCTCGTAAAACCCAAGATCATCCTTGCCGTTGGTCGCATCGCTGCACAAACTTTGCTCGGCACCGATGCACCGGTTGGACAGCTGCGCGGCTCACTGCATTACCTGGGAAAAACTCCCCTCGTTGTCACATACCATCCAGCGTATTTGTTGCGCAGCCCGACGCAAAAACGCAAGGCCTGGGATGATCTTTGCCTCGCAAGCCGTGTTGTCGCGGAAGCTGCCGCATGATCGCGGCCATCCACGAGGCGCATGTCGCAATACGGTCGATGAAGCACGAGGATCTTGCGATTATTTCGGACATCGAGCGGCGCAGTTATGAGTTTCCGTGGAGCCATGGCGTATTTCGCGATTGTCTGCTTGCGGGCTACCAATGCATCGTGCTCGAACGCAATGGCGAGGTGGTGGGTTACGGTATCCTGTCGGTCGCGGCAGGTGAGGCACACATTCTGAACCTTTGCGTCGAACTTGATTATCGCTCAATGGGCTACGGTGAGCGAATGCTCGACGAGATATTGTTTCGCGCGCGGACGTCGGCGGTTCGGGATATCTTTCTCGAGGTTCGACCGTCGAATAAAAATGCGCTGGCGCTGTACCGAAAGAAAGGCTTTCACAAGGTCGCGAATCGCCCGGCGTACTATCAGGCACAGACAGGCCGCGAGGACGCGGACGTCCTGGTCAAGAAACTGACCACTGACGATTAGTAATACTAAACCACGATGTCCGTCATTGAAGAACAGGTCAGGAAGCGCCGCACTTTTGCGATTATTTCGCATCCCGACGCCGGCAAGACCACGCTGACCGAGAAATTCTTGTTGTATGGCGGCGCAATTCAACTCGCCGGGACGGTCAAAGGGCGCAAAGCGAGCCGCCACGCGACGTCGGACTGGATGGCGCTTGAGCAGGAACGTGGCATTTCGATCACGTCATCGGTCATGCAGTTTCCGTACAACGGTTACGTCATCAACCTGCTGGACACACCAGGACACGAAGACTTTTCCGAAGACACGTATCGCACGCTAACGGCGGTCGATTCGGCGTTGATGGTCATCGATTGCGCAAAAGGCGTTGAGCAGCGCACGATCAAGCTCATGGAAGTGTGTCGGCTGCGAGATACGCCGATCATGACCTTTATCAACAAGCTCGATCGTGACGGACGTGAGCCGATTGAGCTGCTCGATGAAATCGAGTCAGTCCTCAATATTCAATGCTCACCCGTGACCTGGCCAATCGGCATGGGCCGCGCACTCAAGGGTGTCTACCACTTGTTGCAGGACCGCATTTATCTGTACGACAACGTCGGACGACAGAAGGCTTCCGCGATACGCGTCGTGGATGGACTGCATTCGGACGAAGCGACCGCAGTCCTGGGCGACGATGCGGAGTGTTTTCGTGAGGAGGTCGAGCTCGTCAAAGGCGCCTGCCCCGACCTCTGTATCGACGACTACCTGCAGGCTCGACAGTCGCCGGTATTTTTCGGCTCGGCGCTGTCAAATTTCGGTGTTAAGGAACTGCTGGACGAATTCGTGAGACATGCGCCGACACCGCTTCCTCGCGAGACCGAGCAGCGTGTTGTGGCACCGAATGAAGAGCATCTCACCGGCTTCGTATTCAAGATACAGGCGAATATGGATCCCGGTCATCGCGATCGGATCGCATTCATGCGTATTTGTTCGGGGGAATACCGCAAGGGCCTGCGCTTGCTGCATGTGCGCTCGGGTAAGGAGATGAAGATTGCCGACGCAATCACTTTCATGGCCGCCGATCGGCAGCATGCCGAGTCCGCGTATGCGGGCGATATCATCGGGCTTCACAATCACGGCACCATCAACATCGGTGACAGCTTCACTGAAGGCGAACAGCTGCGTTTTACGGGAATTCCGAATTTCGCACCGGAGATCTTTCGCCGTGCTGTGCTGCGCGATCCGTTACGCCTTAAGGCACTGAAAAAGGGTCTCGCACAGCTCTGCGAGGAAGGGGCGACACAGTTGTTCAGGCCCTTGCGCAACAACGACCTGATTCTCGGCGCTGTTGGACCGTTACAATTCGAGGTCGTGGCACATCGACTGCAGCATGAATACAAAGTCGAATGCCAGTTCGAAACCATCAACGTGGCGACGGCGCGCTGGGTGGAATGCGACGACGAAAAAATGCTGGCTGATTTCGAACGCAGGGCACATGACAATCTCGCGCTGGATCACGGTGAGCGCCTCGTTTACATTGCACCCACGAAAGTGAATCTCAATCTGACCGAGGAGCGCTGGCCCGAAATCTCATTCCGGCAAACGCGCGAGCATTGACAATTAACAAGAAAGTAATGGCCTGGGCCCTGTATGACTGGGCCAACTCGGCATTCGCGTTGAGCGTGCTCGCCGTGCTATTCCCGCTGTTTCTCGGCAGCTACTGGAGCGTCGGTGACTCGGGCGCCTCGGTGACCGCACGCCTGGCCTGGGTCACAGCGGCGGCCAGCGCCATTGTCAGCATCCTGGCGCCGATCTTTGGCACGATTGCCGACACAGGCGGCTATCGCAAACGCTTCTTGTTGGTGCTGGCACTGGCAGGCGCGACAATGACCGCGTCACTGGGTTTGGTCGCCGAGGGCGGTTGGCCGTGGGCACTGGGGATATACCTGCTTGCATCCGTCGGTTTTTACAGTTCGACAGTTTTTTATGATTCGCTGATCATCGATGTTACGAAGCCGCGCTACTACAGCATTGTCTCGTCGCTAGGTTTCTCGCTCGGTTACCTGGGCGGCGCGTCGTTACTGGCTTTGCATGTGTGGATGATCTCGTCGCCTGAAACCTTTGGTCTTGAGACGGCCGCCGACGCCATGAAAATTGCATTCGTGTCGGTGGGTGTCTGGTGGGCCGTATTCCTCATTCCTCTGATCGTCTTTGTGCCGGAGCAACGAACCGGCGTTGTCGTCGCAGGCGGAGTACTCCGAGCGGCTTATGCCAAACTCCGGGCAACGATTCGCAACGTGCGCCGCTACCGCGACGTCGTCAATTTCCTGATCGCGTATTTTTTGTACATTGCCGGCGTCTTCACTGTGATTTTTATGGCCGCCAACTACGGACAGAGACTGGGTTTCAACTCGGGGGATCTGGTCAGGGCACTGATGATCACGAATTTCGTCGGTTTCTTTGCCACATTGATCTACGGTTATTTTGGTCACCGGTTCGGGCCGAAACCCGGTATCTATTTCGCCCTCATCGTCTATGTTGTCGTGTCGAGCTGGGCGGTATTTATGCACGACGTCAAGCAGTTCTATGTCATGGCAATCGTTATTGGCTGCGTCCAGGGCGGCGTACAGGGTTTGAGCCGGTCATTGTATGCGGCATTAATTCCGCCCGATCAGCCGGGTGAATTTTTTGGTTTTTACAACATGATTACCAAGCTGTCGCATGTGCTCGGGCCAGTAATGGTCGGTCTCGCTGCGACGTTTTCAGACGCGCCGGAGTATGTGCTGCTGGTTTTGATACCACTTTTTGCTGGCGGTGGATTATTGCTGATGAGGGTGAGATAGGGCAGAGACTGCGGTTTTCAGGCGCAGTAATGCAGTCGGGTCAACTGGCCCGTATCGGGCGTCGAGATAAGCTGAAGTAATCGTGTCAATTGAATCGGTGCCCAGTCGCGATTGCGTCTGCACCCTCGCCGCATAGGCTGCGGGCGTTTCGCCAATCGATATCGCCACGCCGGTTTTGCGTATGAAGCGCTGATATAGCACGGTTGCACGGTCGCGGGGAGGCGGTCGGTTGCGCAAAAACAGCAACAGGCTGATCACTGCGACCAATGCGACGACGAGGCTGACGAGCGTCAACATCATCTTGCGCCAGTCCGGGTCATCCATGCCGAGCCATTCCATGAACTTGTCCTGGTTTTCCGGTCCGTAACCGAGCACCCAGTCGTTCCATTTCGCGTTCATTGCATCCCAGGTCAAAGACAGGCGGTGTAACAGCGCTGACGGTGCCGAGAGGCCCCAGGCAGCCGCGGTGCCATCGAGCATCGCGCCGCTGATCCCGGCATCAATTCGCTCGGGTGCGACGGCTGCCGTCGGATCGACGCGGTACCAACCGACTCCGTCCAGCCATATCTCGGTCCATGCATGAGCATCGGCCTGGCGCACGATCAGGTAGTCGCCCATCGGGTTCATTTCGCCGCCCTGGTAGCCGAGCACGATGCGTGAGGGAATTCCTGCCGCACGCATCATGACGGCGAATGCAGAGGCGTAGTGTTCACAGAAGCCACGCCGCGTGTCGAACAGGAATCGATCCACCGAATTACTGCCCAGGGGCGGTGGTTGCAGTGTGTAAAAGTACTCCTCCTCGTGAAATTTTAGTAGCACGGCCTCGACAAAGGCCGCATTCGATCCGGCGTCCGCGCGCATCTGCCGCGCGAGTTGAACGGTTCTTGGATTGCTACGCCTGGGGATGTCCAGATACCTGTCACGAAGGAAACGGCTCAATTCCAGGTCGACCTGGTACTCGATGTAAGAGATCACGTCGTAAGCAACACGTTGGTCAATGGCTTGCATACGCCACAACTGCTGTTGCGGTCCGATATTGGTTCGCGCAAGAGACCATGCGTAGGGCATATCCAGCGCAAACACCCACTGTTGCCGGGTCGGCTCGAGCGTAACCGTGTAGGCGATCGGTGCGCCGCTGAAAACGATCTGGTCGCCGGGACGGCTGGCAATCGTCAGCTCGTTACCGGTCCAGGTACGGCCGTTGAAATTCTGCAGAACAAGGCCGCGCCAATATCGATCACGCGGGGCAGGAATCGTGTTGTCGAAGTTCACGCGAAATGCAACGTCATATGACAGCGACAGAGAACTGATATCACCCGGACTCATCTGGTCGCTGAGTCCGGACGATGCAGTGCCGGTGTCGATCGGTACGGCCCAGAACGGAGACGCCAGGCGTGGAAAGAAAATCCACATCGCGAGCGCAAGCGGCACGGCGTACAGCATGAGACGACTGCCGGTCCTGAAACTCTGGCGCATCGTTTCGGATTCGGCGGCCGACATCCTGAGCCAGGCGGTCATGGTGAGCAAAACTGCAAGCAGCAGGTATGGCAGCGACCAGAGATACTGTTCGCGCAACAGCGATGACATGACAAGAAATACGGAAATGAACAGCAAGACAAACTGATCGCGTCGCCTGCGAGTCTCGAGTAATTTGAGTGCCGCCATAATTGCGAGCAGCGCTGAGCCCGGTCCGACGCCGCTGATCGACGAGTAAGTCACCAGCACGCCGAGAAAACAAAGCAACGCGAGAATCGCTCGAATCCAGGTCGATGGCAACGCGCGACGACGACGCTCGATCACATAGCGCCAGCTTGCGCATACGACAAAGGCAGCCGTGATCCAGAAAGGCAGGAACTGCACGTGAGGTGCGAGCGAAAAAGCCAGCGCCGCCAGTGTCCAGGGCAGGCTTGCCAACAACGACCCGTCAGTACCGCGTGGTTTAGGCATGAGTATCGCCAGGTCCGTACAAGGCCAGTGCTTCCAGACACCTGCGTCGGTGCGCCGCGCCATGTGCGGGCGAAAATACCTGGCCCGAGAGCCGCAGGCCATAGTCTTCACGAGTCCGGTCGGTATCGATGATCCAGCGCGTCAGAATCGACAGGCGTAATTCGGCATCGTCCTCCTCTATGGCATCAAAATCGAACCACTGACTGCTGGTGTCAGCGCCGGCAAACTGCTTGGAGAACAGTTGCCCGCTGCGCGCGTAGGCTTTCCACGCCACATGGCGCGGTGAATCGCCTTCGTGAAACTTGCGCAAGCCGGCGAAGTCCTCTTCGCCGCGAGCGTCATGTTGTCTGTGGCCCTGTGCTGACTGGGTTGGCGGCGGTCGCGGTGCGCTGTCCATTGCATGCGGGTAGACGAGTCCCTGCAGCTCCATGTGCAGCCATGTCCACGAACGAAACAGTTCGAACGGGAATAATGTGCAGATGCCAAATCGATCAAGCCGAATCCAGCCTCGTTTGGTGGTCGGCACGGCGAGAATAAACACCTTGCTCTCACCCGGATGCAGATCGTGAACTTCACTCACATCTGAGTCCGTATACAGCATGATGCCGCGCCGTGCACTCCTGGAGTGATTGATGATGGCAACCCGAAATTGTGCGGATTGCCCTGCGAATACCGGCTCGATGCCGGCGAAACTGAGTTCGAGACCGACGAGATTACGCTGGCATTGATGCATCGATACGAAGCCAAGGCCGCCAAGAAGAAAGGTGAGCACGAATGACAGGTTGTTGTTGTAGTTCATCGACCCCAGCAACATCGTAAATGTCATCAGTGCGAAGACGAGGCCCACGCCGGTTGGAAGAATGTAGATGCGTCGCGACTTCAGCCTCGTGACCGGCGCATCGATTCCCTGGCGCCTCCTGGCCCAGCGGCTGACGCGACGACTCACGGCAGCCGTCAATGCAGCTGCAATCCCGATTTTAGGGAATGGCCACTGTATCGAGGACATGTTGGCAAAGCTCGGCTGAGGAACGGTAGCTCGTGTTTCCTGCCGGTTTCAGACGGTGACCGGCAACGGCGGCAAACACGGCCTGGATATCGTCAGGGTAAACGCCCGAGTGGTGTTCGACGTAGGCATGTGCTTTGGCAGCGGCGACCAGGGCGATGGCGCCGCGCGGTGACAAGCCGATATCAATCTCGGGGGACTCACGTGTTTGTCGCACGAGTGCCTGGATATAGTCGACCAGCGGGTTGCTCATATGCACACCGCTTACGATTTCCTGTAATTTTTTCATTTGCTCCGGAGTGCTCACTGCATCGATGTCGTCGAGCATCGAGCGTCGGTCACCGCCGATTAGCAATTCGCGTTCGTTTTCTTCATTCGGATAACCCAGTTCCAGGCGCATCAGAAACCGGTCGAGCTGCGACTCGGGCAAAGGGAAAGTGCCGATCTGATCGGCCGGGTTTTGCGTCGCCACGACGAAGAAAGGCCTGGGTAATTGACGCGTATTGCCATCGACCGATACCTGGCACTCCTCCATGGCCTCGAGCAGCGCACTTTGGGCTTTCGGTGTCGCGCGATTGACCTCGTCGGCAAGAACCAGCTGCGTGAAGATCGGACCGGGCTGGAACTCAAACTCACCTGTGTTTTGTCGAAACACCGATACGCCGACAATGTCGGCTGGCAACAGGTCGCTTGTGAACTGAATGCGGCAAAAGCTCAGGCCAAGCACGCGTGCCAGGGCCTGCGCGAGCATGGTCTTACCGAGACCCGGCAAATCCTCTATCAACAGGTGGCCGCGAGCCAACAGGCAGGAAAGGGCGAGGCCGATCTGGCGGTCTTTGCCAAGAATGATACTGCCCAAGGCCTTGCGGGCGCGATCCAGGACGGCACGATCCGCGTCTTTGCCAGTTGGCAATTGTTCGAGTGTGTTGCCGCCTTGCATTTGGGATCCTCGGTTACGAGCTACGCAGCGTTAATGCCTGCGGACCTTCTATCGTCGCGGATACGAGGCTGGAATGCACTTCAGACCAGCCAGACTGTGATCCAGTCCTCAGATTTATACCGGCTTCAATCGAGCTCGGCCAGCTTTTCAAGTTGCTCCGCCAGCTGCGCGATGGTTTTTTTGAACTCAGCGGCGCGCTGTCGCTCTTTCGTGACGACCTCAGCCGGTGCGTTGTTCACAAAATTCGCATTGTCGAGCTTGCCCTGTGCGCGATCCAGGTCCGCCATGATTCGCTGCTGTTGCTTCTCGAGCCGGTTGCGCTCGGCCGCAACATCAATCAGACCCTGCATCGGGACCAGCAGGTGCATGTCGCCGAGGAGGGCCGTCGCAGAAACTGGCGGCTTCTCACCATCGTCAAGCATTGCGATCGACTCGACTCGACCGACGCCCTGCAGCAGGCTCGCAAAAGCTCCAGCACGCTGCCTGTCCGTATCGCTGAAATGCTGCAAGACTACGGGCAATGGTTTGCCCGGCGATATATCCATTTCACCCCTGATTTGCCGGATTCCGAGAATGAATTGTCGCACCCACTCGATGTCTGCGACGGCATCGCCATGGTCTGCATCGGCATCTGCCTGCGGGTACGGCCGTAACATGATCGTTTCGGCATCGATCCCCGCACGTGGCGCAATCTGTTGCCAGATTTCCTCGGTGATGAAGGGCATGATTGGGTGCAACAAGCGTAGCAATGACTCGAGCACCTCAACCAGCGTGTTTTGTGTACCGCGTTTCGCTTCTGCCGCCGTCTGTTTCGACTGTAACACGGGTTTCGACAACTCCAGGTACCAGTCACAGAATTCGTGCCACGTGAATTCGTAAAGCGCCTGCGCAACCAGATCAAGTCGATACGCGGCAAAGTGTTGATGCACGGCCGTAATAGCATGGTCCAGACGCGCACGTATCCATTTGTCGGCGGCACTGAGTTCGATATCGCCCTTACTTACGTCCTCGGTATTCATCAGGACATATCGCGCAGCATTCCAGAGTTTGTTGCAGAAATTTTTGTAGCCGTCGATGCGCCCAAGATCGAAGCGAATATCGCGCCCGGTCGTCGCAAGGGCAGCGAACGTAAATCGTAATGCATCGCACCCATAGGCCTCGATGCCGTGTGGGAACTGCCGCCGCGTCACCTTCTCGATCTGCGGCTTCAAATGCTCTTGCATCAGGCCGCTGGTTCGCTTGGCGAGCAGTGTCTCCAGGGAGACCCCATCGATCAGGTCGATCGGGTCAAGCACATTGCCCTTCGACTTCGACATCTTCTGGCCGTCCTGGTCGCGAATCAGCCCGTGGATGTAGACCTCGCGAAACGGCACATCGTCCATGAACTTGAGGCCCATCATGATCATGCGCGCGACCCAGAAGAAGATGATGTCGAAGCCTGTGACCAGCACGCTGCCAGGATAGAAGTTGTCCAGAGCGTCCGATTTCTCCGGCCAGCCGAGTGTGCTGAACGGCCACAGGGCTGACGAGAACCAGGTATCGAGCACGTCTTCGTCCTGGCGCAGTGCCGTGTCGGCGGCAAGGCTGTGCTTGTCGCGTACATCGTCTTCCGACGTGCCGACATAGATGTTGCCATTGTCGTCATACCAGGCCGGAATTCGATGTCCCCACCACAACTGGCGACTGATGCACCAGTCCTGGATGTTGTGCATCCAGTCGAAGTAGGTTTTCGACCAGTTCTCGGGTACGAATCGAATGCGCCCGGTCTCAACGGCCTCGATGGCCGGCTCGGCAAGCGGCTTGATATTCACATACCACTGGTCTGTCAGGTACGGCTCGAGAATCGCGCCACTGCGATCGCCGCGCGGAATTTTCACAGCGTAGTCTTCGACCTTGTCGAGCAGACCCAGCTCGGCAAACTCGGCAACGATGGCCTCGCGCGCATCGAAGCGATCCATGCCGCGATACGCCTCGGGCACTTCATCATTGAGCGCGGCATCGTCGGTCAGGATGTTGTACACCGGCAGATCGTGACGCTTGCCGATGTCATAGTCATTGAAGTCGTGCGCTGGCGTAATTTTCACACAGCCGGTACCAAATTCGATGTCGACGTAGTCATCGGCGATGATTGGAATGTGCCGCCCGACAATCGGCAAGATGATGTCCTGGCCAATCAGTTGCGTATAACGATCATCGTCTGGATGCACCGCAACGGCGCTGTCGCCGAGCATCGTCTCGGGACGTGTGGTTGCGACGACCAGGTGGCCATCGCCGGATGCAAGTGGATAGCGGAAGTGCCATAGGCGGCCATCTTCGTCTGCGGACAATACCTCGAGGTCCGATAATGCCGTGTGCAACACGGGATCCCAGTTGACGAGTCGCTTGCCCCTGTAGATGAGGCCTTCATCGTACAACTTGACGAACACCTCGGTGACGGCCCGCGACAGCGTGTCGTCCATCGTGAAGCATTCGCGATCCCAGTCTAACGATACTCCCAGGCGTCGAAACTGCTTACTGATGTGGCCGCCTGACTCCTCTTTCCATTGCCAGACACGTTCGACAAACTTTTCGCGACCGAGATGGCGACGGGACGTGCCCTCATTGATGAGCAGCCGTTCGACAACCATCTGCGTTGCGATTCCGGCGTGATCCATGCCGGGCTGCCAAAGCGTCTTGTAGCCTTGCATGCGCTTGTAACGAGTCAACGCATCCATGATCGTATCCTGGAATGCGTGGCCCATGTGCAAGGTTCCCGTGACATTCGGTGGCGGGATCACAATGCAGTAAGGATCGCCGTCACCGCGCGGCGCGAAGTAACCCCGTTCTTCCCAGCGTTCGTAGACGCGCTGTTCTATTTCATGTGGCTGGTAGGACTTGTCCATGCATCGTTCGGATTGATTTCTGAGGACCGGCTAAGGACTATACTTTGTGTGTTTCGAGCGTGTGTCCCTTGGCGCGATATTCGGCATAGCGTTTTCGGCTCTCTCGTTTGCAGTCATCGTCTGAGCTGACAAGTTCGGCCACGCGCGGAAAATCTTCGGCGAATGCTGGAATGTCATCGCACAAGTTGATCAACAGGTCTCTCGACTCAATGTCGTCGTCGCCGCTACCGATCGTTATGGGCGATTGCCGGTCTTGCGCATCTGTCGACACCAGGTCATGCGGCACGAAGCTGCCATCGCGAAACGTCCAGAGGAGTTGGTCGATACGTTGCGCGTCTGCAGGCGTACCGGTGTGTATGTGCACTGTGTTTTCGAGGCGATACGCTTTTTCTGCGAGCCGGCACGCGAAGAGCTGGCGCTGTTGCGGGCCTGCATTACTGAGAATGTAGAAATCGATCCTGGCCATTAAGGCAGCGGGCCACATCGAGCAAGCAGAAACTCTGTGAGCATCGGAACCGGCCTGCCGGTAGCGCCTTTTTGCTTGCCGGATTTCCAGGCCGTACCCGCGATATCGAGATGCGCCCAATTCATGCCGTCAGTGAATTTGCCAAGGAAGCACGCAGCAGTAATCGCGCCGCCGTCGCGACCGCCGACGTTCGCGAAGTCTGCGAAATTACTGTTGAGTTGAGTCGCATACTCTTCATCAAGTGGCAAGCGCCAGGCTTTGTCATGCGATGATTCGCCTGCCGCGACAATACTGTCTGCAAGATCGTCATTGTTGCTCATCACGGCAGTTCGATGGTGGCCCAGTGCAATGACACAGGCGCCGGTCAGTGTTGCGACGTCAATAATTACGTCCGGCTTGAATCGCCGCGAATAGGTCAGTGCGTCGCACAATATCAATCGGCCTTCTGCATCTGTATTGAGAATCTCGATTGTCAGGCCTGACATGCTCTTGACGATGTCGCCAGGCTTGGTTGCTCTGCCGCTGGGCAGGTTTTCAACCGCTGGTACGACGACGTTGACGTTGACCGGCAGCTTGAGCTTTGCGATTACGGCCATGGTAGCGATGACGCTGGCGGCGCCGCACATGTCGTATTTCATCTCGTCCATGGCCGGACCGGGTTTCAGCGAAATTCCGCCCGAGTCAAATGTAACGCCCTTGCCGACAAGCACGACAGGTTTATCTCGCCCGGCACCTTTGTATTGCATGACGATGAATTTGGCGGGTTCATTGCTGCCCGCCGTAACGGACAACAGCGAGTGCATGCCGAGGCGCTTCATCTCGGTTTCGTTCAGCACACGTGTGCGCAGATATTTGTGTTCTCGCGCAAGTCGTTGCGCCGTCCGCGCAAGGTAGCTCGGTGTACAAACATTCGCTGGCAGGTTACCAAGGTCTTTCGCCAGGGACATGCCAGACGCGATCGCATCACCGTGTTCGGATCCGCGCATGGTTCGCCCAGCGTCACCTCGCTTCGCTATGGCCAAGCCAATTTTATTCAGAGGCATGCCTGCTTTCTTTCTGCCGCTCTTCATTTCAGTAAAGCGATACAGTGTGCCGGCGATTGTCTGGGCCGTATGACGTGCGAGGTAATAGGGATCGGTGTTGGCTACATTTTCGAGCGTCAATGTATTCAAAATCTGCCGACTATTGCTCTTCGATATTGCATTAATTGCAGCCCGCAACGCCCGGCAAAATTGTTTGACACCGAAAGAGCTGAATTTACCGAGGCCGACGACAGCAACGCGCGATGCACGTACTCCAGCAACATCGGTCAGGACCGTGCAAGACCCTAGCTGACCGCTGATGTCGCCGTTTCTGGTGAGTTGTTTGATCGAACCTTTGCTGGCTGAATCGATGTCGGCTGCACCAGCGCCCAATTTGCCGCGCTCATAGATGCCGACGATGACGCAATCAACGGCCCGCCGCGAGGCTTTGCTCGTAGTGGTGAAATATCGCATAAAGTGTCTTGTCGTATTCGCTGGGCTGCCCTGGATGCCATGTGAGGCAAGGGCTGTCCCGAGCAAAACAAAAGCGGTAGTCTAACTGATTCCGTCAATTGTGGTTATAGTGAATCACAGACTTTGATGCCCCGCATACTCGACCGATACATATTTCGTGAGATTGCCTCGACATGGCTCGGTGTGACAATGGTCTTGCTGTTGATTCTTCTGACGAACCAGTTCGCCCGGGTTCTCGGCGATGTCGCCAAAGGCAAACTGCCCAAGGGCGCGGCGATGGAGGTGATCGGTCTTTCAGCGACTCAGTACCTGACGATACTCGTTCCAATTGGACTGTTTCTTGCCGTCATGCTCGCGCTTGGTCGCCTGTATCGTGACAGTGAAATGCCGGCAATGATGGCCTGTCGTGTTGGACCGGCGGACATTTATCGGCCGCTGTTCTGGTTGCTGGCGCCGCTATCTCTAATGGTTGCCTGGTTGTCGATGGATCTTGGCCCTCGTGCGATGCAGGCTGTCGATCGGATTGTTGCTGAAGCGCGACGTCAAGTAGACCTCGCGAGTATCGAGCCCGGTCGATTTACGACCTTCGGTTCGGACAACGCTGTTGTTTATGGCGAGCGCGTTACCGAAGACGGCATCATGGAGAATGTGTTTCTGCAACGACGTACCGAGGACGGCCGCCTGGAAGTCGTCGTCGCGCGTCGTGGTGAGCAAGTCGAGTCCGAAGATCCCGATGTCCGCTTTCTTGTTCTTTACGACGGCCGCCGCTATGAGGGTGTGCCGGGTACCACGCAGTTTCGCGTCGTCGAATTTGCGGAACATGGTATTCCCTATCGATTGCCGAGTCTCGACACGCCCGAACCAAGACCACGAGCCATGCGGTTTTCAGATCTGCTGTTATCGGGTGAACTCAAGCATGTCGCAGAGATGCAATGGCGACTCAGCATCCCACTTGCGACAATTTTACTGAGCATACTTGCCGTACCGTTGAGCCGGACGCAGCCGCGTGCAGGGCGCTACGGCAGACTCGCGATGGGTTTGCTGGTGTTCATAATTTATCTCAACATGCTCAGTGCATCGAAGGCCTGGCTCGAGCAGGGCAGCTTGTCGCCGTACCTGGGTCTATGGTGGGTACACGGCTGCGTATTGTTGTTTGCGCTGACCTTGCTCGGCGTGCAGAACTCCGTATTTCGCAGGATGCGACGGTGACCGGCATACTGAGCCAGTACATGATGCGTGCCATCGTGGCAACCACAGCGCTGGTACTCCTGGTGTTGCTGGCACTGGCCGGCCTGTTTGAGTTCATCGCTGAACTCGACGACACGCGAGGTGACTATCAAACGCCCCAGGCCGTGCTCTACACCTTATTGCGATTGCCTCAGCTGGCGTTCGAAATGTTGCCAGTCGCGGCATTGATCGGTGCGCTACTCGGCCTTGGCGGGCTCGCTGGAGGCAGCGAGATTATTGTCATGCGTTCCGCCGGTCTGTCGATACTGCGCCTCTCCGGTATGGTGGCTTTGACCGGATTCACCTTATTGATCTTCACAGGATTGCTTGGGGAATTCATCGGGCCACCACTTGACTACTACGCACGCAATATGCGCATGGAGTCGCGCTTTCGCCAGGACGACGATCGCTTCGGCAAAGCGACGTGGGTCAAGGATGGTTCCGTATTTCTGCATCTCGAGCGTGTCAGCACGGAGTTCGATTTCGGCAGCATCTACCTGTTCCGTTTTAACGAGGCCAATGAACTGGAGGCAATCGCACAAGCGGAGAATTCCGGCATTGGATTCAACGATCAGTGGATACTGCAGAATTTTCGCGAGACCCGGTTCCATGACGACGGGGTTCAGGTCGTCGCGTCGTCATTGATCGTAGAGTCATTCGACATTGACGCCGAGGTTCTCGGCATATCGTTGGTGAAACCGCAGAGCCTTTCGGCACGAGGGCTGTTCAGCTACATAGGCTACCTGAAACGCAACAGCCTGGACTCAGGCCGCTACGAGACTGAGCTGTGGTACCGCATTTCGCGTACTACCACGGTCATGATTATGCCGGTACTGGCGCTCGCCTTTGTTTTTGGTTCACTGCGAACGGGTGGCGCGGGGGCGCGATTGATGATCGGTGTCGTCATTGGACTGGCGTACTATCTAGCCAGCGCAATGCTCGCGAATTCGGGACAGGTATTCGACCTGAATCCTGCGGTCGTAGCCTGGTTGCCGTCATTGGTGCTGCTGTTTATCACCGTGATTGCGCTCAATCGGATTCGTTAGCTTTATTTAGGGCGCTTTGGGTAGTGGATGAGGCGCGTCCCACTGATCCGGTCATGCCACGTAAGCTTGTCTTTGTCCCAAAGTTGCCACAGGAGCCCCAATCCGAGCGGTAGCCAGGACAGGATGGCGGCGAAGAATCGCAGCGATGCCTGCCTGACAGTTGGCGTTTGCGCGTTTTCGGCTTCGATTCGCAGTCCCCAGGCGAGCATGCCCAATGTGCTGCCAGACCGGCTCCAGAATCCGACGAAAAAACCAAAAATTACGAGTACCAGTGTAATTTGGTATGCAATATTGTCACTACTGTCCACGGGCTCGCCGTCGCGCATGGCAATAAATGGAATTGTCACCAGGAACAACAACGCAAGCACCAGTAGCGTGTCATACAGGATTGCGCCGAGTCGTCGCAGAAGTCCGGATTTTTTCATTTTACTATTCGGCATACCCATGTCCTATCAGGAATCTGACCCTCCTATTCTCAGTTTCGCCCGGCGTCGATAGTCACGGCCCAGCCATAGCATGATAAATGACCAAATCACGGCAAAAGGCACCATCGTCCAGAATACAAGGGACATTCCCATGCCAAGAGCGGTCAGCCCGCGGATCGACCACGTGCCGACAAGATCGCCTAAACGGTAAATGGCAGTATCGATGAAGTTCTTGGTCTTGTACTTTTCCTCAGGCGTGACCACCGAATACAGCATGTCCGACGTCGGCTTGGTGACTCCGAAGCCTAGCCCGCGCCTGATAATGATCAGTATCGCGACGGCTGCCAGTGTCGGGTCTGTGGTGAGCCATGCGAAACCCGCATCGGTCACGAAAGGCATCAGCGTTGGGTTGAACGCGAGCGCCGCGAAACCCGCGATCGACACAATAGGCATCAGGACCAGTGACAGGCCAATTCCCAAACGACCAACGACGTGCCTGACGATGAACAACTGGCCGACGAGCGCAATAGCACTGGTTGCGATATTGATATTGGAAAAAAATTGCGTACGGATGTCGTCATCGATAATCACTTGCCCAACCAATTCCGCTCGGAACATGTACAGCGCCGTGCCGAGCAGGCTCGCGATGACCGAAGAAACGGCGATGCTCCTGAAGTAGGGCGACGATAGCATGTGTGTTACACCGGCCAAGCGGTTGCCGCCGAGTGGCTTGCCGAATTCGGCAGATGCCAGAGCCTCCTGGTTGCGCTCGGCTGATACCCATTCGCGAATCCGGCGTATGCAATAGATGCCGATGGCCAGCATTGCGGCAGCGAACGGGAACAGGTTTTGAAAACCGATTTTGACAACCAGCGCGCTCGTTGCAATTGCGCCGAGTAACCCACCAATACTGCCGCCGGCAGCAATCACGCCGAACAGGCGCCGACCCTGTTCGCGCGTGTAGACATCCGCCATGAAACTCCAGAACACGGATACGATGAACAAGTTAAAGACACTGAGCCAGACAAAAAACACACGCCCAAGCCAAAGATGGCTCTGCTCGTAGTCGATGAGGGCAGAGAACACGGCCCAGAAAATCAGGATATTGCATATGAAGAAAAGGTAGATCCAGGGCAGGAATTTGCGCCGCGGATAGCTTGACGTCACCCAGCCAAATATCGGCGTTGCCAGAAGCATGACGACGAACGTCGCGAGAAAAAGCAGGGGAATGGTATTGGGACCGCCGCCGACGGCCATGGTTTCGCGAATCGGTCGCAGGATGTAGTAGGACGAGAGAATGCAGAAGAAGTAGACAAAGGACCAGGCAACGGCTACGTATTCGTGTTTTTTGAGTCCGAATACTCGTTCCATGAAATGTGGCGGATCTGTGTCGGGTGCTTGTGTACTCATGATCCTCGCCATCATAATGGCCGTTGGCGAAATGTCATCGCCAATTGGGCGACAAAAAAGTAATAGAGGGGAATAATAATGGAAGCGATAGTGATTGTTACGGTGCTGGCATTGATTCAGTTTACGATTTTCTCGTTCCAGGTCGGCAAGATGCGCATGAAGCATGAAGTCAAGGCGCCGGCTACGACCGGGCACGCGGACTTTGAACGCATGTTTCGTGTGCACCAGAACACGATGGAGCAGCTCGTAATCTTTGTGCCGGCCCTATGGCTGTTTGGCTATTTTGTTGACTCGCTCTGGGGCGCAGGTATTGGCGTCGTATTTATCGCTGGCCGAATGGTCTACCGTGCCGCCTATCTTAAGGATCCGTCAACTCGCTCGGTCGGTTTCGGGCTGGGCCTGGCCGCTAATGTGGTGTTGTTGATCGGTGCGTTGATCGCCGCGGTAATGACGATGATTTGAGGAGCCAGGATTTCTCAAAAGGTGTCAGGTTTATTTATCGGATCTATTAAAGGGCAGAAAATAAAACCTGACACCTGTTTCACACCTTTGTCTAGAGAGTAGTAAGCATTGAGAGAATTAAAGCATCTTTTTGAAAGAAATCTGGCTTGGGCGGCTTCAGTTAAGGAAAGTGAACCGGATTTTTTTTCCAGGTTATCGAAACAGCAAGCCCCGGAGTATCTCTGGATTGGCTGTTCAGACAGCCGGGTTCCTGCAAACCAGATTGTGGACCTGCCTCCTGGGGAAGTTTTTGTTCATAGAAATGTTGCAAACCTTGTCGTTGACGACGACCTGAACTGTCTTTCGGTCATACAATTTGCGGTTGAAGTCCTCAAGGTGAAGCACATAATCGTCTGCGGGCATTATGGTTGTGGTGGCATAAAGGCGGCAATGGAAGATCGGCAATACGGGCTGATCGACAGTTGGCTTCGACATATCAAGGATATTAGCCGTTCAAATTTTGATAAGTTGAAGGGACTAAGGTCGGACAAGAAATTTGATTTGCTCTGTGAACTCAATGTCATCGAACAAGTAGGAAACGTATGTAACACAAAGATCGTTCAGACTGCTTGGAAGAATGCAGCGGAGCTTTCCGTTCATGGCTGGATTTATAATATCGAGAACGGAATTTTGCGGGATTTGAATACTTGCATTACATCAAGCGAGCAAGCAAAAAAAGTGTACAAGGATGAGTAACTAAATACTGACACCTTTTGCCCCTGTCTCTGAGTCTTGACGCTAAACGAAAAGGCGTACGAATGCTGGCCAGATACCCGTCGAAATGAGAATGGTGCTAATTATTGGTGCCAGGATCAATACCGATATCACGCCCCAAAGTGTTGCCAACTTAATGCGTCTTTCTGAATAAAGATCATGTGCCAGTACTGTCAGCACCAGAATGAGGCCACTGATTACCGCGAAAGCAACTTGAGGTGGCATTTCAAAACCTGCAAGTAAGGATTCTGAAAAACTATAAATTGGAGGAATGCGTCCGATCCGGTCTAGTGCCGGCAATACGATTTGCAAAGAGGCGAAAATCATGAGCCGCTTATGGGTCGCAGGCCGTTTCCGCATCAGGACTCCGGAGGTAATTAGTATCGCGAATCCAAAGACGGTGTTCAGATTGGCAAAAGCGCGTCCAGGATTCTCATCGACGAATGGCGCATCACGCAACCCGAGTGTCACCAAGTTGATCGTAATGACCGCGACAGCAACGAAAATTCCGGCGATGCCTATGCGGCGATGAATTGCCGTCCGTCCTGTGGCGATCAAACAGGTCTGTGCGAATGCTAAGCAAAACCAGGTTGTCAGAATTACTCCATCCTCTCAAGAAATGGAGTCTCCGGTAAACCCGGGGCGATTCAGTTACCAATGCGGAAGGCACAAGGTGGCCCGATTGATGCGAAAAGCCGGCCTTAAAGGCTGTCCAAAGCTGACTTTCAAGGTGACGACCCAGCGTGACCCGAGCCATCCGGTAGCGGACAATCTCCTTGAGCAGGATTTCACAGCTGCGGCTCCGAACCAGCGTTGGGCATCGGACATCACCTATATCTCGACCCACCAAGGCTGGCTATTTCTTGCGGTGGTAATGGATTTGTACTCACGTCGTATTGTGGGTTGGTCGATGCATCGCTGGATCAACCGGCACCTGGTCATTGATGCGCTAAACATGGCCATTGGACAACGCCGACCTGAGGGTAAACTGATCCATCATTCCGACCGCGGCAGCCAGTATACGAGCGATGACTTTCGTGACGAGTTGGACAAACACAATATCCAATGCAGTATGAGTGCACGGGGAAACTGTTACGACAATGCGGTGGTTGAAAGTTTCTTTGGATTAATGAAACGCGAGCGCGTTAATCGCACACGTTACTTGACTCGTGACGACGCAAAGGCGGATATATTCGATTACATCGAACGTTTCTATAATCGCAAACGTCGACATGGTTATCTTGGTAATATTAGTCCAGCTGCTTTTGAGGAACGTAACCAAAACCAATTTCAAGTGGTCCATTAAACCGGGGTCGAACCAAATGACCCAAAGCGGACATTGCTGGCTGCCGAATCAGCCGACACATATTCACTGAATCCGCCTCTCTGAAGCCGCCCGTTACAGGTACTCACATGCTATCGTTGTTTGAAAAGGCGGAGTTACAGTAAAGCGTATGGGGCAATTCACCGACGAACTGAAGCGGCGCAACGTCTTCAGGGTGGGCATTGCCTACTTGGTCGCGGCCTGGTTGGTCATCCAGATTGTCGAAACCATATTTCCTGCTTTTGGCTTCGGTGATGCCGGCGTCCGTACGGTCGTCATCGTGCTGGCCATTGGCATAATTCCCGTATTGATCTTCTCCTGGCTGTACGAGCTGACTCCGGATGGGCTGAAGCTGGAGCGAGACGTCGACCGAAGTCGCTCCATCGTTCAGCACAACGTCAAGAAACTGGATCGCGCGATCATCGTGGTTCTGACGTTAGCGGTAGGTTTTTTCGCGGTGGACAAGTTTGTGCTGGATCCGGCACGGGATGCCGAGCTGCAAGTGCGGGCTGTCCAGCAAGGCCGCAGCGAGGCATTGGTGGAGTCTTATGGTGACAAGTCCATCGCAGTGTTGCCATTTATCGACTTGAGCCCGGGCAAAGACCAGGCGTACTTCTCAGACGGTCTCGCGGAAGAGGTTCTGAATCTGCTGGCACAAATTCGTGAACTCCGCGTAATTTCGCGTTCGTCGGCGTTTCAATTCCGTGGTGACGTTCATATACCGGAGGTCGCTGAGCAGCTGAATGTGTCCTACGTGCTAGAGGGCTCCGTGCGCAAGGCCGGCCAACAGATACGGGTCACGGTGCAGTTGATCGATGCGCGATCAGATTCGCATGTCTGGTCGAAAAACTACGATCGCGCGCTGGTCGATATTTTCGCGATACAGGACGACATTGCACAGTCGATAGTCGACGAGCTGCATATACTGCTGACTGGTGCGCGGCCGCAGTCGGTGCCAACAGACCCGGAAACCTATGCGCTCTACTTGCAGGCTCGGCACCTAGTGTCGGCTGAGCAATCGCCTGGCGATTTGCCGGAATCCTTGCTCCTGCAGGCGCTGAAACGTGATCCTGACTACGTGCCGGCACTAAACCTGATCGTACGGGCGATATTATCCGTTACGGGTCACGAGGACTATGACAAGTACACGCAAGAAGAGGGCATACCGCTGATGCGTAGCTACGTTGATCGCGTGTTGGCAATTGATGCGGAGAACAGTCACGCGATCGCTGATCGCGGCTGGATGGCATTTTTTTACAACAACGACCTCGAGACCGCCGCATCTTACATCGAAGGCGCTCTATCACTCGATCCGGCCAACTCCTGGGCATTGCATATCGCGGGCGTAATTAGCCGAACGATCGGTCACAATGACGACGCAATCGCTTTTGCGGAAATGGCACTTGCCCGAGATCCATTGTGCAGCGTTTGCTTATATGCGTTGATGACGGCGAGTTTTCGCAGCGGACAACTCGATAAGGCACTGGCGGCCTCCGAACGCCGAATGCGGGTCGCACTTGGCGGCTGGTTTACTCAAGGCAACATTTACCTGTTCAAAGGCGATGTACAAAAGGCGCTGCAACTTTATGAGAATCAAAAAGACAACCGCATCGCCTGGCTCTCCAGTCGCGCGATTGCATTTCACGAGTTAGAAGACGAGGAGGCACGTGATGCAGCCCTTGCCGAACTTATGAAAATCGATAGCCGCCAGGCTGTGTCCGATGTGGCAAAAGTGTATGCATGGATGGGCAATATCGACGAGGCGTTCAAATGGCTGGACAGCTACCTCGAGCCACAAAGCCCAGCATTTACCGCGAACTTTACTCCTATCCTGTGGGATCCCTTTTTCCGGAACCTCTGGGACGACCCACGTTGGGCCGCGCTTCGCCTGCAAGCAGACCTCACCCCCGAGCGGCTGGACAACGTGCGGATCGGGATGCCCTGAGCTTAACTTCCGCTTGTGGCCGAAAGCGGCATGTCAGATCATCGTTTTTCTGACGTTTTGAGCGACCGCTTTCGGGAAAAGCTGTCGTTCAGATTTTGATTGATGAATAATCAGCGTGAACTTCCGCTTTACACTCAACAGCGGCCGCTGGGATGGTAGAGTGCTGAGGGGCCGCTGCTGACCCAAAGCAGACATCGTGCCTACCTGTTAGTAAGCTACCCCGACAACCTAATTCGGGGGCTCCCTTCATGAATAATTCAAGTTGGAAGGACTACGCGGAAATCATTGGCATCACCGCGATTGTGGCGTCATTGATATTTGTTGGTCTACAAATGCGACAAGATCAAGAAATTGCACAGGCGCAAGCGCTTGTCGATGCCTCGGCTGTGGTCACCGACCTGAATCAATTTATTGAAAACAACAAGGAGGTTTGGATAAAAGGCTTGGATGGCGCCGAATTGTCGCTGGAGGACAATTTGACGTTCCGTGCCTTGTGTCGAGCTAACTATTTGAGAAAAATCGCGCACTGGGAGCGCGCAAAAAGACTGGATGTTGGAAATCCGGATTTCATTGCTCAAAGTTTCGCATTCGAAATTCATGTATACCCTGGCTTGCGGCGATATTTTGACGAGGTGATTGAAAGTTTTGAGGAGCAAATGAGTGCATTTGGCCATACTCGCAGTAGTGCATTTGGCCATACTCTCAGTGATGACTCGTTCACATCTGCGGTAGAAGCGTCATTGGCTGAATTGGATCGTAACCCCCCACCTCCACCGAAAACAAAGTCGTACCTCATCAATTAGGAATTCGTCCGCTATTGGCCGAGGCTGTGTGAAAACTCCGCAACAGACTTACCCCAGAAGTCGCCTTCAAACACAACGTCAGACGCTATTGATTAGCTTACGAGCCGATAACGTCCTGTTAGTAAGCAACTGACCTCAACTG
>JADFNV010000008.1:0-94232 GCA_022563195.1 Pseudomonadota bacterium
AATCGACCAAAGCTGTCGTCGTTATCTCACCGGCGACAATGACCATGCCGGTCTTTATCATTGTTTCGCACGCGACCCGCGCCTTGGTGTCCTGCTCGATAATTGCATCGAGCACCGCGTCAGATATCTGGTCAGCCATTTTATCCGGGTGCCCCTCGGATACCGATTCTGACGTGAATAAAAAGGCATTAGTCATCAGGCTTTACTGCAATTGGCTGGCAAGGACGCGCATTGTATCGCAATGTTTGGTCGTTTCAACATCGTGCCAGGAGACGGAACGCGTATTGACTCTTGCGGCACAACGGTTAAACAGCCAAAATGCGCCGCTGCCGAGGACGCAATTCTCACCAACTTCACCCTAAGGCCTGCGGCCGAATAAAAAAGACCACATGTCACAAAAACCTGAACCAGCCGGGCAGACTGCTCGGCGAGATCTCGCGAACGCCATACGAGCACTTTCCATGGATGCGGTGCAAGCCGCAAATAGCGGTCATCCCGGTGCCCCGATGGGGATGGCCGATATCGCTGAAGTGCTTTGGAATGACTATCTCAAGCACAACCCTGGCAACGCATACTGGGTCGACCGGGACCGCTTTGTATTGTCAAACGGCCATGGCTCCATGCTGCTCTACAGCTTGCTGTACCTTACCGGGTACGACTTGTCTATGGACGAGATTCGCAATTTTCGGCAGTTCGGTTCCCGGACTGCAGGACACCCGGAGTACGAGCCCGCGTTGTCCATTGAGACGACAACGGGACCGCTTGGGCAAGGTCTCACGAATGCGGTCGGTATGGCGCTGGCCGAAAAAATGCTCGCCGCGCAGTTCAATCGACCGGGTTTGAATGTCGTAGACCACCGGACCTGGGTATTCGTCGGTGACGGTTGCCTCATGGAAGGCATCTCGCACGAGGCGTGCTCGCTTGCCGGCACCTTGAAGCTCGGCAAGCTGATCACGATATATGATGACAATAATATTTCGATCGACGGTGAGGTTGGTGGCTGGTTCACTGACGACACTGTCAAGCGGTTCGAGGCGTACGGCTGGCAAGTCATTGCTGACGTCGACGGCCATGATAGCGCAGCGATCGCAGCGGCGATTGACGAGGCGCAGACCGACAGCAGTCGTCCATCGCTGATCTGCTGCAAGACCGTGATTGGCTTTGGTGCGCCGAACAAGCAGGGCACCGCTGCGACGCATGGCGCAGCACTGGGAGACGACGAAGTCGCTGCGGCTCGCGCTGAGCTGGGTTGGAATGCGCCACCGTTCGAAGTGCCTGCCGATATTGCCGCGGGCTGGGACGGCCGGTTACGCGGTGCGGCAAGTGAAAAGGCGTGGCAGCAGCTGTTCGATGAATATTCGGAACAATACCCTGAACTTGCCAACGAGTTGACGCGGCGTCTGGACGGCTCGCTGCCTGACAACTGGAGCGATGTTGCCGACAAGGCAATCGCCGAAATCAATGCAGCCGGAGAGTCCATGGCAACGCGACAAGCGTCGCTCGTTGCGCTCAACGCGTTCTCACCGCTACTGCCAGAGATGGTGGGTGGCTCGGCCGACCTGACAGGATCCAACCTGACCAAGCACTCGGGTTCGTCTGTCATTACGGGCGACGATGCATCCGGCAATTACATCTACTTCGGCGTTCGCGAGTTCGGTATGTCGGCACTTTGCAATGGCATAGCGTTACACGGCGGATTCATGCCTTACTCGGGAACCTTTCTGACATTCTCCGACTACGCACGCAATGCATTGCGTATGGCCGCGTTGATGAAGATTCAAAATATCTTCGTTTACACACACGACTCAATTGGCCTTGGCGAAGATGGACCGACGCACCAGGCGGTTGAACACACGGCTTCGCTGCGGCTCATGCCCAACATGCGCGTCTGGCGTCCTTGTGACGCCGTGGAGACGGCGGTCGCATGGCGCGATGCCATCGAACGTCGCGATGGGCCCACGAGCCTGATTCTTACCCGGCAGGGCGTGCCGCATCAGCAACGCAACAGCGAGCAGATCGCCGCAATAGTGCGCGGTGGATACATTTTGCGAGACGTCGATACGACGCCCGATCTCATATTTATCGCAACGGGATCCGAGGTCGCACTGGTCGTTGCGGCGGCCGCAACGCTGGCGGGTGAGGGCATCAGGGCGCGCGTTGTATCGATGCCCTGTACGGAGTTGTTTGACTTGCAAGACAAGGCATATCGAGAGCAGGTTCTGCCGTCCGATGTTACGGCGCGAGTCGTTGTCGAGGCCGGCGTGACGGCCACGTGGTGGCGCTATGCCGGGTTAGACGGGCGTATTATAGGCCTCGATCAATTTGGTGCGTCGGCGCCGGCGGACAAACTCTTTGAGCACTTTGGTTTTTCGGCCGACAACGTGGTCAAAGTCGCCAGGGACATGCTGCAAGGCAAGCAAGCAGAGTGAATACGGTCGGCACCCCGGCCAGTGAAATCTTCGGGAGACCTGTATGACAATCAAGATTGGTATTAACGGCTACGGTCGAATTGGCCGAAATATCCTGCGCGCTCTGTATGAGAGTGGCAAGCGCTCGGAAATCGAAATTCTCGCTGTTAACGATCTTGGCGACGCCAATACGAACGCGCATCTGACGCGTCGCGACACGGCGCATGGTCGCTTCCCGGGCACGATTGAAGTCGACGGCGATCACATGGTGGTGAATGGTGATCGCATTCGTGTACTGGCTGAGCGCGATCCGGCCCAATTGCCCTGGGGTGATCTCGGCGTCGATATCGTTCTCGAGTCGACGGGGTTTTTTCGCACGCGTGACACGGCGGGAAAACACATTGAAGCCGGTGCGAAGAAAGTGATCATCTCGGCACCGGGCGGCAAGGACATCGATGCCACGATCGTTTATGGCGTTAATCACAACGTGCTCAAGGCGAGCGACACGATTATATCCAATGCGTCGTGCACGACAAATTGCCTCGCACCGCTGGTCAAACCGCTGCTCGATACGATTGGCGTAAAGCACGGCATCATGACGACGATTCATGCGTATACGAACGACCAGGTTCTGACAGATGTGTTCCACTCGGATTTGCGCCGCGCGCGCTCCGCCACGATGTCGCAGATTCCAACAAGCACGGGTGCTGCGACAGCGGTCGGGCTGGTACTGCCTGAGCTCAATGGCCGGCTTGATGGTTTCTCAATGCGTGTGCCGACCATCAATGTATCGGTGGTCGACCTGACATTTGTCGCCGAGCGCGAGACGAGCATCGAAGAGATCAACACGGTCATGAAAGAAGCCAGCGAAGGCTATCTGAAGGGCGTGCTCGCCTACAACGATGAACCGCTGGTGTCGATCGACTTCAACCACGATCCGGCATCATCTACCTACGATGCGGGCCTGACCAAGGTCATGCAAGGTACGCTCGTAAAAGTTTGTTCGTGGTACGACAACGAGTGGGGTTTCTCGAATCGCATGCTCGATACGACGATCGCGTTCCACAACGCCTAGCACCGTCAGGGAACGCCTCACAATCGACCGGAGCCGTCATGCCCGTTATTAATATGGTCGATGTCGAACTGTCCGGCAAACGCGTATTGATTCGTGAGGATTTGAACGTGCCGGTGGCTGACGGGGTCGTGACCAGCGATGCGCGAATTCGTGCGGCGCTGCCGACGATCAGGGCAGCCCTGGATGCGAATGCCGCGGTGATGCTGATGTCCCATCTCGGTCGGCCGACCGAAGGCGAGCCGGAAGCAGAGCTCTCTCTGCAGCCTGTGGCCACACGGCTGTCGGAACTACTGTGCAGACCGGTGCGGCTCGTTACAAACTGGATCGACGGCATCGAGATCAAGCCGGACGAGGTCGTGCTTCTGGAGAACGTCCGCTTTCTCGAGGGCGAGCAAGCCTGCGACCAGGATTTGTCCCGCAAAATGGCGGCGCTGTGTGACGTATTCGTCATGGATGCGTTCGGCACGGCACACCGTGTGCAAGCGAGTACCTATGGGGTCGCCGAACACGCGGCGATCGCTTGCGCGGGTCCGTTGCTGGCTGGCGAACTGGCAGCACTGGGCCAGGCACTGACGAATCCGGCGCGACCGATGGTTGCAATCGTTGGTGGATCGAAAGTTTCGACGAAACTGAAGGTTTTGGTCGCTCTGTGTGACATTGTTGACTGCCTGATCGTTGGTGGTGGCATCGCCAACACTTTCATCGCGGCCGAGGGTCACGATGTTGGCAAATCACTGTACGAGCCTGACATGCTGGACACGGCACGCCAATTGGCAGCGCATCAGGATGATCGTGCCGAGATTCCTGTTACCAGCGATGTCGTCGTCGCCAACGAGTTTGCGGCCGACGCCGTGCCAACGGTCAAGAGAGTTGACGCCGTTCTTCCTGGTGAATTGATTCTCGACATTGGGCCGGAAACCGTGACACGTTTCTGTCGTATTCTCGAGGGCGCTGGCACGATCATATGGAACGGACCGCTCGGCGTATTCGAGTTCGATGCGTTTGGCGAAGGTACGCGGGCATTAGCCGAAGCCATCGCGGCGAGTGACGCATTTTCTCTGGCCGGCGGTGGAGATACTTTGGCCGCGATCGACAAGTACGGCGTCGCGGAGCGAATCTCTTACATATCGACCGGTGGTGGGGCTTTTCTGGAGTTTGTGGAGGGGAAAAAGTTGCCGGCTGTCGCTGTATTGGAGAAACGCGGCAGCGAAGCGTAGCGGCGGCTGCAGCAGCGATGCAAGTAAAGACCCACCTACATCGGCCAAGGGCCAGTGATGGCCAGCGTCATGCCTGGGTACTGAATATTCACGAACATGATAGTGCCGTCGGGCGAAAAGCAGGCGCCCGCCAGCTCTGAATCGGAGTAGGCGTTATCGGCGACCTCGTACATGTTGCCATCCGGATCCACACCAACGATGCCGCAGTGAGATGCCGTGTCTTCACAAATCATCAGGTCGCCCCCAGGGGGCCATAATGATGTTGTCTGCATTGTGCAGTAGCGAGTGCGTTGTGCCCTCGGCGATGAGAGTCAGCTCGCCAGGCTGCTCCTGTTCTCTCTCTGTACCCTCACTCGGGCTGGTTCGGTACGCAAACACCTGACCGGCCCACGACGTGCCGCCGATCGAACAAACGAAGAATAACTCGTCTCCGGCGGCGCAGAGACCTTCACCTCGAGCAAATCTTGCGGCGCCAAGTGACGCGCCACGCATGCGCAGGTCATCTCTGTTGCTGTCGACGTCGTCGATATTGATCCAATAGGTCGGCAGGGGCTCCCCGACTCGAATTGGCGCAGCGCGTGACCAGTTATGCGTTGAAAGTGAGGGCCTGTCGGTGACGGCGAGCGCCTGCAGGCGACCACCTTCATGCAATTTTCCCGGCACGTGCGGAATATAGCGATAAAACAGGCTTTGGTGCTTATCCTCGGTCATGTACACGATGCCGGATGCCTCGTGTACCGCGGCGGCTTCGTGTTCGAACCTGCCCATCGCCGTGATCGGTCGTGGCGTGACGAGGCCCGCTTCGTTTGCCGGTACCTCGAAAACGTAGCCGTGCGGTTGCTCACGAACGATGTTGCGGCGCTTACCGCGTTGGTGAAAACATTCTTCGCAGGACAACCACGATCCCCAGGGTGTCGAGCCGCCTGCGCAGTTGAGTTCGGTACCCGCGAGACTCAGGTGCTGTCGTTCGGTGTCGCCGCTGGGCGGGTTATAGATTGTAGTGGTTGTGCCACCGGCGCCTGGTGTCTTGCCGTAACCGCCATCGTAAAGCTTGTTCCATACATGCCGTGGTAGCCTCCTTACCGACGCGCTGAACGCGTTGTGATCAAGTTCGCCAGGCTTCGAGTTCGTGATTGCAGACGAGTATGACGCGCCCATCATCACCTGCAAATGCGGCCATGCCGTCGTGAGCATGCGACACAACCAGTCCGTCAGCCATGAGATCGCCGGCCCGCGATACGACTCGGTAGCTGAATCCCTCAGGCAAGTTGAGTATTTTATTCGGATCCGGGCGCAACGGACCAAGGCATGATTCATTGGTCCGGCCGGAAAGCGGTATGATGGGGCCCGCCGCGATGATCGCGAGGCTCTGTAAAAATCGCCGTCGGTCCAAGACTTTCCTTCGTGGCATTCACACCGTTCGTGCAGCATATCGTTAATAGAAAGTCTCGGGAAGGCAGCGCAGTGCCTCTCTGATACAGGGTCCTCTGGCGTGTGCAATAATCGTCAGCATGCTCAGAAGAACAAAAATCGTCGCGACACTGGGTCCGGCGACCGACGGCAAGAATGTGCTGCACGGAATGATCGAAGCAGGTCTGGATGTCGCGCGAATCAATTTCTCACATGGCGATGCGGCAGCAGCTCGCAGACGTGCGGCAAAGTTGCGCGCGGCAGCTACGAAGTGTGGTCGCGACGTTGGACTGATGGGAGACCTGCAAGGTCCCAAAATCCGGATTCGGCGGTTCAAGGAGCACAGCGTTGAGCTGCTCGATGGAGACTCTTTCTTTCTCGACAGCACCTTGGGTGCCGCAGATGGTACCCAAAAGGGTGTCGGGGTCGCACTTGATACCCTGCACGAGGATGTGGTTTCGGGCGACGTCTTGTTACTGAATGACGGCATGATCGTGTTGGAGGTTGATCGTGTCGAGGGTACGCGTATCCACACCAATGTTGCCACAGGTGGCATTCTCTCCGATCACAAGGGCATCAATAAGAAGGGCGGTGGCTTATCTGCCGCCGCGCTGACCGACATCGACCGGCAAAATATCAAGTTGGCGGCAGAGCTCGAAATGGACTTTCTCGCCGTATCCTTTGTACGCAGCGAAGCAGATGTGCTCGAAGCACGACGCCTGTTCGAGGCAGCCGGTGGGCGCGGTCTGATCGTCGCCAAGGTGGAACGTGCTGAGGCCGTCGAGAACATCGATTCGATCATTAATGCTGCGGATGTGATCATGGTCGCGCGCGGCGACCTTGGCGTCGAACTGGGTTACGCCCAGCTGACCGGCATACAGAAAAAGCTGATCCGCAAGACTCGCAAAGGCAGCAAGATCGTGATCACGGCGACGCAGATGATGGAGTCGATGATTCAACACCCGATTCCTACGCGCGCCGAAGTGTCGGATGTCGCAAATGCTGTGATGGATGGTACCGACGCGGTAATGTTGTCAGGCGAAACGGCCGTTGGCAAATATCCGGTGCATGCTATTCGGGCGATGGGTGAAGTCTGTACCGGGGCAGAAAAATTTCAGCTCCCGGAGGGTCGAACCCGCCATCGGCTTGGAGATTATTTCGAGAATGTCGATGAAGCCATTGCCATGGCAGTGATGTACGCCGCCAATCATCTAAAAGTTAGAGCGATCATCGCGTTGACCGAGTCGGGTTCCACGACGCGGTGGATGTCGCGTATTCGATCCGATATTCCGATCTACGCGTTTACTCCTTATCCTGCAACGAGTCGACGCGTTGCCTTGTACCGTGGTGTATATCCGGTTGCGTTTGCTATTCAGGACACCAGGCAGCATCGATTGTATATCGACATCTTCAAAACGCTGCTATCGAACAATCTTGTCGAAGTTGACGACCTTGTCATTTTCACGAAAGGTGACCTCCTGGGCGTCTCCGGGAGTACCAATTCGATGACGATTCTCAAGGTCACCGAAGAGAAATAGTACTCCGTCAAGGTGATATTGACGGGTTCAGCGAGATGTGAAGCGGTTGAACGCAAAGCGCGTCTCGCCGGTAATGGCGCGTCCTTGCCAAGCGGCGCAACGTAGCGAGCGATCGCTTCACATCTCGCCCAAAGGGAGCTATCCAGATGATCCAATACGGCGTTGCAGCCCTCGAAAAGGACAGGCCATTCCCTTCGGACTGCGCCTTGTCTTGGATCATCTGGGCCGGCTCTGTACCCGTCAATATCACCTTGACGGAGTACTAGCTGCTCATGAAGCGATTGTTCCTTCGTCTGTTCGCAGCCGTTCTCCTGGCGGTATTTGTGTTGGCCACTGTCGGCTGGCTGAGGTTTCGGGCCAGTCTGCCGACGCTGGATGGGACCATGTCGGTGGGCGGGCTGCGTGCGAGCGCCAGCATTGAACGCGATACCGCCGGCGTCGCGACGATAACGGCGAATAACCGGGCTGATCTCGCGTTTGCGACAGGATTCGCACACAGCCAGGATCGATTTTTTCAAATGGACATGGTGCGACGCCACGCGGCCGGAGAACTGGCAGAAGTCATTGGCGAAGCGGCCATAAGTTCCGACCGGCGCTTGCGCTTGCATCGATTCCGTAGCCGGGCGCGAACTGCAGTCACGACCCAGTCAGACAACGATTCGGCCGTGTTGCGCAGCTATGCCGACGGTGTCAACGCCGGCCTCGCGAGTCTCGGTGCAAAGCCGTTCGAGTACTTTGTACTTGGCGTGGATCCCGAGCCCTGGAAGCCCGAGGACACGGTGCTCGTTGCCTACGCAATGTTCGTTCAACTTAATGATTCGCGCGCGACTCGTGATGTGCAGCGTGGTCTCGCGAAGCGCATCTTGCCATCTGCGGTGTATGCGTGGATGTATCCGCAAGGCACGTCGTGGGATGCGCCGTTGATGGGCGTTGCGCGTGCGGCGATGGCTATGCCTGCACCAGGCACGTATTCCATTCGGCATGTTGGCGATAATTTCCCGCCCGCGGCGGAACGTAGTAGACCGCCTCTTGATGGCAGCAACAACTGGGCAGTTCGTGGCGCATTGACCAGCACCGGTCGTGCGCTGGTGTCCAATGATATGCATCTGATGTTGAGGACGCCGAATGTCTATTATCGTGCGCGCCTTGTCGTGAACGGTGCTGTCAGGCGCGATGTTACAGGCGTCACGCTGCCGGGCTCGCCATTCGTCGTGGCGGGCAGCAATGGCAAGGTCGCCTGGGGCTTCACGAACAGCTACGGCGATTGGGTCGATGCGGTAATTCTGCGGCCAGGCCAATCTCCGAATACGTACCGGACACCTGCTGGTGATCGATCATTTGATGAGTATCACGAGGTTATTCGGGTTAAAGACGGTGCGCCGATCGAATACATCGTGCGTGAGACGATCTGGGGCCCCGTAATTGATGACGTCGATTATCCAGATGGTGAGCTGGTAGTGAGCTGGATCGCGCACCAGGCTGGCGCCGCGAATCTTCGGCTGATGGACCTGGAGATGGTTGGCTCGGTGGTTGCGGCGCTAGCCGTTGCAAATACGATGGGGATTCCGCCGCAAAACTTTGTCACCGGTGACGCCGACGGCAATATCGGCTGGACGATTGCGGGAAAAATTCCGCGCAAGTCATCCTTCGATGCGATGGTGCCTGCCGACTGGAGCGAAGCACAGGGCTGGCACGGTTGGCTGGACACCGACGCGTATCCGCGAATCCTGAATCCTGACAGTGGTCGCATCTGGACCGCGAATGCACGGGTTACCGACGGCGAGTCGCTGAGTCTCATCGGTGACGGTGGCTACGACCTCGGGGCCCGGGCGTCACAGATTCGCGACGCACTAATGGCCAGGGACGAATTCGAACCAGCCGACATGCTCGCGATTCAAATCGACGACCGTGCCCTGTTTCTCGGCCGTTGGCGTGAGTTGTTGCTCGATATCCTGGACGAGGAGACGACTGCGTCAGATCCCGACTTGACGGAATACCGACGCCTTGCAGAGAACTGGATCCCACGAGCAACACCCGACTCAGTTGGCTATCGTTTGGTGCGCGCATTTCGCCTTGAAGTTCAGTCGCGCGTGTTTCATGCGCTGACGGGCCCGGTTCGCGATGCCTACGACGACGATGTCCGGCTGCGCCGCAGCAGCCAGTTCGAGGCGCCGCTGTGGGCACTACTGAGCGAACAACCACAACATCTTCTGCCTGGTAACTACGATAGCTGGCACGCGCTGTTGCTGGCAGCAGTTAATGAAAATATTCGCTACTTCAAAGCGGGCTTTGACGGCGATCTTGCCGATCGAAACTGGGGCGAACGCAACATGGCCAGCATCAGGCACCCGCTGAGCCGGGCATTACCGTTCCTGGCGGGTTTTCTCGACATGCCACGCGAACCGCTGGCTGGCGACAGCAACATGCCAAAGGCCCAGGGTACGAACTGGGGAGCCTCGCAGCGATTTTCAGTCGCGCCGGGTGACGAAGCCAATGGCCTGATGCACATGCCTGCCGGGCAGAGCGGGCATCCGCTGTCAGAATTTTACAGGCGTGGTCATCAGGACTGGGTCGAAGGGCGAGCGACGCCTTTCCTGCCTGGGGAAACCCGTCACACACTGACGCTGACGCCGTCCGGCGAATAGCGGTCCTTGTGCGCAATACTTCAGACGGTAAGATAGTCGCTGCGTGGCACGATTTCCGGACGAACTAATGGCAGACAAGAAATTCTCAGGCACGAGCACCTACGTTTCCACTGACGACCTGACACTCGCGGTCAATGCGGCCGTTACGCTACAGCGACCCATACTGATCAAGGGCGAACCTGGCACGGGAAAGACGCAACTGGCGATCGAGGTTGCGAAGTCACTCGGCAAGCCATTGTACGAATGGCACATTAAATCGACGACCAAAGCGCAGCAGGGCTTGTACGAGTATGACGCCGTCGCGCGACTTCGTGATTCTCAGTTGGGCGACGCGCGTGTGAATGACATTTCCAATTATATCGTGCCCGGCAATATCTGGGAGGCGTTCGACAGCGTTGAGCAACCCGTATTGCTGATCGACGAGATTGATAAGGCCGACATCGAATTTCCGAATGACTTGCTGCTGGAACTCGATCGGATGGAATTTTTCGTGTACGAAACGAAACAGCTGATCAAGGCAGTACATCGACCGATCATTATCATTACGAGCAATAACGAGAAAGAGTTGCCTGACGCATTCTTGCGGCGTTGCTTTTTCCATTACATCAAGTTCCCGGACAGGAACACGATGCAGAAAATCGTCGATGTGCATTTTCCCAAGCTGAAGAAAACATTGCTGGCCGAGGCGCTCAATGCGTTTTACAGAATACGGGATGTGCCCGGATTGAGGAAAAAACCGTCAACGTCGGAATTGCTTGACTGGATCAAGTTGTTGCTGGCTGAGGACATTTCACCTGAATTTCTCAGGGCCGAAGCATCGCGCAAGGCGATTCCGCCTCTTTACGGTGCGCTCTTGAAAAATGAGCAGGATGTGCATTTGTTCGAACAACTGGTTTTTCTGGATCGGAGAAACAGTACGACGTCGAGCTGACTTATCATGTTGATACCGTTTTTCTTTTTGCTTCGTGACGGCGGTATTAGAACGTCGATTACCGAGCTATTGATGTTGCTCGAGGCGATGAAGAGCGGGCTTGCAGAACAAAGTGTCGAAGATTTCTACTACCTGTCACGCGCCTGCCTCGTGAAGGATGAGGCGCACATCGATCGTTTCGACCGCATCTTTGCGGTGTATTTCAAAGGTGTGGAAGACTCGCTGGGCGACCTGATGCAGGATGTTCCTGAAGAATGGCTCAGGCTGCAGGCAGAGCTAATGCTCACAGAGGAGGAGCGCGCGCAGATTGAGGCTTTGGGCGGCTTCGAGGAGTTGATGAAAGCACTCCAGGCGCGCCTGGATGAGCAAGATGAACGCCACGAGGGCGGTAGCCGATGGATTGGTACGGCCGGCACGTCGCCGTTTGGTGCATATGGCTACAATCCGGAGGGTGTGCGAATTGGCCAGCCGGGATCGCGTAATCGCCGTGCCGTCAAAGTCTGGGATCGTCGCGAATACCGCAATCTCGATGACTCGGTCGAACTCGGCACGCGCAATATCAAGGTCGCCTTGCGGCGGTTGCGCAGGTTTGCTCGCGAAGGTGCTGCCGACGAGCTTGATCTTGTCGATACGATAGACAAGACGGCGCGCAACGCCGGGTTCCTGGACATCCGCATGGTCCCCGAGCGGCACAATGCCATCAAAGTACTGTTATTTTTGGATATTGGTGGCTCAATGGACGATCACGTGCGCGTCTGCGAGGAGCTCTTTTCTGCTGCGCGTAGTGAATTCAAACATCTTGAGTACTTCTATTTTCACAACTTCGTCTATGAAAGCGTATGGAAAGACAATCGACGCCGACATGCCGAACGTATACCGACGCTTGATATTACTCACAGGTACGGTAGCGACTACAAACTGATATTTGTTGGCGACGCGACGATGAGTCCGTATGAGATCGTATACGCGGGTGGCAGCATCGAGCACTGGAACGAGGAGCCCGGCGCCGTTTGGATTAAGCGTTTGTTGAAAACCTATTCAAAGGCGATATGGCTTAATCCCGAACCCAGGCAGCGCTGGGATTACACGCCGTCGGTGAAAATCGCGCGTGACATCATGGGTCATCGAATGTATCCGTTGACGATCGCAGGCCTCGACGATGGCATCAAGGCTTTACGCTAGCGTGAAAGCCACAAGTGTTTGACCATACAAGCTGTTATTTGCCGGCACCGAGGTCTTTGAGATCCGCGAGTACTTGCGCCGAGTGCGTGGCGGGCTGCACTTTTTCATAATGTTTGGCGATCTTGCCCTCGGGATCGATCAAAAATGTCTGCCGTTTGGCAAATCTCATGCCCAGCCTTCTTGTTTTGACGCCGTATGCATCTGCTGCCTGGCCGTCAGTGTCGGCCAGCAATGGAAAGGGGAGGCTATGGTGTTCCGCAAATTTCTGATGTGACTCGACGTCATCAAAACTAACGCCGAGAATCTGTGCATTGATCTTGTTGAACTCGAGAATGTTGTCGCGGAATTCGCAAGCTTCGGTGATGCAACCGGGCGTCTCATCCTTTGGGTAGAAATACAACACAACCCATCTGTCGCGGTAGTCTTCAAGTGAATGTAGCTGACCGGTCTGATCGGGTAGTTCGAACTCCGGAGCGTCTTGTCCGATTACAATCGGCCCGGCAGCAAGAGCGAAAAGGCTGACAGCAAAGATCGAGAACATCAGAAAAATAGTCGATTTTCGTAGCATCATTGGGCCATATCTGTTTTGAACGGTTGTATATCCGGACGGGATCAAGGCGCGCTGTGCAATGGCCGATACTATAATACGATTATGTTCGAAGCGGGCACTAATTCGCATTTGATCGCACTATGAGAAAGGCAGAGATGCAAAGCAAAAAGACTGCGCTGGTCTTGCCCGGCGGCGGTGCGCGCGGCGCATTTCAGGTTGGCATTCTCAAGGCGCTGGCCGAGCTGCTGCCCAAAGGCTCTGCCATTCCATTTGCCGTAGTGAGCGGAACATCGGCAGGGGCAATCAATGCAATTGTCCTCGCGAACAAGGCGCGGCGCTTTAAAATCGCAGTGGCCGAACTCGTGCGGGTTTGGGCTAACTTTCGGTGCCACCAGGTGTATCGTACTGACAACCTGACGATGTTGAAGAGCAGCCTGCACTGGATGGGCGCAATCGTGTTTGGCGGGTTTCTCGTAGGAATGCCGAAGTCGCTGCTCGATAATGCGCCTTTGCGTGCATTGCTGAGCCGCAATGTTCGCTTCCCGCGGATACAGGACGGCATTGACGACGGTTTCCTCGAGGCTGTGACCATAACGGCGGCTGGTTATGCGTCGGCACGCTCGACGTCATTTTTCCAGGCAGCGGCAGGTCGACATGGCTGGTCTCGCACTCGTCGCGTCGGGGTGCGTGGCGATCTGAATCTGGATCATCTGATGGCGAGTATCGCAGTGCCCATGATATTTCCTCCAGTGCAGATCAATGGCGAGTATTTTGGTGATGGCGCTATGCGCCAGGCAACGCCACTCAGCCCGGCCATTCATCTCGGGGCGGACAGGATCCTCGTGCTTGGCATAAGAGACGAGACTGCCGACAAGGCTCCAACACTCGAGAATCCACAGGAAATTCCGAGCTTCGCGCAGATTGCCGGCTATATGCTCGATACCTTGTTCATGGACGGACTGTATACGGACCTCGAACGCATGACGCGCATCAACCAAATAATCGATTCGGTCGATACAGAGCATCGAAAAGGGTCACTGGTCCGCATGCGCGCGATTGATACAATGCTGATTGTCCCTAGCAAGGACTTGCGCGATATCGCTCACAAACATCGAAAACAACTGCCGTTCGCGATACGCGGTCTGTTGCGTGGCATTGGCGGTAACCGCGGAGGCGAGAGTCGATTACTGAGTTTCCTGTTGTTCGAACAGGCGTATACACGGGAGCTGATCCAACTTGGCTACCACGATGCGATGAAGGTCAAGGATGAGCTGCTGGCTTTCGTAACGGGCGCCGATGTACCGCGCCTTTTCGCGCCTGACTGGATCCAGCGAGATTTAGGCCAGTTTCACGGCGAATAAGAACATTAGCAGGAGCGCCCCATGGGCTCTGGCCCGCTACTACAGCAACAGGAAAGCCGCGCCGAGCCCGAGAAATGCCGCATAACCAACAACGTCCGTCACGGTCGTTAGCACGACACCCCCGGCCAATGCCGGGTCGATTCGCAATCGACGCAAAGTCATCGGAATGATGAATCCTGCAAGCGGTGCAACGAACAGGCTAATAATCATCGCCGCCCCGATGACGCCGCCAATACGCCAGTTGCCGAACCAAAGGAATGTGAAAGTCGCGACAACAACGGACCAGCCGAGTCCGTTGAGCAATCCTACGAGCAATTCCTTGCGCAATATTCGCTTTGCATTGGTGTGATCGATTTGCCCGAGGGCGAGTGCCCGCGTGATGATAATCAACGACTGGCTGCCGGCGACTCCAGCCATGCTGGGTACAACCGGCATCAGCACGGCGAGCAAGACGAAGTTGGCGAGTGTCGTCTGAAAAATGTCGACAACGGCTGCCGCGAGAAATGCCGTGCACAGATTGACGCCGAGCCAGAGCGCGCGACGCTTTGCACTCTTCATGACGGGCGCGAACATGTCGTCTTCCTCGTCCAGGCCTGCGGCACTCATCAAAGAGTGCTCAGCATCATCGCGGATTACATCGACAACGTCGTCTACCGTAATGCGGCCAACCACCCGGAATGCTTCATCAACGACAGGAGCCGACAACAAGTCGCGGTTTTCGAATTCCCAGACGACATCGGCAGACGATGTATGTGCAGGAATGGGCATCACGTCGGTGGACATGGCGCTCGAGACAAGAGTATCGGGATCGTTTGAAAGCAAACGCGACAAGTACAAGGAGCCGACGTGCTCGTTATTACGATTGACAACATAGATCGAGTCGGTGCCATCTGATATATCACCGCGGACGCGCAGGTAACGACAGACGACTTCGAGCGTGACATCCGGACGGACGGTCACGATGTCGACGTTCATCAGGCCGCCGGCGCTGTCCTCATCATAGGCGAGAACCTGCCGTAGCCGCTCCTCGTCTTGTTGGTCAAGTGATTGCAGTACCTGTTGGGTGACGGTTTCGGGCAAGTCGGCCAACAGGTCGGCGAGATCGTCAAGCTCCATGCCTTCAGTCGCGGCGATGAGTTCTTCGGTCTGCATGCCCTTGATCAGGCCATCACGAACCTCTTCGGCTACATCGACGAGGACATCGCCCTCATCATCGGAATCGACCATTTCCCAAAGAACCGCACGCTCGCGCAATGGCACGGATTCGAGCAGGCGAGCGATTTCGGCCGGGTGGAGGCTATGCAGCATCTGGCGTGCGGCGCGCAGACGGCCACTGTCGAGCTGCTCGCGCAACAGCTGCAGGCTGGCCTGAGTATGCTCTCTCGCTTCCATGGATCCGCCCTTTTTGAGTAGGCGGAGTTTAACTTAATTGGTATTTGGGGACAGTTTACTAATTAGCAGAATCCGTATACCAGACCCTGCTAATTAGTAAACTGTCCCCAAATACCAATCAGGCGTTGATCGTGGAATCGCCGAGTTCGTTGTGGCGTGTCAGAACCGGGTCATGTTCCTTGCGCAGCGCCAGGGCGAGCTTATCGGTCATGTACACAGAGCGATGCTGGCCACCAGTGCAACCTATCGCAACAGTCAGATAGCTACGGTGCACTTCATCGTACTCAGGAATCCAACGATTCAGGAAGGCGAGAATATCGTCATACATCGCGATGAAAGTCGGTTGCGCATCGAGAAAATCGGTCACTTCTTTGTCTTGGCCCGTGAGTCCTCGTAACTCGACAGTCCAGTACGGATTGGGTAAACATCGCAGATCAAAAACGAAGTCTGCGTCGGCCGGAATGCCGTTCTTGAAACCGAAGGACTCGACGAGAACCGAAAGCACATTTGCCTTGCGGCGATCCACTCGTTCGCGTATTGCGTCTGCAAGTTCGTAAACGCTGGTGCGCGACGTGTCGATGATCAGGTCGGCCGAATTAATGACTTCCGAGAGCATGGCTCGCTCGTTCGCGATTGCAGCACGCAGCGCAGTTCCGTGCTCGGCGAGTGGGTGCCGACGGCGCGATTCGCCGAATCGCTTCAGCAACACATCATCGTCAGCCTGGAGCACCAACAACTCTGTCTGAATGTCCTGCTTGCGAAGCTCTTCGATCAGCCTAGGCAGCGCCTCGAGGTCCTTGCGCCGGTTACGCGCATCGACGCCAACGGCGAGCATTTGCGTGGATTGATCATTGCCGGAGGTCACCTCCGCGACGACCGATTTCAATAGTGCGGCCGGCATGTTGTCAATACAGTAGTAGCCCAGGTCTTCGAGTACGTGAAGCGCAACTGTCTTGCCGGATCCGGACAGTCCGCTGACGATAATTAGGCGCATATCATCGGGCATGAGTATTTCTCGTGCCGTTGGGATCCGTTGTCAGGACCCCTGAATTTCTTTTAAGTTGATTATGACGGTCGATACCGAGGCGTCAATCAGGGAATCGTATAACTCGTTGCTGGAATTGGCTTCGCGCATTTTTTGACGCAGTTCAGAATCGCCGAGGAGATCCGCAATACTGCATATGTTGGCCTGGTGACTCTCATTCATCTCGGCTGGCACCATGAGCCCGAATACGATATCGACCGCTTCGTCATCGGGCGAATCAAAATCCACGGCGTCGCTGAGCTTGATTAACGCTGCGACATTGGTGCGCAGGCCATCGACGCGGCAGTGTGGGAAAGCAACGCCTTGATTGAGGCTAGTGCAGCCGAGGCGTTCGCGCTCAATCAGGCCCTCAAAAACATCCTCACTGGAGACACCAGGGCTGGAGCGAACCAGCAGTTCGCTCATTATTTCGAGACAGTGTTTCTTGCTGCGAGCATGTGCGTTACACAACACACTGTCGGGCTTAATGATTTCTTCGAGCAACATTTGTTTTTGTTATTTAGTATGCCGGAACGCCCGTGCGGCCGCCCAGCCGCACGGGTCGAATGCGAGGTTAGACGAATTTTCTCTTGCGAGATTCTCTTGCATGGTGATCGACCAGCTTTTCCTTGTGTTTTCTTACACGCCGATCGAGTTTGTCAACCAAGCCATCGATTGCTGCGTACATGTCTTCTTCGGTGGCGTCTGCGTAAATCGTACCACCATTTACGTTAATTGTGGCTTCGGCTTTATGCCGAAGTTTTTCAACTGTGAGGATGAAGTTCATGTCTGATACCAGATCAAAATGTCGTTCGATCTTTTCGATCCTGGTTTCGACATAACCTCTGAGTGAATCGGTTACCTCTAAGTGATGGCCTGAAACGTTCAGCTGCATAGTTATCTCCCATACATTAGTGTGTTGTATGGGCCCGGCCTTATCGCCCCCCAAAGATAACGGCCTGAGCTCATGACGGGTTGACGAGTTCAAATTATCAGTGTTGCGCTCCTCTTTGGGTTGCGTTCGATGCTTATCTCAATTCTGGTATTTTCGTGCAAATTTTGCTTCCCTAGCCAAGCTCACGCGGGCCGTTTCCTGCGCTCGCTCGATGATTCAATATTCATTGACTCACGGTACTTCGCGACCGTTCGTCTCGCAACTGATATTCCCTGTTCCGCGAGCAGACTGGCAATTTTGCTATCACTTAATGGTTTGACCGGGTTCTCGTCACCCACCAGTTTGCGAATTTTCGCGCGGACCGACGTCGATGACTGGTCTTCTCCGCCTACGGATGACAGGTGAGACGAGAAGAAGTACTTAAATTCGAAAATGCCTCGTGGCGTATGCATGTACTTATTGGTGGTCACACGAGAAATCGTTGACTCGTGCATGCCAATTTCCTCGGCAATATCTCGCAGGACCATGGGTTTCATCGCCTCATCGCCTTGTTCGAGAAAATCTGTTTGGCGAAACACAATGCTGGTTGCGACCTTCATCAATGTTTCGTTGCGAATTTCCAGGCTGCGAATTAACCACCGCGCCTCTTGGAGTTGCGTACGCAACACGGCGTGATCGCCGCTACCACGCAGCAGGCGAGCATATTGCTGGTTGACAGACAAGCGTGGTATGCCCGTCTGGCTGATCTCAATCTGCCAGCGACCATCAACCTTGCGCACAAAAACATCGGGTATGACATATTGGGCGGCGGCCGGGCTAACGGCCAGACCTGGCTTCGGGTGGCAGCCCTTGACGAGGGCGAGCGCCTCATGCAGGTCTTCTTCGGATGCTCGCAAGCTACGACGCAACTCCCCGTAATCACGACTACCGACCAGGTCGAGATAACTTGCCGCCATGTCGATCGCAAGTTGTAGCCCCGGTGTCGCCGCGTCGAGTTGTTTGAGCTGCAAGATGATGCACTCTGAAATCGTACGAGCACTGACACCGACAGGATCCAGGCACTGAACTTTCGTCAGCGTTTCTTCAATTTCCTCGGCCGAGATCTCGGATTGCCTGTCCAGACTCTCAGCGATTTCATCGAGGTTCGCGCTGAGGTAACCGTCATCATTAATTGAGTCAATAATCGCCTCACCGATGATGGTCTGCCGGGGCGTGAAGTCTTCCATCTCAAGCTGCCAGAGCAGGTGTTCGCGAAGAGTCTGTCCCGACTCGTCTGCGAATTCAGAGACGGGCCGGCCTTCACCGTTCCAGCCGCCATCCTGGATGCGCGATGAAGCGTTGATCTGCCAACTGTCTTCGGCCCGAATGGTTGCGATCTCGGCCGTGGTCTCGGCGCTCGTCTGCGGGACGTCAGGCAAGTCCTCCATTTCGAGCATGATGTTTTCTTCGAGGGCATCCTGAATCTGCGCGTTGAGATCCAGAATAGGCAGTTGCAAAAGCCGAATGGCTTGCTGCAGCTGCGGGGTCATCGTCAGCGTTTGTCCAAGTCTTAACTGCAGCGTTTGTTTCAACATGGAATATTTCTAAAGCTTGAACTCCTGTCCGAGATATACCTCTCGTACATGATGGTTTTCGAGGATGTCCTCTGGCGAGCCCGATGCGATCAGGCTGCCGTCACTCAGTATATAGGCTCTGCTGCAAATTCCGAGTGTTTCTCGCACATTATGGTCAGTAATCAATACTCCGATATCCCGTTCACACAAGTGTTTGATAATGCGTTGAATATCCAGCACCGAAATCGGGTCGACACCAGCGAACGGCTCGTCCAGCAAAATGAAAAGCGGGTTTGCTGCCAGAGCCCGGGCGATCTCCACACGTCGCCGTTCTCCGCCCGACAGGCTAATGCCGAGACTGGTCCGAACATGACCGACATGCAGTTCGTCAAGCAGGCTCTCAAGTTTCTCCTCGCGGCCGGCCTGATCGAGATCGTCGCGGATTTCGAGGATTGCGAGAATGTTTTGTTCGACGCTAAGCTTGCGAAAAATCGACGCTTCCTGTGGCAAATATCCCAGGCCGAGTTTCGCCCGACGGTGCATCGGCTGCGCGGTCAGATCCTTGCCGTCCAGCAGTATCGTGCCCTTGTCGGCCGAAATTAGACCGACGATCATATAGAAAGCCGTCGTTTTTCCAGCCCCGTTCGGGCCGAGCAGGCCGACTACTTCGCCGCTTTTTATCTCGAGAGAAAGGCTCTTGACGACTTTGCGGAGTTTATAGCTCTTCGATATATCCTGGACACTAAGGATACTCATGGATTCCCGGTCTCGGTGTCCGCGCTATCGGCTGTGTCATCATCGACCGTGTCCGTAGCTGCGCCGGCACCGATTGCGCCTGATGGGGTATAGATAATCTTAACTTTCTCATCGCCGATTCCCGAGGACTGTGCATGGATGCGTTGTTCACGAATGTTGTAAACGAGGAAACTCGAGGAAATTTGATTGCCGCCTTTGGTTATTGTTGCGTCGCCAGAAAATTCGACGACGCCGGTAACGAGGTCGTAGCTCAGTTTTTCCGCCCGCGCATAGGTGACTTCATCGCTGTCGGCTTGTCTGAATTCGAAAGTCGCTGGTGATCCGTAGATGGTTGCAAGGCGTAGCTGGTGGTCGGAAAATTGCAGGTCGGCTGAGTCACACTCGATGTGGCCGTCGTCGACATCAATGATGACATTACCCTCGAACCGCCAGACGCTGTCCTGAAAATCGAGCTTGCTGGCGCGCCCAATATCGGCCTCAACCCCGATGTTTCCCTGCGACAACCTGAGGCCGCGAAACATCAACATAGAACTTTTTCCGTCGTAGCTCGTCGAATCGGCGTCGAGCGAAATGGGCAGTCTCAGGTCAGAGCTCTGCGCCAACGCAAAGGTCGGCAACAACAACAGAATCGCCAGATAAGGTCGAATCATCTTCGGAATTGGAGCGTGGCTACGGTACAAATTTCCCACTGACATTGGACTTGAGTTCGAGTCTGTTCTCTTTGAGTGATGCTAGCATGCCGGTCGCCGTGAGGCTGCGGGAACCGATGCGAATTTGCACGCGTTCAGTCGTCTCAGCTACGTAGTTTTCGGGATCAAGTTCGAGATATTCAGTCCGAATTTCAGTTTCGTTGCCCGAAAACCCTTCATTGCTGACGGCTCTGACATGACCACGCAGCAGTACGCGACGCTCATCCTGATGAATTGTCGCGGTGTCGGCACTGATGACCCAGGGCACATCACTTTGCGGCGAGTACTTGATCGTAACGTTGGTAAACGAGATACGGTCATCGTCTTGTTGTTCGGCCTGTTCGGCCCAAATTTCATACAACAGCTTGCCATTGGCACCGGTGCCGAGGATACGGGCTGATTTCAGATAGTAACCACGATGCACCGTGTCGTGAGAAGCGACGTCAATATCATCGCTGCGGGTCTGGCGTGCCAGCAGCCAGCTTGCCAAGGCGCTTGCGATTAGCACGATGAAGACGACTGTGTGCCGCGCGCTCACCGCCCGGCTTTGTCGCGTACGGCCAGGACGAGGTCGCAGACTTCGCGGACTGCGCCAGAACCACCGTCCGCCACGGTTGTGTAATCACATTGCTCGCGTACGCTACTGACCGCATTTGCAACGGCGATCGCATAACCGACTTTCCCCAGCAGTGGCAAGTCGGGGATGTCGTCGCCGACGTAGACGCATTCGTTGTCGGAAATGTCGAGTGACGCCGTCAGTTTGTCAAAGGCGGCTACCTTACTTGCGCATCCTAAAACAACATGGACCACGCCAAGTTCGCTCATGCGCCGTTCGACTGCGGCAGATTGTCGGCCACTGATTACGGCGACTTCAACGCCCGCTTCGAGCAATCGCCGAATGCCGAAACCGTCCTGCGTACAAAAGGCTTTCGACTCGATGCCATCGTCTGATACATAAATGCGGCCATCGGTAAATACGCCGTCCACATCGAACGCGACAAGGCGCACATCTCGAAGCGAAAGCTGAAGTGTTGATGTGCTCACATGATGCCTGCCCGAAAAAGATCATGAATATTCAGGGCGCCAAGCAATCGCATGTCATCATCGGCAACAAGAAGCGCTGTGATCTTGTTCTCTTCCATCAGGTGTACTGCCTCGGCGGCCAGCACGTCGGGAGCGATCGTTTTGCAGCCAGAATGCATGATATCGCGCATCGCTGTCTCGTGAACATCGACACCGGCATCCAGTGCCCGGCGCAAATCGCCATCGGTAAAGATGCCGAGAATCCGGTCGTGCTCGTCGACGATGGCCGTCATGCCCAGGCCTTTTTGTGTCATTTCCATCAGGCCGTCCTTGAGCTTGACACCCGGTGATACAACGGGCATGGCCGCATCGGTATGCATGACGTCGGCTACTCGCAGCAACAGGCGCTTGCCAAGGCTGCCGCTTGGGTGCGATCGTGCAAAATCTTCAGCAGTAAAGCCGCGCAGCTTCAACAGCGCCACGGCCAGCGCATCGCCCATTGCGAGCATGGCCGTTGTGCTTGCCGTCGGCGCGAGATTTAGTGGGCAGGCTTCCTCGGTCACGCTGATATCCAGATGCGCATCCGCCGCCTTGGCGAGCGTCGATTTTGCATTGCCCGTCATCGATATCAAGCGGGCACCCAAGCGCTTCACAAGTGGCAAGATCGTGACGACTTCCTCGGTCTCTCCCGAATAAGACACCGCCAGCAACAGGTCCTGCGCGGTAATCATGCCAAGATCGCCGTGACTTGCCTCGGCAGGATGCATGAAGAATGCAGGAGTACCGGTGCTGGCCAGGGTTGCGGCGATCTTGCCGCTGATATGGCCCGATTTTCCCATGCCGGTTACCACGATACGGCCCGGTGTATCGAGACACAGCTGGCACGCGGTAACAAATGTCTCGTCCAGCCTCGTTCGCAACGCATCGACGGCACGAGACTCGATCTCGAGCACTTCGCCGGCGAGTGCGAGTAGTTCGTCGTTAGTCAGATTTTGCGCCAAGTCCGGACCTCAGCCTGTCGTCATTAATGCATTCTAACGTTTTGCAGCACAACGTAGGTATCGTAAGCGATAAACGCGATAAGCAGGGCCACTCCTTCGATCCTCGAAACTTCGCTTTTACCATCATAGTCATAGGTCATGGCGAACAGCACGAGAGTGAATGCCACCATGACGAAAATGTGCAGGGACAATACGGACGGGGGCAGGGCAAACGGCGATATCGTCGCGGCCACGCCGATCACGGCGAGCAGATTGAAGATATTCGAGCCGACGATGTTGCCGATGGCGAGGCCGTATTCACCCTTCAAGGCGCTGATGAGGGAGACCGCGAGCTCAGGCAGGCTGGTGCCGAATGCGACGAGCAAAATTCCGATCACGACCTCGCTGACGCCGAAAAATTGTGCGACAGCTATTGCGCCGTCGACAAGCAGGTACGCGCCGATCAGCAATGTGCCCAAGCCAAACAGCAACCAGAAAATGGCCATGGGCATGCTGACGTCTTTCGGTATCTCGGCTTCGTATTCTTTTTTAATCGGGTCGCTCGGCGCCGAGCGCATGCCCAGCCGCACTAGCCATATCATGACGATGACGAGGCCGGTCAGCATGACCAGACCGTCGACACGGCTCAAATATGAGTCGAGGAACAACGATACCGTCAGCAAGGTGACGGCGAGCAGCGCCGGCATTTCGCGACGCAACGTTGCCGATTGCAGTTTGATCGGCCGTATGATTGCCACGCAACCCAGTACAAGGCCGATATTGACGATGTTTGAGCCGATCGCATTACCGATCGCCAGCCCAGGCTCACCCTGAAGAGATGCGACAACAGACACAAGTATCTCGGGCGAGGAGGTCGCAAAGGCAACCACGGTCAGCCCGATTAGTAGAGGAGCAATGCCCATATTGCGCGCCGCCGCGGCCGCACCGTGGACAAACCGGTCTGCGCCTGCGATCAGGAGTACGAGGCCGGAAATTACTAGGAGAGCATTACCTGACATAAGTTAACGTTCTGTAGTGTCTCGGGTCTTTGTAAATCGACTTGGGCCGATTATCCGTTTTTGAGCCCGACTTGGGCGGGCTATAATACACAATCAGCGCGTGGCGTTGGGAAGCTCTGTGCTTTCTGGGTACACTGCGCCCCCCGGGGCTAATTGCTGAATCTCACACTATGGATCCAAGCAAGATTACGTGCCTGATCGAGGCCGGATTCGACGATGCTTTCGTCAAGGTTTCCAGCGACGACAACACTCATTTCGAGGCGGTCATTGTTGCCCAAGAATTCGACGGCAAATCGTTGCTGGCGCGACACCAACTCGTGTACCAGACGCTCGGTGCGCTTGTAGGTAACGAGATTCACGCGTTGTCGATTCGAGCGCACACGCCCGATGAGTGGCAGCAACAGAAAGGCTAGGGCGCCTTGGACAGGCTACAGATCGAAGGCGGGAATGTGCTGTCGGGCAAAGTAATGATATCGGGCGCGAAAAATGCTGCCTTGCCAATTTTAGCGGGCACGCTATTAGCGACCGAGCCTGTGACCATTCGCAATGTGCCACATCTCATGGACGTGACGACGACAATTTCCTTGCTGCAGATGATGGGCGTGCAGGTCACGATTGATGATCAGCTCAATATCGAGGTCGATGCCAGCAATGTGGTCAAACGCGAAGCGCCCTATGAGCTGGTCAGGACGATGCGAGCGTCAATACTTGTGCTAGGCCCGCTCGTGGCCCGTTTCGGCGAGGCCGATGTGTCGCTGCCTGGAGGCTGCGCGATTGGTGCGAGGCCTGTCAATTTGCACGTTGCCGGGCTACAAGCGATGGGCGCCGACGTTATCGTTGAGAACGGTTTTATCAAAGCACGAGCCGACAAACTCAAAGGTGCACACATTGTATTCGATACGGTGACGGTCACGGGCACCGAGAATCTGCTCATGGCCGCCGTGCTGGCCGATGGGCAAACTGTCCTCGAGAACGCCGCACGCGAACCCGAAGTCGCGGACCTCGCGACGTTTCTGCAAGGCATGGGTGCATTAATTGATGGTGCAGGAACCGGTACGATCACGATTCAGGGCGTCGACAGGCTTGGCGGGACGGATCATACGGTGCTGCCCGATCGCATTGAAACCGGCACCTACCTTGTTGCGGCTGCGATGACGGGCGGGCACATTCGAGCCCTCAAAACGGCTCCTGAAACACTTGAAGCCGTGCTGATCAAATTGAGTGAGGCCGGTGCGACGATAAACACAGGTGATGACTGGATCGACCTCGACATGCAAGGTCGCCGGCCGCTCTCTGTCGATATACGCACAGCTCCTTATCCAGCATTTCCAACTGACATGCAGGCGCAATTCTGTGCGATGAATGCAATCGCGGACGGCGTCGGCACGATCACGGAAACCATATTTGAGAATCGTTTTCAGCACGTGCTGGAACTGCAGCGCATGGGTGCGGACATTCAGATCGAGGGCAACACGGCGATCTGCAGGGGTCTTGAACGTCTGACGGCCGCTCCAGTCATGGCTACGGACCTGCGGGCATCGGCGAGCCTGGTTCTCGCGGGCCTGGCTGCCGAAGGTGATACGGTCGTTGACCGCATATACCACGTGGATCGCGGCTATGAGCGAATCGAGGAAAAGCTGCGCAAACTTGGTGCGACAATTCGCCGCGTTCCGGGCTAGTACTCCGTCAATAATACCTTGCCGGAATACTAAATTTCTTCCGGGCGTTCGCCGGCTATGATTGTCGTGTGGAATTCGCCACCATCTCGCCACACCAGGATATCGACTTCATCGCCCGGATTCGTCTCGGCGACCAGCAGGAGTGCCTGGAGCTGCGAGAAAATGGGTTCACCATTGATCGACAAGATGACGTCGCCGCGATGCAAATTGGCGGCGTCGGCCGGGCTGCCCTCGTAGACGACGACCAGCAGGATACCGACACTCCCTTCAATGCCCAGCGCCGCTCTCTCGGCTGGCGTGAGATCGTCAGGCTTGAAACCCATCCAACCGCGAATGACACGCCCGTGCTGTTTTATCTCGTCGACCACACCGCGTACAAGATCGATCGGAATTGCGAATCCGATGCCCTCAGTCCCGGGGTCTTGCTCGAGGATTGCTGAATTGATGCCGATCAATTCGCCCTTGACATTGATAAGCGCGCCGCCCGAATTGCCGGCATTGATCGCAGCATCGGTCTGTATGAAATTCTCGAAAGTGCTCAGATGGAGCATGCCACGACCAGTCGCGCTGACGATGCCCTGCGTGACGGACTTGCTGAGGCCGTAAGGATTTCCGATCGCCAGTACGACGTCGCCTATGCGCAAACGTGCGGAACTACCGAGGCGAATCGCCGGCACGGTGCCGAGATCGATTTTTAGCAGGGCGAGATCAGTTTCAGCGTCAACGCCAACGACTTCAGGCTCGGCGATTCGGCCGTCGCTTAGTTGGACGCGGATCTCGGCTACAGCGTCGACGACATGGAAGTTCGTGACCAGGTAGCCTTCAGGATCGATTATCACGGCCGACCCGAAGCTGGTTTCGACCCGAAAGCGAGGCCTTTCGTCGTCCGGGGATTTGTATTCCACCAGCCGTTTCGTATAGATATTGGCGACTGCGGGCGCGCTGATATCGACGGCGTCAGCGTAGCTGGCTGCGGCGCCATTGGATATTGTACCGATGCCCGGCAGCAGTTCAGGACGGATTAGCACGACAAGAAACGCGACCGCCAGACCAACGACGATCGACTGCAAAACAAACACCAACGCTGATCTCAATCCGGCCAATCTAGTTTCCTGAGGCAGAGGACGCGCGGCAATACCAGCTAGCCAATACTGCTGAGCCCCGTGTATAATACGCCACGGGTTCCGCACCAAATCACGGAGCAGTCGTCATCCTGACGCCAATTCGGGGCGGCTGCAAATCTACCAATATCGATACCAGACTAATATGCGCTGATGAAGAGGCTCTCAAGCAATCTTTTCTCAGCCGGGCATAATGGGAGTGCCTGATGAACGAAGAAGACGTTGATCGCATTGATCGCAATAGACGTCATTTTCTTACTGTTGCGACCGTAGTGACCGGTGCGGCCGGTATTGGGCTCGCTTCGATTCCGTTCCTGTCTTCGTTTAAACCAAGTGCAAGGGCGCAAGCGCTTGGGGCGCCTGTCGAAGTTCCGATCGGTACGATGCAACCCGGCGAAATGCTGCGCGTACTATGGCGCGGCAAATTGGTATTCATTTTGCGGCGCACTAAGGAAATGCTCCGCCGTTTGCCGGAAAACCAGGATCGACTCAAGGATCCGAGCTCGATGATTATCGAACAACAGCCGGACTATGCGGCCAATGCAACCCGATCCGTCAACCCTGAGTTCCTGGTCGTCATTGGCTCCTGTACGCATCTCGGATGTGCGCCTCTCGAAGATTTCGAGGTCCGCCCCAGCGACAACTGGAATGGTGGATTTTTTTGCCCCTGCCACGGATCGAAATTCGACCTTGCGGGACGCGTCTATAAAGGTGTCCCAGCGCCATCAAATCTTCGCATTCCACCACACCGGTTTGTCCGGGACGATCTGATCCTGATTGGTCTGCACACGGGAGATGCATAATGTCGAGAATCGAAGCGGAGGTCGGTAAACCGCAAGGCGGCATCATGCAGTGGATTGACGAACGTTTCCCGTGGACGGAAACGATGAAGTACCACATCACCGAGTACTACGCCGCCAAGAACTTCAATTTTTGGTACGTGTTCGGTGTCCTGGCAATGGTGGTATTGGTCATTCAACTGGTGACAGGCATTTTCCTGACAATGAACTACAAGCCGTCGGCGCTGGAGGCATTTGCATCGGTCGAGTACATCATGCGCGATGTTGAATGGGGCTGGCTCATTCGCTATATGCATTCAACGGGCGCGTCGTTCTTTTTTATCGTGGTGTACTTGCACATGTTTCGCGCCATGCTATACGGCTCGTACAAGAAGCCGCGTGAGCTCGTCTGGATTATCGGCATGATAATTTTCTTTGTGCTCATGGCCGAGGCATTCGCTGGCTATTTGCTGCCCTGGGGGCAAATGTCCTATTGGGGCGCACAAGTGATCATCTCACTGTTCGGTGCGATTCCAGGTATTGGTGAGGCGATAGTGGAGCTTATTCGCGGTGACTACTCGATTTCGGATATCACGCTGAATCGGTTCTTCGCATTGCACGTTGTCATATTGCCGCTGATTCTGATTGCGCTGGTGTTCGTGCATATAGTTGCACTGCACCAGGTCGGCTCGCTTAACCCGGACGGCGTTGAAATAAAGGAACAGAAAGGGCCTGATGGAATTCCTTTGGACGGCATTGCATTCCACCCGTATTACACGACCAAAGATTTGATCGCGATCATCATTTTCATGATGGCTTTCTCTGGCGTCATGTTTTTCGCACCGGACATGGGTGGTTATTTCCTTGAGCATGCCAATTACGAACCGGCGAATCTTACGGCAACGCCCGAGCATATCGCTCCGGTTTGGTATTTCACACCGTTCTACGCGATTTTGCGCGCCGTACCGGACAAGCTATGGGGTGCGACCATGATGGCGGCTGCCGTGATGTTGCCCTTATTTTTACCGTGGCTCGACCGGGCGCGCGTTAAATCCATTCGATATCGCGGCTGGATTTACAAGTTGGCGCTGACCTGTTTTACGATCAGTTTTGTCGCGCTGGGCTGGCTAGGCACCATGCCGCCCGATACCTTGTATACGATCGCCGCGCGGATTTTCTCAGCGGTCTACTTTGCGTTTTTCCTGTTGATGCCGTACTACACAACGATCGACAAAACGAAGCCTGTGCCGGACAGGGTGGTCTACCATGCTTAGATTCGGATCGCTTGCCCGGCTTGCAGTAATGGCGGCGTACTTTGTCATTTTGCCGGTATCTGCTGCGAGTGATGGCGATGAGCAAATGGATGAGGCGTTTATAGATCCCGACAATATTCCGTCGTTGCAACGAGGTGCGAAGAACTTCATTAATTACTGTTCCGGGTGTCATTCGGCGCAGTACGTGCGTTACAACACGATAGGCAAGCACCTGCAACTTTCTGAAGAGCAGCTGGTTAACAACCTGATGTTTAATGCTGTGAAGACGTTTGAGACGATGCGTGCGGCCATGCCGGCGCAAGATGCTGAGCGCTGGTTTGGTACGGCGCCGCCGGATATGTCATTGATCGCTCGTGCCAAGGGTGCCGATCATATCTATAATTTCCTGAAGGACTTTTATATTGACCCCGATAGCCCAACCGGTGTCGATAACCGCGTTCTGGCGGGAACGAGCATGCCGCATGTCCTCTGGGAGTTGCAGGGTTATCAGAAAACGGTTTTCTCTGAGATTGCTGACGAAAATGGAACGACTTATCACTTCGACGGCTTCGAGCAGGTGACCACGGGCCTGATGAACGCCGAGGAGTACGACGACTTCGTTCGTGATACTGTGAACTTCCTTGCATACATTGCAGAGCCGATTCGTTCTGATCGGCGCAGGCTGGGGAAATGGGTGCTCATTTATCTCTTCATATTCCTGATTATCGCATGGATGCTTAAGAACGAAGTCTGGAAAGACGTTAATTGATCTCGCCCGCTGACCAGAAACAACCACAATAATCTTTAGGAACCAAAAAAATGGCAGTTATCGCCAACAGACGCTCCGTAATGACCCTGTTTTCCAGGCCGACCGATATTCACAGTCATCGGACACGACTGGTCCTTGCTGAGAAAAATATTAATATCGAGATCTCTAACGTTCAGGGCGGTGAGTTGCCTGAGGACTTGCTGGATCTTAATCCCTACCACACGGTTCCAACGCTGGTTGACCGTGATCTGACGCTCTACGATTCACGCGTCATCATCGAATATCTGGACGAGCGTTTTCCACATCCACCACTGATGCCTGTCGATCCGGTGATGCGAGCGCAATTCCGACTCGCGTTGTTTCGCATTGAGACCGATTGGTACTCACTGGCGGAAGAGGCCGAAGCCAGTGGTGACGGCAGGTTTAGCAGCAAGTCACGCAAGCTGTTGCGAGAGAGCATCCTGCAAAGCGCCGAGTTGTTTAGCGCGCGAGCGTACTTCCTTAGCGATGATTTTTCGCTTGTCGATGCGAGTATCGCACCGATACTTTGGCGTTTGCCGAAGTATGGCATCGAACTTGGCAGTCAGGCCGAAGCAATTGAGGGGTACATGACTCGCGTTTTTGCGCGGCGTTCATTCCAGCAGAGCATGACTGAACTCGAACAGGAGATGCGCCTGTAGCAGCGCTGCCAAGTTATGTCACTTTGGCTTCGAACGCTGCAAACGGTGTTAAACTTGGCGGACTAAAAATGACCGCAGGGAATGATTTTCATTGAGTAAGGTCAGCCGATCAAAGAGACCGTATCTGATTCGTGCAATGCATGAATGGATGGGCGATAACGGCAACACGCCACACATCGTCGTAGATGCTGCCGTGGACGGAGTGAGTGTGCCCCGCGAGCATGTCAAGGACGGCAAGATTATTCTTAACATCAGCGAAACGGCTGCGCACAATCTCAAATTAACCAACGACGCAGTTAGTTTTCGTGCGCGGTTCTCTGGCGTACCTTTCGATGTGTGGGTGCCAATGCGTTCGGTACTGGGTGTCTATGCCAGGGAGACCGGCCAGGGCATGATCTTTTCGCACGGTTCCGAAACCTCGGACAGCGCGGACCGGCCTGTCCACGCCCGCGAAGACACCGAAGCAACGCGCTCGCCACCGCACCTCAAAGTCGTCAAATAACGTAGTAACCCGCCACACGGGCACGTTACCGGGTATTTGCTCGCGCTTGACGGGGGCGGGTCCACACTGACCGTCTAGAGGGATGCGTCGTTGGGGCGGAACGCGTCCTTGATCCAGTCGATGCTTTGATTGCCCCGCGCGTCGGTATCGATGCCGACGACGTCGAATCGCACGGGCCTGTTGGCGAACTGTGCATTCCATGCCAGAAACATTGCCGTGGTGCGAATGAGCTTGCGCTGTTTGCGCTTGTCGATCGTCAGCCCGGCTGTCACGAACGAATTGCTGCCCCGAAACCGTACTTCAACGATAACGAGACATCGGCCGTCCTGCATGATCAGGTCGAGCTCGCCGAGACGGCATTGAAAATTACGCCGGACGGGAATCAGGCCTTTTCGTTTCAGGAATTGGAAAGCGAAATTTTCGGCGGCGTTGCCTACAGCTCGTGTGTTGCGTCGAACCACGATTCATCGTCGGCCGCGTCGGGCAACAGCATTTCAGGATCATTGCTAATGTCCTGAATGGGCCTGCCTGCGCTTTCGATCTCAGGCAAAGCGACGGGCTCGCCATTCTGAAATTGTGCCCAGGCCATTCGCCTGCGTATACGTCCATCGGTGTCGAGATACAATTTGCCTGTTGCGCCATCAATTTCCTGCATTGGATTTGTTCCGGTCGCGAATAGTGCGGCGATCAGATGATAGGCGTCGTAGCCCATGGCGTGTAACCGCCCAAGCCGACGTTCTTCGGGCCAATGTTCCTGATACAGCGCGGGTAAATGTGCAATCCAGCTATGCGGCGCAATAATCCAGGGAGTATCAGCAAACATAATGCCATTGAGGTCGCTGTTCGACCTGCCGTCCATCGCGTGGATTGAGGACGTGGAGTAAACAGGCAAGTCTCCCGAATAGTGAAACTTAAGTTGCGACTTCAGGAGTCTCCCCGCTGGCGCATCGGCCGCGAGGAATATGAACTCAGAATCCTGGCGGCGCCGAGGGTCGAACTGCAATGGACCGCCAATATTCGCACGCAGTCGCTGGTAGCGACGGACGCTGCCGGACAGTGCCATGAGATCTTCAATTGTGTTTGAAAAGTCCTGGTTTGCCGGTGTGTAGGTCCGGTAGTCGAGCAATGTGCCGCCCAGTGCCTCAAATTCTGTGGCGAAGCTCGACAAAACGCGACGACCCCAGTCGTTATTCGGTACCAGGGCGACACCGCGGGTATAGCCATCGAACAATGCACGCTGTGCTGCTGAGCGGGCTTCGTCTTCAGGAGCAAGCGCAAACTGGAACAGGCCGGGCGGGGCCAATGTATCGTCGGGCAGGAAATTCAATGTCAGAACCGGCACAGGAACGAGAATGTCATTCGCCAGTGCGGCAACGTTATTCTTAAGCAGCGGACCGATAACGAACTCTGCGCCGTCAGCGACTGCAACTGTATAGGCCGCACTGGCGCCACCCTCGGCGTCAACGTCATACACACGCACAGTCTGGTGCTCATCCAGGCCCGTCACGGTTGAGAAATAAGCGCCCATGAATCCGTTCTGAATGGCTTCGCCGGCAGGTGCTGCGCGCCCTGACAGTGGTAACAACAATGCTATTTGTTTTGGGTAGTCGAGATTCAGCTCGTCAGGCAGATGCAGTCTGTCGATGATTGCCATCGCCGGGTGCCCGCTGTTGGCATCGCGCCAATGGATGGCGCCATTCGCCCAGCCGATACCCTGTTGACCGGTTGATGCGGCGAGTGAGCCAAGTGTTAGCCACCCTTTGACATTGGTGTCGAGTGCTAACTCAGCATTGGCTCGTAGGACTTGTGGATCGCTGATGAGCAGGCCCTGCCACAGTCGCCATCGATTCTGTTCGATGCTGCGACGATCGCTCAGCCAGACCTCACGCTGTGTCATCAGCTCGATGGCGCGCAGTGGATCGTCTTTCTGAATCCACGAGTCGGCGCGGAGCGCTTCAACTCGCACACGATGTTTTTGCGTCAGCGGCTCGCGACTCATAGGCTCGAGAATCTCGAGCGCGGCGTCGGCTTCGCCTCTGTACAGCAGCAATGCTGCCGAATTGGTACTCCAGAGCTGCCGCAACTCAGGAATCGTGGGCCTCGGCACGCCTGCGAAGGCTCTGCGTGCTCGTCTTGCGTCGCCTGCATCGAGCCATTGTTCTACGGCGAGCAGGGTCAGCCGCTCCTGCTCGATCCCTGTCGACGCTGCCGCAAGCTCGATGTAAATCGTGGCGGCAGCGGCGTGTGCGTCATTTCGAACGAGTCGCTCGGCGCGACCTTCGCCGGGTGCGCCGCCGAAGCCGCCTCCGGTCGTTTGACAAGCACCGAGCATCAGTGTCACGACAAGTAATGCAAATGATCTTGCCACCGAGCTGCTTTGGCGGGCAGGATGTCTCACAAAATTCATTATTCGTGCACTGAGATGACTATAAAAGGGTAAACGGTGCTTCATGACTGCAACACTTTTTGTGGTGGCAACGCCTATCGGCAACCTCGAAGACCTATCGCCGCGAGCGCGCCGGACGCTCGAGACCGTGGACCTTATCGCCGCTGAGGATACCCGGCACACCAGGCGATTACTATCGCATTTCGGCATCAAAACGCCACTATTCGCATTGCACGACCACAACGAGGCCAAAGTCGTCAATCGCTTGATTGCAGATCTTGCCGATGACAAATCGATCGCACTGGTCAGCGATGCCGGCACACCCCTGATCAGTGATCCGGGTTTTCGCCTCGTTTCCACCGCACACGCCCGCGGTATTCGGGTCGTGCCTATTGCGGGTACCAGCGCCGTAACTGCGGCCTTATCGGCTGCGGGCCTGCCTACCGAGCGCTTTTGCTTCGAAGGATTTTTGCCGGCCAGGCAAAAGGCACGCCGGGATCGGCTGGCGAAACTACGCAGCGAAACACGCACGATTGTCCTGTACGAATCGGTGCACCGCATCAGGGCCTGTCTGGCTGACCTCGTTGCAGAATTTGGGGAGGGGCGCAGCGCGTTTATCGGTCGTGAATTGACCAAGATGCATGAGCAATGCATTCAGGCCTCATTGGGTGAGCTATTGAACCAGCTCGATGATGGCACCATCGTCGCCAAGGGTGAATTCGTCATCGTTGTCACCGGAACAGAAGATGCACAGACGTCCTCGCTGGACATCGACCGCCTGCTCAGCGAACTCATCGATCATTTCCCATCGAAAGACGTAGCAAAGATTGCTGCGCGTATAACAGGCCACAAGCGTAATGACCTGTACCGCCGGATCCTCGAATTGAAGGATCGAAAATAACGCGTAGCGTCGCGAACGGGATGGTCTTTGACTGTTGGAGCCCGCCACGCGGGCGATTTCCGCGGTACTGATCAGATCTGGTGGATATCGCCCGCATGGCGGGCTCCAACAGCGGGTTCCAACAGCGGGCTCCTGCAGAGGAGAATATGCTGTAGAATCCGCCGTCCGAGAACGTCGGAGTCGGCCAGGCAATCGCTGCAGTGCACGCACTGTAGAGGAAAGTCCGGGCTCCTTCGGACAGGGCGCCAGGTAACGCCTGGAGGGCGCAAGCCCATGGAAAGTGCCACAGAAAAGATACCGCCGGGCAATGCCCGGTAAGGGTGAAAAGGTGCGGTAAGAGCGCACCGCGCGACTGGTAACAGCTCGCGGCACGGTAAACCCCGCCCGGAGCAAGACCAAATAGGGGAATGCGCGGGCTTTGCTCGCACCGCCGGTTCCGAGCGGATTCCCGGGTAGGTTGCTTGAGGCAGCCGGTGACGGTTGTCCCAGATGAATGATTGTCCTAGACAGAACCCGGCTTATTGCCGGCTCCGACTTTCTCGATAGCCCTGTCAACACCTCTAAAAACAATAAGTTACACAAGAAACTTAGCGCTTTCGTTGCAAGCTGTGCGCAGGCCGCGCAGTTTCGTGTGTTGACAGCCGAATGTGGTGCCCGGTCGGCGTTCGCCGACTCGATTCTCAGAATCAGTCGAGGAAGTGTCCACAAGCGCATGATTTTCCTTGCGCCATCATTGCCATAATTCGCCCGAATTGGGCCACCCGAATGTCCCTAAGTGCCTGTACAACAACAACTAATTGCTAAAGCGTATTGACGCTCCCAAGGCCCCGACCTTATAGTGTTGAAAAGTGGAAAAAAGTGGGAGGAAATGGGCAACCTGCCCAGGGTTCGCGCCAGAAGAGCGGAGCCGGGGCCGTCCGCATCGTCGTGTTTCGAGGAGCCACCAAAGTCAGTTTGGACGCCAAAGGGCGTATGGCAATACCGACCCGTTATCGGGAGCGGCTGGCCGCCCGTTGCGATGGCAATATCATCATCACCGTGGACAGGGATCGCTGCCTCCTGGTTTATCCGCTGCCCGATTGGGAAGAACTTGAGCGCAAGCTTGTGCGCCTGCCGAGCATGCACAAGGTGGCGCGCCGAATTGTACGGATTATGGTCGGTTATGCGACCGAGGTCGAGATGGATGCGAGCGGTCGGGTTCTGGTATCGCGCGAACTCAGGGATTTCGCCGGTCTTGAAAAGCAGGGGATCCTGATCGGACAGGGCAACAAGTTTGAGCTATGGAATGAAGAAACCTGGAATGAAAAACGGGATGACTGGCTTAGCGAGGACGACGATGGCGATTTGCCAGCCGATCTCGAGTCAATCTCGTTCTAGCGCGAACGTATTCATGAATAGTCCGGGCTAGGTTGCGAATTATCGAATGAGCAGCAACGTGCATGTGCCGGTGCTGCTGGGGCCGGTTCTCGAAGGGCTGGATATCAAAGCAGACGGTTTATACGTCGACGGAACATTCGGACGCGGAGGACATAGCAAAGCGATATTGGCAGCTTTGGATGCAGGCGGGCAGCTCATTGCGATCGACCGGGACCCGCATGCGGTCGCATCAGTATCAACATCGTTAATTAACGATCCGCGTTTTGAAATAGTAGGGGGCGAATTTGCAGAACTGGCGACAATCATTGGTGAAAGAGGGCAAAGCGGCCAAGTCAATGGATTGCTCTTCGACCTCGGTGTCTCATCACCGCAACTGGACGAAGCCGAACGAGGTTTTAGCTTTTTACGCAACGGACCGCTGGACATGCGCATGGACCCGGACTCAGGTGTCACTGCTGCCGACTGGCTCCAAACTGTCAAAGAAAAGGAATTGAGGTCGATCATCAAGAAATTCGGTGAAGAGCGCTATGCGGCGCGCATTGCTCGCGCAGTTGTAACTAAGCGCGAGAATGCCGCGATTGAAACGACCGGCCAACTCGCCGAGATCGTTGCGTCGGTCGTGCCCGCACATACGCGAAAGAGACATCCGGCGACAAAGACGTTTCAGGCGATTCGCCTGTTTATCAACAACGAACTCGGGCAACTCGAAGCCGCGCTCGCGCAATCGATTGATGTTTTACAGCTCGGTGGTCGTCTTTGTGTAATCAGCTTTCACTCGTTGGAGGACCGCATCGTCAAACGATTCATGCGAAATGCCTCGAGGGAGTCTGAGCAGTATCGAGGCATGCCTGAGGTCCCAGAGGAATTTCGCCCTAAGCTGGCGTTGATCGGAAAAGCGATTTCAGCGACGGTCGAAGAGATTGAAGCCAACGTGCGCGCCCGAAGTGCACGCCTGCGAATTGCGGAGCGGCTCTGATGAAGATTACAGCACAGCGCCAACCGATCTTGCTCATCGTTGTCTTCGGGCTCGTCTGTGTGTTCAGTGCGATGGCGGTGATTTACACGAAACATGAGTCACGCAACCTATTTATCGAACTCGAGGAGCTGACGCAAGAACGCGACGAACTGAATATCGAATGGAGTCAGCTGCAGATTGAACAGAGCACCTGGGCTGCACATGCCCGCATTGAACAGGTCGCGACGGACGACCTGTCACTCGTGCGGCCACAAACAACCGAAATTTACATAGTTGAACGGCGATGACACGCGGCGTCGAAACAAGACAAAGAACAGCCAGGCGCTGTGTTGGCAGGCTAACGCTGGTCGCTGTGTTCTTCGCACTCGTTGCATCCACGCTGATCGCTCGTGCAGTGCATTTACAAGTTCTCAGTAAGGACTTTTTGAACCAGCAAGCCGATACGCGACACTTGCGCACGGAAAAGATTTTGGCGCACCGCGGCATGATTACCGACCGCAATGGTGAGCCGCTTGCTATCAGCACACCGGTCGACAGCGTGTGGGCAAACCCGCAAAAACTTGCACCAGCAGCGAACGACGTGCCGAAACTGGCGCTTGTTCTCGGACTCGATGCAGAGCTGCTGATGCACAAAATCACGCACAGCATGGACAAGGAGTTTATCTATCTGAAGCGTCATTTGAATCCCGACAAAGCGCAAGCAGTGATGGCGCTGAATTTGCCTGGGGTCAATGTCCAGCGTGAATACAAACGCTACTATCCGGCGGGCGAGGTCACAGGTCATCTTGTTGGCTTCACCGGCATCAATGACATGGGCCAGGAAGGGCTCGAGCTTGCATTTAATCATTGGCTCGCTGGTGAGTCGGGTCTGAAGCGTGTGCTCAAGGACCGACTTGGACGCTCCGTTGAAAATGTCGAGAGCATTCGTTCGCCACGTCAGGGCAGGGAATTGCGCACAAGCATTGATTTGCGCATTCAATACCTTGCCTACCGGACACTCAAAGCAGCGATTCAATCCCACAACGCCGAGTCAGGATCGGTGGTCGTAATTGACACACAAACGGGCGAAGTTCTGGCGATGGCAAATCAGCCAGCCTTCAACCCGAATGATCGCTCGCAGCTGGTGCCCGAGCATCATCGCAACCGTGCAATCACCGATATCTTCGAGCCGGGATCAAGCATAAAGCCACTCATTGTAGCGGCGGCCCTGGAAAGCGGCCAGTACCGTCCCAGCAGCATCATCGACACCGCACCGGGTTATGTGACTGTGGGCGCCAAGACCATCGAGGATGGTCGCAATCTTGGTCGTATCAGCCTGACAACTATTCTTGCGCGTTCAAGCAATGTCGGCGCGACAATACTTGCAATGTCGTTACAGCCGGATCAGCTCTGGGACACGATGAAGCGATTCGGCCTCGGCTCGTTAACGTCAAGTGGTTTCCCAGGCGAATCAGCAGGATTGCTGACGCATTACAGCTATTGGCAACCCATCAGCCAGGCAACACTCGCTTACGGCTATGGACTGTCTGTTACGCCATTGCAGCTTGCCAAAGCCTACAGTGTGATCGGCAGCAACGGAATTTTGCGGCCCATATCTTTAGTCGCGCTGGAGCAGCCGGGCGAAGGCGAGCAGATTATTTCGCAAGACACGGCCGCCGCAGTGCGACGCATGCTCGAAGAAGTCGTGCGACCGGGTGGAACCGGCATGGGTGCCGCAGTTGCCGGGTATCGAGTAGCTGGAAAAACCGGCACCTCGTGGAAGTTTGCGGCAGGAGGTTACTCAAGAGACAAGTACATATCCGTATTCGCTGGACTGGCGCCAGCCAGTGAACCGCGTCTGGCAGTGGTTGTCGTCATCGACGAGCCCAGCGGTGAACTGTATTACGGCGGCGAAGTCGCGGCGCCGGTGTTTGCTGACATTATGGCGGAATCATTACGCTTGCTTGCTGTACCCCCTGATGCGCTGCCGGGCAGAGATCCCAACAGCAACATGCAGGCAATGAGTCGATGAGCATGCCGGCCGAACATCTGACATTGCCAATGAATCTTGCTGATCTTTTGCAAGGACTTGCCGACGCACCGGCCGTCAGCGTTCATGGTCTTGCAAGTGACAGTCGCTTGATCGAGCGAGGCGATCTGTTTCTCGCGTGCAGTGGTGAGAGTTGTCACGGACTGGATTTTCTCAAAGATGCCATCGACGCCGGTGTTGCAGCTGTTGCATTCGATGTTTCGACAGCCGCAATGCCCGCTGAAGACGTCGGTGTGCCGATTATCGCAGTCGTCGATCTGGCAACGCATCTCGGCACCATCGCCAATCGATTTTTTGTAACGCCGTCAGAGACAGTGAAAGTCATCGGCGTTACCGGAACGAATGGCAAGACGACAGTAGCGTGGTTGATTGCACAGTGTCTCGAACGGCTCGGTCAAATCTGCGGCTATATCGGGACGCTCGGTAGCGGCATCGGCGAATTCGATGGCGTCGAAGGCTTGACGACGCCGGGTGTTGTCGAGTTACAGGGCCGGCTCGCCGAATTTCGCGATGACGGGGCAGTCTATGCGGTCATCGAGGTGTCATCACACGCGCTGGCACAAAACCGTGTGGATGGAATCGGATTCGATACGGTTTTGTTCACAAATCTCAGTCGCGATCATCTCGACTATCATGGCGACATGCAGAGCTATGGTGCGGCGAAAGCCCGCCTGTTCGTTGAGTTCGGTGCAAAGTGCTGCATCATCAACCTCGACACGGAATTCGGGCTGCTGCTCGCGGGACGATGTGGGCAGGCTGTTGTGACCGTGTCGACGAACCTGGAGCGGGCCACTAATGGTCGGCCCTACGTTTTCGTCCGTTCAGTCGTCGCGCGTGAAAACGGATCTCGGGTCAGGGTGAGTAGCTCTTGGGGTGACGGTGAGTTTACGTTGCCCCTGCCGGGCGATTTCAATATTGCGAATGCCGTCATCGTGTTGGCAATGCTACTGCAGCAAGATATACCGATCGGGATGGCCTGCGAGGTTCTTGGTGACGTCGACGCACCACCCGGGCGCATGCAGCGCGTGGTCTCAGCGGCTGACACGCCATCGGTCTATGTTGACTACGCTCATACACCGGCGGCGATCGATGTCGCACTGCAGGCACTCAGTAGTCACTGCAGAGGCAAGCTTTGGTGCGTCTTTGGCTGCGGTGGTGATCGTGATTCCGGTAAACGCCCACAGATGGGCCGAATTGCCGAACGACGCGCCGATCGAATCGTTGTTACGAGTGACAATCCGCGCAGCGAATCACCGGGCGCAATCATTGCGGCGATCGTAGACGGTCTGACGAATGCGCAAAATGCCACGATCATCGAGGATCGCGCGGCCGCTATTGCGTGGGCCATCAGGGAGGCGCAGCCCGATGATGTCGTATTGATCGCGGGCAAAGGCCACGAGGATTATCAGCTAATCGGCGACGAGCGCCGCGATTTTTCGGACTATGGCACCGCGATGGCCTGCCTTGCTGCACGAGCGAAGGTGGGCTGAGTGAACGCGATGCTCTCGTCAGCTGCTCTGTCTATGCGTGGCACGCTGCACGGGGCAGATTGCTCCTTCGACGGCGTAAGTACCGATACGCGCACGCTCAAGAGCGGCGAATTGTTCTTCGCCCTGTCCGGGCCGAAATTCGACGGCGGGGAATTTGTCAGTCGGGCCAGTGAAAAAGGTGCCGCGGGTGCTGTCGTGAGATCGATCGGCAAGGATGACGTTGCGCAGATTACGGTCGATGACACGCGGCTGGCGCTGGGACGGCTTGGTGCGGCCTGGCGTCAAAGCCATACAGCGACCGTAGTTGGTGTCACCGGCAGCAATGGCAAGACGACGATCAAGGAAATGATCGCGGCGTGCCTGTCACAGATCGCCCCGACTCTTGCAACCGCCGGGAATCTCAACAACGACATTGGTATGCCGCTCATGTTGTTGCGGATCGACTCGTCACATCGTTATGCGGTGCTCGAGATGGGTGCCAATCATGCCGGTGAGATCGGCTACCTTACGTCGCTGGCGCGGCCCGATGTGGTCGTCATCAGTAACGCGGGCATAGCGCACCTCGAAGGATTTGGTTCGATTGCCGGCATTGCTCACGGTAAGGGTGAGATTTTGCAAGGCGATACGCGGCCGCAATTCGCCATCTTGAATGTTGAAGATGAGTTCTACCCATATTGGCTGTCACTGGTAGACGACATCGAGACCTTGAGTTTCGGATTATGCGAAGGCGCCGATGTTCGTGCGAGTCGTATTGTTGCCGAAAAGGGTACAACGTCGTTCCGCCTGCACCTGCCCGAAGCGGTGGTTGATCTGACCTTGGCGTTAGCCGGTATTCACAACGTACGCAATGCCTGTGCGGCCGCCGCTGTAGCTACCGCGCTCGGTGTTTCGCCAGAACAGATTCGTAATGCTTTCGAGTCAATCGAGTCAGTGGCGGGCCGGTTGCATCCGGTTGCAGGCCGCAACGGCGCAGTCGTGTACGACGACAGCTACAACGCAAATCCAGAGTCGGTCTGTGCCGCCGGTGACTTCCTCGCCACGCTGTCCGGACGCAACTGGCTCGTATTGGGCGACATGTTCGAACTGGGCGAGAACGCTGAGCAATTGCATTTCGACATGGGTGAAGCACTTGCCGAAAGCCGCATCGATCGCATGCTCGCGGTCGGTGACCTAAGCAGGCACACGATTAGAGGGTTCGGTAGCGGAGGCGAATGGTTTGCTTCGATCGACGACCTGACGGCAAGCGTCGTGGCCGATATTTCGGCGGACGTCAACGTACTGATCAAGGGTTCGCGCGGTATGCGCATGGAACGCGTGGTCGATGCGCTACGTGCGACAGACGCAATGAGAAGAGAGGCCTGACGATGCTGCTCTATCTCACGAATTATCTGACGCAGTTCGAGCCGGGCTTCGACGTATTCCATTACCTGACGATGCGCGCGATTCTCGGCGCATTGACGGCACTGGTTCTGTCCTTTGTCATCGGTCCGCGCATGATCGCGAAGCTTAGCGACAATCAGATTGGTCAACCCATTCGCGATGACGGGCCACAGAGCCATATACCCAAGGCCGGCACGCCGACGATGGGTGGCACATTGATTCTGACCTCGATCTCAGTCAGCACCGTTTTGTGGGCAGATCTCGAGAACGTGTATATCTGGATTGTCCTGTTCGTCATGTTGTCATTCGGCGTTATCGGCTACGTGGACGACTACAAGAAGCTGGTTCAGCAGAGTCCGGCCGGCCTGTCGGCGAAACAAAAGCTGTTCTGGCAGTCGGTCGCGGCGCTGATCGCTGCGGGCGCTCTGTATATGTATGCAGTAGAAAGCGGCACGCTGGATACGGCCACGGCACTTCTGATTCCGTATTTCAAGGATCTGACGATTCCTCTAGGGATGTTCCAGATTGTCGTTACCTATGTGTTTATCGTCGGCTTCAGCAACGCCGTTAACCTGACGGATGGGCTGGATGGCTTGGCCATCATGCCGACCGTACTCGTCGGCGGCACACTGGGCCTTTTTGCCTATGTTACCGGTAATGTTAATTTTTCGGCTTACCTGGGCATTCCTTATGTAGCTGGCACTGGCGAGATCATGGTTTTCTGCGCGGCGCTCGCAGGAGCTGGCCTGGGATTCCTGTGGTTTAACACGTATCCGGCCCAGGTTTTTATGGGCGATATCGGAGCGCTGGCTTTGGGTGCGGTACTCGCCGTTGTTGCCGTTGTCGTGCGCCAGGAAATTGTGCTCGCAATTATGGGCGGTGTGTTTGTTGTTGAAACCTTATCGGTCATGATTCAAGTCGCGTCTTTCAAGTTGACCGGTAAACGCGTCTTTCGCATGGCGCCACTGCACCACCACTTCGAACTCAAAGGCTGGGCCGAACCCAAAGTTATCGTCCGATTCTGGATAATTACGGTCATCCTTGTGTTGATCGGTTTGGCGAGTCTGAAAGTACGATGAACGCCGCAGCGAAAACGAAGCCGGCGCGTAAGGATCTGGTCGTTGGCCTGGGTGTTACGGGGTTGTCGATCGCACGTTATCTGAACCGCAGTGGCCTCGATGCGATCTTCATGGACAGTCGCGAAGAGCCACCCGGTATCGACGAGTTAGGCGATATCTGGCCCGATGCCAAAGTGTCGCTCGGCAAAATGAAACTACCAAAAAATGTCGGTCGACTCATCGTTTCGCCAGGAGTCTCTGACAGTGACCCGCTGTTGAAAAGGGCGCGTAAATCGAAACTCGAGATCGTCTCCGATATCGAGTTGTTTGCCCGTGATGCAGAAGCTCCGTTCGTCGCGGTAACCGGCTCGAACGGCAAGAGTACGGTTACGACCTTGCTCTATCACATGTGCCGCGCGGCCGGTCGAGAGGTATTGGCGGGCGGCAATCTTGGCGAGCCTGCTCTGGATCTGCTTGACCAGGATAAGCCGGATCTATACCTGCTTGAGCTGTCGAGTTTTCAACTGCAGCGCACTGAAACATTGCCCGCCGAGGTCGCTGTCCTGCTCAATGTCTCTGCGGATCATCTCGACTGGCATGTCGACGAGGACGAGTATCGGCAGTCAAAGTATCGCGTGTACCGCGAGGCCAGGTCTGCGGTGGTCAACAGGGCCGATGAGCGGGCATGCGAAGTCGTGAAAGACATTGACAGCGTCATCAGCTTCGGCCTCGACGAACCCGCCGATGGCCATTACGGCATAAAACGCGAAGATGGTGTCGACTATCTTGCGCGCGGTGACGCGATGCTGATCGCGACATCCGATATGGCGATGTATGGCGTGCATAACCAGGCCAATGCACTGGCGGCGCTCGCAACTGGCGAACTTCTGGAGCTCGAGATGTCGTCCATGTTGCAAGTGCTCGACGAGTTTCCAGGTCTGCCGCATCGCATGCAGTTCGTCGCACGAAAAGGTTCGGTCAACTTTATCAACGACTCCAAGGCAACCAATGTTGCCGCCGCCGTGGCATCGGTCCAGTCAGTAGACGGCATGCTCGTCCTACTCGCAGGCGGCGAAGGCAAAGGCGGCGATTATGGAGAACTTGCAGCAGCGCTTGAAAACAAACTGCGTGCGGCCGTGCTTATCGGGCAGGATGCTGACGCGATATCCGACGCTCTGGACACCGTAATGCCGGTTTACTTTGCACAGGATATGCAAGACGCCGTCAGCCAGGCGGCGGCCTACGCCGAGTCAGACGATACAGTCTTGCTCGCCCCAGCGTGTGCGAGTTTTGATCAATTCGAAAATTACAAAGCGCGCGGTGATGCGTTTCGCGATGCTGTAGAGGCGTTGCCGCGATGACGAATCAGAGTGCGACAATGCCGTACCCGGTGCGTTTGAAGACCGAGCTCAGGATTGACCACGTGATGCTGATGATCGTCCTGGCGCTGTTGTTCGGTGGCCTTGTCATTCTCACGTCGGCTTCGATCACGATTTCTGACAATATCGCGGGCAGACCTTTTTTCTACGTCGAACGGCAACTCCTTGCTGCGGGAATTGGTGGCGTTGCGGCATTCGCGTGTCTCTACATTCCAATGCGCGTCTGGCAGAACTTCAGCCCACTGATGCTGCTGATCGGAATTGCCCTGCTTTGCGTCGTGCTTGTTCCGGGCATCGGCTATGAGGTCAACGGGAGCACTCGCTGGATTCGCTTCGGCACCGTGAATCTGCAGGTATCGGAGCCTGCGCGGCTGTGTTTGTTGTTGTATCTGGCAGGCTACGTCGTAAGACAGCAAAAAGCGCTCAGGGAAAAGTTCGTCGGTTTTCTTCGTCCCATGCTCGTATTGACCTTGAGTTGCGCATTATTGCTTGCTGAACCGGATTTCGGGGCAGCAATCGTGCTGCTAGCGACGGCACTCATCATCTTGTTCGTGGCCGGCGCGCGCATACGGGATTTTCTGCTGTTTTTTTCGGCAGCACTAGTCGGCATGACGGCGTTAGCGCTCGCTTCGCCGTATCGCATGAAACGGCTGACAGGATTTCTCGATCCATGGGCGGATCCTTTCGACTCGGGTTTTCAATTGACGCAATCACTGATCGCAATCGGTCGGGGCGAGTGGTTCGGCGTCGGACTCGGAGACAGTGTGCAAAAACTCTTTTACCTGCCAGAGGCGCACACGGACTTCGTATTTGCCGTATTCGCCGAAGAGTTTGGATTGCTGGGCTCATTAATTTTGATCGCACTTTTCCTGGCATTGCTGTGGCGCATTTTCAAGATCGCAATGCGCGCGGTAAACGCAGAGCGATACTTCGAAGCCTATTTTTCGATCGGGCTGGGTACCTGGCTGGGACTGCAAGCGTTCATCAACATCGGCGTGAACATGGGCATATTGCCGACAAAGGGTTTAACGCTGCCGCTGGTCAGTTACGGGCGCAGTAGTTTGATCGTTACGATGATAACGATCGGTCTTCTCATGCGTATTCACCATGAACTCGAAGTTGATGCCAGGCCCGTTAACCGCAAACGCAGGAGCCGGCAATGAGCAGGCGGCCGATACTCGTCATGGCAGGCGGTACAGGCGGACACGTGTACCCGGCACTTGCCGTAGCGCGAGCGCTGGAGGCGCGTTCGCAGGACATCGTGTGGCTCGGAACGCATCGTGGTCTCGAATCGAAGGTGGTTCCGGCTGCCGGCATCGATATCGAATGGATCAGCGTTCGCGGGCTGCGTCGTAAAGGTTTACTCGCAGTGATCATCGCTCCAATTCAACTCAGCTGGGCACTATTGCAGTCGCTCAGCGTCATCGCGCGTCGCCGCCCGGTTGCCGTACTCGGCATGGGCGGCTTCGTTAGCGGGCCTGGCGGCCTTGCTGCCTGGCTCACCGGTCGGCCGCTCGTGATACACGAGCAAAATGCGGCCGCCGGACTTACAAACCGTCTTCTGGCGCGTCTTGCCCGGGTTGTGCTGCAAGCCTTCCCGGGCAGTTTTAATTCTCATGTCAACGCGGAAACCGTGGGTAACCCGGTTCGTGAGGACATTGCAGCCGTCGCCGATCCCGTCGATCGTTTCAGCAAGCGAGTCGGACCACTACGCTTGCTGGTGCTGGGCGGAAGTCAGGGTGCATTGGCACTCAACCAGACTGTACCGGCGGCGTTGGCGCTATTACCCGAAGACGAGCGACCGATCGTTCGCCACCAGTGCGGCAGTCGCACACTCGATGTGGCACACGCCCTCTACGCCGAACATCGTGTCGATGTTGAACTCGTGCCGTTTATCGACGATATGGCATCGGCGTACGCGTGGGCGGACTTTGTCGTCTGCCGAGCCGGTGCAATAACCGTCGCAGAACTTTGTGCGGTTGGTTTGCCCGCTTTGTTCATACCCTATCCGGCGGCCGTGGACGACCACCAGACAGCGAATGCGCGGCCAATGGCCGATGCGGGTGCCGCGGTGATCATCGATGAGAGCATGTTGAGCGATGCGGTCCTGGCGCGGCAACTGCACGAATGGTTGTCGTCGCGAGATGATTTGCAGGAAAAAGCGGTCAGAGCGCACGGCCTGGCGAAACCCAATGCGCTGATGCGGATTACCGAATTGTGCCTCGAGCAAGCGGGAGTCACAGCATGATCAAGCGAATGCGGCGAATAAACTGCGTTCACTTTGTCGGTATCGGCGGGTCGGGCATGTCCGGCATTGCCGAAGTTATGCTGAGCCTGGACTACAACGTACAGGGTTCGGATCTTAGAGCGAACAAACAGACACGACGTCTTGAAAAACTGGGCGCCACGATCTATATCGGCCACTCAGCCGACAACATCGAGAATGCCGATGCTGTTGTTGTCTCAAGTGCCGTCGATGATAGCAATGCAGAGGTTACAGCAGCACGTGAGCGCCTGATGCCGGTTGTGCAACGCGCCGAAATGCTTGCCGAGCTGATGCGCTTTCGTTATTCCATCGCGGTCGCCGGTACGCATGGCAAGACGACGACCACGAGCCTTGTTGCCAGTCTGCTCGCGGAAGGCGGTCTGGATCCAACTTTCGTCATCGGCGGTCGCCTGAAGAGTGCGGACGCGAATGCGCGGCTTGGTCAGGGCGAATACCTTGTGGCCGAGGCGGACGAAAGCGATGCGTCGTTCGTGCACCTAAAGCCTATGCTGGCGGTTGTCACCAACATTGACGCTGATCACATGGCAACCTACGACGGTGACATGGACAAGTTGCGCCAGGGATTCATCGAGTTCCTGCATAACCTGCCATTTTATGGTCTTGCCGTAGTGTGTAGCGATGACCCCGGAGTCAATGAGATTCTGTCGAGCATCGGGCGATCAGTGGTCACGTATGGCATAAACGATGATGCCGATGTGCGAGCGGAAAATATTGTATTCCGCGAAGGCCTGTCACGCTTCGACGTCATTCGGTCGGGCAATGGCGCACCACTTGAGGTTTCTCTGCAGTTGCCAGGTTTGCACAACGTGCGCAATGCCCTGGCGGCGATCGCGGTTGCGGATGAACTGCAAATTGGCGATGACGCTGTCGTTAGCGCGCTCGAGAAATTTGAAGGAATAGACAGACGCTTTCAGATTCTCGGCGAAATTGAAACGAAAACCGGCAAGGTACTGTTGATCGACGACTACGGCCATCACCCGACCGAAATTGCCGCGACGCTGGAAGCGGCTCGATCGGGCTGGCCGACGCGACGCATTGTTCTCGTGTTTCAGCCGCACCGTTATACGCGTACGCGCGACCTCATGGACGATTTTGCATCAGTTCTTTCTGAAGCTGACGTCACGATCGTGCTGGAAGTGTACGCGGCGGGTGAGGCAGCGATTGCGGGTGCCGATGGCAGAGCCATTGCGCGCGCGGTGCGGTCGCGTGGTGCCATTGAGCCCGTTTTCGTCGACACGCTCGATGAATTGTTGCCAGTGCTTGCTGACCTAATTGAGGACGGCGATCTGGTTCTCACGATGGGTGCAGGCGATATCGGCGCTTACGCGGCCGGGTTGCCGGACCTGTTGCGCAGCAGGCCATCGCTCAAGGTGCACTCATGATGACAGCGCGGAAAGACAAGGTTGTCCAGCGTGAGCTGCGCAAGGACGAGCCGATGAGCCGCCACACCTCCTGGCGCGTTGGCGGGCCTGCAGATCTGTTCTTCATTCCGGCGAGCGTTGAGGACCTGTCATCGTTCCTGCATGAGCTCGACTCGAAGACACCGATTTTCTGGCACGGTGTCGGCAGCAATCTTCTCGTACGTGATGGTGGTATTCGGGGTGTCGTGATCTCGGCGGCGCGAATACTCCGCAATCTCGAAAAAGTGGATCAATATAAGGTCAAAGCCGGCAGCGGGGTTCCCTGTACCCAACTCGCTCGACAATGTGTCCGCTGGGGGCTAGGGCCGGCGGAATTTTTTGCGGGCATTCCTGGAACAATTGGTGGGGCGCTTGCTATGAATGCAGGCGCGCACGGTGGTGAGACATGGGAACGCATCGAGTCGGTGCGCACCATGGATCGACGCGGCGAAATTCATGAGCGTACGCCAACTGAGTACACAGTCGCGTACCGCAGCGTTACGGGCCCGGCCAACGAGTGGTTTATTGAAGCTTCATTTCGCTTCGATCCTGAAGCGACGGCAAGCAGGGCAGCAATGGACGACATGCTCGCGCGGCGCAAGTCGACACAGCCGCTTGGATTGCCGAGTTGCGGATCGGTGTTTCGAAATCCGCCGGGCGATCATGCTGCACGATTGATTGAGGCCGCAGGCCTCAAAGGGCACAGGATCGGTGGCGCCGAAGTTTCTCCCAAACATGCCAACTTCATCATCAATCGCGATGACGCGACAGCAGCCGATGTCGAAAAACTGATTGAGCATGTCCGCCAGGCCGTGATCGATGCGCACGGTATCAAGTTGGTACACGAAGTTCGTATTGTTGGCGAGGTGCAACGATGACGCGCCCGATCGGCATGACCGAGAAACGCCGCCCTATCGATGACGCTGGCGACTTCGGTCGCGTTGCCGTCATGCTTGGTGGATATTCGAACGAACGCGAGGTATCGCTCGATACCGGCAATGCGGTGCTCGATGCTTTACGAGCACGTGGTGTTGACGCTCGCGCCTGGGATCCTGCAGAAAAGAACCTCGCGGAGTTCGCGGCAGCGGGATTCGACCGTGCCTGGATAGCGCTGCATGGACCCGGAGGCGAAGATGGTGCGCTGCAAGGTGCGCTGCAATGGCTCGATACACCGTTTACAGGCAGTGGCGTCATGGCATCGGCCATCGCCATGGACAAAGTGCGCAGCAAGCATCTGTTCGACGCATGCGGAATTCCCACGCCCGACTATGCCGTTGTTCGCCACCATGCTGACGCCGTGATTGCCGCTGAGAAGTTCGGCTTTCCGCTCATTCTCAAGCCCGCGGAGGAAGGCTCGAGCATCGGCATGAGCAAAGTGTTCGAACATGAAGAACTCAATGATGCTGTCAGGCTGGCGCTGGATTTTGGCAGGATTGCCTTGGCCGAGCGATGCATTATCGGCGATGAGATGACAGTTGCTGTGCTGCAGGGTGAGGCATTGCCCAGTATTCGAATCGAAACGCCGCGGGTTTTTTACGATTACCGCGCGAAGTACGAATCAGACCGTACCGTTTATCACTGCCCGGGTACCGCCGACTCTGAAGCCGAACGACAATACGCCGACCTTGCCGTTGCCGCGTTTGCCGAACTCGGTTGCTCGGGATGGGGGCGTGTCGACTTCATGGCAGGCAGCGACGGTCAGCCCCAGGTTATCGAAGTCAACACGGTTCCGGGCATGACGAGCCACAGCCTGGTGCCAATGGCGGCTAAACAGGCTGGCATGGACTTCGAAGAACTGTGCTGGCGCATTCTGGAAACCAGTGTCGGTCAGGATCTGCGGGCAACGCATATCGAGGTGGCAGCCAATGACGCGTAGGCAGGCGCGAAGGCGTAAGAAACAGAAGGCGGTGTGGTTTCGGATACCTACGATTCGTACCCGCTTCATTGTTACGCCGATGATCGGTATCACGGCGATCGTCGCTACTTACTACCTCAGCACCAGCGCGCTTGATCGTCCTATTCGGTCCATCGAAATCAGCGGACCGCTGCAACGAGTCACCGCCATGCAGATTGAAGCGGCAATCAGCGATGAATTGGGCGACGGGTTTGTCAGCGTGGATCTGGGTGTTGTGCAACAACGCATTGTGGCGCTGCCATGGATCGATCAGGCGACAGTGGCGCGTCGGTGGCCGAGCCGACTGCGGATCAGCGTAACTGAGCAGGTGCCAGCTGCCATCTGGGGTGAGCGTGGCTTGCTCAATATACACGGCGAACTATTTGTCAAAAGCGCACACCACGTTCCCGCTGAGCTGCCAAGGCTAAGCGGACCCGAAGATCGCTCGGCCGATGTCGCGAAGCGCTACATGGCGATGCGTGAACGGCTCATACCCGTCGGTCTTGATGTGCGAAGGATGCACCTCGACCCGCGCGGCGCATGGCAAATGACCTTGGCCAACGGTATTGAAATCAGGCTGGGTCGCCGTGACATCCAGGCTCGAATTGATCTGTTCCTGGACATTGTTGCGGCCATCATTACCGGCCGTGCTACCGACATCGACTATGTGGATATGCGTTACAGCAATGGTTTCACGATCGGCTGGAAAAACGGCTCGCATACACTCGTGGCAGACCCGCAACAAGATGGTGACGAACTGATGGCACGACGAGGTGCCCACTGAATGTCCAAACGCGATGACAAGAACCTGATCGTAGGGCTCGACATCGGCACATCAAAAGTCGTTGCGATTGTCGGCGAGATCGCCGAGGACGGCCGAATCGAAATTGTTGGTATCGGTTCACACCCATCGCGAGGTCTCAAGAAAGGTGTTGTCGTCAATATCGAGTCAACCGTGCATTCAATTCAGCGCGCCGTCGAGGAAGCCGAACTCATGGCCGGATGTGATATTCATTCGGTCTACACAGGCATCGCCGGCAGCCACGTTCGTAGTCTCAATTCTCATGGAATCGTTGCAATTCGCGACAACGAGGTCAGTTCCAGCGATATCGATCGAGTCATCGATGCAGCTCGGGCGGTCGCAATACCTGCCGATCAGAAAATTCTGCACATCCTGCCGCAGGAATTCTTAATCGACAGCCAGGGAGGCATTCGGGATCCGATCGGCATGTCGGGTGTGCGCCTCGAAGCAAAAGTACACATGGTGACCGGTGCAGAAAGCGCGGCGCAAAACATTGTCAAGTGCGTGCAACGATGCGGCCTTGAAGTCGATGATATTGTGCTGCAACAGCTTGCCTCAAGTTATTCGGTTTTGACCGACGATGAGAAGGAACTGGGCGCGTGTATCGTCGACATCGGTGGTGGCACCACGGATCTCGCAGTATTTTTTGGTGGTGCGATTCAGCATACCGCCGTGATTCCAATCGCGGGTGACCAGGTCACGAACGATATTGCTGTGTCGATGCGTACTCCGACGCAATATGCGGAGGAAATCAAGATCAAGTACGCCTGCGCGCTTTCGCAACTTGCCAATTCCGACGAAACAATTGAAGTACCCAGTGTCGGGGAGAGGCCGCCCCGGCGCCTGGCGCGTCAGACGCTCGCCGAAATCGTTGAACCCCGTTATGAGGAATTATTCGGCTTGATTCAAGACGAGCTGCGCCGCAGTGGTTTTGAGGAATTGATTGCCGCGGGCGTCATCATCACCGGCGGCAGCGCGAAAATGGAAGGCGCTGTTGAACTTGCCGAAGAAGTTTTCCACATGCCGGTACGGCTTGGTTCGCCGCAGTACGTCGATGGACTGATGGATGTTGTGCGTAACCCGATCCATGCCACCGGTGTCGGGTTGCTCCTATACGGCTATGAAAGCATGGCACGACGTGCTGCACGCGGCACGCCGATAAGTAGCAACCTGGGCGATGTGTGGGACCGAATGAAAGCCTGGTTTGGTGGACAGTTTTGAGAATTCCGGCGCAGCGTTGCCGGGGAATGAAGCGGGGAGCAATCAGTGCCCCACTTAGAGGTCTGAGAAGCGGAGGAGTTAGATATGTTTGAGTTAATGGATGCGCACAGACAGAGCGCGATCATAAAAGTTATCGGCGTCGGTGGCGGCGGAGGTAATGCCGTCGCACACATGGTCGATGCAGGAATAGAAGGTGTCGATTTCATTTGCGCCAATACAGACGCGCAGGCACTTCAATCTGCGCGCGTACGTACGGCATTGCAGATCGGCTGCAATATTACGAAAGGTCTTGGTGCGGGCGCCGATCCGGACATCGGTCGACAGGCGGCGATGGAAGATCGTGACAGGATTCAAGAGGTCGTCGAGGGTGCCGACATGCTATTTATTACGGCCGGTATGGGCGGTGGAACGGGTACCGGCGCGACGCCAATAGTTGCACAGGTTGCCAAAGAACTTGGCATCCTGACTGTCGCTGTCGTTACGAAGCCGTTCCTGATGGAAGGCAGCAAACGCATGGCGATAGCCGAGCATGGAATCGCGGAACTTGGCAAATACGTCGACTCGCTGATTACGATTCCGAACGAGAAGTTGCTGGCCGTTCTTGGCGCCGAAACGACGCTTCTCGATGCGTTTCGTTCGGCCAACCAGGTGCTGCAGGGAGCGGTACAGGGCATTGCCGAACTGATTACACGACCTGGTCTGATTAACGTGGATTTCGCAGACGTAAGAACTGTGATGGCGCAGATGGGTATGGCAATGATGGGGTCCGGAACGGCATCGGGCGAAGATCGCGCGCGTGAGGCGGCCGAGGCGGCGATTTCAAGTCCGCTACTCGAAGACATCAACCTTGCGGGGGCCAGCGGAATCCTCGCCAATGTGACGGCTGGAATGGATCTCTCCATCGGTGAGTTCCAGGAAGTCGGTAATACGATCAGGGAGTTTGCATCCGAAGACGCGACCGTCGTTGTGGGTACAGTGATTGATCCGGACATGACCGACATGATCCGGGTAACGGTAGTTGCGACAGGACTAGGACAAGGCGCCGCAAGCGCTGATTCGCCGATGCGAATCGTACGTCGTCCCACACCGCCGACTGAGCCTAATTACCACGGGCTCGATAAGCCAACCGTGCAGAGAAAACGCGCAGCAGGTGACGGTCTGGACAACGATGGATCGCAGGACGATTTACTGGATATTCCTGCTTTCCTGCGGCGCCAGGCCGACTGACGACAAGGGATAATCGCCAGAGTAAGAACTCCGCTTCGCCGGCCCGGGTCGTCCGGGCCGGCAGACTTCCTTCCCGCCACGGCCAGACGCTCGCACATCACCTGATAGCTTAACGCTAAGAGATTGAAATCTTGAAGAGTTTTTCTTCGATGTGGTAGTCTTGCGGGCGAAATTAATCAATAAGAAAACGTGGCAATGCTACGACAACGAACTTTGAAGACAGCCATACGCGCAACCGGCGTTGGCTTGCATACTGGCGAAAAGGTCTACATGACCTTGCGGCCGGCCGCGGTAAACGCAGGAATTACCTTCCGACGCGTCGATCTGGACCAACCTGTGGACATTGCAGCGGATGTAAGGCTCGTTGGCGAAACCATGCTGGGTACGACACTGATCAAGGATGGCGTCAAGGTAGCAACCGTTGAGCACCTGATGTCGGCACTGGCTGGATTGGGAATCGACAACGTCAGCGTCGATTTATCGGCCCCCGAGGTACCGATTATGGATGGCAGCGCGGGACCGTTCGTGTTCCTGTTGCAGTCCGCCGGCATCCAGGAGCAAGATTCGCCGAAACGCTTCATTCGCATCAAAAAAAGAGTCCGCGTCGAAGATGGTGACAAATGGGCGGAGCTGGTCCCATTCAATGGCTTTAAAGTCAATTTCGAGGTGTACTTCAATCACCCCGTATTCAACAAACTGACGCAGCACGCGACGATCGATTTTTCGTCAACGTCATTTCTCAAGGAAGTGAGCCGCGCACGCACATTCTGTTTTCTGCGTGACGTCGAGGCTCTACGCGAGCGTAATCTGACGCTTGGCGGAAGCATGGATAACGCGATCGTCCTCGACGACTATCGGATTCTCAATGAAGACGGCCTGCGCTATGCGAATGAGTTCGTTATCCACAAGATCCTTGATGCCATTGGCGACATGTACTTGCTCGGCCATTGCGTGATTGGTGAGTTTCGCGCCTACAAATCTGGACACGAGCTCAATAACAAGTTGCTGCGGGCATTGCTTGACGAAGAGACGGCCTGGGAAGAGGTAACGTTCGAAGATTCGCGAAAATCGCCGATTTCCTACGCAACACCGTCTTACGCCTAATTCCCGCGCACGAGGCGCTAACCGTAAAACTACACTCTGGCGACGCGAACGGTGCAGGTATTGGCCTCAACGCCTGATGCGCGCGCAGCGGCCATCAGCGTATCGGTTTCGAAGCGCAGTCGCGATGCCCAGGCAGACGAACTGGCCAGAACGATTAGCTCGCCAGCGCCGCGAATATTGGCGGCGACAATGCTGCCAGCCTCTTCGGCGGGCAGGGAATTCTGCAATATCTGCACTAATTTTCCCATATCGCGCGCATGACGGATGATATCGCCTAAACCGCCGTCATCATTTGGATTTAATAAGTTTCCGAGGCGTTTAATTGTCATAAAAGTGTGACGTGGTTCGCAAATGGGACAGTATGCAGCCAGAAAATATCACTGTTCGAGAGCCTGTATCTTGTATTAAAAACTGACATTATGCATATTGTCTGTCTCGATAAAGGCAAACTCGCTGAAAAGTGAGGGCGCAAAACCACCGATCTAAGGGATTCAATCCTAAGATAGCGGGGCTACCGAAGTGAATATTGACGGCAGGTCCAGAACAAGAAGAGGTCGCCAGAAGTGGCGATATGCCTGCACGTCAAGTACAAGCGAGATAAAAAATAACAGTGCGAGTACAGCACACTCGAGGCTTTCTCGATGAATGTAGTCATTTTCGGCAAGGGCTTTGCTAAGCCCAGGCAGCTGAATCTGTCCGGCCTGTCGGTCGGGGCAATCGCTTTTGTTTTGACCGCGTTTATTTCGCTTATCGGCTTTGCCGGAGGATACTGGTATTCATCTGTCACCGGTTCAGGCGTTAGCATGACCGAGGCCGCGAACTTGGCGGATGCGCTTGAATGGCAACGCGGCAGTATCGATACGATTCGACAGTCGAACGAAGACACGCTCGATGCGTTGGCAATCCGTATAGCACAGCTGAATGCACGGCTTATTCGGCTCGACGCGCTAGGACGCCGACTGACCAGCATGGCTGACCTGGAAGATAGTGAATTCGATTTTGATTCTATGCCTGCGCTCGGTGGTCCTGAAGAGCGACTTGCCACAGGTTCCAACGTCGCAATACCGGACGTTGTTGAAGCTATGCAGTCGCTCGATTATCAGCTTATTAATCGCGAAGCGCAGCTTGGTGTACTCGAGAGCGTGTTGATGACACAGAATCTCAGGGACCGGGTGTACCCACAGGGAAGACCGGTAAAGTCCGGGTGGATTTCGTCCTATTTCGGAAAACGGACGGACCCGTTCACAGGCAAGCTCGCGAATCACACGGGTGTCGACTTCGCCGGTAAGGTCGGCGCGGAAGTCGTCGCCGTCGCGGATGGTGTTGTCACCTGGTCGGCTGACCGTTACGGCTACGGCATCATGGTCGAAATCAACCACGGCAGCGGTTATTCGACGCGCTACGCGCATAATTCGGAGAATCTTGTCGCCGTAGGTGACGAAGTCAGGAAAGGCCAGGCCGTTGCACTCATGGGAGAGACGGGGCGTGCAACCGGGCCGAATCTGCACTTCGAGGTGCTGAAAAATGGCCGCCGAGTCAATCCCGTGAGCTTCATTCGCGCAGCTGGAAATTAGGCGCAGAAGCCATCGGGCTTCTTGAGATTTCGGAAATCACCCATAATTCGTTTGCACGGGCTAGTTTCGATAGAATAGCGGGCTTTGTTCGCCCGGCTTCTGTCCGGCGATAAGCTGAATCTCCTACAGGAGCCCTCGTGGCCAATTTTCTGACACGCATCTTTGGCAGTCGCAACCAGCGATTGTTGCGCCAGTACTCGAAAGTCGTCAGTAAGATTAATCTGCTCGAAGAGGGTTTGCAGGCGCTTGATGATGACGCGTTGCGCGGGCTAACGGGGGAACTCAAGCAGCGCTACATCGACGGCGAAACGCTCGACGACCTGCTGCCCGAGGCATTTGCAATCGCCCGTGAAGCGGGTCTGCGCACGCTCGGCATGCGGCCCTTCGATGTCCAGCTCATTGGTGGCATGGTGTTGCACGACGGCAATATTGCCGAGATGCGCACGGGTGAGGGCAAGACGCTGGTCGCGACATTGCCCGCGTACCTCAATGCGTTGAGCGGTGATAGCGTCCACATCGTTACGGTCAACGAATATCTGGCGCAACGTGATGCAGACTGGATGCGGCCTGTGTATGAATTTCTTGGACTGTCCGTCGGCGTCTCCAAGAGCGGCCAGTCGCAAGACGAGAAACGTGAGGCGTACAACAGCGATATCACCTACGCGACCAACAACGAACTCGGCTTCGATTACTTGCGGGACAACCTGGCTTTCTCTTTGGCTGACAAGGTGCAGCGGAAACTCAATTTTGGGATCGTCGATGAGGTCGACTCGATTCTTATCGACGAGGCGCGTACGCCTTTGATCATTTCGGGACCCGCGGAGGCCAGCACTGATCTTTATGCGCAAATCAACAAACTGATCCCGAAGCTTCAGGCACACGAAGAAACCGAAGCGGCCACAAATTTCGACATCGTGGCGAGAAATGTAACGCTGGTTGATGAGAGTGGCACTGCGCTTACGGTTGTCGATGAGAATGGCGAAAGTCGCGAAATCATGAGTCTGGAAAATGCCATCGAACTCGGTGAAGAACGCCTGGCGGACGTTGTCGTCGTCGATGACAGCGGCAAAGTGCCGGCGTGCAAGCTGGTCAGGCGAGGCGATTACACGACAGACGAGAAAGCCAAGCAGGTTCATGTAACTGAAGAAGGGCATCAAAAGGTCGAATCCCTGATGGTGCGCGCAGGTCTGCTCGAAGAGGGCGATAGCCTTTACGATGCGGCCAATATTCGCTTGCTTCACCATCTCAGCTCGGCGCTACGGGCGCATGCGATTTATCAGCGCGACGTAGAATACATCGTTAAAGACGGCGAAGTCGTCATCGTCGACGAGTTCACAGGCCGTACGATGCCGGGCCGACGCTGGTCGGATGGCTTGCATCAGGCGATCGAGGCCAAGGAAGGCGTCGCGATCAAGCACGAAAACCAGACGGTCGCATCAATAACATTCCAGAACTTTTTTCGCTTGTACGCCAACCTGTCGGGCATGACGGGTACGGCAGATACCGAAGCGTTTGAGTTCCAGCAAATCTACGGGCTCGAGGTCGTCGTGATCCCGACCCACCAGCCAATGGTTCGCGCGGATAATCCGGACCTTGTTTACCTGACGGAGGAAGACAAGTTCGGCGCGATCGTTGACGACATCATTGACTGCCGAGAACGTGGTCAACCTGTACTTGTCGGCACAACGTCGATCGAAACGTCGGAAGTCCTGTCATCATTCCTGCAGAAGCGCAAGATTGATCACGAGGTCCTCAATGCCAAGCAGCATGAGCGCGAGGCTATCGTCGTTCAGCAAGCCGGGCGGCCAGGCGCTATTACGATTGCAACGAACATGGCAGGTCGTGGTACCGATATCGTACTCGGCGGCAACCTCGACGCTGAGATCGCGCGTGGTGGCAAAGATACCGATGTCGAGGCGATCCGCGCGGACTGGCAGGTGCGCCACGACGCTGTAATCGAATCTGGCGGCCTGCACATTGTTGGAACAGAGCGCCACGAGTCACGACGCATAGACAATCAGCTGAGGGGACGGTCTGGTCGTCAGGGAGACCCAGGATCGAGTCGATTCTACCTGTCAATGGAAGATACGCTGATGCGCATTTTTGGAGACCCGGACCGGACAAAAAGACTGTTGTCGCGCGCAGGAATGCGCGAGGGCGAAGCGATCGAGAGCAAATTGCTGTCGCGCCAGATCGAACGTGCGCAACGCAAAGTTGAGGCGCACAACTTTGATATTCGCAAAAATCTGCTTGAATATGACGATGTGGCCAATGATCAGCGCAAGGTCGTTTACCACCAACGCTCCGAACTCATGGCCGCCGACGAAATCGAGGATTCTGTTGCTGCGATTCGTGACGAAGTTATTTCGATGATCGTTGCACAGTACATTGCTCCGGGCAGTCTCGAGGAACAGTGGGATCCCGAGGGTCTGGGTAAGGCACTCGAGTCGGAATTTGGTTTGCAGCTGGATATCGCACGCTGGATCCGCGAGGACAAGACCCTCAACGACGACGCGATCGTGGAGCGTTGCATCAAAGAAAGCGATGATGCCTACAAGCAAAAGGAAGCTACAGTTGGCAGCCAGCTTATGCGCAACGTCGAAAAGCAGGTCATGCTGCAGCAGCTCGATCATCACTGGAAAGATCACCTTGCCGGAATGGATTATTTGCGCCAGGGAATCGGTTTGCGGTCCTATGCACAAAAGAATCCCAAGCAGGAGTACAAGCGCGAGGCGTTCGAAATGTTTGGCGAAATGCTCGATGTAGTAAAACACGACACGATAAGCATCCTGAGCCGCATACGCATTCAGGGGGAGCAGGATCTTGATGACACCGCGGAACGCCAGCGCGCGGCGAAGGCCATGCAATTCCGCCATGCACAGGCATCGGCGCTTGGCGACGACCGGCCCCAGGGCCAGGCGCCCGCGGAAGGGCGGCGGCCTGGCGCCGCGTCACCCGTCGCTCCTTTCGTGCGGGAGTCCCGCAAAGTCGGCAGGAATGAGCCCTGTCCCTGTGGCTCGGGCAAGAAATTCAAACAGTGTCACGGCAAGCTTACTTAGCCCGCATTTCTCATCTCGGCCCCTGGGTGACAAATGAGGGCCGGGCTTGCTAAAACAGTGAAGCACTTTCATGTCGCTGCCGGCATTCTTCACGATGCGGCTGGCCGCGTTCTGATCGCAGAACGCCTGTGCGACGGCTCGCTTAATGGTCTATGGGAGTTTCCGGGGGGCAAGATCGGCCCCGGCGAAACTGCGGCCGAGGCGCTGGAACGCGAGCTCGCGGAGGAACTCGGCATCGATGTGACCGCAAGCCGGCCGTTCATGGATCTGCGTCACGACTACCCCGATTACACGGTTGAACTTGAGTTCTTCCTGGTGACGGGCTGGCAGGGCGAACCCAGAGGCCTCGAGGGCCAGCAAATCCGCTGGGTCGACACCGCCGATCTCAACGCCGAAGAGCTGCTCCCCGCCGACGCACCACTCGTCACAGCACTACGCAATCTGTCGTAGCCTGCACGGTGGCAATCCCGATGCCCGGGCACGTTACCGGGTATTCGCTCGCGCTTAAGCTCGCTCGGCGTCCTGCCTCGCTCGCATCGGCCTGCGTTTGCTTGGGCGTCCTGCGTCGCAGCGCTCCGGACGACGCGCGAGCAAACACACCGATACCGTGCCCCTGCTTAGCTTTGCGAGGAACGTCCCTCCCACCGACCCTACGTTGATCGGAGGGTGGCCACGATACGGTGGCTCGTCGAGCGTCGTCGAAGCCGAGCGGAGCAGGGACAGCGAGAGCGAGGGTTCGCGGATTGGAGCGAGACAGGGACGTCGAAGCGACATTAAGCGAGAGGATCTACCGTGTCGGGGCCGCCATTTAGACATCGGGGCAAATACCCGTTGGCGTGGCTGTGTGAATCGCTCGCTGGCCATTGGCGGGCTTCTGTAGAACGAATCAGCAGATGCTGAGCTGGAACGGTACGTCCTGGCCGGTTTGCATCGCGCGGCTGTCGATTGTCGACCACTCGAGGAAGCGCACGGTAAAGCGGAGCTGGCTGCCGCTGATTTCGGGATAGAGCGAGCTGTCTTCGAGCAGGTTGATGCGCAGCAGGCGGCAATGCTCATCCTTTTGCAAGTTGTGCTTGAACATGCCGTTGATGGCGAGCTTATCCACCGGTAGCGCGCTTTCGCGAATCAGCCACAGCACTTCGGTGACTGCGTCGCACAGCGGTCGAATCGCATTGATCCATATCAACAGGTCCTGCTGGCGTCTTGTATAGGGTTGGCGCAGCCAATGACTGTACTCGGGAAGATCAAACTCGCAGGTACCACCGGGAATAGTGCTGCGGTTCTTGATTGCGTTGAGGAAATCGGATTCCTTGAGCGGCTGCAGAAACTGAGTTCCCGCGCCACCGACGTCGTTACGACTCTCGATGAGGTTTCGTATCAGTGTATCGAGTCGACCGGAGTCGACTTCGGGCTGACTCTGGTATCGCTGCAGAACACCGAGTTGCTGATCAACTTCCTTATGAACCTCGCTGCGAACATCGCCACGAGCCAGGATCGCGGTGATCTCGAGCAGGCTCGTAATGGTCGCTCGAGTGGCCCAGTCGCTCTCGAGTTCATTGTTGTAGAGCATCTGCTGGTAGAGAAACTCGAGCCTCATAAACGTCCGCATTCGTTCAGAGACGGGTTGCTCGTAGTACGCTGGCTCAGCGTGAGCGGCAATTTTTCTCGCAGGTTTCGCCATCAGGCTATTTTGCGCTACACCATGCTCTCAGGCAAATGCGTGCAAGCGTGGACGGCCGCCAGCCCGGGCTAGAGAGCCTTTGCCAGTTGGATGTAGGTGTCGTGCAGCGTATCGACCTGGGAGCGTGTCGCATCGAGGCTCGCATCGTTGTAGATGACATCGTCAGCGATCGCGAGGCGCTCCTCACGGCTCGCCTGGGCCGCCAGGATACGTTGTGCCTGCTCCGGCGACTCTTCGTCTCGTAGCAGAAGTCGCTGAATCTGGATTTTTTGGTCACAATCGACCACAAGAATTCGATCGACAAGGTCCTTGAGCGGCGATTCGGTCAGCAGCGGCACGACGATCAGCTGATAGTCGCCTCCGGCTGCTTTGGCCTGATAAATCGTTTCCTGCTGAATGCTCGGGTGCATAATCGCCTCGAGCTGGCGCCTCTGCCCTGCGTCGGCAAAAACCAGCTTACGCAAAGCCGATCGGTCGAGAGCTCCGTCGTCGTCAAAAACATCGTTGCCGAACAATGCGCGGATTGCATCCAGGGCGGGCTCTCCCGGCATGACGATCTGCCGCGCGATGACGTCGGTGTCGATTACCGGCACGCCGTGGTCTGCGAACATGTCGGCAACGATCGACTTGCCACTCGCGATACCGCCAGTGAGTCCAACGCGCATCGGTGCAGGAACCGCGATGCGGTCTTCGGAAGTCACTTACAGAAAGGTGTCCAGATAGGTGTTCCTGATGGCCTCGCCGTAGAGCATTGCGATCCAGCCCGCGGCAGCGAGGTACGGGCCGAACGGAATGGGTAACTGACGATCGCGACCGCGAAAGATGATCATGGCGATGCCGATGACCGCACCGACCACAGCCGACATCATGATGATTACCGGCAAGGCCTGCCAGCCGAGCCAGGCACCCAGTGCCGCGAGCAGCTTGAAGTCGCCGAATCCCATGCCTTCTTTTCCGGTCACCATCTTGAAGAGCTGGTACACACTCCAGAGGCTCAGGTAGCCGGCTATCGCGCCGACGATGCTGTCCTGCGGCGAAACAAACAAGGTCTCGGTGCCCGCCATTGGATGAAAAAGGCTCATCGCCAGGCCGGCCCAAAGCAGCGGCATGACGATGGAGTCGGGGATTAGCTGGTGATCGTAGTCGATCATGCTGATGGACACGAGTACGCAGCTCAGACCCATTGCCATCAAAGCTTCCCAGCCGAAGCCGAAGTGCCAGGCGCAAACGGCCGCCAGGACCGCCGTAAGCATTTCGATAAGCGGATAACGCGCAGAGATCTTTTGCTTGCAGCTGGCGCATTTCCGACCGAGCAGAAGATAACTCAACACGGGTATGTTCTGCCACGTCATGATGGCCTCGCCACACGATGGGCAGTGCGAGCGTGGCACGATGATATTGAATGAACCTTCAGGAAGATCCGCCGCCGGCGTACTGGATATTTCCAAGCACTGATCCCGCCACTCGCGCTGCATCATTATCGGCAATCGATAGATGACGACATTCAGAAAACTGCCGATTATCAATGCGAACGCGAATACGACGGCGATGAATACCGCGGGTGACTGGGTAAATAGTTCAGCCATCCTGCTCCTCCAGCATCACTGAATAGCTTCCAAAAGAAAACGGCGACCGGAGTTTCCTCCGAACGCCGTTGCAATGCAAACGTGTGGCTCGTGCCTTCTAAATTACTGCTCCCATCTTGAAGATCGGCAGGTACATGGCGACGACGAGGCCGCCGACCAGCACGCCGAGAATCGCCATAATCATCGGCTCCAGTAAGCTCGAAAGGTTATCAACGGCATTGTCGACATCTTCTTCAAAAAAATCTGCAACCTTGGATGACATCTCGTCGAGAGAGCCTGATTCCTCTCCGACTGCAATCATCTGAATTACCATGTTCGGGAACAGGCCGGTATTTTCCATGGATTGCTGTAGTGTTTGACCCGTTGATACCTCGTCACGCATTTCGAGAACACCTATCTCGAAGACGATGTTGCCCGTAGCGCCAGCAACTGATTCAAGCGCCTCAACCAATGGCACGCCGGCCGCGAACATTGTTGACAGCGTACGCGCATAGCGTGCGACGGCCGCCTTCCGCAGGATCGAGCCAATAACTGGCATCTTGAGTGACATGCGATCAAGAAAGTGTCGCATTTTTCGTGAGCGTTTCTGAAAGTATAAGAATGTGCTGACGCTGCCGCCCATCAGGATGGCTATGAAGATGCCCTTTTCACGGACGAATACCGACAAGTCGATAATCATTCGGGTAAAGGATGGCAGGTCTGCGCCAAAGCCCTTGAACAGGTCCTCAAACGCCGGGATCACGAAGATCAATAGAATGGTTGTCACGACAAATGCGACAACAACTACCGCTGCCGGATAGGTCAGTGCCTTCTTGATTTTCTTTTTCAGTGCCTCGGTTTTTTCCTTGTACGTTGCAATCTTCTCGAGAAGGGTCTCGAGTGCGCCAGCTTGCTCGCCAGCCTCAACGAGATTGACAAACAGGTCGTCGAAATAAAGCGGATGTTTCGCTAATGCTTCGGCGAGCGCGCTGCCACCCTCTACATCGGCTTTGACAGCCATTATTAGCCTCTGCATCGCAGCATTCTCGTGACCATTGCCGACGATTTCGAACGATTGCACGAGCGGAATTCCGGCGGCGAGCATTGTCGCTAGCTGGCGGCTGAAGAGGGCGATGTCACCGGGGGTAATGGTGCCGCCACCCGAAAATATCCCGGCTCTTTGTTTCCTGACGCGAGTCGGTACTACGCCTTTGCGTCGCAGGTCAGCACGCACAGCAGCCTCGTTTGCCGCCATGCTCTTGCCTTTAACTTTATGGCCCTTTCTGTCGGTACCTTCCCAGACAAAAGGGACGTTGCCCATTACTGCTGATTCAGCCATTTTCTTCGTCCATTAGCGAGGTCGAAAACTACTCGATTGTAACCCGGTTGACTTCTTCAAGGCTTATAACTCCGTCCTTGACTTTGTTCAATCCGGCACGTCGTAAATCGATTACTCCCTCACTTGCCGCCTGGTCCGCGATCTGCATGGCATTGCCGCCTTCCATGATGATGCGCCCCATGGCCTCGGTCACTTCCATCACCTGGAAGATGCCAATTCGGCCTTTGTAACCGTCGTTACAGCTCTTGCAACCGGTCGGCGCGAAAATTGTTAATCCGCCTTCAAGTTCCTCGGCATCAAAACCTTCTTTTTCCAGCGCTTCATGCGGAATGTCTTTGGCTTCTTTGCAGTTGGCGCAGAGTTTCCTGGCGAGTCGCTGCGCGATGATCAAGCTTACCGACGTCGCGATGGCATAGGGTTTTACTCCGATATCCACGAGTCGCGTCAGTGTTTTCGGCGCATCATTAGTATGCAAGGTCGACAAGACCAGGTGGCCGGTCTGGGCGGCCTTGATCGCGATTTCTGCAGTCTCGAGGTCACGAATCTCACCGACCATTATAATGTCGGGGTCCTGCCGCAAAAATGCTTTGAGTGCAGAAGCAAATGTCAAACCGACCTTCGGATTAACATTGACCTGATTGACACCCGGCAAGTTGATTTCGGCCGGATCTTCGGCGGTCGAAATATTGCGGTCTACCGTATTCAAAATACTCATGCCCGTATACAGCGAAACCGTTTTGCCTGATCCGGTCGGGCCTGTGACGAGAATCATGCCGTAAGGTTTATAGAGATGTTTGAGGTACATCTGCTTCTGATTCTCTTCGTAACCAAGTACGTCGATACCCAGTTGTGCCTGGGCAGGGTCGAGAATACGCAGCACGATTTTCTCGCCATACAGCGTCGGGCAGGAATTGACGCGAAAATCGATCGCTCGATTTTTTGACAGGCGCATTTTGATGCGACCGTCCTGTGGCACTCGGCGTTCGGCAATGTCCATACGTGACATGACCTTGAGGCGCGCACATACCTTGGTTGCTAGGGCAACCGGTGGTTGAGCGACCTCTGAGAGTACGCCGTCAAGTCGCGTACGAACTCGGAAATACTTCTCGTAAGGCTCGAAGTGAACATCAGACGCACCGCGTTTAATTGCGTCCAGCAAAATCTTGTTAACGAATCGAACGACTGGCGCATCTTCGATATCACTTTGAACGTCTTCCTTTTCGTCTTCTTCGCCGGTGACATCAAGATTCTCGAGATCAAAATCATCGTCGTCGAGGCCATCCATCGTTGTGTCGACAGCTTCGATGGCTTTGACGATGAGTTCTTCGAGTTTGTCCTGTTCAACGACAACCGGGTCTATTCTCAAGCTTGTCTGAAACTTGATGTCGTCGATCGCTTGCAAATTCGTGGGATCAGAAATGCCCAGGAACAACCTTTGGCCACGTTTGACGAGCGGTAAAACACGGTATTTGTTGACCAGCTTCTGATCGACGGATCGCACAACATCGAGGTCGATGTCAATAGCATCGAGATCGAGCAGCGGTACGCCAAACTCATGAGATGCTGCGACCGCTATCGCCCGTGCGTCAGCCAGCTCCTCGTTGACGAGATAGGCTACCAGCGGCAATTTCTGCTTCTTGGCGAGCTCGGTCGCCTCGAGAAGCTGCTCTTCGCCAATCAGCCCGTCCTGGACGAGACGCCTTGGCAAGCCGGCGAGAAGGGTTCGCGATGCGGTTGCTGCCATAGGGAATAAGCCGTTCAAACGATGCGTCGAACGTCATAGTCTCACTGATCCAAGTCAGCGGATCAACTGGATTTTGTGCGCTTGGTCACAGTTAGGGAATTTGATTAAGTAAAACGTCGATCGTACGGCTAATTGCGACAGCTGGATGGCAAGTATCGAGTATCAATAGTCGGTGCTACATGTTCGGCCGTGACGCCGCCGCCCGACATTACAACAGATCCGGCAGGGGCTGTTGCACCGGCGCAGCGCCAGATAACGCCGCCGCTTACCGTCATATACGGCGTGAAGGATATGGTCTTACCAAAGATATCCTGGTGGGCTTCTTTGCCAAAGGTAATATCGACACGGCCTTTGTCTACTTCGACCTGGGCGACGTAATGGCCCTGTGTATCGGTAGCGGCCGGGGTCATGCCGGCGGCGGCCCTGTCTGCAGGAGGCATGCCTGTCATGTTGAACGCATCGACGATTGGTGTCTTTGCACCGGCGGCCATGTTCAGCGCTTCGGCAACCTGTGCGCGAACCGTGTAGGTCTGGTAGGCGGACACGGCGATGGATGCCAGGATGCCGATGATTGCGACGACGATCATCAATTCAATTAAAGTGAATCCCTTGTTTCGTCTATTCATGAAGTCACCTTGCCGCGCCCCTGCGTCATGCATTACCAGGAATTATACGGTATTCGAATATCGATCGGTCGTCACGTGCCCGCGCAACCTTGCTCAGTGTGACGCAGTTCACACTTCACTGCTCTGAGCTAAAAAAAGCCCCGGACAGGCCGGGGCTTTTTGGCTTATTGCTTGTGCCCTATGCATTATGCCATAAGGCTTACGAGCGGCAGGCCGCCGGCAGGTGCTTGTTCTCAATTGGGCCTGAGTTGCTGGCACATAACCACTGGACGCTGCCGACCGCAGTCGTATCAGGAGTCATCTTGATAGAGTCTCCGGAGATGGTTGCGTGAGCAGAGCCGCCATAGGTGACAACGATGACGCCGCCTGTGCCAACCGCTACAGACGCAACGTACTTGCCCTTGATATCGCCAGAGTCAGCGAGACCTGCTATCGCGTTGGTCGACGGCATGGTGCCACGATCCTGGAAGTACTCGGTCACAGCGGCTTTGGCGCCACCGACCAGGTTCAGACCTTCAGAGACCTGTGCGCGAATCGTGTAGTCCTGGTAAGCAGGAATAGCGATTGCCGCGAGAATTCCGATAATCGCGACGACGATCATCAATTCGATCAGTGTAAAACCTTGTTGCTTCTTCATTTGTTTCTCTCCATGAAAATGAGTTTGTCTTAAGTACGGCGATACCGCCAGTACAACATATCAAAGCAAACTCCGTGCCAAGTTCGCCGCCTTGCACATAACAGATTGTTTTTACGCCTTTTATTGAATCATGCACCGTCGGCGAATGGTCCCACGGCGTATTACTATGGCGACAAATGCACAATGTTTGTCACAAGCTGACAATTTTTGTCAGTCTCGTCATCGCATCACGACGGTATTTATGGCAAGCGGCGACTTCACGACTCGATGCCTAGTTTTTTGATTCGATAGCGCAGTTGCCGAAACGACAGGCCGAGCAATTTTGCCGCAGCGGTCTTGTTATAACGGGTTTTCTTGAGCGCATCGACGATCGCCTGGCGCTGTACATCCTCAACTCGATAATTGAGATCTGTGCTCGTCACCGAGTCCGGCGTGATGGCGGCGCCCGTGGGTCGCATATGCAAGTCGGAATCGCTGATTATCCCGCTCGCACAAAGCGTCACTGCACGCTCCAGCATATTCTCTAACTCGCGAACATTGCCCGGAAACGCATAACGAAGCAGTGCCTTTTTGGCGCTGTCGTCAAGCGTAGCGCTTGTGCTGAGCTTTTTTAGCAAGTGCTCGGCCAGCATCAGGACGTCGTCGCCACGTTCGCGCAATGCTGGCACATGCAGTTCGATAACATTGATACGGTAATAAAGGTCCTCGCGAAATTCACCATTCGCCACCATCTTGCCCAGGTTCTTGTGCGTTGCTGAGAGAATTCGGGCGTTCGCGGGTTCTTCTCGCGATGAGCCGACTGGGCGCACGGTCTTTTCCTGGATGACGCGCAGCAGTTTGACCTGCATGGCAAGCGGCAAGTCAGCGATTTCATCGAGAAATAGTGTGCCGTTATCGGCGCTTTGCACAAGCCCAAGCTTGTCGTGGACAGCGCCGGTGAAACTGCCCTTGCGGTGGCCAAAAAACTCGCTTTCCATGAGTTCGCTGGGAATGGCACCACAGTTCACCGCAACGAACGGCCCGTCTGCGCGTGGTCCGCTGTCATGAATCAGGCGAGCCACGAGTTCCTTGCCAGTGCCCGATTCGCCCGATACATGCACCGGGGCCTGTGATCGAGCAACCTTGTCGATCATGTCACGCAGGGCTTGCATGGCCGGGGAGTCGCCTTGCAACCGCGATCGTTGATCGCGTGGGTCGCCCTCTAACTTGAGGGCGTTCTCGACGATGTTGCGCAGATGATTAAGATCCAGCGGTTTCGAAATGAAGTCGAATGCACCGAGCTTGAGCGCCTGCACAGCGGTTTCGACGTTGCCGTGCGCCGTGATTACAGCGACGGGAATGCCGGCTGCGTGGATCTGCATCCACTCGACGAGTTCGAGGCCGTCACCATCGGGTAAGCGCATGTCGGTCAGGCAGATGTCGAATTTCCTGGAGCTGAGAAGTTTTTTGGCGCTTGCAATATCCACCACTGCTTCAGCATGAATGTTCATGCGCCCGAGTGTCAGCGTCAGCAACTCGCAGATATCGGGTTCGTCATCGATGACCAGCGCTTGTGGTTGGCTCATTTGGAAATTCCTGTGTCCCATCGATCCGGATCGGCGAATACGATCCGAAAGATACTGCCTCCGCCGGGGCGGTCTTCATAAATGAGCGTCGCCCGGTTCAGTTCGCAAAGCTCGCGCGAGATATAGAGGCCGAGGCCAGTGCCGCCGGAACGCTCAGTATAGAAGGGTTCGAACATCTTCTCGGCCGTTGCCGCGTCAACGCCAAGACCGTGATCAAGAACCTCCACATAGGGTCGGCCTCGGCCTTGCAGGCGGCCTGCCTGCAATTCGACAAGTATGCCACCGGTTTCGCTCGCATATTTGACGGCATTATCGCAGAGATTCCAGAGTACCTGTCGCAAGTGGCTGCGGTCTATCCGGGCTTCAACATCATCTGGCACCTCGTCGATCGTTAATTCGCCTTCTTGCAATTCAAGAGTTCGCGAAAACTCATCGGCGAAATCCTTGAGCCACGGACCTAAGGAGAGTCGTTCTGGACGGCTCGATTCCCGCCGCGACAACTGCAACACGTTATCGATTATGTGACTTACGCGGATCGAATGTGTTTGGATGATCTCAGTCAGTCGTTTGTCATCCTCGGTTGTCGCAGCCGACTCTGCCAGCAATTGTGCCGCGTGGCTCATCGCGCCCACCGGATTACGAATCTCGTGCGCGATGCTGGCACTCAGTCGCCCTAGCGACGCCAGCTTCGATTGCTGGACTCGCGCATTCATGACGCTGGCGTCCTCGAGAAATATCAGTACGGCACCATTGCGCTGGCCATCTTTGCTCAGCGGTGCGAGATGTGCAGTGATTGGCACACTATTGCCTGATGCATTCACTGTAAATTCGGGGTGCGACGCGAGGTCTAAGTCCTTGCGCCAGCGATGAACGTATTTCGCAAGCGGTTCGAAAACGCTGCGCAGAGGAAAGTTGCTGATGACTTGAGTTGCGCCCAGTAATTGTGTCGCGGACGCATTGCTGAGCCGAATTTCGTCTTTTTCATCGATGACGACGATACTTTCACGCAGATGTTGCACGATGTACTCGTTCAACTGCGAGAGATTCTTGAGATCGACTCCGCGTTGCAGTGCTAGTGCCTCGCTGGCCTGGATACGCCGTCCCAGCGGTCGCGTCGCGAGGGCTATGGCGAATATGACAGCACTGAGAATGCCGGCTGCCGGGTAATTGCCGCGAGCGGAGATGCCGCCAAACTGCGCGTAGATCTGCTCGCCGAGAATGGCAAATGTTGCAATTGCTGCGAGAACGGTCGGAAATCGACGTGGTAGAACCAGGCCGCCGGCGCCGATGAAAACGATTAACAGTCCGCCGAGGCCACTGGCGATTCCCCCGCTTGTATGCATCAGGACAACGATTACGGCAATGTCAACCAGTGAATGCGTAACAGCCTGGACGCTCGCGGCTAGCCAGCGTTGCCGCAGTGCTAATGCGGACAGGACAGCGAAGACAAGATAGCCGGCTACCGTGGCGGAGAAAATCGTCGGAAAACGGTCACCGAACACGCGTGGCTCGCCGCCTGCGACAAACAGTACCAGCAGACCGACCGCAATGAGTACGCGAAAAGCATTGAGCGTGCCGAGCACACGCCATGCCAGATCGGGTTCCTCGGCCGCGCGTTGCATCAGGGCATCTGGGCTGCCGCGAAATGATCGTTTGCCGACGTTTTTACTTGCATCCTGATGCATCGATACTTTGCCACCCATTGTGCCACTTGCCTCACGTGCTGCACCGATTGTAGACGATGCTTACTCAATGGTAACGCGACACTTTGAAATTGGCTTTGCTTCAGCTCCAGCTTTACTCCAAAATACGCCGGACTTTTTAAAACTGGCCGCACACCCGTTGTTCGACGTCGGCGCACCACATTCCCGGCATAAGAGACTGGCATATCGATGAACCTTCACGAGTACCAAGCGAAACAGCTGTTCGCCGAGTATGGCATTCCTGTGCCGCGTGGAATCGCAGCGAAAAGTCCGGGCGCAGCCGTCGATGCTGCCAATGAACTTGGCGGCGAATTCTGGGTGGTAAAAGCGCAAGTTCACGCGGGCGGGCGTGGCAAGGCGGGGGGTGTCAAGCTGGCCCGTAGCACCGATGCAGTCCGTCGATATGCACAGGACATGCTTGGCAAGCAGCTGGTTACACACCAGTCGGGTCCGGATGGGCTGCCGGTTAACGTCGTGTATGTGGAGGAAGGCTCGGACATAGAGCGGGAGTTGTACCTGTCAATGCTCGTCGATCGCGAAGTCAGTCGTATTGCGTTCATCGCATCAGCAGCTGGCGGCATGGATATTGAGCAGGTCGCTGCCGAAACGCCGGAGAAGATTTTCTCCATTGCCATCGCTCCCGATGCAGGACTGCAGGATTACCAGGCGCGGCAGCTGGCATTTGGTCTCGAGCTCGATAAGCAGCAGATGCGTCAGTTCGGTGACCTGATCAAGCGTATGTATCGACTCTACACGGAGTGTGATGCTGGCCTCGTTGAGGTCAATCCGCTGATCATTACGAAAGCTGGCGACGTTGTGGCACTCGACGCGAAGATCAGTATCGATAGTAATGCGCTTTATCGCCAGCCAAAACTTGCCGCATTACGCGACATCACACAAGAAGACGACCGGGAACGCGAGGCAGCGGCGCATGACCTCAATTACGTGTCGCTCGATGGCGATATTGCCTGCATGGTCAATGGGGCCGGGCTTGCGATGGCGACGATGGACCTGATCAAGCTGCACGGTGGTGAGCCGGCGAATTTTCTCGATGTGGGTGGCGGTGCGACCAAGGAGCGAGTCGCGGAAGCCTTCAAGCTCGTTCTCTCCAACCAGAGCGTGACAGCGATACTCGTCAACATTTTTGGCGGCATCGTTCGTTGTGACCTGATTGCGGAGGGCATTATCGAGGCGGTCAAGGAAGTCGGGGTCACCATTCCAGTGGTAGTGCGTCTCGAGGGAACCAATGTGGACAAGGGCCGCAAATTGCTTGCTGGCAGCGGGCTGGACATTATATCTGCCGAAGACCTGACCGAAGCGGCCAGGAACGTGGTGGCTGCTGCGTCAGCGAGAGCAAGCCAATGAGCATTCTCGTCGATAAAGACAGCAAGATTGTCTGTCAGGGCATCACGGGCAGTCAGGGGACGTTTCACACACAGCAATGCATCGAGTATGGCACGGGCGTTGTCGCTGGTGTGACACCGGGCCGCGGCGGCGGCGAACATCTTGGTGTGCCGGTATTTAATACGATGCGCGAGGCGGTTCGTGAAACCGGAGCGGATGTCAGCATGATCTACGTGCCAGCACCGTTTGCGGCTGATGCCATCCTCGAGGCTGCTGATGCCGGCATAAAGCTGGTCGTGTGTATTACCGAAGGCATCCCGGTCATTGACATGGTCAAAGTCAAATCGGCCCTGCGCGACCACGATTGCCGCCTGATCGGCCCGAACTGTCCGGGCATCATCACGCCCGGAGCCTGCAAGATCGGCATCATGCCCGGATTCATTCACAAACCGGGCCGCATTGGCGTTATTTCCCGGTCCGGCACCTTGACCTATGAAGCCGTCTACCAGACAACGACTAACGATCTGGGCCAGACCACCTGCATCGGTATTGGCGGTGATGCGATTCGTGGCATGAATTTCATCGATTGCCTGGAATTGTTCGAGGCGGACGCTGACACTGATGGCATTATCATGGTTGGCGAAATCGGCGGCACAGATGAAGAGGCTGCGGCCGAGTTCATCCAGTCGAATGTTTCGACGCCGGTCGTAGCTTATATCGCTGGTGTGACTGCCCCGCCTGGAAAACGCATGGGTCATGCCGGGGCCATCGTCGCGGGCGGCAAGGGTACGGCAGCCGATAAATTCAAAGCGCTCGATGCAGCCGGGGTAGCGACCGTTCGGTCGCCAGCCGAGCTCGGCAGCATGATGCGGGAGGTTCTCGGCGGCTAGTTCAGATCGCAGAGTGAGGCGGCGACAGCAGTGAGCAGCAAAGTGATAGTTGTCATGGCCCAGACCGACCTGGCCGTGGGTGACGTCGCCGGAAATACGGCGAAAATAATCGACTTTGCCGAACGCGCACGCGACGAGATGTTAGCGGATCTCGTTGTCTTTCCCGAGCTTAGTGTCTGCGGCTACCCCCCAGAGGACCTGCTTTTTCATGCCGGTCTGCGCAAGCGCGTTGAGCAGGCTGTCGTCGATATTCGCGAAAGAGTGCGCGGCATCGCGGTGCTCATCGGCTTTCCGGAATACGTCGACGACCAAATATTCAATAGCTGTGCGGTGTTCGCCAACGGCAAGTTGCTATGTGCTTATCGCAAACACTTGCTGCCTAATTACCGGGTCTTCGATGAAGAGCGATATTTTACCCGGGGAAAGGACCCGGCGGTTTTCCGACTCAACGGCGTTGCGATCGGATTAACGATCTGTGAAGACATCTGGCAACCGGGGCCGCTTGCCGCGTCACGATCGGCCGGAGCCGAATGTGTCATTACGATCAATGGATCGCCCTACGAACGCGATTGCCAACAACAACGTGAACAGGTTGCCAGGGCTCGTGTTGAGGAGACACCTGTCCCCATTGTCTATGTCAACATGGTCGGTGGTCAGGATGAACTCGTCTTTGACGGTGGCAGCTTCGTTATGGATGCTGATGGTGAAGTTCGTTACCGGGCGCAGCCATTCGATGAGGGCCTGCACAAAGTCACGCTGTCGCCCGCTGCAGGCGGGATAGAAATTGCGTCTGGCAGCGTGGCGAAGCTGCTGTCAACGGAGGCTAGCGTCTATCGTGCGTTGATCACCGGTACGCGCGACTACGTCGACAAGCATGCCTTTCCAGGCGTTATCATCGGCCTGTCCGGCGGTATCGATTCTGCGCTGGTCCTTGCCATCGCTTGCGACGCGCTGGGCGCAGATCGGGTTCGTGCAGTAATGATGCCATACCGTTATACGTCGACAATGAGCCAGGAAGATGCTGCGAAACAAGCAAAAACACTGGGTGTGCGCTACGACGTCATTCCGATCGCGCCATTGGTTAGCGCAACGATCGGACTACTGGAATCGATTCTTGAAGATCACGCCGACGATGTCACCGAAGAAAACATACAGGCGAGGTGCCGGGGATTATTGCTGATGGCTATTTCCAACAATACCGGCAGGATGTTGTTGACGACAGGCAACAAGAGCGAAATGGCCGTTGGTTATGCCACTCTCTATGGTGACATGGCGGGCGGGTTCGCGCCGATCAAGGACTGCAGCAAGTCCTTGGTCTTCAAGCTCGCGAATTACCGCAATTCACAAAGCAGCATCATTCCCGAGCGTGTCATTACGCGCGCGCCATCGGCCGAATTGCGGGCGGGTCAGAAGGACAGCGACTCATTGCCTGATTACGGAATTCTTGATCCGATCCTGGAAGCGTTCATTGAGCAGGACTTGTCCGTAGAAAAGATCGTAGAGCGCGGTTTCGACCGCGATACGGTCATCAGTATTCTGGAGATGGTCAAACGAAATGAATACAAGCGGCGTCAGGCCCCACCCGGCGTGCGCGTCAGTAGCCGCGCGTTTGGCCGTGACTGGCGTTACCCGATTACGTCAGGTTACCGCTTCCCTGAATAATCAATTATCTGGAAAATTGAGCGCCAGCACGCGCCGAGTGTCGGCTGCAAGATCCTGCATGCCCAGTTCTTCGTATGCGTCGATCATTATCTCGAGTGACCTGTCATTTGTGTCGGCGCCGTTGAATTCCTCGAGTGCGTTCTTGGCTCGATTTAGCGCTGCAACGTAGGCGCCACGGCGAAGGTAGTAGTCCGCGACGTGATTTTCGTATGCGGCCAGCCGGTTCCTCAGGAACAACATCCGCTGCTGGGCATCCGGCGCGTACTGGCTTGCCGGGTACTGTTCCACGAGCCTGCGTAAAGATGAGTAAGCCAGGGCAACGTCTTTCGGCGGTCGCCCAGTAATGTCTTTCTTGAAGCGGCGTTCGAGAAAACCCGCTTCCGATTCGAAATACGACAACGCCCGAATGTACAGTGCGTAATCAACCCGTTCGTGAATCGGGTTCTCGCGCATGAACGTATCCGCCGCATCAATTGCCTGTTCTTTCCGCCCAGCCTTGAAATACGCATACATTAGTTCGAGCTGGATTTGTCGGCTCAGATCGCTGAAAGGATATCGAGCCTGGATCGCCTCGAAGATCTGGATGCCGCGACGATAATTGCTGCGGCTAACTGCTTCCTTGGCGGTTTCGTAGGCGCTGGTCAGGCTCTGGATTTCAGTCTGCTGCTCGTCATTTCCAGCACATGCACAGAGCAAGGAAATTGTGGCCAGCAACAGCGCGAGGCGGGCCCTTCCTATCATGTGGACAAAGAGTTTGATGTTGTTTCCAAAAGTTTTCATGCTGCAGTGATCGGTCCCTTCCTGGACAAAACCTCGAATTTTGCCAGCCCCGAAACGGCCCCTGGGCCGGCCAAGTCGGCGAGTATACCGTAGACTTGGTAAGACGATGAACGCGGATCCCACAGTCAAAACCATCCCGGATGAACTTGCGGGCCAACGCTTGGACCAGGCGTTGGCCAGGATGTTTCCCGAGTATTCACGCAGCCGCCTCAAGCGATGGTTGCTTGAGGGCGCCATCACCGTCGATGGCGACCGTCCCCGGCCACGTGACCCTGTGCTCGGCGGTGAGTGCGTGGAATTGCAGGCCATAGCCGAGACCAGTAATGCGGCGGAGCCTGAGCCGATCGCGCTGGACATCGTGTTTGAGGACGAATCGCTGATTGTCATCAATAAGCCTGCAGGGCTCATTGTCCACCCGGGCGCCGGCAATCCCCGCGGCACACTGATGAACGGTTTGTTGCATTACGCCGCCGAGCTTTCCCAGGTGCCGCGCGCGGGAATCATCCACCGCCTCGACAAAGACACCAGTGGTTTGCTGCTTATTGGCAAGACATTGCCAGCCCACACGGCGCTCGTTCGCCGGCTGGCTGACCGGGACATTTCCCGGGATTACCTGGCGGTATGCAACGGTGTGCTGACAGGTGGAGGTACGATCAATGAGCCGATCGGCCGGCATCGAGTTGATCGCAAACGCATGAGCATCAGAGACGACGGCCGGCCGGCCACAACTCATTACAAAGTGCGGCAACGATTTGCAGCGCATACCTACATCAGCGTTACACTCGAAACGGGTCGGACGCATCAGATTCGCGTGCATTTTGCACACCGCCGGCATGCGTTGCTCGGCGACCCGGTTTACGGTGGCCGATTGGCGTTGCCACGCGGGGCGAGCGAGAGGCTCATCGTTACTCTGCGAACATTTCGACGCCAGGCATTGCATGCCGCAAAGCTCGAATTTGCACATCCTGAAAGTGGCGAGGGTCTCAGCTTCGAAGTATCACCGCCGCCTGATTTCGAGAGCTTGCTTGAGGTGTTGCGCGAGGACACCGAATGAGTGAAGACTGGATTCACGCAGAATGGCCGGCACCTGCAAACATCATTGCCGGCACGACGCTGCGCCAGGGTAGCGCAAGCGATCTGCCGATCGCGCCGCAATGGCTGCACCAGGTACATGGCACAGGCGTGGTTCGCGCAGGATCGTCAGATTTCGATCATGGACCTCCGGATGCGGATGCGATCATCGCCAATCGTCCTGGCGATATCTGCGTCGTGCAAACGGCCGATTGTCTGCCGATACTCCTGTGTTCGCTCGATGGCACTGAGATTGCAGCAGTGCACGCCGGCTGGCGCGGCTTGGCAGATGGCATTGTCGAGGCTACGGTCGCAGCAATGTTGAAATTACCCTCTGAGCTGATGGCCTGGTTCGGCCCGGCGATTTCGCAGGCCGCGTTCGAGGTGGGTGACGAGGTTCGCGAACGATTTGGGCTATCGGGCGCGAGTGACTCCGGGCCGTTTGTCGCCAATGAGCACGGCCGATGGCAGGCGGATCTGTATCATCTCGCCAGGGCCCGGCTGAGCAAGATCGGTGTTGAAGAAATCCACGGTGGCGGCCTGTGTACGTTCAGCGATGAAAAGCGCTTTTTCTCGCATCGGCGGGATGGTAAGACCGGTCGCCTGCTGAGCTTCATTTATCGAGAGTCGTAGGAGCCCGCCGATGGGTTGTTTTACCTCGGAAGTGAGGGATAGCACTACGAGTGGGATGTTCTTCGACCGAAGTAAAGCGCAGCATCGCGAGCTCCCGTCAAGCGGGATCGAGACATGAGGGAGAGGAATGTCCCGCTCGTAGTGCTGTGTTTGTTTAGCTTCTGCAGGTCTTGAAAAATGGGATTCCGATGTCATTTTAAGGTGAGTTTCTGACAGCCAGGGGTTTGGGCCCAGGGTATTCAATGCGTTTGGACAAACTGACAAGCAAATTTCAGTTGGCGCTCGCCGATGCGCAGTCGCTCGCTGTTGGCCTGGACCACCAGTTCATAGAGCCTGCACACCTCATGGTTGCTATGCTCGACCAGCAAGGCGGCTCGGTTCGCGGGCTGCTGACGAAATCGGGCGTTAACGCCAACCTGCTGCGTTCACAGCTGGGTGATGTCGTTGACCGTTTTGCGAAAGTCGAGGGCACGGGGGGCGATGTTCATCTCGGCAATGAGCTGAACAAGCTTTTCAATATCACCGACAAACTCGCACAAAAACGAGGGGATCAATATATATCGAGCGAACTGTTCGTTCTCGCGGCTATGCACGAGAAGTCACCGCTCCGGAGCTTCATGCAGCAGGCCGGGGCTGTACGAGCTGCGATCGATAAATCGATCGACGACTTGCGTGGCGGACAGCAAGTCAACGACCCGAATGCCGAGGACACGCGCCAGGCACTCGAGAAGTACACGATCGATCTGACCGAGCGTGCGGAGCAGGGCAAGCTGGACCCGATCATCGGTCGTGATGATGAAATTCGACGTACGATCCAGATTTTACAACGACGCACCAAAAACAACCCGGTCCTGATCGGCGAGCCAGGAGTCGGTAAAACCGCGATCATCGAAGGGCTCGCTCAACGCATCGTCAATAACGAAGTACCCGACGGGCTGCGTGGCAAGCGGATATTGTCTCTCGACATGGGTGCATTAATCGCCGGCGCCAAATTTCGCGGTGAATTCGAAGAACGGCTCAAGGCCGTACTCAGCGATCTTGCGAAGCAGGAAGGCCAGATCATTCTATTCATTGATGAACTGCATACGGTGGTCGGTGCAGGCGCCGCCGAGGGGTCTATGGATGCCAGCAACATGCTCAAGCCGGCACTGGCGCGCGGAGAACTGCACTGCGTCGGTGCGACCACGCTTGACGAATATCGCAAATATCTGGAAAAGGATGCGGCGCTCGAGCGCCGCTTCCAGAAAGTTCTCATCGAAGAGCCTACCGTCGAAGACACGATCGCGATCCTTCGCGGCCTGAAAGAACGTTACGAAGTCCACCATGGGGTCGAGATTACGGACCCAGCCATCGTAGCCGCTGCGACGCTGTCACATCGGTACATCAGCGACCGTCAACTTCCGGATAAGGCGATCGACCTGATCGATGAGGCTGCATCGCGAATTCGCATTGAGATCGACTCGAAGCCCGAGGCAATGGATCGGCTCGAGCGGCGCATCATTCAACTCAAGATCGAGCGCGAAGCGCTTAAAAAGGAATCCGATGAGGCGTCGCTGAAGCGACTCGACGATATAGAGGGGCAGTTGCGCGAACTCGAAAAAGAATTCGCGGATCTCGATGAGGTATGGAAGTCAGAAAAGGCTGCGATGCAGGGCACGGCTCAAGTCAAAGAGGAGCTCGAACGCGCGCGCCTGGAGCTCGAGACCGCGCACCGCGCCAATGATCTGACTCGCATGTCCGAGCTTCAGTACGGGCGCATTCCGGCGCTCGAAAAGCAGCTCGATAACGCCGTACATGCCGAGAACAAAGAGACTGTCTTGCTACGTAACAATGTCACAGACGAAGAAGTTGCCGAGATCGTCTCGAAGTGGACCGGGATCCCGGTGTCCAGGATGCTTGAGGGCGAGAAAGACAAACTCCTGCAAATGGAATCGATCGTGCAGAAACGAGTCGTCGGTCAGGATGAAGCCGTGACAGCGGTTGCAAATGCAATCCGTCGTTCACGTGCCGGGCTGTCGGATCCAAGGCGACCGATTGGGTCATTCCTGTTCCTCGGACCTACCGGCGTCGGCAAGACCGAGCTGACCAAAGCCCTCGCGAACTTCTTGTTTGATACGGACGATGCGATGGTGCGACTCGACATGTCGGAATTCATGGAAAAGCACTCGGTAGCGCGGCTCATAGGCGCACCGCCCGGCTATGTGGGCTACGAGGAGGGCGGCTACCTGACCGAAGCCGTTCGGCGACGTCCATACTCGGTAATCTTGCTCGATGAAATCGAAAAGGCGCATCCGGATGTGTTCAACGTCTTGCTACAGGTACTGGATGATGGCCGTCTGACGGACGGGCAGGGGCGGACTGTCGATTTTCGTAACAGCGTGATCGTCATGACGTCGAATCTCGGTTCGCAGATGATTCAGGAAATGCAGGGCGAAGAGAACTACGATGCAATGAAGACGGCGCTCATGGAGGTCGTAGGCACGCATTTTCGTCCAGAGTTCATCAATCGCATCGATGATGTGGTCGTGTTCCATCCATTGAGTCGCGAACATATTCGGCGCATCGTCGATATTCAGCTTGGCTATCTTCATGATCGTCTCGCCGAACGAGATATGCGTATTCACTTGTCTGACGCGGCTCGGGACAGGCTCGCCGATGCCGGTTTTGATCCCGTCTATGGGGCGCGGCCATTGAAGCGCGCAATTCAGCAGCAGGTCGAGAACCCGTTGGCGCAGGATATTCTGCAGGGCAGATTCCAGCCGGGTGACGTCATTGAAGTGGGCGTCTCTGACGGTCGTTTGGAATTCAAGAATGCGGCTTGAACTGTGACCCACTATAATGCGCGCTCTGTGAGGAGTTAAAGCATGCCAATATACGAATATGCCTGCAAGAAGTGCGGTCATACGCTCGATGCTCTGCAAAAGATTGCGGAGGCAGTGCTTGTCGATTGCCCGTCTTGCGGTGAGCCTGACTTGAAACGACTGTTGTCCGCGCCGCGTTTTCGGCTTAAGGGAAAAGGCTGGTACGAAACCGATTTCAAGAAAGACAATCAGCGTAATCTTGCCGGTGATAAGGAACCGTCGAAATCGGACGACAAGTCCAAGAGCGACAAACCGAAAAGTGACGAGTCCAAAAGTGACAAGCCCAAGACGGACAAGTCCGCGAAAGATAGTTCAGGCGACAAAGCAAAGCCCAAGTCGGCGCCTGATACCAAAGCAGGCACGGGGTGATCCGGCCATGATGAAGCGTCTCCGTCGTTATCTCGTTGCTGGCATCCTCGTGTGGCTGCCACTGGGCGTCACATTTATATTGTTACGCTTTCTCGTCGGCCTCATGGACAAAACGCTCAACCTACTGCCAAAAGCGTATCAACCGGCCGAATGGCTGGGCGTCGCGATCCCGGGGCTTGGCGTGATTCTGACGGTCATCGTTTTGTTGATTACGGGCCTGCTTGCGGCAAACTTCGTCGGTCGCAGTGTCGTTGGCGGTTGGGAGTCGTTGCTGAAACGCATCCCGATTGTGCGCTCGATATATTCGGCGGCCAAGAATTTTACTGAAATTGTATTTTCGGATTCGGGCAACGCATTCAAAAAAGTATTGCTCGTTGAGTATCCGCGCAAGGGGATTTACACCCTGACCTTCCAGACGGCGACCAGCATGGGTGAGGTGGCAGGGCGTACGGGCGAGGAGGTCGTCTGTTGTTTCGTGCCAACCACGCCAAATCCGACGTCAGGATTCCTGATCGTAGTGCCGAAGAAGGATGTCATCGAACTCGATATGAGTGTGGATGCAGCCGCGAAAATGGTGATGTCGCTGGGCGTCGTCGTACCCACATGGACGAAAGAGCAGACCGCGGACTTGCCGCTGAAGACGCCCGAAGAGTGACGGCGACCGTCGTGCTTATCAACGGAAGTAAAGCGCAGCGCAGCGAGCCATGACGGCGATAAGTACGACGGTCGCCGTCACAATGCGCTTAGGTCGGGCAGCGGCGTCCGCAGTTGTATGTTCGCCATCCACGCCGTACCATTCCGCCTCTTTTTTGAAGCCAGTCTCGCGAATATTATGATGCGTAGCCATTACTGCGGACAAGTTGACGAATCGCTGATCGGCGAGGAGATCTCGGTCTGCGGCTGGGTGCACCGGCGGCGCGATCATGGTGGCGTGATTTTCATCGATTTACGGGATCGTGAGGGATTGCTGCAGGTCGTATTTGACCCCGACAGGCCCGATATATTTGCCGACGCCGAGCGAACCCGCGGCGAATACGTTCTGGCCGTCAAAGGTCTGGTTCGACAGCGTCCCGAGGGCACAATCAACCCGAATATGAAGACGGGGCAAGTGGAAGTGCTCGCGCATGAGCTCGATATCCTGAATCGTTCTGAGACACCGCCGTTTCACCACGACGAAAATGCGAACGAGGAGCTGCGCCTCCAGTATCGATACCTGGATCTTCGTCGTGAGGAAATGCTGGGTAATCTGCGCCTGCGTCACCAGGTAACGATGGCGATGCGAAGCTACCTCGATAACAACGGGTTTATCGATGTCGAGACGCCCATGCTGACGCGTGCAACGCCCGAAGGCGCACGCGACTACATCGTTCCGAGCCGCACGCATGCGGGTAAGTTCTTCGCACTGCCACAGTCGCCGCAGATCTTCAAACAATTGCTGATGATGTCGGGGCTGGATCGCTACTATCAGATCGTGCGGTGCTTCCGTGATGAAGATCTGCGTGCCGACCGGCAGCCCGAGTTTACGCAGCTCGATGTCGAGATGAGCTTCGTTGATGAGGAAGACGTGATCGGGGCGATGGAAAAACTGGTTCGGCATATTTATAAGCAAGTTCTTGATGTTGAATTGCCATCGCCGTTTCCGCGCATGAGTTACGCGGATGCGATGCACGATTACGGGACCGACAAGCCCGATCTGCGCATCGACCTCAAGCTCGTCGAAGTCGCCGATCTCATGGATGCTGTCGAATTCAAAGTCTTCGCCGGTCCGGCCAGTGACCCCGAGGGTCGCGTTGCAGCACTGTGTCTCCCGGGTGGCAACGATTTGACGCGCAAAGAGATCGATGACTACACGGCTTATGTCGCCCGATATGGTGCGAAGGGTCTGGCTTATATAAAGGTGAACGATAGTGACGCGGGTCGCGATGGCCTGCAGTCACCGATACTCAAATTTCTGCCCGACGATGCAGTAACCGGGATCCTCGAACGCACCGGCGCGAAATCGGGCGACCTGATCTTCTTCGGCGCGGACAAGACACGTGTCGTCAACGATGCGCTGGGCGCGCTGCGTGTCAGGATGGGTCGGGACCGCGGACTCATTACCGAGGGCTGGTCGCCGCTTTGGGTTGTCGACTTTCCGATGTTCGAAAAAGACGCGGAAACCAAGCGATGGAATGCATTGCATCATCCATTTACAGCACCATCGGTTGACGATGCAGATGCGCTCGTATCTGATCCCGGCACCGCCCTGTCCCGTGCTTATGACCTGGTGATCAACGGCTCCGAAATTGGCGGCGGCTCGATTCGCATCCACGACAGGACCATGCAGTCGGCCGTATTCGACCTTCTGGAAATCAGCAAAGAAGAGGCTGAAGAAAAGTTCGGCTTCCTGTTGCGCGCGCTCCAGTACGGATGTCCACCGCATGGTGGCATCGCGTTCGGTCTGGACCGTATCGTCATGCTCATGGCAGGTGCGGACAGTATTCGTGACGTCATCGCATTCCCCAAAACTCAGACTGCAAGCTGTCCGCTGACCAATGCGCCAGGCGAGATTTCGGCCGCGCAGCTCAAGGAAACCGGCATCCGCCTGCGGACACCGCGTACCGAGTAGGCGCTAGCTCTTTGAGTTCTATCGACACCGTCATTTGCACCCATGGATTCTGGTCGCATGGCGTCGGCATGTACCTGATCAAGCGGCGCCTCGAGAGAGAGTACGGCATGCGTGCGCTGTTGTTCAGCTACCAATCCGTTCGCGCTACTCTCGATGAGAACGCCACCGCACTTGCAAATTTTATTCATGAGCAGGACCTGGTCGGCGTTCACATTATCGGGCACAGCCTTGGCGGGGTGGTGGCACTGCGCATGCTTGCCAATGATTCGAACGCCGTGCCTGGTCGTGTCGTTTGCCTCGGTTCGCCGTTGTGCGGGTCACGTGCTGCCAACATCCTTAGCCAGCAAGGCTGGGCCGAGGCGATTATGGGTCGATCGCTGACTGAGGGCGTCATTGACGAAGCGGCAAATGACTGGGCCAGCCATGTCTGCGAGCACCGGGAGATCGGCATCATTGCCGGTACGGTTCCGTTAGGCTTCGGCCAACTCGTCGCCAATTTTGACGAGCCAAACGATGGCACTATCGCCGTATCCGAAACCAGACTTGAGGGTGCCACGGATCACCTCGTCATGGACGTCAGCCACAAGGGCATGCTGGTGTCGAATGATGTTACGGATCAGGCCGTTGCGTTTCTCAGGCGCGGCGTATTCCTCAGAGATAGCCTGTAGGAGCCCGTCGACGGTCAGGATGACCTAATGTCGCGGAGCACAGGGATGTGCGTGAGCGACGCAAGGGCGATTACAGATTCTTAAGCTTGTACAACGCGTCCAGCGCTTCACGGGGCGTCATTGAGTCCGGATCCAGTGCGTCGACAGCGTTGCCTAAGGCGTCATCGATTTCCGGAGCTTCGACGGTCAGTGGCAATTGCGCCTGGGGACTATCGCCGTGTTCAGCTTGCAAGGCTTCAAGCACCTTCATGTAACTCTGTGCACGTCGAATGACTTCTTTTGGCACGCCGGCCAATGCCGCGACCTGTAAGCCATAACTCTGGTTAGCCGGTCCTGGTTTGACGGCGTGCAGGAACACGAGTTGCCCATCGTGCTCGGTTGCGTCCAGATGAACATTGCTGCAAGCCGGCAGTTCCTGTGCGAGTGCGGTCAGCTCGAAATAGTGCGTTGCGAATAAGGTAAATGCGTTGGCTGTTTCACCCATGTAATGTGCGGCGGCCCAGGCCAGCGAAAGCCCGTCGAAGGTGCTTGTGCCGCGGCCGATTTCGTCCATGAGTACCAGGCTTTGTTCAGTCGCATTGTGGAGAATCGTTGCGGTCTCTGACATTTCGACCATGAAGGTTGATCGTCCTCCTGCGAGATCATCGGATGCGCCGATACGCGTAAAGATTCTGTCGATTGGGCCGACACGCAGGCTCTCGGCGGGCACGAAGCTGCCGATGTGCGCAAGGACGACAATGAGCGCCGTTTGCCGCATATAGGTCGATTTGCCGCCCATGTTCGGTCCGGTTATCACGAGCAGACGCTGCCTGGCTCCCAGTGACAGGTCGTTGGCCACAAATGGTGTGTCGATGACCTGTTCAACAACGAGGTGTCGTCCGCCTTCGATTTCGATACGCGGAGTGCTGGCGATTTCGGGCTTCGATAGCTTTAAAGAGTCCGCGCGCTCGGCGAAGCAGGCTAATACGTCGAGTTCGGCTACGGCAGCCGCGGTCTGTTGCAGTTCGGCGAGCACTTCGAGCAGTTGCTCAAGGACTTCTTCATATAGAGTTTTCTCTCGAGCAAGCGCGCGTTCCCTGGCGCTAAGCACCTTGTCTTCAAACTCCTTGAGTTCAGGCGTTATGTATCGCTCGGCATTCTTCAGCGTCTGACGTCGAACATATTCGACAGGTGCGTTACCAGCCTGAGCCTTGCTGATTTCAATGTAGTAGCCGTGCACGCGGTTGTAGCCGAGCTTGAGCGTCGCAATTCCGGTCCGTTTTTTCTCGCGGGCTTCCAGGTTCAGCAGGTACTGGTCGGCGTTGGCGGCAATCCCCCGGAGGTCATCCAGCTCGTCGTCGTAGCCATCAGCGATGACGCCGCCGTCACGAATCAACATCGGCGGGGTGTCGATGATCGCTTTCGACAACAACTCGTGTTGCCGACGGTGTTCGCCAATTCGCTGACTCAGATCTCGCAGTTGTGGTGATTCAAGCGCGGTAATTTGTTGTCGCAGATCCGGTAAGCGCGACAGGGCTTCAGCCAATTGCCGCAAATCACGTGGCCGTGCTGAGCGCAGCGCCACGCGAGACAGGATTCGCTCAACGTCGCCAACGCCATTGATCAGAGCCTGCACGGTGGCAACGATGCCTTTGATCAGCATCGTCTCGATCGCCTGGTAGCGTCCGCGCAAAACCGCGGTATCGCGTAACGGTCTCTGGATCCAGCGGCGCAGCATGCGCGATCCCATCGGGCTCTGGCAGTGATCCATGACGCCGGCAAGTGTGTGCTCGTGATGGCCGCTCAGCGATTCCTCGAGTTCGAGATTGCGCCGCGTTGGGCCGTCCATGATGATCGCATCCTCACGTCGCTCGGCCACAATCGACTGCAGGTGGGGAAGCGACGCTTTCTGCGTATCGTTAACGTATTGCAACAACGCTCCTGCCGCCGCGATGCCGGTCGAACAATCTTCGCAGCCGAATCCACTCAGATCGCGGGTCCCGAACTGCGCGCAAAGCAATCGTGTTGCACTGTCCAGTTCGAAGTGCCAGGGTGGTCGCCTTGTTACGCGAACTTCTTTCTTGATCGTGTCGCCGAGCGGTTGGTCTTCATCAACGATGAGTTCGGCCGGTCGCAATCGTTCGATTTCGCCGAGTGCTGCGTTAATATCCGGGACTTCGGTCAACAGGAACCGCCCGCCGGCCAAATCGAGCCAGGCAATGCCGATGCGGTTGCGGTCCGCGAATATCGACGCAACGAGATTGTCGCGTGTTGCAGCGAGCAGGGCTTCGTCGGTGAGCGTTCCAGGCGTAACGATGCGCATGACTTTGCGTTCAACGGGCCCCTTGCTGGTTGCCGGGTCTCCGATCTGCTCACAAATTGCGACCGACTCACCCTTGCGCACGAGTTTGGCCAGATAGCCCTCGATGGCGTGATACGGGACTCCAGCCATCGGAATCGGACTGCCGCCCGACTTGCCGCGCGAAGTCAGCGTGATGTCGAGCAGCGCCGCCGCGCGCTTCGCGTCGTCAAAGAAAAGCTCGTAAAAGTCACCCATTCGATAGAACACGAGCATTTCCGGGTACTCAGCCTTGATAGCCAGGTATTGCCGCATCATCGGTGTGTGGACTGGAATGACGTCTGCTTTCATTTTAAGTTGGGATTAGGGCTGCTAGTCTTATTTTAAAGAGTGCACCTGTCAGGAGCCCGCCATGCGGGCGATTCTTTACCGATGAAAATACTGCATGTCGAAACCGGGCGCCATCTTTACGGCGGCCCCCAGCAGGTGATTTACCTGGTCTCGGCGCTTCTCAAACGCGGCCACGACTGCACGCTCATCTGTCCACCCGAGTCAGGTATCGATGCAGCCGCACGCGCAGCGCGCATCCCGGTTCGCAACTTATTTTGCGCCGGCGATCTCGATTTGCCGTTCGCTTATCGACTTGCGCAGTACCTGCGGGCATCGAAACCGGACCTGGTGCATTGCCATAGCCGGCGCGGTGCCGACATTCTGGGCGGCATGGCCGCAAGCTTCGCCGATATTCCGGCCGTCGTGTCGCGGCGCGTCGATAATACCGAGATGCGGCTCATGGCTGCGCTCAGATACCGCCCGTTCACGAAAATCATCGCCATTTCCGAGGCGATAGCTGCGGTACTGCGGGAACGCGGCGTCGATGACGAGCGCATTGAAGTCATACGCAGCGCCGTGGATACGAAACCCGTCACGAATCCCGCCGACTGCGCCGCTTTTCGCGCTGAGTTCGACATACCCGACGATGCCTTTGCGATTGTCGCAGCGGGTCAGCTCATTCCTCGCAAAGGGCATCGCTACCTGCTACAAGCCGTCGCCGAACTGCAGCATTATCGGCAACTTCGCGTAATCTTGTTTGGTGAAGGATATCTCGCGAACCAGTTGCGCTCCCAGGCGGCATCGCTGGATCTTGGCGGTACAGTCCAGTTCGCCGGATTTCGCGCTGACCTGGATGAATACCTTGGGTGTTTCGATTTGTTCGTTCACCCGGCGCTGGCCGAGGGCCTGGGTGTCGCAGCACTCAAAGCGTCTGCAGCGGGCGTTCCGGTTGTCGGTTTCAACGCCGGCGGCTTGCCGGAGGCTGTTGCTGACGGGGAGACCGGTATTCTGGTTGCCGTGGAGAATGTCGAAAAACTGCGGATTGCGATTGCGACGATGATTGATAATGACGGGCTTCGACAAAAATATGGCTCAGCGGGTCGCAAACGGATGCAAAATGAGTTTTCGATCGATACGATGGTCGACAAGCACCTCGCACTCTACGAGTCTGTATTGAATGGCTGACCACGAAGCGATCAAGGAATTGGCCCAGGTGCTTGTCGGCGAACTGTCATCGGCGAACAAGGCCGTGGCAACGGCTGAGTCCTGCACGGGAGGCTGGATAGCCAAGGCGATTACCGATGTATCCGGCAGTTCCGTGTGTTTTGCCTATGGCATTGTCAGCTACAGCAATGGAGCAAAGGAATCGCTTCTCGGCGTGCAAAATCGGACGCTCAGCGACCACGGTGCGGTAAGCGAAGCTGCCGTCATGGAAATGGCTGAAGGTGCGCTCAATCTAAGCGGGGCCGATATCTGTGTCTCGGTCAGCGGCATTGCCGGGCCGGACGGTGGTAGTGAGGAAAAGCCCGTCGGCACTGTCTGGTTCGCCTGGGCCGTCAGGAACGGCTCTCGCGTTGACATCGAGGCTATTTGTAAGCATTTTGACGGCGACCGTGATCTCGTGCGTGAACTCACGGTCGTACATGCGCTACAAGGCGTGAGGGAGCGTATCGAATCATGAGGCCTAAATTCCTCAAGATTCAAATGCTGATGCTGGCGCCATTGCTGGCTGTTGCGCTGTCTGCCTGTGAAGAATCATCGTTACCGGCAGACATCCGCGAAAAACTGACGCGCGATGAGATGGTGGCGCCCGGTTCGGCGGATCCCGGACCCATCCTGAACAAGTTTTTCCTGCCGTCCAAGGGCGCCACGGATGCGCGGCACGAGTTTGCAGGACAACTGCGTCTCCGTTCATCGGTGATGCGAACGGAACCCGCGGTCATCGAGCCGGCCATCATTGCGGGTAAACGAACGCAGCTTTTTCCGGCGCTCTCCGTCCTTTTCCTGAGTCACGACGGTTACCTGATCCCGGTAGAACGGGATATTTTATTCTCGCCCGACGATGAAAGCTTCTGGCAAATTCAGGTCTCGCCGGGCCGGGTGTGGTCGGAGGCTGGCGATGGCGACATGTCGCGGGCGTCATTCCCTTTTATATTGACGAGCAATATCGAAAACGAAACTTACAACGGTGTGGCCACGTTCCTGTATGACGGTACGCAGGTCTCTCATCTACGCTACCAGGTCACGCAGCAACTCTCGCCCTATTTTGTTCAAACCTGGTTTGTCGCATCGGGCCACGTGGCCGCAACATTCACCGCGATGGATATCGTCGGCAGTGACGCCATCATCGAGGATTTCAGGCAGGAGCTTGCGGCACGAATACCCTGGGACCCGTGGGAAAACCTTGAGGTGAAGGTCGGCCGGGACGCGTTGAGCGAATTCGATTCATCCATTGAGCCGGACAAGTTTATCGTCAGCGGGCTGATCACACCGGATGAAGTATTCGTTCGTTTCAGTCCGACGCCATACGGGCCTTATCCGTATCCGCAAGAGATGCGGCACGGAATCTGGTCGATCACGAAGTCGGCTGCTGGTCTGATCGCAACGCTGCGGCTCGCGCAAAAATATGGCGACGAGATACTCGACTACCGCATCAGAGATCTTCTTGAATTCACGGCAGAGCATGATGGGTGGGACAAGGTCACAATCGGACACCTGGTGAGCATGGCCACCGGAATTGGTGCGGGCAGCGAAAACATCGATCCGAACCACATCAGCGATGGCTATATTGTCGCTGACCAGGACGCTTATGACGCCTGGTATCTTGCGCCGGGGCTAGAGGAAAAACTCCAGTATGTCTTTCGCCAATCTAATCACCCCTGGGGACCCGGCGAGCACGTCCGTTACCGTGACCGTGACATATTCCTGCTGGCGGTTGCGCTAAGCAGTCTGCTGAAACAAAAAGAAGGCGATGCTGCGAATCTCTGGACCATGCTGGTCGACGAGGTGTACACGCCGATCGGCATCCGCCACATGCCGGCGAACTTCACCAAAGAAACCAGCGGCGAAGCAGGCATGCCGCTTTTGGCCTGGGGCCTGTACATGACCATTGATGATATTGTGAAGCTCTCGCGGCTTATCCAGAACGGTGGCCAGCACAATGGGGAGCAGATCCTGAGTCCCACGAAACTTGCCGAGGCCCGGTATCTGACGGACGTTCGCGGCCTGCCGACCGGCGCCAGCAACCAGTTTGGTGACAAGAGCTACCACATGACATTCTGGCATGAACCGTATACGACGCCGGCCGGGTCGCAACACTGGGTTTCTGAAATGCATGGCTGGGGGGGGAACGTCATTGCCATCATGCCAAACGGCACGACCGGTTTCCGGATCGGCAACGGTGGCTATGCGGAATTCGAACAGATGATCAGCGTGTCGGACAAACTTAAGCCTTTCGACAGGGAGCGTGTGGAGTAATGACAACCAAGACCCTGTTTTTCGCGCTCTGGCCCGACGTTCGGCAGCGTGACCGCATGCGTGATTTCATTGCACCACTGGCCAAGCTCGTCGAGGGGCGCGCCGTCGATCGGCGTGAATGGCATGTGACGCTCGCCTACATCGGTGAATTTCCCGAAGAGCGTATTGACGAACTGCTCGAGACGAAGCAGGACATCACCATGGAGCCCATTCGGCTGCGCTTTGACCGCCTCGAATTCTGGCCGCGCCCGAAGATCGCGGCGCTGGTGCCGCCGACGATTCCGCCTGATCTGGACCGTCTTGTCGAAACCCTCAAGGGCAGGATTTTTGCCGCTGGCATCGAATCAGCGCAACGGGTTTACCGTCCGCACGTCACGGTCGTGCGCAATGCCCGGCAGTTCGAAGCCCAGCGATTGGCGCAGTCGGCCATGATCGAGTGGTCGAGCTTCGAACTGATGGAGTCGGTTTCGCAGCGCGGTAGTGTGACTTACCGCCCGATAGTCAAAGACTTCTGAATTCTTCTTCGTGTTTCTTCGCTCAGTGCCCAGATTTGGCACCGTAATACTGTGGTTATGTACAGGTCTTTGTGGAATAATCCACCCCTACTGAATTCACCGACCGGATGGCAATAAACAATGGATGACAACCGCAAAAAAGCACTCGCAGCAGCACTTGGGCAGATTGAAAAACAATTTGGCAAGGGCTCGGTGATGCGCCTTGGTGATAGCAACGCAGTCAGGGACATCGAGGTTGTTTCAACGGGCTCAATCGGGCTCGATGTGGCGCTCGGAATCGGTGGCTTGCCCAGGGGGCGGGTTGTTGAAATCTATGGTCCGGAGGCCTCGGGGAAGACGACACTGGCGCTGCAAGTTATCGCCGAAGCTCAGAAACTCGGTGGTACGGCGGCTTTTGTCGATGCCGAGCATGCGCTCGATCCGAAGTACGCCGGAAAGCTTGGCGTCAATGTTGACGAATTGCTCGTTTCCCAGCCCGACACCGGCGAACAGGCGCTGGAAATTACGGACATGTTGGTGCGTTCGAGCGCCATCGACATTATCGTTATCGATTCGGTCGCAGCACTGACGCCGAAGGCCGAGATTGAGGGCGAGATGGGCGATTCGCATATGGGCTTGCAGGCACGCCTGATGTCGCAGGCACTTAGAAAACTGACGGCCAACATCAATCGCTCGAACACAATGGTGGTCTTCATTAACCAGATTCGCATGAAGATTGGTGTCATGTTTGGCAATCCCGAGACGACGACGGGTGGTAATGCACTTAAGTTCTACGCATCTGTGCGCCTCGACATCCGCCGCATTGGTGCGATCAAGAAAGGTGACGAGATCATCGGCAACCAGACGCGCGTCAAGGTCGTCAAGAACAAGGTCTCGCCGCCATTCAAAATGGCCGAATTCGAAATCCTCTACGGCCATGGTATTTCCCGCGAAGGCGAGATCATCGACCTGGGTGTGGAACATGGTCTGATTGACAAGGCGGGTTCGTGGTACAGCTATGGTGATGACCGAATTGGCCAGGGCAAGGAAAATGTGCGTGAGTTTCTGAAGACGCATCCTGAGATCGCAGCGGAAATCGAGCAAAAAATTCGCGCGAAGCTCCTGCCGGATACCGTCGAAAAACCGGCCAGTGAAACGGAGGCGGCGGTCGCGCAGGAAGCGTAACCAAGCCGCTGCAGGAGCCTGGCACCTGGAATGCGGGCGATGACCACGGTGTCTGAAAAATATTGCGATTCCGCCAAGGCCCGAAAAAAGGCGATGGATTACCTGGCTCGGCGCGAGCACGGTCGGGTCGAGCTCTTAGACAAAGTCACCGCGGCCGGCTTTGGCGCTGACGTCGCAGAAGACGCGATCGCGCAGCTCACCGCGGAAGGCTTGCAAAGCGATCGGCGTTTCGTCGAGGCATTTATCCGCTCACGAATCGATCAGGGCAAGGGGCCAACGAGAATTCGTGCGGATCTCGGGCAGCGTGGCATTGTCGAGAACCTGATCGACGACGGTCTGACCGATGTGCAACAGAACTGGCACGACCTCGCGCGCGGGGTTCGGCAGAAAAAATTTGGCGCAAGCTGGCCCGCCGATTTCGAGACAAAAGCCCGGCAGATGCGCTTTCTTCAGTACCGCGGGTTCGAGCCCGATCACATTCAGGCTGCAGTTTCCGCATTCGGTGAATAACGCTTAGAATCCCCCGATGAAGTCCATGACGAGCAATGAGTTGCGCCAGGCATTCCTGGACTACTTTCGCGACCATGACCACGAGGTCGTTGCGAGCTCGCCGTTGGTACCCGGGAACGATCCGACGTTGCTGTTCACGAATGCAGGAATGGTGCAGTTCAAGGACGTATTCCTGGGTCGCGACAAACGCAGCTATCAGCGTGCGGTGACCTCGCAGCGTTGCGTCCGTGCGGGCGGCAAGCACAATGACCTGGAAAATGTCGGCTATACGACACGCCACCACACGTTTTTCGAAATGCTCGGTAATTTCAGCTTCGGCGACTACTTCAAGCGCGACGCCATTAAATACGCTTGGGAATTTCTGACGGAGACACTTGGGCTCCCGCCTGAAAATCTCTGGATCACCGTTTTTGATGAAGACGACGATGCCGCCGACATCTGGCTCAATGAAATCGGGATTGATTCCGGCCGCTTTTCACGCATGGGTAAAAAGGACAATTATTGGGCGATGGGCGACACCGGGCCCTGTGGGCCCTGCAGCGAGATCTTTTACGATCACGGCCCCGAGGTCGCAGGTGGGCCGCCAGGTTCGCCGGACGAAGAGGGCGACCGTTTCGTCGAGATCTGGAATCTCGTGTTCATGCAGTTCAATCGCTCGGCTGACGGTGAAATGGTGCCACTGCCGAAGCCGTCGGTTGATACCGGCATGGGCCTCGAGCGCATTGCTGCCGTGATGCAGGGTGTGCACAGCAATTATGACATCGATCTGTTTACAAACCTGATCAGCGCTGTCGCGAAAACCTTAGGCGTCAAGAACGATGGTTCGAGTTCGCTCAACGTGATTGCGGATCACATTCGAGCCTGCTCATTTCTGATCGCCGACGGTGTGTTGCCGGGCAACGAGGGCAGGGGCTATGTGCTGCGGCGCATTATTCGTCGCGCAGTTCGCCATGGCAAGAAGCTGGGCACGAACGATCTGTTCTTCCACAAACTTGTTGCTCCGCTTGGCCTGGAAATGGGTGATGCGTATCCCGAGCTCGTCAAAGCGCAGGCACATGTCGAAAAAGTGCTCGAGAAAGAAGAACAGCGTTTCGCCGAAACGCTGGATCAGGGCATGGAGATTCTCGAAGTGGCGATTGCCAAACTTGATGGCAAGGAAATTCCTGGCGATGTGGTCTTCAAGCTTTACGATACCTTCGGCTTTCCGGTTGATTTGACTGCCGATATTGCGCGCGAGCGTGGTCTGACGATAGATCAAAGTGGATTCGAAGCAGCAATGACAGGGCAACGTGATCGTGCGCGGGCTGCAAGCAAGTTCAGTGCCGTTGCTGATGTTGCGATCAAGACCGATCTGGAAACGAATTTTTCGGGATACGAGGGTACCGACGGCAGCAGCACGATCGTTGCGCTATTTAGAGGCGATAAGGCGGTCAAGAAATTGTCGACTGGTGATGATGGCGTAGTAATCCTGTCCTCAACACCTTTCTATGCCGAGAGTGGCGGTCAGATCGGTGATACGGGCAGCTTGCTCGAAAAAGGCAATCTCTTTCGCGTACAGGACACACAGAAGAGCGGTAGAGCCATCGTCCATATCGGCGTGGTTGAGAAGGGCGAGCTCAAGATTGGCGACGAGCTCGAGGCCACCGTCGACGCCGAACGCCGGCAAGCCATTCGGCTCAATCATTCGGCGACGCACTTGATGCATGCGGCTCTGCGCGCAGTACTCGGTGATCACGTGCAGCAAAAAGGCTCACTGGTTGCGCCCGATCGTCTGCGTTTTGACTTTTCACACTACGAAGCTGTTACGGACGATCAGGTCGTGGCAATCGAAGCTCTCGTCAACGATGAAATTCGGAAAAACGTCGTCGCGAAAACCACGGTCATGAACTACGATGACGCGGTCGCTTCGGGTGCTGTCGCGTTGTTCGGCGAGAAATATGGCGACGAAGTTCGAGTGCTCAATTTCGGTGATTTCTCAGTCGAACTTTGTGGCGGAACACACGTGGACCGAACCGGTGACATCGGCATGTTCAAGATTACCTCGGAGGGTGGTATCGCTTCGGGAGTGCGTAGAGTTGAAGCCGTAACCGGCAAGGGCGCGCTCGAGTGGCTGGCGGCACAGCAACATGCACTCGAAAACATTGCGAAATTGCTGCGCAGTCAGCCGAACCAGGTGTCAGGTAAAGTTGAGCAGCTTCTAAAGCGTAACAAGCAACTCGAAAAGGAGTTGACCCAGGCGAAACAGGCGCTGGCTATGGGATCTTCTGGCGACCATTTCGACAACGTTCAGGAAATCGATGGCATCAAGGTACTTGCGACGCGTATAGATGGCGCGGACGCTAAAACCCTGCGCGATGCGGTCGATCGTTACAAGGACAAACTGCAAAGCGCGGTGATCGTGCTTGGCTCGGTCGATAAGGGTGTCGTTCGGATCGCCGCGGGCGTTACCAAGAACAACACGGATCGCATTCGCGCGGGCGACCTGATAAAACCAGTCGCTGAACAGGTGGGCGGCAAGGGCGGCGGCCGCCCGGACTTCGCTCAGGCTGGCGGCAACAACCCCGATGCCCTCGATGCAGCGCTCGGGTCGGTTCCTGCCTGGGTTGCGGAACATCTGCGCTGACGATTGGGTCTGGATTTGCTTGGGTTTGTTACATAATGGGCATCTGGGCCGTAAATCGACTAGTATTACAGGGGTTTACAGACGAACGACGCGTGATAAGAAAGGGGGCGGAGCCCCGGCAGGAGTAGGAAGCTATGCTAATTCTGACGCGACGCGCTGGTGAGACGGTCATGATCGGGAGCGATATCACGATCACCGTCTTAGGGGTCAAAGGGAATCAGGTACGCATCGGGATCAATGCCCCGAAAGACGTTGCTGTGCACCGTGAAGAGATCTACGAGCGAATTCAGAACGAGAAAGCCGCAGAAAAGGCGCAAGAGGGCGGCTAGGACAACTAGCCAGCCGACGGGGCTGAAGTAGGAGCGTCCCGTAAGCGCGATCATCGGTCGAACAGGCGCCCATATCGGCCTTTACCTCATGTTGCACTGCCAGTAAGATGTCGCCCGCGCGGGGGACCGCCGGGCAGCGGCAACGTACATATCGGAGAGATGGCTGAGTGGTCGAAAGCGCTCCCCTGCTAAGGGAGTAAGGGCTAATACCCCTTCGAGGGTTCGAATCCCTCTCTCTCCGCCACATTAATTATTGGGCCCTTGAATAAAGGGCCCAATAATTAATGTAGATAGTTAGAATTCGAACCCTCGAAAATAGACGATGGGGTTCGACAAATCGGCGAAGCAGATTTGGACGCACGAAGTGCGCCCGCAGGGCGAGGAGCGAAGCGACGAGTCAATCCCTCTCTCTCCGCCACACATTTGAAAATCAAACAATGCGCCCGTAGCTCAGCTGGATAGAGTACTCGGCTACGAACCGAGCGGTCGGGAGTTCGAATCTCTCCGGGCGCGCCAATTAAAACAAAGGGTTAGCCGATTATTCCGGTTAACCCTTTTTTCATTTCCGACACTTTTCCGACACTTCTGTCCGTCCTTTGGCGGATTAGCATCAGATTCGGCGTTTCAGTTCTGCCTCGACTCACAATGGCTTCAGCAGCATTGATGAGCTCTTGGAGTTCTGCAGCCGAATAATGCGTTGTGATGTCATCGTTGGCATGACCGAGTAATGCTTTACGGGTTTCCAATGGAATGCCCGCACTTCTCAGTCGCCTGCCAAAGGTGTGACGCAGATTGTGAACGCCTTTTAAGATGCCGGGTTCGGTCGGCAGGCCGACCGCTTTCCATGCTCGTCTCCATGCGCTGCTACGCAGTTTGCCGACTGGTCTGCCTCGATAGGTGAAAACCCGCTCGGCGTGTATGCCACGACGGGACTCGATCACGCGACGCGCCACCGTGTTCAGTACGACAACACGTTCCGTGCTGGTCTTCGTGATGGAGGCCCCCAGGATGAACACCGAGGTCTCCATTTCGGGCAGTTGCACTTCCCAGTCCCAACGCAGTTGGCAAATTTCCTGTTCACGGCAGCCGGTGTTCAAGCCAAATAAAGCCGCATCAGCCAAATGGCGGGGCAGGGCCTTGATCAAACGATCCTGCTCTGACCACGATAGCGGATAGGCTTTAGCCTGCTTTCCTTTGACTGGAAGTCGGCTGATTAGCGCCGGTGCCTGAGTGAGCCATGGATTGCCATCCCTATCACGCCAGACTCGAGCCGACCGACTTAGTA
>JADFNV010000008.1:94242-97547 GCA_022563195.1 Pseudomonadota bacterium
CTTGCCGATGTATGGGAATAGCCGATCGAGAATCACTGCGATGGTATTGGCCGATGACTTGTGTGCGATCTCTTCGAGATATCGTAATGCAGCTTCCTCGAAGGTAAAGATCACAGCCTCGTGTCGTCGTGCTTCCTCCTCAATTTCCGCCAGACGGCGGATCAAGTACTGTTCTGCCTCAATGCGAGAAGATAGGCCTGTGCTTTCTCGGAGCCACCCTCCTGGTGCATATCGACAGCGTTTTTCAATTTGCCAGATCCCGCCTTTTTGGCGGAGCCCCGGCATTCGGTTACGTTTTGACATGTGTCGTCCTCCAGTTTTGGAGCCTTCGGACGACGCCCGTTGCGGGAGATATAGTCTTCTACCCAGGCGTCGAGTTCAAGCCGGTCGAAGGCAATGCCCTGATGGCCGATGGGAATGGTGGTGAGGTAAGGCCGGACCTCTTGGTTGAAGCGGTTGCGGTCCATGCCGAGATAGCCGGGCGCGTCCCGAAAGCGCACCAATCGTGGTAACAATGCGATGGATGCACTCATGGATTTCATCGACCGAGATACACCGCTGAGATTTCAGCCCGAGCATGGCCGAGTTCGTTGCTGATCATGGCTCGCGCCTCATGGTCGGGCGCGAGCTGCTCAGGCGTCAGGTCTTTCGATGTCGGGCCACCGACCACCGGCGATTTCCAGCCAGTGAGCTCAAGATAGCGCTGCTGGGCATAGGCATGTCGGAGGCCATGAAGTTTTGACATGCCGACGTTGCGAAGCTGTCGCTCGTAGCGATGCAATTGCTGGACGTAATTCAATTGTGCCGGAATCAAGGAGCCGCCTTTGGCTAAATCCTTAACCTCCTCCAACAGTTGGCGCTGCTCGTCGTTCCTGATCGGCACCGTTCTGGCTCGCCCGCCCTTGGTCCAGCTCGATTTCAGGCGGATGTGATCGTCCTGCTTCGCATAGGTCGGACTGAACTTGATGGATTCCTCACGTCTGAGCCCAAAGGCTGCCTGCAGGCGGATGCTCAGGCGAACGTGGGGATCAGAGATCCGGGACAGCTTGGTTTCGTCCACTTCCTGCGCCTTGGATTCCTTGGCGACGTATTCCCGTTTGCCGATGCCGTAGACATCATTGTCATTGGCAATGATGCTCGGCTTGTTCACCTTCTTCGCCCACCAGCGAAGTGCCGATAAACGATTCTTCAGTGTGCCCACACTGATGCCCTGATCCTGCCAATGGGCGACCAGGGCATCGACATGCTTCGGCTTCAGTGATCCTTGCTGCATTCGCCGGAATCCAAGTTCCTTCAACTGGCTGGCAATCAGGTCCAATATCCGGGACCGGGTTGCTTGAGTAGAAAACCCGCCGTCACGGTTGTCACGGCAAAGCTTGCTTAACTGGTAGTTCAGGTCTTTCATGGTGCAGTTTTCCTCGTTGGTTAGTTTGGATGACCAGCTCGCAGCCTTGTGGCATACGAGCTCCGATCAAAGATCGGAAAAGGTCGTGGGACACCAGTCCCCTAAGGCCTGAAGCCTTAATCAGGTTCGCCGGGGATCTTTGTGAAGTTCCACCGGGGACCACCAGTTGGCCCATAGGGCCAGATTCAAAACGAGTTGAAGATTACCTCCTGTAGGTATGAGAAAAAGAAACGCCAATGGCGTGTGAGAACGCGCAGCCGAAAACCACAGTCCCGCCGTGCTTGAAGATGCCGAGCGGAATGCCCGACTATGTCGAAGATGCTGAGCCTGATGCCCAACTGAGTAGAAGGACACCGGAGTGTCCTGGGACCGACCAGCCTGCAGCGCAGGCCTCGACCTTGGGCAGGTTAACCCCTGCCAGGTACCGCTTTTCCGCAGCGGCGACGGATAGTGCATATCACGCTAGTACAAATCGAACGATTTGTAAAGAGATAAGTCAATCAAGTTGTTGCAGGGCTTTTCTCATGTAATTACACAAGCATCCACTTGAGTGCAGAATGGTTCGATTACGTCCGGAAGAAAGTACAGGTGCAGGCCGGTGTCACTCGCCGAGAACTTGCTGAAACTGGCTAGAACCCGCGCAATTGTTGGTTCAGAGCGCCGCGTCACTACAGCGCTTCGCTGCTGGTAGTGACGCTGCACATTATATGGTAGCGATGTTGACACTGGGTCGATTCACAAAGAAGGCCTTGTGTAACTACAATTTGTCGGTATAATATGCTATGAAATTTGAATGGGATGAGGCCAAGAACCAGAGCAATATCCGAAATCATGGCATCAGTTTTGAGTTGGCGCAGCGCATCTTCGCCGGACCGGTGTTGACCTGGCTCGATGATCGAGAAGACTACGGTGAGGATCGCTTCGTCAGTATCGGTGTCATCGATGGTGTGGCGCTAATTGTTGTTGTCCACACCGATCGAGAAGGGCGGGTTCGACTGATTTCCGCTCGAGCCGTGTCCCGCAGAGAAAGGCAGACTTACTATGAGCAAATACACGAAACCCCTAACAACTAAACAGATCGCGGCGCTCGGCGACGAGGACATCGATTTCAGTGACATTCCGGAGCTAAATGAGACATTCTGGCAGCAAGCCGAGCTCATTGAGCCTGATCGTACCGAGCAGGTGACCATGCGCGTGAAACGCTCTGTGTTGGCGCATTTCAAGTCCCCGGGGAAGGGCTATCAAACACGCATGAATCGGGTGCTTGAGAGCTATGTGCAGGCAAAACGCCTCATGTCTGGTAAAATTGTGGCACCTGAATTACGTAGTAAGGTGCCTAAAATGCCGACCAAAGATGATATTGACAAGGTTTGGGACAAAGCGAAAAAGATTCGCGGAGAGGACGCAGACGAGGTTCGTCAAGACCCCTACGGGAACAAGATTCGGAAGGAGCAGTTTGGCGGTAGGGGAGCACAAGGTTGGGAAATCGACCACATCAAACCGGAAAGCAAAGGTGGTTCGGATCATCTGAGGAATCTGCAAGCCCTACAGACCAAAAAGAACCGCGAACTCGGAGATTCGACTCGGAAGCGGACCCGGCACAAGAAGGCGTAGCGGGAATTATGCCGACAGAGTTCGGAAAATTGTTGGGATTTGTGCGGTATTCAGGCTGCCTAGCAGCATAATACTGACCACGGCATTATGGATGGCGAGCCAGGAATTCGATGCAAAGTTAAATATCCGCGGTGTTGTCGTACTTGCCGGTCCCACTGATCTATTGCAGATGGAAACCTGGATACAGCAAGGGGAAGCAGAGAGTAAAGAACCCAGTGACTGTGGTATTGCGCTAAGAGAGTTAATGGGCGGTACATCTGCCACCTATCCGGAACGATACCGGGCT
>JADFNV010000081.1 GCA_022563195.1 Pseudomonadota bacterium
TTCCCACCCGAGGTATATGCTGGCCGCCGGGCCCGTCTGGTCGAACAGTTGCGGGCTCCGATCGTCGTCCCGTCGGAGTACATGATCCGGCACGGGGGAGAGAAGAAGCAGGAGCCCAACTTCTTCTACCTGACCGGCGTCGAGTCCCCCTACGCGATCCTCGTCATGGCACCGGATGGCTCGGGTGGCCTGACGGAAGCACTCTTCCTGCCCGCTCACCGGGAGTTCGCCGGGGCTCAGTACTCGTTTCAGGACCCGCGTCTGATCGGCTCGGCCTGGAATCGTCTGATCCGGCGACTGGAGCCGGGTGACGCCGCCGAGGCCGCGACCGGGATTGGAGAGACGTACCCGCTCGACGAGTTCGCGACGCGCCTGGTCGAGATGACGAACGGGGCCGAACGCGTCTACTTCGCCAAGGAGAGCGCGATCCTCTACGCCCCGCCCGGGCTCGCAGCTCCGCTCACCTTCCGCCAGCAGCTCGAGGCGTCCGTCGCCGAGGCGCTCGGGGGCCGCGACCTCGAGAACGCGACGCCGGCGATCGAGAGGATGCGCGTCGTCAAGGACGCGTACGAGATCGACGCGCTCCGGAAGGCTCGTCATGTTTGTGTATTGACCGGGGCTGGAATCTCTGCGGAAAGTGGCGTGCCGACGTTTCGCGATGCACAGACGGGACTGTGGGAGCAGTACAACCCACAGGACCTCGCGACGCCTGACGCGTTTTTGCGTGATCCGGAGCTGATCTGGCGCTGGTATCGATGGCGCCGCGACCTTGTTGCCGCCGTGGAACCGAACGCAGGTCACGTGGCGCTCGCCAGACTGGCGACGCTGGTGCCGCGTATGACGCTGGTCACACAAAACGTTGATGGCTTGCATCAACGAGCCGGTAGCCGTGATGTCATCGAATTCCATGGCAATATTTTTACAAACCGGTGCTTTGTCGAGAATTGCATCGTCGACTGCGATACCAGCGCCAAGGTGCCCAGCTGTCCGCATTGCGGCGGCCACGTGCGGCCCGGTGTCGTCTGGTTCGGCGAATCAATCCCGAACCAGGCATTGAACGACTCCTTTGCCGCCGCGGCAGACTGCGATGTCTTCTTGTCGATCGGCACATCTTCGCAAGTATTTCCTGCGGCAGACCTTGCAAAAATTGCGCGCGATGCATCGGCTGTCGTCATCGAGGTCAATCCCGAGCCCACGGATCTCGCCGCAAGCATCCAATTCGCGATTCAGGCCCGGGCCGGGGCAGTCTTGCCGGAACTGGTAGACTCCCTGGCAGAATAACTAATGCACCGCTGATCAATCTTGTCCAGGGAATCACTGTGAAATCCAAGTCTGCCGAGCGCATGCTCTCATATCCTCTCTGGATCAGGGTCACGGGCTATGCGCTCGCCGCATTGATGCTGATCTTTACCGTTCTGAGTATCTACTGGTCGCGTACGCCCGACGTATTCTGGGTCAACCACACGATCGATGACGACAGGGTCGTTGTCGGCTACCCGACCACCGATACCCTGATTCGCGTTGCCGAGACGCTGCTCGACAAACCGGGCGGTTACCTGAGCAATGACAGAATGTTGCCCAGCGTTTTTCTCGACAATATTCCGAACTGGGAATTTGGCGTTTTACAGCAGGTACGTGACCTCGCACGAGTCATTCGCAACGACTACAGCCGCAGTCAGTCGCAATCGAAAGAAGATGCAGATGTTGCGAAGGCCGAGCCAAGTTTCTTCTTCGACAACAACTCCTGGGTCTTACCGCGTACCGAGTCCCAATATCGAGACGCGATCAAAGGATTTACCCGCTACCGTGATCGGCTAGCAGGTCTCGGCGAGAGCAAGGCGCAGTTTTATGCGCGCGCCGATAATCTGCGTGAATGGCTTGCGCAGGTGGAGAAGCGTCTCGGCAGCATAACCAGACGCCTCGGTGATAGCGTCGCCACGACGCGAATCAACGAAGACCTTGCCGGAGACGCGTCGGCGGAAGCTACCTACGCCCAAGCGGATACGGTCGATGTGCGTACCTCATGGTTCGAGATTGACGACATCTTCTATGAGGCACGCGGTACCGCGTGGGCCCTCGTGCATTTCTTCCGCGCGGCCGAATTCGATTTTGCACGCGTACTCGACGATAAAAACGCCAACGCCAGCGTGCGCCAGATCATTCGCGAACTTGAGGCAAGCCTGCAGTCCATGCACTCACCGATGATCCTCAATGGCAGCGGCTTCGGTCTATTCGCCAACCACTCGCTCGTAATGGCCAACTACCTGGCGCGCGCTAATGCCGCGATCATCAACCTTCGCGAACTCCTCGCTCAAGGGTAATAATTTAGATTAAATATCGACGTTAACTTATTGTTTTAACTGAAACCTAACCAAACTGGAATCTGTTTCCAGGCCTCAGTTAACGCCCTGTCGAGGCGCTTGCAATCTGGCTCGAATCGGCCCACGAGACGCCAGAATCGCCGCGAATGGTTCATGTGCCGGGCATGACAGAGTTCGTGAACCATCAGGTATCGAACCAGGGCCGGGTCGAGGAACAGCAGGCTGTAGTTGATACTGATCGTACCGCTGCTGGCGTGGCTGCCCCAGCAGGTGCGCTGACCACGCACGTGCATCGTCTTGAATGGATTTCTGGTTGCCGCCGAGAGTGCGTCCAGTCTTGGTCGAAATTCTTCTTTGGCAAGTGATGCGAGCCAGCGTTTGAGGGCGCCGACACAGAGTTTTTCGTCGCGTGTTCGGCCGCTGAGAACGACAAGGCCATTTTTTGATCGGTAACGAACGCTTTTTGTGGATGATTGCCGCTCGTAGTTCACGCGGAAGCGTCGGCCAATTGCCGGTAATTCGACCGTGTCCGGCAGGGCAAAAGCCTCCGGCGAATGCAATTTAGCAAATGATGTTCGAGCCTCGTCGATCCATTGACGGTGTTCCCGGACGAAATTCTGCACTTCACCCGGTTTTGTGCGTTTCGGCACCACCACCTCGACCCGGCCGCGCGGAAAGACCTTGATCGACAGCCTGCGGGCGCGATTGCTTTCTCGAACGGAAAAGCCCGGCGCGTCGCCGGGCTCTTCAGAATCCGTAAATAGGGCTAGTTGTCTGGCCGCAGAATGCACAGCCTCTATTGTACGGCTGTACGCAATGAATGCGAACGTGTACTAGGGACGGGTGCCGCTGAAGCGAATCGCATCGCTCATGGACATTACACCTTCGACACCGCCGACTTCGGCTGTGTCGCTGATATACAGTTTGACCTCGCGTTGCAGCCGGATTTTGCCGAGCACGCGAGAGTCCGGGCCGATGACGATATTGGGGGCTCGAGGCTTCCAGAAGCCGAATTTCCAGCCGTCTGGCTTCTCAACAATGATGTCGCCATGCAGAATTGCGCCCTCGCTGAGCTCAATATCGCCGTTGACGGTGGAGAGGTCGCCGCGAACCTCGCTCGCGACGAGTTCGATTTCGCCATTCACATTACTGACGCTTTTCGCGACCTTACTGCCTTTGCGGACGCCGATGCTGCCATTTACGGCCTCAATCCAACCGTCGATCGTGACGTTTTCGTCAACTCGAATGGAACCGTTCACGGTGCTCAGGTTCTCCGCACTGACCCCCGATGAGACCCGCAGCGCACCATTGACCGTTGAGACATCCCCTACCCGGGCGTCGTCATATATGCGAATCGTGCCATTCACCGTGCTGACATCTCCAGTGACGATAGCGCCTTCACCGACAGTAACGCTGCCATTGACGGACGTTGCGCCATCTGCAGTTGAGCCAGCACTGATTTTGATGCTCTTGTTGACACTGCCCGCGTAAACCGGAGCCGCCATCAACACAGCCAGCAAGCTCACCGTCAAAGTGTTTTTGCTCATTATTTTGCTCATTTTCAGTATTCCCCGAAACCGTTGTATTCATTAGATACCGGACACGGCCAAACGGTTGCAATCGATGCGCATCCCTGCCCTAATCCGCGTTGGAATCCAGCAATGCCCTATTCCCTAATCGACATTGGAGCGAACCTGACACACGACAGCTTCGATGCCGATCGCTCCGAAGTAATGCAGCGCGCGGCCGATGCAGGCGTGGCCAGAATCATTGTCACGGGCAGCAGCAATCAAGGCAATATTGACGCGGTCGCGCTCGCCGAGGCCAACCCGGGCCGCGTGTTCGCAACGGCCGGTGTGCACCCCCACCATGCGTCAGATTACACGGCGGCGAGTGCCGAGCTCATCCGTTCCCTGGCGCAGAAAGACGCCGTTGTGGCCATCGGCGAATGTGGACTGGATTATTTCCGCAATTATTCGCCGCAGCATGCGCAGGTCGAAGCCTTTCGTTCGCAACTCGAAATCGCAGCCGATATTGGCTTGCCCGTGTTCCTGCATCAACGTGACGCCCACGATGATTTTGTAGAAATGCTTGAGCCGCTGTTGCCTGGATTGACGCGAGCTGTTGCACACTGCTTCACGGGTGAGGCCCAGTCACTGGAAAAATTACTCGAGATGGGATTGTCAATCGGCATCACCGGGTGGATTTGCGACGAGCGACGTGGTGCGCACCTCAAAGAGATTGTCTCGGTCATTCCCGATGACAAATTGATGATAGAAACCGATGCACCTTACCTGATGCCGCGTACGCTCTCTCCCAGGCCCAAATCACGCCGCAATGAGCCCGCATTCTTGCCAGAGGTGCTACGTGTCGTTGCCAAAGCGCGCGGTCAAAGCATCGAACACGTCGCAAGCATTACCACTGAGAACGCAACGCGATTTTTCGGGCTGGACTAGTTTTGATAATCGGTACTTGATCAGAAAGATATTGTCAGACAAGATCGAGATCGAATGGCCGCTTCACCCGCAATACCGAAAGTTAGGCCGATAGGATGGTGAGGGGCAGCTAGCGACCTGAAGCGGACATTTCGACCGGCAACATCTGACCCATTCTTGCCGCCTGGAAAAGGTCCTCTCTCAGCCAGCAGTAAAATGTCGAAAAGCCCTCGCCGTGGGTCAGAGAATAGATTGCATGGACTCTACCTATGCGAAAAGCAACAGCGCGGTTTGTATCATTTGTCAGCAGCGGCGGGGATTTGAATTGCACCTGACCTGTTAATCCGTCTTGATTATTTCGCCATCCTTCATCACGAACACAACTCGATCCATGGCCCTGATATCGTTAAGGGGGTTTCCGTCTACTGCGATAATGTCAGCAAGTTTGCCCGCCTTGAGTTCCGCGCGATCGGAAACGCCAAGCAAAACGGCAGCATTAATTGTTGCCGCCTGCAATGCGTGAAGCGGAGTCATACCGCGGCGAACCATCGCGTAAAATTCCTTTCCGGTTTCAATATGAGGAAAGGTTCCGGAATCTGTACCAAATGCAATATTGACGCTGGAATCAACCGCCATTCGAAAACTCTTGTCTGCGAATGACTTAAGGAAATTAAATTTGTTGACTGTATCTTGCGGTGTGTTCTCCGGTAAGAGGATGTCCCACGTATAAATAGTGGGCACATAATACGTGCCCCGCTTCTTCATTTCTTTTATGATCTCATGTGTCAGCATGGAACCATGTTCAATCGATGCGGCCCCGGCTTTCACCGCAGCCAAAATTCCCTCGCTACCATGAGCGTGGGCCATGACTTTCAGGCCGTGCCTCGATGCTTCCTCCACGATTGTTCGAAGTTCCACATTAGAATATTGCTGGGCGCCGGGCTGTTTGCCTGCTGAAAAAATGCCGGATGTCGCGCAAACCTTAATGACCTTGACGCCGTGCTTTGCCTGATAGCGGACCGCCTGCAGAATTTCATCGACACCATTGGCGATACCTTGATTGGGGCCCAGTTCCATGACGCCTGGTGCAAACCCGGTTACATCACAGTGACCACCGGTGATCGAAAGGGCATGACCCGCAGGGTAAATACGCGGGCCCGTGACGCGCCCGGCTTCTACCGCACGCATCAGTGCGACATCAGGAAAACCAGGCCAGGCTCCTGCCTCTCTTACCGTGGTAAATCCCGCTTCAAGCGTCTGCCGACCGAAGGCGACACCATAGAGAGCCCAGTCTGCGGGGGTTTCCTTGACGGCGGCAGTCGTCCAGTGATCGCCTGTGAAAAAGTCGAACGTCAGGTGAGTATGCATGTCGAAAAGGCCGGGCAAGAGCGTACGGTCTCCAAGATCAATAGTTTCGGCATCTGCTGGTAATGCTTTCGGATTGACCGCCACAATTTTATTGCCCTCTACAACAATAGATGCGGGACCAATAAGTTTGCCTGTCGTCACATCAATCATTCTGTCTGCACGGATTATTATTGTGTCAGCAAACGATTGATGGGCGACGCAATTGCAAAGCAGCATGAGACTGCTGAATATTTTTGAATACTTCATGATTTTTTCTGTCTGATGAAAACTTTTGACTTGCTGACAACTATGTATCGCGAAAGCGTAACATCCGGTCACTGTCTGTGTCTTTTTAGTGCACGTCAGCCATCAGCGGCTGGATCAAGCTGATTCTTGCCGTTCGCTCCATGGCCTCTATTGGCCGAGGCTGTGTGAAAACGCAAAATCAAAACAGCCGGTGGTAATCACGATCTGAATTTCGATTGGCGCGTGACCAAAGTGGGACTCGGAGTTCGAAGCGCTGATGATT
>JADFNV010000009.1 GCA_022563195.1 Pseudomonadota bacterium
TATAGCCGGCTGATCAACGGCCTTAATCTGGCCAACATTGAAATCGATCGCAAGGTGTTGGCGGATATCGCCGTGCATGATCCCGACGGATTCGGTGCAATTGCTGAGCAGGCCAAGGCTGGTCTGACTCAGAGCAGCTGAGACATCCGCTCCGGGCGCGACAATTATGTGCCTGAAATGGAGCTCATCCTATGAAAGGTCTGAGTGAGCTGTTGCGACTGGCGGCGTCGGAAATCGATGCGGCCAGCGATCCTGCGGCCCTGGACAGGGTCAGGGTGGCCTATCTTGGCAAGAAAGGTGAGCTGACGGCACGCCTGAAGGCCTTGAGCGACCTTCCCGTGGCGGAGCGCCCGGCGGCAGGACAGGAGATCAACCGGGCCAAACAGGAGCTGCAAGGCAGCATCAGCGAGCGTCGCGAATCTCTTGAAGCAGAGGCGCTGGACGCGAAACTCGCGGATGACGCTGTCGATGTGACGCTGCCGGGACGCGGCTATGCAATCGGCGGCCGCCATCCCGTGTCACACGCCATGGCACGCATCGAGGAAATCTTCCGCAGCGCGGGCTTCGGCGTCCGCTCGGGCCCGGAAATCGAAGACGATTTCCACAACTTCACGGCGCTTAACTTTCCTGAGAATCATCCGGCCAGAGCGCTGCACGATACGTTCTTCTTTCCCGGCGGCAAGCTTCTACGCACGCATACGTCGCCCGTGCAAATCCGCTCCATGGTCGAAGAAGGTGCACCCATCCGTATCATCTCGACAGGGCGAGTGTACCGTTGCGACTCCGATCAGACTCATACACCGATGTTTCACCAGGTCGAAGGCCTCGTGGTTGACCGGGGCATCAGTCTTGCCAATTTGAAAGCCGTATTGCATCAATTTGTCGAGAGTTTCTTCGAACGCAAAGCGGAACTTCGATTCCGGCCGTCGTATTTCCCGTTTACCGAACCATCGGCCGAAGTCGATGTGCTGTGGGAAGAGGGCAAGTGGCTCGAAATACTGGGCTGCGGCATGGTGCATCCGAATGTTCTTGAATCCGCCGGCGTCGATGCCGAGGAATTCACTGGCTACGCGTTCGGTATGGGCATCGAGCGACTGGCCATGCTGCGTTACGGTGTCTCCGATTTGCGCACTTTCTTCGACAACGATCTGCGCTTTCTGCAGCAGTTTCAGTAACGGTTATGAAAATCGTAGAATCCTGGTTGCGCGAGTGGGTAAATCCTGACTTGGATACTGAGTCCCTGGCGCATCAATTGACGATGACGGGGCACGAGGTCGAGGGCATCGCATACGAAGGCGAGGGTCTTGATGGCGTGATCATCGGCGAGGTGATCGAGGTACGCCGGCATCCCAATGCAGACCGTTTGAGTGTCTGCAAGGTATCCACTGGCGCTCGTAATACGATTGAAGTCGTCTGTGGCGCGCCCAACGTCATTGTGGGTATGAAAAGTCCGCTGGCCAGGGCCGGGGTTACACTGCCGAATGGCGTCAAACTCGGCAAGGCGAAAATACGCGGTGTTACATCGAACGGCATGCTTTGTTCGGCTGTTGAACTCGGCCTGGGCGATGAGTCCGATGGCATCGTCGCACTACCGGAAGACGCCCCGGTCGGTGAGTCCCTGGCCAGTTACCTGGGTCTGCCCGACGCCGTCATTGATCTGAACCTGACGCCCAATCGTGGCGACTGTTTCAGTGTGCTGGGCATTGCGAGAGACATTGCGGCGCTGACGGTGACCGAAATCAAGGATGCGACCGTGGCCAGCGTCGCAGCCACCATTGACGACACGCATACGGTCGATGTGCAACAGGCCGAGGCCTGTCCGAGCTTTGCAGGACGCGTTATTCGCAATATTGACGCCACTGCGAAATCTCCCATTTGGATGACCGAGCGTTTACGCCGATCCGGTTTTCGCTCCATACACCCGGTGGTCGATATTACGAACTACGTCATGCTCGAGCTGGGTCAGCCTCTGCATGCTTACGATTTGCGGCTTGTTACTGGCGCGATCTGTCCACGGCTGGCGAAAGCGGGTGAAAAGGTGACCCTGCTGGACGAGAAAGAAATCTCCGTTAACGAGGACACGCTCGTTATCAGCGACGACAGTGGTGCGATAGGGCTGGCCGGGATCATGGGAGGATTGAGCACTGCCGTCGGCGACGCCACGGTCGATGTTTTCTTCGAGGCAGCATTTTGGCCGCCGGAATTCATCGTCGGTCGAGCCCGATCCTACGGTTTGCACACAGACGCATCGCTACGGTTTGAACGCGGCGTCGATCCCCACGGACAGGCTCGCGCCGTTGAGCGAGCAACTGCATTGCTGCTTGATATATCGGGAGGTGAGGCGGGTCCACTGGTACTCACGACGAGCGACGAACATTTGCCGAAGCGCGAGACAATTCGCTTGCGCCGATCGCGGCTTGCGACACTGCTGGGCGTGAAAATTGATGACTCAATCATTGCCGATATTTTGCGACGCCTGGGCCTGGAAATTACGGCTCAAGATGACGGTTGGGACGTCACACCACCGGGTTTTCGTTTTGACATTGCGATCGAAGCAGACCTGATTGAGGAAGTCGCCCGCATATACGGCTATGACGAAATACCCGAGACGACTGAGATTTCACAAACGGCCCTCGGAACCGTTACAGAGTCGAAAATTGGACTGGAACGCGCGGCAGCGACGCTCGTTGCGCGGGATTACCAGGAGGTGATTACCTACAGTTTTATCGATACCGAATCCAACCGCGCATTGTCCGGTGTTGAATCCGATTTAGTGTTGAGCAATCCCATTTCATCAGAGATGTCGGTAATGCGCGCATCGATATTGCCAGGATTGTTGCGCGTTGCATCTGCAAATGCAGCGCGACAACAGGATCGTGTACGGCTGTTTGAGATTGGTAAATCATTTCACGGAACGCTCGATGAACCTGTAGAGATCGTTCGAATCGCCGCCATCGCGACCGGGTCAGCACTGCCCGAACAATGGGCCACCAAGGCCCAATCTGTTGATTTTTTTGACATAAAGTCGGACGTAGCCGCAATCCTTCGCTTGGCCGGTGATGAATCTCAGGTTAACTACGTCGCCGCAGATCATCCGGCTCTGCAACCAGGTCAGTCGGCCAAAATCACTCGTAACGATCAGGTCATCGGCATCATCGGTAAGCTGCATCCTCAACACGCGAAGTTTTTTGATCTCAAACACGACGTGTTCGTTTTCGAATTAGACGCCACGCTTGCGTTAGCCTCAGCGGCACCGGAAGCCTCACAAGTTTCGAAATATCCGTCCATTCGACGTGATATTTCTGTGCTCGTCGACGACAAAATATCGGCGGACGATCTGGTACGGACGGTGGCGTCCGCAGCGCCGGATTTAATTTCAAGCGTCAGGATTTTTGACATATATAGGGGTCCAGGAGTAGAAGCTGGGCTAAAAAGCATAGCTTTAAGCTTGATTTTGCAGGAAACATCCCGCACCCTTACTGACGAAGATGCGGACGCTGCGATGACCGCCGCAGTACGTAAGTTGCAACAAAAATTCGCTGCCGAGTTGAGAGACTAATATTCAATGGCACTGACAAAAGCAGATATGGCGGAATCGCTATTCAACGAGCTCGGTTTGAACAAACGAGAAGCCCGCGAATTGGTGGACATGTATTTTGAGGAACTGCGAGCGTCGCTCGCAGTTGGGGAACAAGTCAAGCTTTCCGGTTTCGGGAACTTTGATCTTCGGGACAAAAAAGAACGACCTGGTCGTAATCCGAAAACGGGAGAAGAAATCCCTATTACTGCACGCCGTGTAGTGACGTTTCGGCCAGGACAAAAATTAAAGGCCCGAGTAGAGGCATATGCTGGAACCGGGGAATAACGACGAATTACCTCCAATACCTGGTAAGCGATACTTCACGATTGGTGAAGTAAGCGACTTATGCGCGGTTAAGCCACACGTGCTCAGATACTGGGAACAAGAGTTCCCACAACTGAAGCCCGTCAAGCGCCGCGGCAATCGTCGCTACTATCAGCGCCAGGATGTACTGATTATCCGCCAGATACGGAGCCTTCTGTATGAAGAGGGTTTCACAATTGGTGGGGCGCGTCAGCGCCTGATGGGCGATACTGCAAAGTCTGACGTTACTCAGAGTCAGCAGATTATCAAGCAGTTACGAATAGAACTTGAACAAGTTCTGAAGATTCTGCGTCGGTAAAAACTTCTTTCTTCGTGCCGAGATTGCGGTCGGGGCGTAGCGCAGCCTGGTAGCGCACCACAATGGGGTTGTGGGGGTCGGAGGTTCGAATCCTCTCGCCCCGACCATTTACGCATTCGGCGGCGATTTGTTTGGCGGGAGTTTTCGGTCCTCGATGCCAAGCAGTATGGGCTCGGCCGATTCGCGGTAAATGTTCACCTTGGCGTTGTAGGCAACACGAGTCAAACCGTGTTTGTCCTCGATATGCAGGCGACGAATATTGAATTGACCATCGCCCGTGCTTTCTCCCGTCAGATAACACTTGATCGCCGTAACACGCTCTCCGGAAATCACCATGCCACTGAGTTTTGACAGGTTGCCCTGCGCGCGCCGCAAGAATGTCACGGCATCCAGGTTCGCCTGTGTCTGTGTAGGGTCCAGAGGATCATCGCATTGGTCAGCCAGAAAATCGCCGACAAGAATTTGCCCCGGCAGTGCGCCATCGATCATGCGTGCCAGTTCAATAGTAACGTCACCCACGATAAAGTCGTGCATGGTTGGATTCAGTCCTTCCGACTGGTGAAATTCGTAACAGCTGCCAACATGGAAACAGGCACGCAGTCGCGGCACAGACCTGACCGATGCCTTGTCCTTTGCGATCGCGTTGTCTGCCAGCACGATGTGCATGAAGTGATACAGGTTGACGTTGGCTTCGAGACCGTCATCACGATTCCATACGTAAAAGCCATCGCCACTCGACGATCGTGCAAAGTTTATTCCTACATCCTGCTCGAGCATTTTCGCGTGCGCCGAATTCAATGAGTATGAAAGGCTGTTGAGCTGCGTCATCTGTTCAAATGGCGTCAGCAGGCTGAATCCGACGATGTCAAAGAGAGTAACGGCCCGGCTCGCAACATAGTTAATGCCATAGCGCCGAATCATCTTTTCGATGATCTGAGTTTCGACCGCGTGTCCGGACAGTGATTGACGCAAATAAATGGGAACCGGGTCGACGTCGAGCAAGCGCGCCACCTTCTGCATCTGCGAATTAGATAGTTGTCGATCACCCGAGATAAGTTCGGTGATGAAACGGGGTGACACCTTGGGTGGCTGACCATCAGGTCCCGGTGAAGTGTATTCGGCGATGGCGTAGTGAGGAACGACCAGAACCAGCAGGCCAGCAGCGATTGGCGTCCAGCAAAGGATATTGTTTTGTCCGAGACTCCAATGCTCGTGCAAGCATTTTTCGAGGTGCACCAGGTTGCTGCGCTGACGCAGCCCCATTTCCTCGGCAAGTCCGACCAGTTGATCCAGATAGGGCGAAAAATCGGCTATTCGCCGAATGCTGGATTTCGAAAGATGATCAAGTTCCATGGAAAAGCCCAATGCGCCAGTCGAAAGTAATCAACTCTTTGGGCCAGCGCAAGTATTATTAGAAAGTTAGCGTATCTAACTTAATTTCCAAACAATAATCCTGATCATAGATCATGTTATTTTACATAAGATGCCGGTATTTTCGACTCCTCAAATCGAGCTGCAGTGCAGCGCGACCGAGTCTGAAGCATTCGAGAATGGGGTAAACAATGGCGATTGATGTGCCGTCAGTCACGGCAATCCAGACTTTACAAAATTTGTTAGGCAACGACATCTACCGCACACCGGTGCTGCGTTGCGCCACGATCGAAGACAGGATGGGCGGCGATACCCGGGTCTATGCAAAAATGGAATTCCTGCAGCGCACCGGTACCTTCAAGGCTCGAGGCGCCCTTGCGGTTATCAAGAGTCTCACCGCAGCGCAACTCGAAGCCGGCGTAACGGCCGTTAGTGCAGGCAACCATGCCATTGCAACGGCATATGCGGCCACAGTCGCACAGACGAGCGCCAAGGTCGTGATGATCAGCTCAGCGAACCCGATGCGTATCGAAGCATGCCGGTCTTACGGCGCGGAAATCGTAATGGTGAACGATGTGCACGATGCTTTCTCGGTCGCAGAGCAGATTGAGAAAGAGGAAGGCCGATTTTTCGTCCATCCCTTCGATGGTCCTGTTATTGCAACCGGGACGGGCACGATTGGACTCGAGATATGTGAGCAATGCGATGACATCGATACCGTGATCATTCCTGTTGGTGGAGGTGGACTCATCGGCGGTATGGCGAATGCAATCAGACAGCTTCGATCCGACATCGAGATCATCGGTGTCGAGCCAGTCGGTGCTGATTCGATGCACAGAAGTTATGCAGCGGGTGAGGCGCGCTCCATCGACAAAGTGCGCACCATCGCGGACAGCCTCGGGGCACCATTCGCGTCTCCGTATTCCTTTGCGCTGTGCCGACAAAATGTAGACAGACTCGTGATGGTAGACGACGATCAGCTGCGCGCGTCCATGGGCTTTCTATTTCAATCATTGAAGATCGCTGTCGAGCCGGCCTGTGCAGCGAGTACGGCCGCACTCCTTGGGCCGCTTCGCGACGAATTAACGGGCCGCAAGATTGTTCTGACTTTGTGTGGCAGCAATATTGATTGGGAAACGTTTGCCGGGCAGGCGACCTTCGAGACCGATGATGTTAGTTGATGAGCTCAAAGCGATTGTCGGAGCGGATGGCTGGACGACCGACGCGACTGAACTCGAGCCTCACGTCACGGAATGGCGTAACAGGGCGCGCGGCAAGGCACTGATCCTGGTGTCGCCCGCATCAACGGCCGAGGTTGCCGCTGTCGTCAAGGCATGCGCCGGGGCTGGCGTTGGCATCGTGCCTCAGGGCGGAAATACCGGCCTCTGTGGTGGCGCAATTCCCGACGACAGCGGTAAACAGGTGCTGCTGTCGATGTCTGGTCTTAACGAGATTCGCGCGATGGACGCTGGCGATTTTTCGATGGTGGCGGAGGCCGGTTGCGTCTTGGCAGACGTACAGGAGGCCGCGCGACGAATCAATCGCCACTTCGCAGTGAGTCTTGCTGCCGAAGGCAGTTGTCAAATCGGTGGCAATCTTTCGACCAATGCCGGGGGCATCAACGTCATTCGCTACGGAACGGCCAGAGAGCAGGTGCTGGGGCTGGAAGTCGTATTGGCCGATGGCACTATCTGGAATGGCCTCAGATCCCTGGTTAAGGATACGGCGGGATACGACATGAAACAGCTGTTTCTTGGCAGTGAAGGAACCCTGGGCATCATAACCGCTGCAACCCTGCGGCTGCATCCAGATCCCGGCGACATGACAACAGCGTTCATGGCCCTGCGTTCGGCTGCTCAGGCTGTAGAATTGCTGGTTCGCGTTCGCGAGAGACTGCCCGATGGTATTCAGTCATTTGAACTGATGTCCGAACGCGCATTACGGTTTGTTGAACGTCATATACCAGGCACGACATGTCCATTCGACATCGCACATTCGTGGTATGTTTTATTCGATGTCGCGACAGGGACTCATGGCAGCGTTATCGAAGAAGTCCTGGCCGGCGCCATCGAAGATGGCATCGCGAGCGACGCGATCATTGCCAAAAATACGCAGGAAGCGCAGCGATTGTGGCGACTGCGGCATTCGATTTCCGAAGCACAGAGACACGAGGGCGTTAGCCTGAAACACGATATCTCGGTGCCTGTTGGTCGCATTGGAATTTTCCTGCAACGGGCACAAGAATTGCTCGATAAAATGATGCCACGGGCAAGACTTGTCGCATTTGGGCATGTCGGCGACGGCAATTTGCACTACAACGTGTCGCAACCGGCGGGTGCGAATGCCGATAAGTTTCGGGCCGACGGTATAGCGGTAACTGAGGAAATTTATAAACTGGTCGTCGATTTGGGTGGCAGTATCAGCGCGGAGCACGGCATCGGCGTCTTCAAGAAAGACGCGCTGCGGCGATTTTGTAGTCCGGTAGAGCTCGACCTGATGCGCACCCTGAAACACGCCCTGGATCCCCGGAATACGCTTAATCCTGGCAAGGTAATCTGACGACTGGTTCCACGAGAGGTCTTGACCAAAACGCTAGACTACGACCAGATAGCATCCATCCCTGCGGCCGACGCCGACAGCGTGGTGGTCGTGAGACACTATGAACGCAGAATCTGAGAAAATGCGCGAGACATTTGTTGACCAGTTGTCGATTTTCGAAGCTCGTCTCGACAGCAAAATAAATGACGTCAATATGCTGGCCGATATCCAGGTGGCGATTGGCCACTTGCTCAGCGCCAATGATGGCAATGAAGCTGCGATCAGGCGCGTCCTTCAGGATCGCTATGAGAGTGGCAATCTTCGCAAGGAAACGTTCCAACTCGTCAAGTCCATGCTCGATCGCTATGTGACCGAGCAGCTCCCTACCAGTCCGAATACCGGCGCGACGAGCGATGACTCGGGTAAGGACGTCGATCTGGAAGCGACGATGATAATCCCAATGGATGCAAGGCTTAAGGCTCGAACGGCCGAAGATCGAGTGCAAGTCGGCTCCATATTGCGTGACCGCTTCACGCTGCAGGAGCGCGTCGCCGGAGGCAGCATGGGTGTTGTCTACAAGGCCTTGGATCAAATGCTAGTGGAGGGAAATGCAAGCGATCCCTGGGTGGCAGTCAAGGTACTTTCTCCGCAACTCGCAGCGAACGAGCAGGCATTGCGTGCATTACAGCAGGAGGCAGCAAAAGGCCGATGTCTGACGCATCCGAACATCGTGCGATTCATAGACCTCGATCGTGACGACGATTTGTACTTCATCGTCATGGAGTGGCTGGACGGAAGGACGCTTGCCGAAATTCTTGACGCGCCGGGCTGCGGCAGTCTCGGCAAAGCCCGGGCTTTTCAAATAGTGCAGCAGGTTGGCAAAGCACTCGACTACGCACACCGATGCGGCATCGTTCATGCTGACGTCAAACCCGGCAATATCATGATGATGCCGAATGGTGACTTAAAATTATTCGATTTTGGTGTCGCGCGCGTTCGACAAAAGCAGATGCAGGATCAGTCGGATTTTGATCCGGGTGTACTCGGATTGCTAACACCTGCATATTCAAGCATGCAGGTGCTGACGGGTGACGATCCCGCTCCGACTGACGACGTATTTTCGCTTGCCTGTTTACTGTATCGCTTGATTGCCGGATACCGAGTGTTCGGCCCGCGCAATGCGGCCGAGGCCGCCGAAGAAGGAATGAAGCCGCAGAGACTGCAGAGCCTAAGTGACGCCCAATGGAAAGTGCTGAAGAAAGCGCTATCTTATGCACGAGTTACCCGGTTTGATTCGATGGCGAAGTTCATGGAGGCTCTTGACATTGACTCTGCCATCGCCACCGTGGATATCGCTAAGGTTGCCACTGACGTTCCTGTTAGCGCGGCCACGAAAGAGTCCGTTGGCGTTGCCACCAAGGTTCCAGTCACCGTTGCCACCAAGGTTCCAGTCAGCGTTGCCACCAACGATAATAAAGGGGTTGCCGTTAGCAGTGCTGTCGATGTCAACCCGGGCAAAAATCAAGCCATTAAAATTTCTGTTCCGGCTCGAGATGATCTGGACCTGGAGCTGGATCCGCATGCTCCAGGCGCGTTGCGATGGATTGTCGGCCTCGTTGTCCTGTTGGGTTTGCTGGGAGGAGCTGGCTGGAAATTCGGCTTGCTTGACGAAGCCACACAGCGAATCATCGCTGCTTATCCGTCCATCGCCGAACAGCTACGAATTGCAGACGCACCAAGTCCTGCCATCGAGGAAGAGCCGGTCAAAGTCGCTGCTGATATCAAAGAATCGGCGGTTGATGCAGCGGCGACAGATGAATCGAGTATCGACGAGACGTCGATCGCATCAACAGCCAACAATGCAGTTACGACGGATGCTGTAGAGATCGATGCAGCCGCGAGTACCGAGCTTTCAAATGACGAGAAATCAGATACAGGCCTCGTACCTGAAGGCGAATTAGCGATCCATAACGAACTTGTTGCCATAGAAATACCTGTCGCAGAAGTTACTCCACTGGTCGACTTCTCACAGTTGCCCAAGCCAACAGCAGAACTGAGAATCGCATTCGATGGATCACCTCCTGATATTGCAAATGTCACGCTGCGAGAGAATGGACGGCCTGTCCACATCGACATCGTGCGTAGTGATGTAGCTGTTCCGTTGATACTGCGACTTGAGGAAGTCAGATTCAGCGGCAACCGATCACCGTGGGTAACGGGTCAGTTTTCTTTCACGGGTGATGGGTTCATTCGGTTTCCGGTCGGTCAGGATCGAGTTCGCGTAACATTGTCGATGGCCTCTGACCCACTGCGCGAAGCTGATCAAAATTCCACACTGCGTATTCGTGAGGCAGACAATGCTTCGTCTGAACTCGCGATTATCAACGCGGTGCTTGAGGATGACGACCAACGCGCGTTCGAAGCAACGCTGCCGACAAATACAGTTGCCTTTGTCAAAAGCCAGGTATCCGTCCGAGAGCAGGATCCGGTTGTTCAAATCGACGTTGTGCGCTTCAATCCAGACAACACGTCTATGGTGGTTGGCTACGTACTTCGTGATATTACGGCGACACAGGGCGAAGATTACTTCGCACCGAGTAGCCACACGATAGAATTCGGTCGGGGTGGGCGTACAGCCAGAATCCTCATTCCGCTTGTGCAAGACTCCGAATACGAGAACAACGAAGCATTCAGCGTCGAGCTGACACTGCCTGGTCCTCCAGTCAACCCCGATATCTACCATAGCACTGCCGTCATAATTCGCGACGACGATTCCTAGTACTCCGTCAAGGTGATATTGCCTGTCGCTACGGCACTTCGCTGCATCCACATTCATTGCTAGACTGTTACCAGGTTGACAGCTTGTCAGCCAGCGAACTGGCCATGCAAGGCGATCGCAATGGAAGAAAAAGAGCTGCGCCGATATTCGCGTATCGTTGTCGACGGCGATGAGCGGGCGCCAAGCCGCGCAATGCTACGTGCGGTAGGTTTCACCGACAAGGATTTTCAGCGCCCGCAGATCGGCATCGTTTCGACCTGGAGCATGACGACGCCATGCAACATGCATATTCGCGAGCTTGCCGAGGAAACTGCAAGAAGTGCCGATGGAGCGGGCGGCAAAGGTGTCGTGTTCAACACGATCACTATATCGGACGGTATTTCGATGGGAACGCCGGGCATGCGCTACTCACTGGTCTCGCGCGAAATTATCGCCGACTCTATCGAAGCGGTAACCTGTGCAGAAGGGTTTGATGGTCTCATCGCAATCGGCGGCTGTGACAAGAACATGCCGGCCTGCATCATGGCCTTTGCTCGGCTCAATCGTCCCGCCATATTCGTATACGGCGGCACGATCAAGCCGGGCGCGAAACGCCGCGACATCATTTCAGTATTTGAGGCCGTTGGTGCGCATTCGAGCGGCGAGATCAGCGATGCCGAACTGCTTGAGGTCGAACAAACCGCAATCCCGGGACCGGGCGCCTGTGGCGGCATGTACACGGCCAATACGATGGCCTCGGCAATCGAGGCAATGGGCATGAGCCTCGGCAACAGTTCAGCCCAGGAGGCGGTATCCGCGCAGAAGGTGGCCGATTGTCGCAACGCTGGCGCGGCAGTCCTGAATCTGATCCGCAACGACATCAGACCACTCGATATCCTGACCCGGGACGCGTTCGAGAATGCGATTGTGGTCGTGATCGCGCTTGGCGGTTCAACCAATGCGGTCTTGCACCTCATTGCCATGGCGCGTGAAGCAAACGTGCCGCTGACCATCGATGATTTCACTGACATCGGTGCGAGGACACCTTTACTGGCCGATCTCAAGCCGAGCGGCCATTACCTGATGTCCGAATTAATCGCAATCGGTGGAATCCAACCGTTGATGAAACGCATGCTCGATCAGGGCTTGTTGCACGGTGATTGCCTCACTGTAACCGGGAAAACCATTGCTGAGAATCTTGCCGATGTCGCCGACTATCCGTCCGGGCAGACCATCATCCGCGGTTTCGACAATCCAATAAAAGCAGACAGCCATCTCGCAATTCTTTACGGCAACATCGCCCCAGAAGGAGCCGTGGCGAAGATTACGGGTAAAGAAGGCATGCTATTCGAGGGTAGGGCAAAAGTATTTCCCTCCGAGGAGTCAGCGCTGCAATCGATACTTGATGATGAGGTCATGGCGGGTGACGTCGTCGTAATTCGTTACGAGGGACCCAAGGGCGGACCCGGCATGCGTGAGATGCTGAGTCCAACCGCGGCGATTATGGGCAAGGGCCTGGGTGCTGAAGTCGCGTTAATTACAGACGGACGATTCTCAGGTGGCAGTCACGGTTTCGTGGTTGGGCACGTGTCGCCCGAAGCTGCGGTTGGCGGTCCGATCGCCTTGATTGAAGATGGCGATACATTGCTTATTGACGCCAAGAACAAGCAGATTAATCTTGCGATCAGCGACGATGAAATGCGCCGTCGCCAGAAAAATTGGCAGCGCCCGCCATCATCGGTGACGGGCGGCGCATTGGCCAAGTACAGGGCCGAGGTATCGTCGGCATCCGAGGGAGCTGTGACGATTCCTCCGGCCTGGGACGATTAACCGGATCAGTGCGCATGCCCCCCTGAATTCACTATTTAAACCCCGGATTCGCTTGACCTTTACAATCAGGTTCGCTCTACTGCGCCATTAAGATTTTTTGTCACCCACGTAATGTGCCAACGCATTGACTTGATCGATGCGGAAAAATACACAAAACAAATGGCGCGCCAGAGGTGTGTGGGTACAAATGGCAATAGTACCGGCTAATAATAAAGTCAGGACGTTGTCAACGAGCCCGCGAGGACATCCCTGGCGGGTTTTTTTTTACCGTTAATTCATTAGATCGGGCAGAAAGATGAACGACACTATTGAAGAAGCGAACTTTCGTTCCAGTGCATCTTTGGGCGCGCCCGTCGAAATTTCGGATTCGCCGTGGGTCGTCATGAAATTTGGTGGCACGAGTGTTTCAACTGCCGAGAACTGGGCGCTGATTGCCGGACTAATCCGCAACAGAATAGCCGACGGCTTGAATCCCGTCGTGGTTCATTCAGCTCTCAAAGGCGTTTCGAACGATCTTGACGACGTGCTACAGGCTGGCGCCGCCGGTAAGACGTCGACAAGCCTTGATGCGATCCGGGATCAGCACTACGAATTGGCCGCGGCTCTGAAGATTGATGGCCCTGCATTGCTTGACGATACGCTACTTGAGTTACAACAGCTTGTGGCTGGCGTACGGCTTATCCGCGAGGTCAGTGTACGAGTGCGCGTTCGCATTATGGCGCTGGGCGAACTCATGGCCACTCGATTGAGTGCCGAATACCTGCGCAGCGTCGATGTGCCCGTGGAATGGCTAGACGCGCGCGATTTGTTGACGAGTGCGAGCAAGAGCGGTGGACAACGTGAACGGGACTACCTGTCCGCGAGGTGTAATGTCGCTCCCGATCGAGCGCTGCAGGATCACCTGAGAGTGATCGACAAGGTCATTCTTACGCAAGGCTTTATTGCACGCAACGAATGGGGTGAAACGGTATTGCTTGGCCGGGGCGGGTCGGACACTTCCGCCGCCTACCTTGCGGCTCGCTTGCAGGCGCGACGTCTTGAGATCTGGTCCGACGTTCCCGGCATGTTCACAGCGGACCCGCGTGTTGTCCCGTCAGCACGACTTCTGCTTGCGTTGCGCTATGACGAGGCGCAGGAACTGGCGTCGGCCGGTAGTACGGTTTTGCATCCTCGCTGCCTGTCGCCTTTACGGCCATACAAAATACCGTTATTCATACGATGTACGTCAGCCCCTGCTATGTCTGGTACGGTCGTGTCATCGGTAACTGAAGAAGTTGAGCCCCAGGTCAAGGGAATCTGTTTGCGCAATGGATTGACGTTGATTTCCATGGACGGTATCGACATGTGGCATGAGGTCGGATTCCTCGCGCGGGCGTTTGCTGTGTTCAGCGAACACAGTGTGTCGATCGGCCTGGTTTCAACATCAGAAACCAACGTCACGGTATCAATCGATACCGCAGACGGAATGCTGGTTGAAGATTCTGAACGAGCGCTATTAAGTGACCTCGAACATCTGTGCCGGGTTCGAGCGATACGCGACTGTTCGGCCGTGAGCCTCGTTGGGCGAAAAATCCGAACAATCCTGGCTCGCCTGGCGCCAGCACTGGAAGTTTTCGAAGAAGAGAAAATTCACCTGATGTCTCAGGCAGCGAACGATCTTAATCTCAGTTTCGTTGTGGACCAGGGGCAAGGTCCCAGGCTCGTACGCAAACTTCATGCCTCGATCATTCGCAAATCCGGAGGCAGCCCGGTATTTGGCCGCAGCTGGGAAAGACTGTTCCACGGAGACACGGCTGCTGTTCATGCCCACGACGCGTGGTGGATGCGAAAACGATCGCAACTCCTTGAGCTGGCCGATAAGCACCTCAACGCCTATGTGTATGACCGCGAAAGCGTCAGTCAGGCGGCCCGCAATTTACTGCAGCTGAAAAATATCGATAGGGTCTTGTACGCAGTCAAAGCGAATTTTAATGCGGAGCTCCTGCAGACCCTGGCCGGCGAGGGCGTGGACTTCGAATGCGTATCACCGGGAGAAGTCGAATGGATCGAGCAGGTACTCTCGGACGTTGACCTGGAGCGTATCCTGTTTACACCCAATTTTGCGCCGCGTGATGAATACGAATGGGGAATCAAGAAAGGCCTGCAAGTCACGCTCGACAATTTGTACCCGCTGGAGAGGTGGCCTGAAATATTCAAAGGAGCCGAATTGTTCATCCGTGTCGATCCCGGACAGGGACGGGGGCACCATGAGCACGTCAAGACAGCTGGTGTGCACTCCAAATTCGGTATCCCGCGCTTCGAGATCGATGATCTGAAGCAGTTGGTCGACGACGCAGGCGCCACCGTAGTCGGCATTCACGCACATACCGGCAGCGGCATCATGGATCCTGATAACTGGCGTTCGGTGGCCGTCGAATTGGTTCAGGTCGCGCAGCAATTTCCATCGGTCCGGTGCATCGATCTGGGTGGTGGTATCGGTGTCCCGGAAAAACCGGGCGACAAGCCTTTTGACCTGATCAAGCTTGATCAGGCGCTTAAGGAAATTCGGGCATCGTATCCCCAGTATCAAATCTGGCTAGAGCCCGGCCGATACCTGGTAGCACAGGCCGGCATTTTGCTGACGCACGTAACGCAGATCAAAGGCAAGGGCGAAATGCGTTACGTCGGTGTCGGCACCGGCATGAATTCATTGATTCGTCCGGCTCTCTACGGCTCCTATCACGAGATTGTCAACTTGACGAAGGCTGACGAAACACCCACGGACACTGTAACTGTCGTGGGGCCGATTTGTGAAACGGGCGATCGACTGGGCAGCGACAGGTTATTGCCACCGTGCGAAGAAAATGATGTGATCCTCATTGCGAACGCGGGTGCCTACGGTTACGTTATGAGTTCACAATACAATCGCAGGGATGTCGCAACGGAAATAGTTATCTGACGAGGCGCACCCCATGAAATCGGTAATATTGCTGCTTTGTCTGTCGCTGGTTGCCGGCTGTGGTGGCGGTGGTTTTAGCGGGACGTCCTCATTGCCTGCGCCCGGGTCCTTACCGCCACCCGCCGTTCTCAGCACTGGTCCCGAGGCATGTGCCAGCGGCAGCGCTGGCGACTTTTCATGTTTCGGCATCTCTCTCAGGAAGCGAGTACCGCTGGAAGAAATGAACGGTACAGCGGGCAACGACATCTGGGGCTGGGTGGATGAGCAGACAGGGAATGAATATGCCCTGATGGGCATGACGAACGGCACGGCTTTTGTCGATGTCACGGACCCGGAGAATCCAATGTTCCTCGGAAAACTACCGACGCAGACAGTGTCATCCGTCTGGCGCGATATCAAGGTTTATGAGGATTACGCATATATCGTCGCCGACGGTGCGGGTGCACACGGCATGCAGGTTTTCGATTTGACGCGACTGCGGAACCTGGCTGCGCCGCAGACATTTTCCGCCGATGTCGTTTACGGCAACTTCGGAAACGCACATAACCTTGCCATCAATGAGAACACCGGATTTGCGTATGCCGTGGGAACGGATACTTGCCGTGGATTGCACATCATCGACATTACAATACCGAACAATCCGATGATGGCTGGATGCCACTCGATTTTCAGCGTGCACGACACGCAGTGTGTCAGCTACCTTGGACCGGACACGGACCATGCGGATAGCGAAATCTGTGCAAGCTCCGCCGGTGACCGGATTGAAATCGTCGATGTCACGATTAAAGGCGCCACGGTATCGTTATCGTCGACAATGTATGCCCAACTAGCCTACGTTCATCAGGCCTGGCTGACCGAGGATCACCTGTTTTTGCTTGTGGGTGATGAAATCGACGAGTTGAATTTTGCTGTGCCTACCCGGACTCATGTTTTCGACGTATCGGATCTGGATGCCCCGGTCTATGTCTTTGCCTATGACGCTGCGACAAGCTCAATCGATCACAATCTGTATGTACTGGGCACCCGGGTATTCCAGGCCAATTACACATCCGGATTGCATGTCCTCGAATTCGATAATCTGGCAAACAATGCGTTAGCGGAAATTGCGTTCTTCGACACCTTTCCTGGCAGCGAAGCGGCAGAATTCGATGGCGCGTGGAGTGTCTACCCGTATCTGCCGTCCGGGACGATACTCGTCAGTGACATCTCTAACGGCTTGTTCATTCTTTCGCTACAGTAGCGAGCGACCGTTCTTCGAGGACCGCAACGACATCTGCGAGCTCGATGCCCTGAATGTTGAGCAAGACCAGTATGTGATAGAGCAGGTCGGCGGCCTCACCGATGATCTCCGTTCTGTCGCCGTCGACTGAAACAAGTGCCAACTCTATTGCTTCTTCCCCCACCTTTTGTGCTATTCGCTTCTGGCCCGCATTGGCGAGACTCGACGTATAACTGTCCGCGCTGGGATTTTGCAGCCGCTCTTGAATGATGCCCTCAAGCGTCGCCAGGAATTTCAGATTCGTAGTGCCCAATGCTCTGTCCTCATCGTCTGATGTGTACCGAATGATCGGCGAGAAACCGTTTCAGATCGGCGATATCGATCTCGGCGTTGTGAAAAACGCTGGCCGCCAATGCGCCATCGACATTGGCCATGCCAAACACGTCCAGAAAATGCTGCATCGTGCCAGCACCGCCCGATGCAATAAGTGGTACCAGGCTCTTCTCTCTGACGAGTTGTAGTTGCCCGATGTCATACCCCTCGCGTACGCCATCCTGGTTCATGCAATTCAGCACGATTTCTCCAGCGCCACGATCCTGTGCTTCAGATACCCAGTCGAGCGTCGATCGCCGGGTTGCCGTCGTTTTGTCGGGATCGCCTGTGTATTGGTAGACACTGTAATTACCGTCGATATCCAGACTGTCAACGCCGAGAACGACGCATTGCGACCCAAATCGCCGCGCCAGATCGGAGATAAGTCCTGGATTTTCCAGTGCCGGCGAGTTGATGGAAATTTTATCAGCACCCTTATTGAGCACGTCCTCAGCATCGGCAACGCTGCGAATGCCTCCGGCAACGCAAAACGGAATGTCGATGACTGCGGCCACTCGGCTAACCCAGGAACGATCGACACTGCGACCGTCCGGACTTGCTGTGATGTCATAGAACACGAGTTCGTCCGCACCTTCTGCGCAATAGCGTTCGGACAAGTCAATGATGTCGCCGACGATGCGATGATTGCGAAATTGCACGCCTTTGACGACGACGCCATCGCGGACATCCAGACAGGGAATTATTCGCTTTGCAGGAATGTCGAAATCTCCTCGGCGGTGATCTTGCCGTCGAGAAGTGCTCGCCCGGTTATCGCCGCCGGCACACCGATGCGACGTAACTCCTCCAGGTCATCGATGCTGCGAACACCTCCTGATGCTTGCAGTTGCAAGTCCGGATAACGCTCCACAATATTGGCGTAGAGTTCGATGTTCGGTCCCGACATGGCGCCATCACGACTGATGTCCGTGCACAGCAGGTGTCGCAGCCCCGCGTTTAGAAAATCATCGACGCATTCAAAGAGTGCTGTGTTGCTCGGACGAGTCCAACCGTGTGTTGAAATCATTGGCATACCGGTAGCGTCAATATTGACATCGAAAGCGAGCACGATGTGCTCGTTACCGAATCGGGCCAGCCACGATTTGACGGTATCGGGCTCTGTAAGCACAAGACTGCCAATGACGCAACGCGTTACACCGGAGTCCAGCCAGTTGCTGACGGTCTCCTGATCTCGAATACCACCGCCTAACTGGATCAACAGCTCGGATTCAGCCGCGATGGCCGCAATGATTGCGCGATTCACCTGGGTGCCGGATCGTGCCCCGTCGAGATCCACAATATGCAGTTGCGTTGTATCGAGGTTCGCGTATTCGCGTGCAATCTTGATGGGGTCGTTGCTGTATTCGGTGGATTGCTCGAAGTCACCCTGGAACAGGCGCACGCACTTGCCATCCTGAAGGTCGATTGCCGGAATGATGTTCATCGCGATATGCCGAGAAAGTTCTGCAGCAAACGAGAGCCGGCGGCAGACGATCGTTCCGGATGAAATTGAGCTGCGACGAAATTCCGGTTGGTCACGACTGCGGAAAAGGCTTCAGCATGCTCAGCCTCGGCTATCGTAAACCCGGACACGGGCAGGGCGTAGCTGTGCAGGAAGTAAAAGTAAGTTCCATCATCGACGTTTGCGAGCGTATCGTGATCCTTTGTTTTGCGAACAGGACACCAGCCCATGTTCGGTACGGGAGAACTGGTTTTGGCAGGCAGTTTCGAGGCAATGCCGGGAATGATTCCCAGGCACTCGACATCCTCTTCCTCGGACGCATCGGCGAGCAGCTGCATGCCAAGACAGATTCCGAGAACAGGCTGCTTCAGGCCACGAATGACGTCAAGCAATTGGTGTTCGCGCAGACGCTGCATGGCGTCTTTTGCGGCCCCCACACCCGGCAGAATGACGCGATCAGCTGCCTGAATCGTATCTGCGTCAGTCGTTAGCGTCGCGCCAACGCCAAGCCGCCCAAACGCATACAGCAGTGAGGCAATATTCGCTCCACCACTGTCAATGATTGCGATGTTGTCGGGGCGCATTTCAGACCAGCGTGCCTTTGGTTGTTGGCAGCTCGTTGCCATCTCGGCGAATGGCCTGACGCAGACTGCGACCGACGGACTTGAAGCACGCCTCAACCATATGATGTGTATTTCGACCCTTTACCGTGATGTGCACGGCGGCGCCGAGCGCATCGGCAAACGACCGAAAAAAGTGCTCCACCATTTCAGTCGACAATTCACCGACGTGGTCTCTCGAGAAATTTGCATTGAATACGAAATGACCCCGACCGGAAAGATCGATCAATACTTTTGCTTCGCTCTCATCCATCGGCAGCACGAAGCCGTATCGACCGACTCCACGCTTGCTGCCAAGCGCCTTTCTCATGGCGCTGCCAAGGCAAATTGCCGTGTCTTCGACCGTGTGATGGTCATCGATATTGAGGTCGCCTTCACACTGCATTGAAAGACTGAATCCGCCATGTTTGGCGACTTGTTCGAGCATGTGATCGTAGAATCCGATGCCGGTGGAGATGGCAACCGGTTCCGGTGTGTCGAGATTGACGATCACGCGAATGTGCGTTTCTTTCGTTGTTCGTTCGACGCATGCTTGTCGATCGGCGTAACAGAGAGTATCGACGATGCCAGGCCAGGACGTCGCGCGGTCGCCGTCCTTACTCAGCAGGAAACCTCTGACGCCGAGTCGCTCGGCAAGTTCCATATCAGTCTGTCGATCACCGATAACCGCCGACGATGTCAGGTCGATGTCGGTTTCGGCCAGAAAACGGGTTAGCAAGCCCGCGCGTGGCTTGCGGCACTCACAGCCATCTCCGGCGCGATGTGGACAGATAAACACATCATCAAACGAGATTCCCTGCGATGTAAACAAGGCCAGCATATGTTCCTGACAGAGATCGAAGGCGTCTTGGGGAAAGGCGCTCGTGCCCAGACCGTCCTGGTTACTGATAATGACCAATCGATACCCATCCCTGGATAATTCGATCAGGGCCGGGATGACGCCGGCTACGAGACGGACTTTGCTAATCGCGTCGACCTGTAAATCTTCAGGCTCCTCAATGAGCGTGCCGTCACGATCGATAAATAATATTTTTGCCGCCACACTCGTACTCCGTCAAGGTGATATTGATGTGTTCAGAACACTCTCAAAAGATTGCAGGAGCCGGTCATTCTCGGCCATGTTGCCGACTGTTATGCGGATGCAATCGGCAAGCGAGCCGCCCAAGTACCGCAGCAGGATGTTGTCCGCAACGCATTGCTCGTGCAAGGCCTCGACATTATCGACTTCTATCAGGAAAAAATTTGCTGCGCTGGACCATATCTTGCGCACGAATGAAAACTGATTTATCGCCGCCACCAGTCGATCTCGCTCGGCAACGATGTTGCTCACCCAATGCTCGGCTTCATTCAGGTTCTCGGCTTGCAGCGCATCTTCAATGCACTCAACGACAGGAGTTGCCATTGCATAAGGAGCCAGAACAGCATCGAGCATATCGATGACCGCAGCTTGACCCATCACGCTGCCACAACGAGCGCCCGCATAAGCAAGCGCTTTCGACAGTGTACGCAGTACGATCAGGTTGCCGTAGCTATTCAACAATTGAACCACCGATGGCTCCCCAGCAAATTCGATGTAGGCCTCATCGACGACAATCGCTGATCGGTCGCCGCGTTCGTCGAGCAACCTGATCAGATCGTCCCTGGGCATGCTTGTGCCGGTCGGATTGTTCGGCGAACAAACAAATATCAGGCGTGTCGATTCGTCGCAGGACTCAAGCAATGCATCGATATCGACGGCAAAGTCATCATCGCCTGATGTCGCGACTTCGATCACCCGAGCACCTTGCACATCCGCATAGTGGCGATACATTGAAAATGTTGGAGCGATAATCAACACGCTGTCCTGACCGGCGCGACAAAAGACACGCAGCAAGAGATCGATGCCTTCGCTCGTGCCACGAGTCACCAGCAAATTTTCCGCGCCACAGCCATAGCGGTCGGAGAGGGCCGACCGCAACCGGGCAGGGCGTATTTCAGGGTAGCGATTCAGCGGTCGGCGAAAACGATCGGCACGCCTCGTCCACGGCGCTTCATTCGCATTCAGGCGAATCGTATCGTCGAGCTGACTGGCGGCCGCATAGGGTTTGAGGGCGCGAATTTCCGGTCTGGCCAGCTTTGCGATCGTCATCAGAGTACATCCAGCCGACGCCGTACTGCCGCGGCATGCGCGTCGAGTCCTTCGAGCCTCGCAAGCTCCATGACAGCCTCGCTGATTCCGGCAAGACCTTCTGGCGTCAGCTCCTGCACTGTCATATTGCGCCGAAATTGCTCAACGCCAAGACCACTATGAGATTTGGCAAATCCGTTGGTGGGGAGCACGTGATTCGTGCCGCTGCAGTAGTCACCGACCGACTCGGGTGTCCACGGCCCGACAAAAACAGAACCCGCGTTGCGAATACCGGACAAGGCGTCACGCGGGGCCGCAACCTGCAGGATCAGGTGTTCTGGTGCGTAGCGATTGCTTATTGCAACGGCCATTGCAATGTCTTGCACTATAATCGCCTTCGAATTGGCCAGCGATTTGAGCACAATTTCCACACGTGAGAGCCGTTCGAGTTGCGATTCGATGACGCCTTGCACCTGCCGAGCAAATTCTGCATCTGTGGTCAGCAGTATGACTTGCGAGTCAACACCGTGCTCTGCCTGGGATAACAAATCGGCGGCAACGAAATCAGCGCTCGCATCTCGATCCGCGATAACCAGCAGTTCCGACGGCCCGGCGGGCATGTCGATCGCAGCACCTGCCGGATCGCTACTCACGATTGTCTTGGCGCATGTCACCCAGGTATTGCCGGGGCCAAAAATTTTGCAGACCTTGGGCACCGATTCTGTTCCATAGGCCATGGCGGCGATAGCCTGTGCGCCACCAATCTTAAAAATGTCAGACACGCCCGAACGTGACGCAGCAACCAGTACGGCCGGATCCGCGCTTCCATCCGGGCGGGGCGGGGTGCACATGACGCGAGTCGGACAACCTGCGATAGCCGCCGGTACGGCCAACATTATTGCCGCAGACGGCAATGGTGCGGTTCCTGCCGGTACGTAAAGCCCGACGGAATCGATCGCATGACTAAGTCGCTCGCAACGGACGCCGGGCATCGTCTCAATGGAGATTTGTGCAGGCAACTGCGCTTCATGAAAGCGACGCACGTTCGCGATGGCAAGGTCGATCGCCGCAAGTGCATTGCTGTTTAGCTCTGCCTCTGCGACGGCCAACTCATCGTCGTCGACACCCAACAGATCAAAGTGGGCATCGTCATGTTGCGCGGTCAATTCCCTGATCGCGGGGTCCCCTTGTTCGCGTACCCGGCCGATGATGCTTATTACCGAGTCACGAATCGGCGCATCCGAGCTTGCCGCAGGCCGTTGCAGTATCGCCTCCCGGGCGTCAGCGTCGAGATCGATCCAGGTGCTTATTTTCAGGCTCATCGATTACGCCAACATTTTCTCGACTGGCAGAACGAGCAAAGAGCTCGCACCGGCCGCCTTTAGATTTTCGAGTGTTTCCCAGAACACGGTCTCTGTGCAGACCGCATGAATGGCGACTTTGTCGGGCGTACCGTCGAGTGGGATGACCGTCGGCGCCTCGGAGCCCGGCAGCAGGGCACGGATTTCAGCCAGCGCCGCGCGGGGAGCGTGCAACATGATGTACTTGCTCTCGCGGACCTGCAGGACGCCGTCGAGCCGCTGCAATAACCTGTCGACCAGTGCCTGCTTGGCGGCATTCAATGGCGCCTTGGTCTGAATGATGACCGCCTCGCTTTCAAGCAGAACATCCACTTCGGCAAGACCATTTGCGGTCAGAGTCGAACCGGTCGATACGAGGTCACAGATGTAGTCGGCTATACCAAGCCTGGGCGCGATTTCGACAGCGCCAGAGAAATAAACAATCTCCGCCGACACATTCTTTTTCTTAAGGTAACCCTTTAGGATTCCGACATAACTTGTTGCAATTCTTTTATTTATCAGGGACTCCGGGCCTTGATAATCAATACCCTCCGGCGCTGCGAGCGATAAGCGACAATGGCCAAAATCCAGCTCGAATACCTGTTTGAATAATGCTTTGCGTCCTTCGTTCTCGAAAGCCAGGCGTTTTTCCTCAACGACATTGAGACCGACAATGCCAAGATCACAGACATCATCGCTGACGAGGCCCGGAATGTCGTCGTCACGAACCAGTAACAGGTCGATTGGCATGTTTTCGCCATAACAAAACAGCTGATTCTTGCTTTGTGTCAGTTTCAGTCCGCAGCGTTCGAGCAGATCGCGCGAGTGATCCGTCAAACGACCGGTTTTTTGCACCGCAATCCGGATGCGCTGTTTGGAAGAGTCCATGTTGCCGTCCTCAGTGGGAAGTGGGGCTGTCGCTGGCGGCTGCCCGATCAATGGCAGCCCGATAGCCACCGAATCCGTCCGTCAGGAAGCGCGCCACACGGCCTATCGTGGTTACACTAACGGCCGTGAGGTCGTGGATTTTTCGATAGGTCAGGCCTTGCTCGAGTAGTTCTACGACTTGCCAGCGATCGACAAGAGCCTGCAGCTCCGCCGGAGTGCACAGATCGTGGAAGAAATTACGGCACTCGTCAGGGTTGCGCAGACTGATAACGGCTCGAAACAAGGCAATTTCGGCGGCGTATTGCTCGCTTTCGCGGTACGGTCGATTCGGTTTCATGACGGAACTCATGTATTAATGTACTAATACGTTAATACATTAGAACATCCAGTGCAATGGCGCGCTTCGCATTGTTGGCGCTATAGCCGCAAGTCCTTGATATTACGAATATCTACGCGGGCAGATTAGTCGAGTTCGCTGATGATTCGGTCCGTCATATCGGTCGTTGAGAGCACCGCATCGTCATCACAGGCGATATCTGCGGTTCGCGCACCCGCCGCAATAGCGGCACCGATCGCGGCCTCGACGGCAGACGCTTCGGCATCGAGCTTGAGGCTATGCCGCAGGAGCATTGCAACGCTCCCCAGCGCGCCACAGGGATTTGCCAGCCCTTTACCGGCAATATCGGGCGCCGATCCATGTATGGGCTCGTAGATGCCGAGAGCGGACTCTCCGATTGATGCCGAGGGCAACATACCGAGTGACCCGACGAGCATCGATGCTTCGTCGGTCAGGATGTCGCCGAACATGTTCTCGGTCACGATCACATCGAAATCCCGCGGTCGACTCAGCAAGTGCATGGCGGCTGCATCGACAAGCAAGGTCTCGAGCTCAATTTCTGGAAACTCGTCGCGCATGAGACGATTCGTGACGTCACGCCAAAGCCGCGAGGTCTCAAGGACATTGGCCTTGTCAATTGAACACAGTTTGCCGCGACGGCTTGCAGCCAGACGAGCAGCGACTCGAACGATGCGTTCGATTTCCGCGGCAGTATAGGTACACAGATCGCTTGCGGAAGATTCATCTCGCGTTTTCTCGCCGAAATAGATGCCGCCGGTCAATTCCCGAACGACAACAAGATCGACGCCTTGAGTAATCTCGCCCTTGAGCGGAGATGTGCCAATGAGGGCATCCATAACCTTGACCGGACGCAGGTTGGCGAAAACCTCGAGTCTTGAACGAAGTCCAAGCAATCCTTGCTCCGGTCGCACAGCCGCATTCGGATCAGACCACTTCGGCCCACCCACAGCGCCGAGCAGCACAGCATCGCATTGCTCGCAACTAGCGATCGTTGCATCCGGCAATGGATTACCAGTCTCATCAATTGCGGAACCGCCGATGAGCTGTACGCTGAAAAAGAATTTGTGTCCGTACCGCGCCGCAATCTCCTTCAAAACGCGGTGCGCGCACGCAGTGACCTCGGGTCCAATTCCATCGCCAGGCAATAAGGTAATTACGGCGTCCAGGATCGCGTCTCCTCAAAGATTTCGATACGACTTATCTGCTGCTGCAAGAACCCGAGTTCATCGATACCCTCGACGAGGCAGAATCGCGCAAACGTATCGATCGGAAAGCGAACGACGTGGCCGTCGGGCATCGTCAACATCGATTCCGTGACGTCAATGTCAAGCTCGACGCCCGGATTTTTTGACAGCCATGCGTGTGTTTTCGCATCGACGACGATGGGCAGCAAACCATTCTTCAGTGAGTTGCTACGAAAAATATCGGCTATTTCCGTGCTGATGACGGCGCATATGCCGTAGTCGAGCAGTGCCCAGGGTGCGTGCTCGCGCGATGAGCCACAACCAAAGTTATTGCCTGCAACAAGAATTTCACAACCCTCGGCGTCAGGGTGATTGAGTGGAAAATTCCAGTTTTTGCTTCCATCTCCGTGGAAACGAAGATCATGAAACAGGTTCTTGCCAAATCCTTCGCGTGACGTCGCCGTCAGGAAACGCGCCGGAATGATCTGGTCCGTGTCGATGTCCCGGGCGTCAAGAACGACGGTTCGCGCGCGAATGTGCTTGATGGCTCGCATCGTCGATGTCCCTTTACAGGAAAGTCCGCGGATCGGTGACACGACCCGTTATTGCAGAGGCTGCGGCAGTCATCGGACTTGCAAGCACGGTGCGTGCGCCAATGCCCTGGCGACCCTGAAAATTGCGATTGCTCGTGCTGACGCTCAACTGACCGCTAGCCACGGTATCGCCGTTCATACCAATGCACATCGAGCAGCCTGACTCGCGCCACTCGGCACCGGCCTCGGTAAATACCCGGTCGAGACCGATGGCTTCCGCCGCCTTTTTGATCGATTGTGAGCCGGGTACGACCAGCATTCTGACGCCGTCAGCGACTCGATGTCCTTTGAGAATATCGGCAGCCTGCTGCAGATCGGAGAGCCGTGAATTGGCGCAACTGCCGACGAAAACGACATCAACAGCGGTATCAGTGAGCGGTTTGCCGGGTGTGACTCGCATGTAATCAAGCGCCTTTTTGAAACTCGGATCATTTCCTCCATCAGGTACGGGCTCGTTGATACCGATAACCATGCCCGGATTCGTGCCGAACGTGACCATCGGCTGCAAATGATCAGCAGAAATTGACGCGACCTTGTCGAAGCGGGCATCGTCATCGCTCTTGAGACTGCGCCAGCGCGTTACGGCGTGACCCCACTCTACGCCCTGCGGTACACGGGGTCGGCCACGCAGGTACTCGAACGTGGTGTCGTCAGGTGCGATCATACCGGCACGGGCACCTGCCTCGATGGACATGTTGCACACGGTCATGCGCGCTTCCATCTCCATCGCAGAAATCGCATCGCCGCGATACTCGATGACATGACCCGTGCCACCGTTGACACCAATTTCGCCGATGATCGCAAGGATCAGGTCCTTTGCCCCAACTCCGACCGGCAAGCGCCCATCGACATTGATTGCCAGCGTTCGCGGCTTGCGTTGTAAAAGACATTGCGTCGCGAGTACGTGGGCAACTTCAGTAGTTCCTATCCCAAAGGCGAGGGCGCCGAATGCGCCGTGCGTACTCGTATGGCTATCGCCACAAACGATAGTCTTGCCCGGTTGAGTCGCGCCGAGTTCCGGACCAATGACATGCACGATGCCGCGTGCGTCGCTGCCAAAACCATGCAGTTCGATGCCAAAGTCATTGCAGTTTCGCTCCATCTGGGCGATCTGATTGGCCGCACTTTCACCCACGATTGCAAGATCCTTGAAACTTGAAACCGGCGTCGTCGGTGTCGAGTGATCCATGGTCGCGAGCGTCAGGTCCGGACGCCGTACGGCAAGGTTTTTTTCCTGCAACAGTGCAAAAGCCTGCGGCGTGGTCACTTCGTGGATCAGATGCAGATCGACGTACAGTACAGCCGGTGTGTCGGCCGTTTCCGCAGTCACGATATGGTCGGTCCATACCTTGTCAAAAAGGGTCGCTGGACCTGTCACGGGTCAGATCGTCGCACGTGAAAACCGGGCAGTGGAGTCAGGGTCACTGCCCGTTCGCTGGCGCCGCCGCAGAATCTGGTTGATTACTTCGAGGCAGGCGCGACTGCCAGCCTCCACGATATCGACACTTGTGCCACGACCGCGGAAGCTGTCGCCATCGTGTTCGACCGTTACGGTGACCTCGCCCTGTGCATCTTGTCCGATCGATGCACTGTGCAGTTCGAAGTTCTTGAGCGTCAATGCAACGCCAGTTGCGCGCTCCAGACATTGAAATGCTGCGGCGATGGGCCCGTCGCCTTCGGCCGAAACTTCGATTTCTGCATCATCTTCGCCGACCAGAACCACAGTTGCGGTGGCAGGTTGATCCGATCTTGTCTGCACTTCCAGTTTCTTCATCGACCATGGCCCAGCTGACGCACTATCGACATGCATGATAATCGCTTCGATGTCGCCGTCGTAAACGTCTTTTTTCCGATCAGCGAGTTTCTTGAATTCATCAAACGCACGGTTCGTTTCGAAGTCATCGAGGTCGAAGCCCAGCTCCCGTACGCGATCGCGAAATGCATGCCGGCCGCTGTGCTTGCCGAGAACGAGGTTCGAACGACTCAGGCCCACATCGGCCGGTCGCATAATTTCGTACGTCAGGCTGTGTTGCAACATGCCATGCTGATGAATGCCGGCCTCGTGTGCGAACGCGTTCTCGCCGACGATCGCCTTATTACGTGGTACGTGCATGCCGGTAATATTCGATACCAGGCGCGATGTTGGATACAAACGCGTGGTGTCGATAGCGGTTTCCAGCTTAAAAAACTCCGCACGTGTCTTTATTGCCATCACGATCTCTTCGAGGCTGCAATTGCCGGCCCGCTCACCGATGCCATTAATCGTACACTCGATCTGGCGGGCGCCAGCCTGCACGGCAGCGAGGCTGTTCGCAACTGCCATGCCGAGGTCGTCGTGACAATGCACGCTCAGAATGATCGCGTCGATACCGGCGACATGCGCCTTGAGATAGCGAAACAATTCGTCGAATTCGGCGGGGACCGTGTAGCCCACGGTATCGGGAATGTTGACGGTCGATGCCCCCGCTTCGATGGCCGCACTCACCACCTCGGCCAGGTACGGTAACTCCGTGCGTGACGCATCTTCGGGTGAAAATTCCACATCGTCACACAGCTCCCTGGCCATCGTTACGGCGCTGACGGCACTCTTGATGATTTCTTCCTTGGCCATTCTGAGCTTGTACTCTCGATGAATCTCGCTGGTCGCGACGAACACATGAATTCGATGCTTTGCGGCCCCTTTGACTGCCGCGTGTACCTTCTCAATGTCCGCTGGATTACAACGGGCCAGGCCGCAAATAACCGGACCGAAATCAGCGTCAGCGATTGCTTTTACAGATTCAAAGTCGCCCGGCGAAGCTGCCGGAAACCCCGCCTCGATGATGTCGACATTGAGATCCGCAAGCGCCTTGGCCACACGGAGCTTCTCTGGCAGAATCATGCTGCAGCCCGGGGCCTGTTCCCCGTCGCGCAACGTTGTGTCGAAAATACGTATCCTGTCGCCGGCTGAACTGTCTGACATTCCTCAAATCCTCGTGTTGCCACCCATCGCTGTAGAGTTATTCCATTCTAACCGTCGAGCCAATCCATGCGGCCACGTAGCTCTGCACCAACCTTTTCGATCGGGTGTTGCAGATCCTCTTCCAGCATGCGCCGAAAATTCGGCATGCCGGCATCGCTTTCTGCAATCCAGTTCTTCGCGAACGTACCGTCCTGAATTTCATCCAGGATTGCTTTCATGGTTGCGCGTGAATTCTTGTCCACGACGCGCGGCCCGCTGATCATGTCGCCCCAGGCGGCCGTATCACTAATGAATTTGTACATCTTCTTGAGGCCGCCCTCGTGCAACAGGTCGACGATGAGCTTGAGCTCATGCATGACCTCGTAATACGCAACTTCCGGTTGATAGCCTGCTTCCACCAGGGTCTCGAATCCTGCAACGATCAATTCAGTCGCGCCACCGCAAAGAACCGCCTGTTCGCCAAACAGGTCGGTTTCGGTTTCCTCAGCGAACGTCGTTTCGATGACGCCGGCGCGGACGCCGCCAATACCGGCCGCATAGGCGAGGGCGAGCGTGAGGGCGTCGCCGGTCGTGTCTTGCTGGACGGCGACGAGACAGGGCACGCCGTGACCCTCTTCATATTGCCGGCGGACGAGGCCGCCCGGACCTTTCGGTGCGATCAGGACGACATTCAGATCTTCGCGCGGCTGCACCTGTTTGAAGTGCACGGCGAAGCCGTGTGCAAACAACAGCGTCGCGCGCTGAGCGATGTTCGGTAAAACAGCCTCATACAAGCTTTTCTGCACCATGTCGGGTATCAGGAACGCGATGATGGCAGCATTTTGCACGGCACTGGCAGGGTCCTTGACGACCAAACCATCGGCCGTCGCCTTGGCCCAGCTGGCGCCATCAGGACGCAGGCCCATTACGACATCAAAGCCGCTGTCTCTGAGATTCAGTGCATGGGCGCGGCCCTGGCTGCCGTAGCCAAGAATCGTGACCTGTTTGTCACTCAGGTAATCCGTGTCGACATCTGATTCAGAATAAATTTGCATGGTGTGATCCCTCGAAATCAAAAAAAACCCCACGATCCGGAGCGGATGCGGGGTTGCGATTGCCTTTGCCTGGATACGCGCTACCCGCCCTGCCTCCCAAGAAGCAGCAGTCCTGGCAGATTCAGCAAAAGGTCGTGCGTCACGACGTCGGTAAACAGGTATTTTGGCAATAGCGTCATAACCGATGATCATGTTGCAACATGGTGACTATGTCAACCGTCGATTTATCAGTTACTTGTGTTACCAATTTACACCGAAAACAACGCCGATAACGTCTTTTCTGACGGTGTAGGAACCCGCAAATCTCATATGGATCATGGGCTGGCGTATCGCCAAGCATGTGTTATTCTTCGCTGCGGGTACTGTAAGGGACCCGAAATAATTAGACAAATAATAACGGCGGGGATGCCGCGGCCGAAATGGTGCGGAGAGCCGAAAACTTAAACAGAGAGGCTGTGAGGGTCCACTAAAATTCATCGCCGCGGCGATTTGGAGAGGGCCGCATGTGCAAGCAGAGCAGCAATCTGCGTTTTCTGAGTATCCATTTGCATGTTTTCAACGGGTACCTTGCATCCCTCTCTGAAAACAACAAATTCACAACATTCGACCTTAAATTAAGGAGCGTTCATGAAACGGTGCATTAGCAGCAGTCGGTGTGTAACCGTTGTATTAATTGCAACATCGGTAATCGCAGTATCCGGCAGCGTATTCGCCCAGTCTGTCGACCAGGTTTTGCAGGCTGAAGATCGTCGACTAGATCTGGCGCAGCAATCACAAGAACGTATCAACGGTATTGTTGAGCGCACGCGTTCGCTGGAAGACCAGTACCGGGCGATTAATAAAGAAATTGATGGCCTCAAAGTCTACAACCGCTTGATGGTGGCACAGACTAACGGACAGGCCTCGGTACTCGAGGACATCTCGTTGTCGATGGACCAGGTTGATGTCATCAATCGTCAGATTTTTCCAATGATGGAGCGCATGATTGACGGTCTGGAGCAGTCGGTAAAACTGGATGTGCCGTTCCTGCTGCAGGAGCGGACAGATCGCGTCAATCTGCTCTCAGGCATCATGGAACGCCCGGACGTCAGCGTTGCTGAGAAGTTTCGCAAGGTGATGGAGGCGTACCAGATTGAGAATGACTATGGCTCGTCCTCAGAATGGTACCGACAATCGATCTCGCTACCCGATGGCTCAACACGAGACTACAACATGTTGCGAATCGGTCGCGTTGGACTGTATTTCCAGTCCGATGACACCAAAGTTACGGGTCGCTGGGACACTGATGCAAACGATTGGGTTCTTGACAGTTCGGCCAGGAACGAAGTACGCAAGGGCTTGCGCATGGCCAAACAGCTGATTGCCCCGGAATTGATTCTGATTCCGGTACATTCGGCAACATCTGCGGGGGCTTCATAAATGAAACGTATAACAACCATTATTGTGGCCGGGCTGCTATGTCTTTCCATGGGTACAGCCAGCGCGCAGCAAGATGCTGCAAGCATGGGCGAACTCCTGCGATTGATCGAACAGGGCCAAGCCCGCGAATCGCGAGAGGCACGACAGCGCGAGGCACAATTCTCGCAACAACGAAATCAGCAGCAGCAGTTGTTGAATCGGGCGCGTGCCGAGCGTACGCGACAGGAAAACGAGAGCTCTCGACTCGAGAATCTGTTTAAGAACAACCAGACGAAAATCGTCGCAGCACGGGCGGCGCTTGACGAGCGTCTGGGCGCCTTGAAAGAACTCTTCGGCGTCCTGCAAACGGTGGCCGGTGACGCTCAGGCACGCTTTAACAATTCTCTGACAAACATCCACTACCCGGATCGCGGAACATTCCTCGTCGAGCTTGGCAACAAGATGGCGGGCGCCAACACACTTGCATCGATCGAGGATATAGAACGCCTTTGGTTTGAACTGCAACGTGAAATCACAGAATCGGGCATGATCGTTCGCTTCAACCACATCGTAACGCTGGCGAATGGCGATCAGGTAGAGCTCGAAATCGTTCGTGTCGGTGCATTCAATCTTGCGTTCGACGATGGTTACCTGATCTATGAAAGTGGCTCTGGAAATATCAGCGAATTGCAGCGGCAACCAGAACAAAGTCGTTATACAAATTCGGGTGCCGATATGATCGACGCCACCGATGGCTATGTCACTTTCGGCATCGATGTGACACGTGGCGGCATACTGGCGCTGCTGGTCGAATCACCGACCGTGGTGGATCGCATCCATCAGGGCGGTATAGTCGGCTATTGCATCATTTCACTCGGTATAATCGGCCTGATGATCGCAATCTGGCGTTGGATCGGTCTGTCCAGTGATGGACGCAAGGTCGCCGCACAACTCAAACGTGACACTGCAAGTACGGATAATCCGCTCGGTCGTGTACTGGCAGCCTACGAAAGCAATCGAAACGCCGATACTGAAACCATAGAGCTCAAGCTCAGCGAGGCAGCTCTGAAGGAAATGCCAGGTCTGACCAAGGGCCTGCTGTTCATCAAGGTGATTTCGGTCGTGGCACCGTTAATGGGTCTTCTCGGTACGGTGACAGGCATGATCAAAACTTTCCAGGTCATCACGCTGTATGGCGCGGGCGATCCGAAAATGATGGCCGGCGGCATCTCGCAAGCGTTGATGACCACGGTACTGGGTCTCGTGGTCGCCATTCCGATGGTTCTCATTCACACCCTTGTCAGTGGCCAGAGTCGAAAAATCATCAACATTCTCCAGTCACAGAGTGCGGGCCTCGTGGCTCAGCATTCTGAGCGCAGCGGTTGATTGCCCTTAAGGAGAAGTTATGCATTGGCTAGCTGACAGCTTTGAGGCTATTCGGGACTTCATGGAACTGGGTGGCCCGGTACTGCGGTGGATAGCGGTCGCGATCTTCATCATGTGGGCTCTCATCGTCGAGCGGTTATTGTATTTCCGCACCGACATGAAGGCCATGTCGAGGAAAATACACGACCAGTGGGAGTCGCGGACCGAAAGACGCTCCTGGAATGCGCATCAGATCCGCGAGCTGATGATTTCGCGTTTCAGCGATGCGACCTACCAATTCATTTCGATGATTCAAACGCTGGTCGCGCTGTGCCCCTTGCTCGGACTGATGGGTACCGTTACCGGCATGATCAAGGTATTCGAGGTGATGGCCACATCGGGTTCGGGCAATGTTCGAGCCATGGCCGGAGGCGTGTCCCAGGCCACGGTGCCCACCATGGCAGGCATGGTAGGAGCCCTTTCGGGGGTTCTGCTGGTCACGATACTGACCCGCCGCGCGGCGCGTGAGGTTGAGTTCCTTGAGGATTCACTCACGATGGATCACTGAGGAATAGATTATGCGCAAGCATCACTGGGCATTGGCTTCGGAAATGGAAGAAAGCGAAATCAACCTCACGCCCATGCTGGACGTCGTCTTCATCATGCTCATCTTTTTTATCGTGACCGCATCCTTCATCAAGGAGGCGGGGATCGACGTCAATCGTCCGGACGCGCCGATTTCGAACGAGCCGGTGGAAAATACGAATATCCTGATCAGGATCAACGCCAATGACGAGATCTGGATCGATCGACGCATGATCGATCCGCGCGCCGTACGTGCAAATATCGAGCGCCTGCACGCCGAGAATCCGAGTGGGTCGGTCGTTATTCAGCCCAACAAGCGCTCGACCAACAAGATGCTCGTAACCATAATGGATGCCGCCCGGCTTGCTGGCGTATACAATATCTCAATCGCGGACGATAATAGCTGAGCGAGGTCCGACACGCGGACCCGGCAGTGATCAAAACAGGATCAAACAATGCGTAATAATCAAGGTGCGATGGGCGGCGACGAGGATGACAATGAGATCAACCTGACGCCGATGCTGGACGTCGTGTTCATCATGCTCATTTTCTTCATTGTGACCGCATCGTTTGTCAAGGAAGCCGGTATCGACGTCAACCGACCACTGGCGGCCTCCCTGGAAAGGCAGCAAGATGCCAACATGCTCATTGCGATCAGTTCGAATGATGAAATCTGGATCGACAAGAAACTCGTTGACCCACGAGCAGTTCGATCGAGTATCGAGCGCTTGCACCTTGAGAATCCAAAAGGCTCGATCGTCATCCAGGCCGATCGGGATTCGACGAATGAAGCGCTCACGATCGTAATGCAAGCCGCGAAACATGCAGGCGTCAAAAATGTCGCTATATCGGCACTCGAGCCCTAAGCAACACCTGGCGGCAGTAAGCACTGAGGAGATCTGAATCATGATAGGCCGTTACGCGTTTTCCATTTTGCTCGGCACCGTTATTACGCTAAGCCTGCTGTTTATCATGCAGCTGCTGATCGAACACGGAGAATCGGCAATAACCAAGGAAAGAACTCGACATCAACTGGATTTTGTACGTATAAAGCGTAACGAATCGCTCAACATCGAGGACTTCACTCCCGAAAAGCCACCACCACCGCCGGACACTCCTCCTGAAATACCCCCTCAGGACCTGGACAACATCGATCCGAATGCTCCAACCATCAACATTCGACCACCAACCATCGCGACGCAGATGGATATCGGCGGCCCCGGAGGCATGAACATCGCCGAGGGAGACTATCTGCCGATCGTGCGCGTTGCACCCGTATATCCTGCTCGAGCACTGTCGCGCGGTCTCGAAGGCTACGTTGATCTCTCATTTACGGTAACGCTCACTGGCACGGTTCGGGACGCGATCATTTTATACTCAACGAGTAGTTTGTTTGAACGTGCAGCAACGCGGGCCGTATTGAAATTCAAGTACAAGCCGCGCGTGGTCGATGGCATCCCGGTTGACGTTGTGGGCGTCAAGACTCGAATTACGTTCAGGATCGAAGATTAGACGCCCTGGCGGGATCACAAAGATCGAAAAGGATAGGCTCCGAAATGCATAGCAAGATTCGATTATCTCTTACAGTTTGCGTTGCACTGATTTCCGGTGCGCTGGCAATGACAACCGCCACCGCTGCGCAGAAAAAGGATGACCAACGCCCGGTGCAAAAAACAAGGCAGGCTCAGGCTGTCAGCAAAGCGGTCTATGACAAGATTACGAAAGCCCAGGAAAAGGTCGATGAGAAAGACTATGCGGGGGCGCTGAGGCTGCTGGAAAACCTCTACAATCCCGACAAGCTGACCGAGTATGAGCAGGCCAACGTACTCAACTACATCGGCTTTGTTTACTACAACATGGACGACATAGACAACGCGATTCGCATCTATGAGCTCATGCTGAGGATCGAGACTCTCGAAGAGCAGACTAGGAAATCGACCACGTATACGCTCGCCCAGCTTTTCACGATGGAGGAGCAGTACAGCAGGGCGTTGACGACGCTGGACAAGTGGTTTTTGCTGGAGACTAACCCGGCACCGGAACCCTTCATTTTAAAAGCGCAAAACCTGTACCAGGTAAAGCGTTACAAGGAGATGATCAAGCCAATCGAAAATGCAATGCAGGTCGCAAGAAATCGTTCGAGGCCGGTTAAAGAGGATTGGTATGTATTGCTGAACTTCGCATATTTTTCGGATGAAAATTATTACAAGGTGCGCGACATTCAGAAAATTCTGCTGGAATCCTGGCCCAAGAAGAATTACTGGTTTTCACTGGCCGGCGCATTCACGGAACTCGGTGAGGACAATAATTTGATCAATGCCTACGGTGCAGCACACACACAGGGAATGCTGGGAAAAGAATCTGAGCTTGTGACGATGGCACAGCTTTTCTTGCAGCGTGAAGTGCCTTATGCGGCTGCGAAACTGATTGAAAAGGAAATGGCCGCCGGTCGAGTAGCCAAGAATGCAAAGAACTATCGCCTTTTGTCGCAGGCATGGACGCTCGCAATGGAAGACGAAAAATCCATACCTGCACTCACTGCGGCGGCGCAACTCACTGATGACGGGGAGCTGGATCTGCGTCTGGGCAATGCCTACCTGAATACTAGTCAGTATTCCGACTGTGCGACTTCCGTGCGTACAGCTTTGCGCAAAGGCAAACTCAAGAGTATCGATTACGCCCAGATTTCTCTCGGTATGTGCTTGTATAACTTGCGACAATATACATCGGCAATCAAATCTTTCCGCGTCGCATCACGTACATCACGTTCCAAACGGACGGCGAACCAATGGATCAGTGTTATCAACGCTGATATTGCGAGGAACAAGCAGATTCGCATGGCTGAGGAGGCCGCTCGCAAGAAACGCCAGGAACTCGCGGACAAGCGTGCGAGGAGTACCCGAACGTATTAGCCTGGCCCTTGCGAGACCCACACCCTGAACCAAATCGGAACGATGCCTGACTGGTCATCATCGTTCCAGATGTGCGCACCGCTGGAACCTAATTAGCCAATCCAATGCCGAAAATCATCTATATCACACAGGACGGTACACGCCACGAAGTCGACGTCGAAACCGGTTATTCGGTCATGGAAGGCGCGATCAATCATGATATTGAAGGTATTATCGCGGAGTGTGGCGGGGCATGCGCGTGCGCAACCTGTCACAGTTATATTGACGAAGCATGGATGGATCGCATCCCGGCAATGGACGACATGGAAGACAGTATGCTCGATGCCGCGTATGAGCGAAAATCAAACAGCCGCCTGACTTGTCAGATTGAGGTCAAGGAAGAACTCGATGGCCTGGTCGTCCATGTTGGCGATAACGATTACTAATTCCAATCGCTCGAGGAGAAACACGATGACGGTACAGACGGGCGAAAAAATGCCTTCGGGTAGCTTCAGTATCATGACAGATTCCGGCCCAGGCGAATTATCCACTGACGAATTGTTTTCAGGAAAAAAAGTGGTCCTGATATCTGTGCCGGGCGCATTTACTCCGACTTGTTCGATAAATCACCTGCCAGGATTTGTTGATCAGGCCGACGCTCTGGCCGCCAAGGGCGTCGACACGATTGCCTGCATGGCCGTCAACGACGTCTTCGTCATGCACGCCTGGGGTAAAGATCGTGACGTCGGCGACAAGGTCATCATGCTCGCCGACGGCAACGGTGACTATGCACGGGCGCTCGAACTTGAGCTGGATGCGTCGGGTTTCGGTATGGGCATGCGCGGGCAGCGATTCGCGCTGATTGTCGATGACGGCGTTGCCACTCACGTTGCTATCGAAGCAGCCGGGCAGTTCGAGGTCAGCAAGGCCGAGGCTATCCTCGAAAACCTTTAACAGCTCATTCCAACGCTGCCGTAAATTCAGGTACGAGTGTGAACAGGTCGCCGACGAGGCCAATGTCGGCCACCTCGAAGATCGGTGCTTCGCCGTCCTTGTTGATGGCGACAATCGTGCCCGCGTCCTTGATGCCCGTCAGGTGCTGAATTGCACCGGATATGCCGATCGCCACGTACAGGGCCGGTGCAATTATTTTGCCCGTCTGGCCCACCTGCATCTCGTTGGGGACGTATCCAGCGTCAACAGCGGCTCGTGACGCTCCAACGCCTGCACCGAGCTTGTCGGCGAGGGCAAAAATAATATCAAAATTCTCCGTGCTGCCAAGCGCGCGGCCGCCCGACACGACTCTTGCTGCAGTCTGTAAATCGGGCCTGTCGGATGAACCCGATTTCAACTCGACGAATCGCGTGTGCGTTGGCAGCTCCACCGTGCATTCAATATTTTCGACAGCCGCTGAATTATCGCTGCCAACTGCCTGGTAGGAAGCCGTTCGCACGGTGGCGACGACAGGTTTATCGGCAGGTGCTTTGACGGTCAACACAACGTTACCTGCATAAATCGGTCGCTTGAATGTATGAGGTCCCTCAACGCTCATGATGTCGCTAATCTGGTTAACACCGAGCAGCGCAGCGACCCGCGGCATCAGGTCCTTGCCGAACGTCGTTGATGGGCCGAACAAGTAGCTGTAGCCATCCGCCAACGCCACGATTTGCGGCGCAATCATCGCCGCCAGTGAGTTCTTGCTCGAAGCACTCTCGACAGTCAGGACTCGGCTGATGGAATCAAGCTTGGCGGCTTGCGTTGCAACGTCCGATGCAGAATCAGAAAAAACAACGACATCCAGTTCGGCTCCATCGATTTCCGCGGCGCAAGCGACAACTTTCGCGGTGCTTGGATTGAGTGTTTGCCCATCATGTTCCGCCACTATCAGAATCTTCGCCATTACAGTAATCCTTTGTCTTTGAGTGCGGAAATAAGGCCAGCGACATCATCCACGATGACGCCTTTTTGACGTTGCTCAGGAGGCTCAAACAATATTTCTTCAATTCCCGGGCTCGCTTCGACTCCCAAGTCAGCCATCGGTATTTCGTCCAGCGGCTTCTTCTTTGCTTTCATGATATCGGGCAACTTGACGTAGCGCGGTTCATTGAGACGCAGATCAACCGTGACTACGGCCGGCAAATCCACTTCAAGTATTTCAAGACCCATGTCGACCTCGCGCGTCACACGCGCGGTGTCGCCGTTCAATTCCAAATTGGACGCCGAGGTCGCCTGTGGCCGGCCCCACAGAGCCGCAAGCATTTGCCCGGTTTGATTATCATCATTGTCGATGGCCTGTTTGCCGAGCAAGACAAGTCCGGGTTCTTCCCGTTTGACGATTTCAAGCAGGGCTCGCGCACGACTAATCGGGTCGGCTGCCGCAGTGGTCTGAATCAAAATGGCGCGATCGGCACCCATCGCGAGTCCCGTGCGCAGCTGTTGCTGGGATTCGCTGGCGCCTATTGAAATTACGATAACCTCCTTGGCCTCACCGCGTTCCCGGATTCGCAATGCTTCCTCGAGCGCGATCTCATCAAACGGGTTGATGCTCATTTTGACGCCAGCGGTGTCAACACCGGTGCCGTCGCTCTTGACGCGAACGCGCACATTGAAGTCTACGACCCGTTTCAGGCCGACCAGGATTTTGTCCACTGATGGTTCCCCAATACTCGAATGTCAAAACAGGCGGGCGACGCCCACCGCCCGCTATTGTCTATGAGGAATTGTCGGTGTACAAGACTGAATGTCGCGGAAGACGCATGAACTTAATACCAAATCGGCGGGTCGAAACAGTCACGGAGCGGATTCCAGCTGAGCGGCCGAGTTCGAAAAATAGGAGATTGGAATGAACGTTAAAATACTTTTGAAACAAAGTCTTATTGTGACTATTTCATGTATTTTAGTAGCATGTGCGGCTGGCAATGAGGCGCCCGGAGATGATCAACATGCGGTCAAATTCGGAGGTTCAGATTGCATCTCGCAGAGGACTATCCGAGACTATGCCGTATTGGACGACAGCAATCTGATCGTCACAGCGGCAGGCCGGCGCAAATACCACGTGGTATTGAGTCGCCGCGCGTTTGGCTTACGATCTAATTGGCAGATCGGATTCGTGTCCCCGACAGGTCGGATTTGCTCCGCTTTCAGCGAAATTGTCGTTGACGACGGATTTCGACCCGAGCGAATCACAATCGCTTCAGTTAGAAAGCTGACTCCAGAGGATGAAGACGAATTACTCATCCGGTTCGGCAAAAAAGAACCGGAGTTCACACAAGCCCCGGCGACCCAGGAAGTGGAAGGCGCCGAGGTCGAAGAGCTGGACTGAGACGTCGACCGGTTCCCGGTAGTACGACTTAGTCACGCAATCCGCAATCTCCGTGCGGACCCGCCCAGCCAGCCGCAAGGCTGGCTGGGTTTTATTTTTTATAGGTCGGACACAGGCTCATGAGTGGCGCGCTAGAGGGGATCAGGATTCTGGACATGAGCCGGGTATTGGCCGGCCCATGGGCCGGACAATTGCTTGGTGATTTTGGCGCCGATGTCGTCAAGGTTGAACGACCCGTCGTCGGCGACGATACCCGGCATTGGGGCCCACCCTGGCTGGACCCAAAAAATGCCTGTGAATCCGCCTATTTCCTATCGACAAATCGCAACAAACGCTCCATCACGGTTGACCTGACAGACCTTGATGGCCAGGACCTCATTCGGGCGCTTGCGAAAAAAGCTGATGTCTTGATCGAAAATTATCGGGTGGGCACGCTGCCAGGTTACGGGCTCGGTGCCGAAGATCTTCTGCAATTGAATCCAGCCCTGATTTACTGCTCCATATCCGCTTACGGTCAGCGGAGTTCCCGGTCGAGCGAACCGGGCTACGACGCAATGATCCAGGCATCGGCGGGATTGATGAGCATCACGGGAACACCGGACTGCGAGGGTGGCAGCCCACAAAAAGTTGGCGTCGCCGTGTCGGACATTATGGCCGGCATGTATGCCACGACCGCGATTTTGGCGGCGATTCACCAACGCTCAAAGACCGGGCTGGGGCAGCATATTGATCTGTCCTTGTACGACAGCCAGGCCGCCTGGCTTGCAAACCAGGCGATGAATTTCCTGATTGGCGGCGAAACGCCTGTGCGTCGTGGCACGGCGCATCCTAATTTGGTGCCATACCAGGCATTTGAGACGTGCAATGGTTTCCTGATACTTGCCATCGGCAACGATCGACAATTTGTCCGCTTCGCGAAATGTATTGGCCAACCCGAATTGGCCACGGACACGCGTTTCCAGGACAATTCAAAGCGAATCGAGTTCCGTGACACCCTCGTCGACATCCTCGCCACCGTGTTTCGAACACGCAATACCGCACAGTGGCTCAAAGCATTAGGCGATGCGGACGTGCCGTGTGGACCGATAAACACGATCGATGAGGTACTAACGGGTGCCTACGCAGAGGAACGTGGCCTGGTGCAAACCATGGTTCACCCGATGCACGATGCGTTGCCGACCGTAGCGAATCCGGTTCGATTCTCACAGACGCCTGTCAGCTACCGTTTGGCTCCTCCGACTTTGGGACAGCACACGAACGAAATTTTGACCGAGTGGCTGGACTACACCGACCAGGATATAGAGAAGCTAATCGACGTCGAACGAGTGAAGTGATTGTACGACTGGCTTACTGACGCACTGCAAGACTCGTCGCATGTGTTGACAGCCAGCCGGCGCCTTGCACGCGTGCTGCAGCTTGAATATGGCGCACAACAAGTCGCAGCAGGCGAGAGCGCCTGGCGCAGTCCTTCGATCATGTCGTGGCCGAACTGGCTGATGCAAATCATCGCGACCAGCAAAGACCCGCAGTCGCTGCCTACGCGCATCAATGTCCATCAGAGCCGCATCCTTTGGGAGCGGTGTCTGCGGCGGGAAGTCAATGACCCGCTACTCAACATTGCGTTGCTCGCTCGACAATCGATGGAGTCCTGGTCACGAATCCACGAATGGTCGGTACCGCTCGGTGACTGTGCCGAGGCCGCACAAGGCAAGGACCGGAGGTTGTTTGTGCAAGTGGCGCGAAATTACCAGTCAATTCTCGATCGTGAAAACTGGATCGATGCGGCGGGACTGCCGCGATTGCTTGTACAACTGATGCATGAGCATAGCGTGGCAGTTCCACCTAAAGTCACGCTTGCCGGTTTTGATCGAATTGTTCCCCAGGTCGATTTGCTGCTCGACGTGCTCAGAAACGCCGGTTGCGATGTCGTGATTGCATCGAATACACAGGCACCAGGCTCCGGCATCTTACATCGGTATGAGAACACGGATGCGGAATTGCGCGCGGCCGGTGCCTGGGCGAGGAGCAAACTCGATCAATCCGGTGAGCAGTGCATCGCCATAATTGTGCCCGGTCTTGAACAGGATGCACCTCGCTATGCACGCCTTCTCAAGGAGGGCTTGTTGCCTGGCTGGCAATGTGGGGACGCGCGATATGACGGTGTTGTCAATGTATCCTATGGAAGAAACCTGGCGGCGTATCCCGCAATTTCGATTGCCACTCTCGCGCTGCGCTGGTTGTGCAAGGATCTTTCGACCTCCGAAGTCAGCCTGTTGCTGCGGTCACCCATGCTCGGTCAATCGGGCGACGACGGCCGCAGTCGACTTGAATTGCGCCTGCGGCAGTCGCCCGACCGCCTTTGGTCGCCCGCAATGTTGCTTGCTGAACTCAATCGGCGACGCGATTCACCCAATGCCAATGACTGGCTTGAACGCCTGCGGGCACTGAGTGATTGCCGGTCGGGATTGCCGCAACGCAATTCGCCTTCTGCCTGGGCGGCATTATTCGACGCTTTGCTCGACACGCTGGGTTGGCCTGGCAGTGGGTCCTTGAACAGCCACGAATTTCAACTCATCAACCGCTGGCGCGAGCTGCTAAATGATCTTGCCCGCCTTGAGCTCGTAACTCCGGCGATGACCAGCGCGGAAGCTCTGGGCCGACTGCTTACGATGGCTAAGGAGACAGTATTTCAACCCGAAGCCGCGGGCGCACTGGTGCACCTTCTCGGTCCTCTTGAGGCTGCCGGTATGCAGTTCGACCAACTGTGGGTTGCCGGACTGAGTGCCAGCGACTGGCCTCCTGCGGGCCGGCCATTGGCACTGGTGTCTCGAGACCTGCAAAGACGTCACGGCATGCCGGATGCTGATCCGCAGGATACGCTCGACTACGCACATCGCGTAATTTCGCGATTGATCAGTAGTTCGCCTCAGACTGTCTGTAGCTATCCACGAACCGACAATAATGCAGAGCAAACGGTCACTGCATTGCTCGCTGAGTTCGATATTGAGGCAACAGCCGGTCCGGAGGATCCGCTTTGGCACGCATCGCAATGGGTGAACGCGGCGACTGTGGCGACGGTGACATCAGATCCGGTGCCACCGGTAAGCGACGATGAGACGATTGCCGGCGGGGCGGCGACGATACAACGGCAGCTTACGGATCCTTTTTCGGCATTCGTTTTCGGCCGGCTCGGAGTACGAGCGCTCTCCGCAATCACGGCGGGTCTTGCACCAGGCATCCGCGGAAACCTGATACACAGCGCACTGCATCGTTTGTACACAGACTTGCCAGACAGCCACGCCATAGCCGGTTGGAACGAGAAGGACATCAATGACCGTGTGCAATCCGCAGTGGCAGCGTCTTTTCACCAACTGGAGCGCAACGCGGATCCGGTATTGCAATACCTGTTGATGCTCGAGCGTCGACGTGTCGGCGAACTTCTCAAAGGCGTCATCGCAATGGATGCTGCTCGAGAGACATTCGAGATTGCAAGTGTCGAGAATGCTGTTGATGCCGAAATCAATGGCATACGGTTGCACTTGCGCTATGACCGCGTCGATCGTGTTGATGGTGGCCAGGTGGTCGTTTTGGATTACAAGACCGGCGCACCGAAGCGCCTGCTCGATCGCAATGGCGACCCCAAAGAAATGCAACTGCTTACCTACGCCTGCGCTATTTCGGATCCGATCGCGGGAATTGGACTGGTCAATATCGACACACGCAATATCGCGATCGATGCGGTCGGCAGGACGTTCACGCCCGATTTGGATTGGGATGCAGCGCTCCCGAGATGGCTGGAGCGGGTCAGGAATGCGGCGGGAGAGATCCGGAATGGCGATGTCCGAATCAATGCATGGCAGACGACTAAGGACGCGAGACCGCTGAGCCTGCTGAGTCGAATTGGGGAGCTCCGTCGTGACGCCTGACACGCAATTACTGCTCGATGATGAGGCCGCGCGTGTTGCAGCGCTCGACGTCACGCGCTCATTCATCGTTCAGGCTCCCGCCGGATCGGGCAAGACCGAGCTCTTAATTCAGCGTTACCTGAAACTGCTCACGACGGTAGAAAGTCCGGAGGAAGTTCTGGCGATCACGTTCACACGCAAAGCGGCAGCTGAAATGCAACTGCGTGTATTGCATGCGTTGCAGCGAGCACAGCGCGATGAGGTCCCCAAAGAGTTGCATGAAGCAACTACGGCCGCCGCTGCGCTTTCGGTCTTGCAGCGCGATCGGCAACTGCACTGGAATCTCATCACCAATCCACGACGCATGCGCATCCAGACTCTCGATTCCTTGAATGCTTCAATCGCGCGCTCGCAACCCTTGACATCGACAGGTGGGGCGGCCGGCAGCGCTATTGTCGCTGATGCCGAAATGCAAATTCTGTATCGCGATGCGGCGACTCTGACCCTGGATCAATTGCTCGAAAGCGGTCCAATGCACGAGGCTACTGAGCAAGTATTGCTGCACGTCGACAACAATACATCGCTCTATGTCAGCTACCTTGCTCGAATGCTTGCGGCCAGAGATCAATGGTTGCCATTCATTGGCGGCGGCACAGTCGAACATGGAAAAGAACGTCAGCTGCGCACCAGGCTCGAAGCCAATCTCGAAGGCGCAGTCACCGAACATCTCGAGCGCACCAACGCTGCGCTGCCAGCCGATTCTGCGAGTTCGATGGTCGAACTTACCAATTATGCCGCGGCCCGATTGCGCGAGTCGGGCGACGACCAGAACCCGATCGGCGCATTACACAATCGGCCAGCCATGCCCAATCCGGACGTCAGGGACATGCCCCAGTGGCTGGGTCTGGCCGAATTGCTGTTGACGCGGCAGGGGCAGCCGCGTCAAAGAATCACCAAGGGCCAAGGATTTCCGGTCGGTGATGATGGACAAAAGCAGTCTATGACTGAGCTGCTGAAGTCTCTCCACGGCCAACAAACATTTTGTGAATTGCTGCACGACGTACGCATTCTCCCGCCGGTGCGCTACCGCGACGAGCAGTGGCGCGTACTCCTGGCCCTGTTCCGGCTATTGCCGTTGGCAGCCACTGAACTCAAGCGATTATTCAGCGAGAACAGCGTGACCGACTACGTCGAAGTGGCGATGGCTGCTGGCGACGCGCTTGGCACCGCTGATAGTCCCGGCGATGTTGCCCTGTTACTCGACTATCAGCTGCGGCACCTGCTAATTGACGAAATGCAGGATACGTCGAGCGCTCAGTACCGAATGCTCGAAGCATTGACCGGGGGCTGGGAAGAGGGTGACGGTCGGACCCTGTTTTGCGTCGGCGATCCGATGCAGTCAATTTACCGCTTTCGCAATGCCGAAGTGGGTCAATTTCTGCTCGCAAAGCACGCTGGCATCGGCAACGTGAATTTGCATTCGCTGACCTTGCGCCGAAATTTTCGTTCGGGCGAGCATCTGGTGAATTGGTTCAACGACGTTTTTCCGCATGTGCTTCCTGCCCATGACGAATCGCGCCAAAGCGCCGTTTCATATTCGGCCGCAGTTTCCGTAGAGAAACTAAAAGGGCAGGGACGTTGTGTCGTGCACCCGCTGTTCGGCAGCAGCCCAGCTGCCGAGGCGATCGCGGGTTGTCGAATCATTCGGGAAACGCTCGACGAGTACGCCGAGGGTGACATGGCCGTACTCGTTCGCAGCCGAACCCATGTACAAGCTTTGCTCGCCCGTCTACGCGAAGCCGGCATAGCCTATCGCGCCGTGGAAATTGACCGGCTGACCGATCTGCCTGAGATTATCGACATATTGGCACTCACGCGCACGCTCGTTCACCCGGGCGATCGCCTGGCGTGGCTGGCCTTGCTGCGATCGCCCTGGGTGGGACTGGACTGGAGCGATTTGCACGCGCTCGTTGCGGGTGAGCCGAACGCGACCGTCTGGGAATTATTGAGCATGGACGGCCAGCTCATCAATTTGAGCGATTACGGCAGTCAGGCCGTCGCCGAGTTTCGTGCCAGGATTCTGCAGGTCAAATCATCGACTCGTATCCACACATTGCGTGATCGTGTTGAAGAAACCTGGCTGACGCTCGGCGGTCCGGCAATACTCGACGACCATCACGCTGTGGAAAACGTGTATCGCTTCCTGGATGTCATCGAAGGACTGGAAGTCGCCGGCTCTTTACCCGATGTCGCGGTTCTGGAGGATGCTCTCGATTTCGAGCATGTATCGAGCAATGTGCAGGCACGAGTGCAGGTTATGACGATGCATCGTGCCAAGGGCCTGCAATTTGATCATGTGTTGCTGTATGGGCTCGGACGGTCGCCGGGCCGATACGAGCGAGCAGTCCTGAACTGGTTTGACATACCCGGCGAGCACGGTGCGGACGAAAAAGTCATCAGCCCGGTCGGCCCGAGGGCAGAGGTTGAAAACGATCCGGTGCATCGCTTCATCGAAAAGATCGAGTCCGGCAAAAATCGGCATGAGCTGGGCCGCTTGCTGTATGTGGCATGTACGCGGGCGCGACACACACTGCACTTGCTGGGCCACGTCGAACTGGCAGCTGATGGTCAAAAATATCGACCGGCCCTTGCACGAAGTTTGTTGAATCTGCTGTGGCCATCGGTCTCTGCTGATTTCGAGCAGGCGTTTCAGCCAGATGCGCCAGTATCGAATGGCGAAGATCGCAAGTTGTGGTTACGTCCTGAGCTGCGAAGATTCGAATCTCCGTGGTCACTGCCCGAGATCGAAGCATTGCCTGGCATGAGTGAACTGCCTGGCACTATTGAAGAGAATCGCACTGTCGAATTTTACTGGGTGGGCACGGACGCACGCGTGGCCGGCACCGTCGTGCATCGCTGGTTGCAAATGGTGGCCGATGAACGAGTGGATCTAAGCCACGACACTCTCGCATCGATGCGCATAGTGAGTGCGCGCTGGCTACGCGAGATGGGTGTTGGCGACGAATCGATCGAAGCCGTCACACAGCGTGTGGAAAAAGCGCTAATCGGCGTCCTTGACGATGATAAGGGCCGGTGGCTGCTCGAGGGTGAGGGTTACGCCGAACTTAAATTGACTGGCGTTTATGAGGGTCGTATGGAGTCTGTCGTACTTGACCGCGTCAGAATTGACGAAGACGGTACGCATTGGATTGTCGATTACAAAATCAGTTCGCATGAAGGCGGCGACCTCGAGAGCTTTCTCGAGGCGGAGTCCGATCGCTATCGGCCGCAACTGAGCAAATACGCGGAGTTTTACCAAAACTATTCGGGCGCACCGGTACGCTGCGCCCTGTACTTTCCGCTGCTGCAGGAGTTCGTCGAAGTCACGTTGTAAGAGCTCGCCGTGCGGGCGATCCCACCGTACGGGCACGATCCCGGGTATTTGCTCGCGCTTAACCTCGCTCGGCGTCCTGCCTCGCTCGCATCGGCCTCCGCTTGCTTGGGCGTCCTGCGTCGCAGCGCTCCGGACGACGCGCGAGCAAACACACCGATTCCGTGCCCCTGCCGAGCAGGGCGGCCACGATACGGTGGCTCGTCGAGCGTCGTCGAAGCCGAGCGGAGCAGGGACAGCGAGAGCGAGGATTCGCGGATTGGAGCGAGACAGGGACGTCGAAGCGACATTGAGCGAGAGGAGCTGCCGTGTCGGGGCCGCCGTTCAGACATCGAGCAAATACCCGGTGGCGCGCCCGTACGGGGCCGCCGTTCAGATACCGGGATGATCGCGAGCGCGGCGGGCGCCTACAGCTGTCCTTCGAGGCGGAGTTCGTATTGGCCTCGATCATTGGCGGAGCCCAGGAAATGCAGTTGCTGCCGAATGTCTGCCGGAGTAGAGGCTTTTACAGCGATAAGTGCGACAAATGAGTAAGTTCGATCACTCGACAAAGCCAGGCTACCGGCCAGATCGACGATACCATCGGTGTCCTCGACACTGGCCATGATTCCCGCGTCCTGAGTAAGAAAGTCCACCTTGTAGCCGCCAATCGAGGCTCGATGCACGATCGGAGCAAGGAGATCTGCGACCTCTATTGTGCCGATAGCGACGACCGGCAAGCCATCTTCCAGGCGCAGATGCTCTATCTTTATGCTGAGATTGCCACGCAAGCCGGGAACGCCGATCGCCTGTTGCAAGGACTCCAGGGACAGCGACCCGACAAGATCGGTCACCGTTAGGGATCCGGTGACGCCAATGGCAACATTTCCTTCGACGAATCCTGGTACGGGGTTTGCCTCGATTGCGTAGCCCAATTTACCGCTCAAAAGTTGCAGCGGTCGGTTGCGCCAATGAAGATCGCTTAAGTAGACGCCATTGACCAAAACTTCGCGGGCGCTGCCATTCCACACCGTGCCTTCAATACCACCAAGTCTTAACACGGGAGGAGCAAACCAGTGATAGGCAACACGCGCGGGAAAGAAAATGATGAGCCCGAAGACAAGCGTTAGAACGCCCAGGAGTACAAGGCGCAAACGAGCTTGCATCAGGGCAGGCGCTCGAGCGTCAGCGTTGCATTGATCAGGCCCGGTCCCGCACGGCTCGCAGTGGACAGGCTTCCGGACGCGACATGCATTGCGTATTGGCTACTCAAATCGCCCAGCCACAGCACGAGATCGTCGAATGGAACACTCTCGAATTCGACGCGAATGCCGTTCCTGGTGGTTGGCTGACTGCGTTTCAATGACCTGTCAAGACCTCGGGCACGCAGTGTCTGATCGACGATGACGACCGGTGTCTGTTGAGTTCCAGGGCGCTGTGTCTGAGTAGCATTGCCAGATGCACTCTGTAAACCCTTGAGCGGTCGCAACTCCGCAAGAGAACGCTCCCAGTTAGCGACATTGGCTAGCAAGGTAGTATGACCTTTATCGAGCGGCACCCAGACCAGGGCGTAAAATAGCGCGACGGCAACGACAGCGGCACCGACGGTCACGAACAGTCGTTCCCTTGACTCCAGCGATTCGAACCAGTCCATCATGCGCCTGCTTCCCGGATCTGAATACGACTACTGATCCTGTCGCCAACCTGGTCAGTTGACTGAATCGACGCACTGAATCGCCCCGACTCGCTGACCAATTTCTGGATGCTATCGAGTGTTGCGACGTCGGGTGCCGTCAGTCGCACATCGATGACTCCGGCGCGATAACTAATCGCCTCGATTTCGGCAGTTGAATGCTGTTGCAACGCCCGGCCAAGCGCTAGCAAAGATGGCAGGAATACCTGTGATGCCGTCGGCCCGCCAAGACTGCGGCGGATCGAGTTCACCGTGCCGATCGGATCCACTATTTCACGAGTGTCGCCCGGACGGATCTCGCGATATTCCAAAGTAAATTGTGCTTTGAGCGCCGCCTCATCCTGCACAAGTCGATAATAGTCGACCGCCTTGCCACCGAGGCCAACGAGGCCGAGCGTTAGCAGGAGCATTGCCACGTATCGCCAGGGTTGAAAAACGGTTGCGAACCCGGTCTTTTCACCATAGCGGCCCTGCAACAGATTGATGCCTCGGCCTGCAGCGACGGTCACTGCCAGGCGTGGCAAGATGCCATCAGGCAGAAGATTGATGTCCACACTCGCAAGTTCTTGCCTGAGCGCATTCCAATCGTGTGTGAAACGTTCCTCGTCCTCCGGCTCGCAATACACCAGCAGATGCCGCGGCGCTATTGCATCGTCCGGGTCGCTGACGCTTGAGCCACTCGCATCGTCCAGCGCCCCGGCAACAGCCAGAACATCACTGGGCTTGACGCCTTGCATGGCGAATTCAACGTCGTCACCATCGTTGAATAGAATCTGGTCTTCAGCAACAAGCAGACTCATCGTCCCTGGAATGCTAGCCAATCCATGAATTTCAGCAATAATCTGCGCGGCGGAAATTCCGGCATCCGCTAGCTGCTCCAACCAATCGCGCATCTGCAGATGCGATACGACGGCGACCGGGACCTGGCCACTTTGGCGTCGGGTGCCGGCAGCGAAATGCAATTTTTCGACGTCTTCTGCGAGATTCTCCTCGAGTGCGTACGGCAGTGCAGCCAGCAACCTTGAGCCACCGCGAATCGGCATATCGACAGTCATCGTCAGCACTGAAGTCGCCGGGACGAGCACGATGACAGTACGATCACCGATGTCTCCGGCCGCCTCGGCGAGAGGTCCCGTGGCAGTCGGGCTGCGCCGCGCACCATTACCGTCAACGGCAATCCAATGGGCATCTTGCCCGGATTTTGAGCCAAGTCGAATGACCAGAAACTCTGCCATGTCAGGTTGTTCCCAGGCTGCGCAGGATGGGAGTCACATTACCCCGTGGCCCGCGTTCCAGTACGCTGTAGTAGGTAATACGAACCGTATCAATCCGCACGATGACCTTCAATCGAAAAAAGTTGGTCGTTTCCTCGAGTTGGTTGAGAACATCCGGTGTCACCAGCGATGAAAACGTACCTGCAATGTCGACAAAACCACTTTCTTCGCGCTCACTCAGCAAACGCTCGACGTCGGCCACCGACAGGTTCTCATCCAGAGACTGCAGAACCGGGCCCGTCGCCGTATTGACATTGATTGCCGTGCGACCCGGCAATGCCGTGATATGCGGCAAAAGGATATCGATAGTGGCTTTGTCCATACCCTCAAGTGCTGCCAACTCGCTGGTGCTCGTCAGGAACTGATTAGCTGTGCGATAGGGCGGAATCATGCTGGTGTAGATCGGATCCTCAGCGCCGTCTGGAAATTCAGCATCCTGGTTGGCATCGAGCCAGTCCGCGGCAATTCCCGCAAATCGCGGATCAATGCCCAGCGCCCTAAGTAATCTGCGAAACTGCTGCAGGGACGGCTCATCGACCTCTCCGTTCGCGCCAATCAGGTTATTGATGTTGAAGCGGCCCTGCAGATCCTCAATCTGGCCGAAAATCTCGCCGCGTACGTCGTCACCTTCCAAAGGCAAAGGTGGAATATCAATTGCCCAGATTTCACCGAGATGATCGGTGTCGCTGTCTTCGAGATCCTGTCGCAATATGCCGAGCACCCAGCTCTCGGCCCCGATAGCACCCTGAATGGCTTCCTCACGATACATCGACACATAGGTACGGCGCAGATTCAGTGAGTTGTCCCAGCTCAGACTGAACACCAATGTCGTTATCAATGCCATGATCAGCAGCGCCGTGATCAGCGCGACACCGCGATGTATCGCTCGATGCTTCACGGTGCCACCTCAATTATCCGGTAGATTTCGCCTTCGTCGACCAAGGTTAATACGAACTCGACGGCGCGAGGCCGGGATCGTATCGAATCGCCGACAGCCTGTCCCTGGGGCGGCCAATAGTTGGTCCATTCGTCGTTGTCTTGCAGATAACGAAAAAACAGGCTCTCAACATCATTTAACAGCACGATCGCGATCGGCTCGTTCGCATACGTCCGATCAAGCACATTCCAGTGATAGCGAACCAGTTCATCGTCTTCGAGCCGGTAGGCAACGCGTTGCAAAGTTCCACGCGGCAACCCGGCCGGATTACTCCAGCCACCACGTGTCATCTCAAGCACAAAATCTGAGCTGAGACTGGTCTGCAGCGCGGGCAAAAAGCCATCGCCAAGTTCATTTCGCACCGGTCTGGGTGCCGTTTGCATCAAATCGGTACTCAGGTAGCGCACTGCACGCTGCACAGATTGCAGCCGGTCCATGCGCTCGGTCAGATAATCGACATTCGACAGTGTCGATCCCAGGGCTGAGTAAGCAAGCATCGACATCACACCAAAAACGGCGAGTGCAACCAGCACTTCGATGAGCGTAAAACCCTGCGCTGAATGCCGCGTCATCGAACCGCACCCGAGTTTTGTGAACCACGATTCCAGGAACGATTGCTTTGCCCTGGAATGACAGGTTCGCCAATAAATCCCGTAACGGCCCGAATCTTCGTATCTCTATCGGGATAAAAAACCGTCACGTCAACGCGATACAGGTTCTCGACACCGCTTTCCGAAATGACGGCCCGCCAGTACCAGGTGGCATTGGCGTATTCGACTTCGCCACTCGTCGTCGACACCTCCGGAATGATGTTTGCGAGGTGAAATTCCGCGATCTTGTTCTGCGCAATCCAGCTTGCATAGGTTTTTTCGCGCATTGCGTTGGACTTATCGATCATGTCGCCCATGACTTGGGCGAGCGCCAACAACGACATGCCAATGATGGCGAGTGACACCATGACCTCGATTAATGTGAATCCTCGGCAGTGTTGGCCGGCCATGATGTAGCTATTGCGCATCAGTGACGAATTCAATCGCCCCGGTAAGATCACCGCGCAGCACCACCGACTGGTTCGCCATTCTGCGCAGAATGTGCAGTTCGAATGGCGTCATATCGCCACTCGAGAAAATCCAGATTTGTGGCGCGTAAGTTTCGGTCAGATCGCGATTTGCAACGTCGTCGGGTTCGTCGAATTGGCCTGGCTCAAACTCGAGCAGAACGCGTCGATCCTCGAGAAATAACTCGAACTCAATATCCTCGGGCAGTGTTCGAGTTCGAAATAGTTCGTCGCCCAGTAGCTCATCCCACCGGTTGGCATACGGGTCGAATTCAACGAATCGGTATGATCCGACCATCACTTCGAGCCCAAACTCTCGTCCCTGCATCACCGCCTCATCCTGCGCAATTTCGATCAGCGAGCTCAAGCGCCGGGCCGCAGTCTGCAATTCACGGTCATCGCCGAGCAGGCCAAGAGACAACAACGTCATCGAGGACACGATGCCGATGATGACCATGACCACCAGGAGCTCGATTAATGAGAAGCCGAAAAGGCGGCCGTGCAGGCGCATTGAATCGGGAGGTCGCTGCAATGCGCGAAATGTCAGTCGAGATCCCAATTGCCGATATCGGCGTCGATGCCTTCTCCACCAGGACGTCCATCCCGGCCAAGCGTGTAGACATCGATCTCTCCCTTGTTGCCCGGGTTAAGGTACAGGTAGGCATTGCCCCAGGGATCTGTCGGCACGCGATCAAGGTAGCCACCTGTCTTCCAGTTTCTGATACCCGGATCGGCGGGCTTCGTGACCAATGCTTCAACGCCTTGTTCCGAGGACGGGTAGGTGAAATTATCGAGGCGATAGAACTTCATGGCATTTTCGATATTCGAGATTTCTGCTTTGGCCTTGATGATCTGGGCATCGTCCACGCGACCGATTACATTCGGGGCGACGATGGCGGCAAGAATGCCAATGATGATGACCACAACCATGATCTCGATCAGCGTAAAGCCGCGCTGGCCCGCAGATAACGGCTGCAATCTGGCAAATTTATTCACAAGTGTCACTCCGCAATTTGACGTTGAAGCGTCTGCATTGACTCGTTAATCCTATAAACGTCAGTATATCAAACATGGGGTTAGATAAAGGTGAGCCACAGCACCAACAATACGCCTGGCTGCGCGCGTGGTTGTTGCCTGGCATCGTCGTCGGTGTCGCTGCATTGCTCGTTCTTTTGGGTGATCCCGGGCGCGAATGGTTGCGCTTCGATCGTGCGGCTATCGCGGCGGGGGAGGTCTGGCGATTGCTTACGGGCCATTTCGTTCACCTCAGCGTATCGCATTTCGCGCTCGACGCCGCCGGTTTATTGCTCGTCTGGTATCTCGTATCACACCGTTTCACTGCCGCTCAGTGGCTGCAGATCACGCTGCTGACGATTCTCGGTCTGGACCTGGGATTCTGGATTCTGCAACCCCAGCTAGCCTGGTATGTCGGTTTATCCGGCTTATTGCACGGGCTATTTGCCGCGGGCATCGTGCCAGGTTTGCGAGAGCGTAGTCCCGAGGCGTGGTTCCTGGCTGCGATGATCACTGCCAAGATCATCTATGAGCAGCTTGTCGGGCCCTTGCCCGGATCCGAGGCATCATCGGGGGGCGCCGTGATCGTTGCCGCCCATCTGTATGGCGCTTTGGCGGGCGCTGTGACAGCCGCATGGCTGTGCATTAGAGTCCGGCCGTAAGCGCCTATATAATGCGCGCCCACGCCTCATCAGCTCGACGGAGACCACATTGACGATCGCCATGGTATTTCCGGGCCAGGGATCTCAGTCGCAGGGCATGCAGGCGGACCTCGCCGCTGGCTTCACCGAGGTCGCGGATGTCTATGCACAGGCCAGCGACATTATGGGATATGACCTCTGGCAACTGGTCCAGAATGACCCGCAAGGACGCCTGGGGGAGACCGTTGTAACGCAACCGGCCATGTTGACGGCAGGTTACGCCGCGTGGCGAGTCTGGCAAAGCTCTGGTGGTGCAATGCCCGAACAGATGGCAGGCCACAGCCTGGGCGAGTACACCGCACTGGTTTGCGCAGGGGCTGTGAGCTTCGCTGATGCATTGACCGTCGTGCGGCGTCGCTCGGAATTGATGCAACAGGCAGTACCGGCTGGTAGGGGAGCGATGGCAGCCATCCTGGGCCTGGATGACGACGCGATGCTGGCGGTCTGCGCACAGGCGGCAGCAGGAAAGGTAGTCGATGCCGTGAATTTCAATGCCCCGGGACAGGTGGTTATCGCGGGCGACAAGGATGCCGTAAACCGTGCCATCGAGCTGGCCAAAGAGCAGGGCGCCCGGCGAGCCCTGATACTACCCGTCAGCGTTCCGGCTCACTCCTCACTGATGCGTGCAGCGGGAGAGGCGCTGCAGGAGTCACTGGCCGCCGCGAATTTCAGCACACCTGGCATCGCGGTAATTGCGGCGTCGAATGCGACACCCTACGGAGATGCACAGGATATTCGCGAACGTCTGTCGCGGCAGGTGTATTCACCGGTGCAGTGGGTCAATACGGTCAATGCGATGATCACCGCAGGGGCCACGTCGGTTATCGAGTGTGGTCCCGGCAAGGTCCTGGCCGGACTCATGCGGCGGATCGACAAGACGACACCCTGCGCGTTCATAAACTCCGTCGACAGTCTGCAAGATGCTTTGCAGTGTGAGCCGATAGTTCATCGTTCAGAGGAAAATTCATGAGCAGTTCGTTCAGCAAAGACGCTCTACAAGGAGACGTCGCCCTGGTCACCGGTGCTTCCCGGGGCATCGGTGCTGCGATCGCGCAAGCACTTGCGGCGGCCGGGGCAACTGTTATCGGCACGGCGACCAGCGAGGCTGGCGCGCAAGCGATATCCGCGACACTTGGCGACAGTGGCCGCGGCATCGTGCTGGATATTGCCCAGGATGATTCCGTGCTGTCGGCGATCGCCGATATTCAAGAACACGAAGGTAGTCCAGGCATTGTCGTCAACAATGCCGGTATTACGCGAGACAATCTGTTGATGAGGATGAAAAGCGAAGACTGGGAAGATGTATTGTCGACCAACCTCAGCGGTGTCTACCGCGTCAGCAAAGCCTGCTTGCGCGGCATGATGAAAGCGAGGCAAGGGCGAATCATCAATATTGCGTCCGTCATCGGCATCATGGGTAATGCCGGGCAATGCAACTATGCAGCAGCAAAGGCGGGTATCATCGGTTTTTCGAAGTCGCTGGCCCGCGAGATCGGTTCGCGAAACATTACCGTAAATGTCGTCGCTCCGGGCTTCATCGATACGGACATGACTCGTGTACTGTCAGACGAACAACGCGAGAGCATGCTGACCCAGGTGCCCCTGCAGCGACTCGGGGAAGGTGTCGATATTGCCAATGCTGTGCTGTTTCTTGCCTCGCCCGCGGGCGCCTACATTACGGGTGAGACGATGCACGTAAACGGCGGCCTGCTGATGGACTGAAATGGCCGGAATTGTGTGTAGATTGCCATGGACGATTCACATACAATACCGTGCCACGGTCAGGCAGCACCTTGAATTATCAATGACTTAGTGTAATTTTTTGGGGTTTTCAAGCGTGTTTTCAAGCGCCACAGGCGGCATTCCGGATGGGCCCGCTGTAGAATAGGAGCACTGTGACCCTGCCGTGCCACATATTTGATGAGTCTTCTCAGGAGAAGCGACCACTATGAGCAGTATCGAAGAACAAGTTAAGAGTATCGTTGCCGAACAACTCGGCGTAAAAGAAAATGACGTGACGAACGATGCTTCATTTGTCGATGATCTGGGTGCGGATTCGCTCGACACAGTCGAGTTGGTCATGGCCCTCGAAGAGGAATTCGAAACGGAAATCCCGGACGAGGACGCCGAAAAAATCACTACGGTCCAACAAGCCATCGACTTTGTAACCGCTCGCGCAAGCGACGACTAGGTCTATCGGCGCGGCGCAGTGCGCCGCGCCGATTCTCTTCATTGACTATTCGGCAGACCTGCCACACCCCAACGGTACTATCTTGAAAGAACGTCGAGTCGTAATCACCGGCATGGGCATCGTCTCACCGGTAGGCAGCCGGCTGGATGATGCATGGCGCAACGTCTGTGAGGGCGTGTCCGGTATCCGTCTGATTGACGATTTCGACACGAGCGAGCTACCGACACGAATTGGCGGGATCGTCACGGATTTTGACATCGATGACTACTTGTCACGCAAGGAAGCGCGTAAGACGGACCGCTTTATTCACTACGGAATCGCCGCAAGCGTCAAGGCAATAGAGCATTCAGGCCTGGAAATTACCGAGGAAAACGGCGACTCGATTGGCATCGCGATGGGCGCCGGTATCGGTGGCATCAAGATGATCGAGGACAATCACCACAAGATGTTGGCTGGCGGGCCCCGGCGAGTTTCCCCATTTTTCATTCCGGGCAGTATTATCAATATGACATCCGGTAATGTCAGCATCTTGCAGCATATTAAAGGCCCCAACGTGTCCATCGTCTCGGCTTGTGCAACGTCGACACATTGTATTGGCTTCGCCGGGCGATGCATCGAATACGGCGACGCCGACGTGATGCTTGCAGGAGGATCAGAGTATGCGACGACGCAGCTCGCGATGGCGGGTTTCTGCTCAGCGCGAGCCATGTCGACGCGAAACGACGATCCGACCGCTGCGAGCCGACCCTTTGATATCGATCGGGACGGTTTTGTTCTGAGCAATGGTGCCGGTTGTGTGATACTCGAGGAACTGGAGTACGCCAAATCGCGTGGTGCCCATATCTACGCGGAGTTGATCGGATTCGGTATGAGCGGTGATGCCCATCACATTACACTGCCGCCAGCAGACGGAGACGGCGCTCGCAGAGCCATGTCCGCGGCCATTAAAGACGCCAGCATCGATCCCGGTGATATTGACTACATTAATGCCCACGGCACATCGACGCCAGCCGGCGACATCGGTGAGTCTGTCGGTATCCGGCGGGCGTTTGGCGATGCCGCAGACAAGCTCCTTGTCAGCTCGACAAAATCGACAACAGGCCACCTGTTGGGTGCGGCCGGCGTTGTCGAAGGCATTTTTTGTGTGCAAGCGATCAATCACCACGTCGTTCCACCGACAATCAATCTCGATAATCAGGATCCTGCTTGCGATCTTGATTACGTGCCCAATGAGGCGCGCGATGCAAAAGTCAGGATAGCCATTTCCAACTCATTCGGTTTTGGTGGCACCAACGGAAGCCTGATCTTTCGAGCATTTGACTGAGCCTGCCACCGTGTCGGCGCGGAGTCAGACAACATCTCCAAATCAAGCCGTGACGCAGCTGTCTGCGACGGTTGATCTGCATGCCATGCATAAGCTCAATCCCGATCGATACCCTTTCCTGCTGCAAAGTACGGGCGCAGCCACTGCGTTCGGCCGATTCGACATCCTGTTCGCGTTCCCCGGGGAGACCCTGATCCTCGAGGCTCCGGGGCAGCTGACAGGGCATGTCGCCAAAGGCGAACACGAATTTCTGTCCGCCCTCGATCAATGGTGGCTTGAAGAGCACAGGGGGTCGGATGATTCGGAGCTACCTTTCACCGGCGGCTGGTTTCTGTACCTCGGCTATGAGTTGGCGGCAGAAGTCGAGCCTGGATTGGACCTCAGACCCGATCCGATCATGCCGACGGCCCTGGCCGTTCGTTGTCCGGGCGCACTGATTCTTGATCACTTGGATAATCGTTGCTACTTCGTTGCAGAATTATCCTCAGGTATTGACGCTGCATTGGTAGATGCAGATGTTGTCGCATGCCGGGCGCGCAACGCCGACGCACCACGACTGGAAACCGACCGACCGCTTGTCTGCGAGGAGGAACCGTCTCTTTTCCTCGACGCCGTTTGCATGGCGAAGCAATACATTTCACAAGGTGACATCTATCAGGCCAACCTGTCGCGCACCTGGTCGGCAACGGTTGACGGCGATCTTGACGCTGACCAGATTTATCACTCGCTGTGCCGGGCTAATCCAGCGCCATTCGCAGGACTGGTCCGCTGGCAGGGTGCGAGTGTAATCTCGTCGTCGCCTGAGCGACTGATTCAAGTGCGCAACGGCGTGATATCGACGCGACCGATCGCTGGCACTCGTCCGCGCTCAGACGACAAGCTTGTCGACGATAGCCTGTTAGCGGAATTGATCGCGCACCCCAAGGAACGTGCCGAGCATGTCATGCTCATTGATCTTGAACGCAACGACATTGGTCGCGTGTGCAAGCCAGGCACGGTCGAGGTCAACGAGATGATGATCGTCGAGAGCTATGCACACGTGCATCACATTGTTTCCAACGTGCGCGGCCTGTTGCGTAATGATGTTACGCCTGGAGACTCCATTCGCGCCGTATTTCCAGGCGGCACGATAACCGGGTGCCCGAAAGTGCGTTGCATGGAGATTATCAGCGAACTCGAATCGGGTCCGCGTGGCGCATACACAGGATCGTTCGGCTATCTGAACCGAGATGGCAGCCTGGATGTTAATATCCTGATTCGCACCATCGTCATGCGTGGCAATAACATCACATTACGCGCAGGATCAGGCATCGTGGCAGATTCGGAACCGGACGCCGAGCTCCTGGAGACCAGGGCCAAAGCCAAGGGGCTGATTCGGGCATTATCACTATGAGCACGTGGTTTGTTGATCGGAAACCCGTGGACACGATCCCCATAGATGATCGGGCAGCTCAGTACGGCGATGGCTTGTTCGAGACCATCGCGATTCGCGGCGGCACGCCGAGGTTTTGGACACTGCATCTGGATCGTTTGCAGCAGGGATGTGAGCGGCTTGGAATTGACGCACCTGCCGCAGAGACCCTGCAAGAAGCGCTGGCCGCGGCAATCATCGCCTGTGACATCGATACAGATTTCGCGGTTGCCAGGATCACGATCTCTGCCGGAACCGGTCCACGCGGATATCGCCGCCCGACAGACGCTCAGACGTCATTTCGAATCGGCATTTTCGAGTCGCGGGCGATGCCTGCGACGGCGTATCGCGACGGAGTCGAAACCAGGCTGTGTCGAACCCGCCTCGCAATTCAGACACAGCTCGCTGGTATCAAGACTATTAATCGGCTCGAGCAGGTGCTGGCCTGCGCTGAGTGGAATGATGCGTCGATCGTCGAAGGCCTTATGCTCGACACAGAAGATCGGCTCATCTGCGGTACCATGAGCAATGTGTTCGTCACATCCGGAAAAACGATCGCCACGCCCGCAATCACTCGCTGTGGTGTTGCGGGAATCATGCGCAGGCATGTGTTGACCCTGCTTGAAAACGCGCGGATCGCGTGTGACGTACGTGACATAGCAGCCACCGAACTGCAGGCGGCTGATGAGGTATTCCTGACCAATAGCCAGTTCGGCGTTCTGCCGGTCACCCGATGCGCGGGGCAGGCATGGTCTGTCGGCAGCATGACTCGACAAGTCATGTCACTTGCCGCTGGCAACGGTGTTCCCGAGTGTGCGCCATGAAGCCATTGCTGGCAGTCATCGGCACAATACTGGTGCTGATTTTCGGCACAGTAACGATCGGCGTCGTGCAGATGAACCGGTTTCTGCATGCGCCCGTTGTCGTGGCCGATGCGGGCGCTGAATTCGAGATCGAATCAGGTGTGTCTTTCCAGAGCGTAAGCAGCGCGTTGGCTAAGCGAGGCATCATCAGCCAGCCCGGATTATTTCGCGCATACGCGCGATGGACGGGACAGGCCAGTACGATCCAGGCGGGCGACTACCGAATCAAACAGGGAACGACGCCAAGCGAATTGCTCGAGCAGTTTGCGAGCGGTGCCGTGCAGCTGTATTCGTTCACGATTATCGAGGGCTGGAATCGGTGGGACTTACTGCAGGCTTTGCACCGGCACCCGCAACTCGACGCGAGCCTGACCGATGAGGATTGGCCGGCACTGCTTGAACAATTCGGAGCAATTACCAGTCACCCCGAAGGTCTGTTTCTCCCTGAGACCTATCGCTTCCCGCGGCACACGAGCGACCGTACTGTTCTGAAGCAGGCGTACGATCTCATGCAAAAAGTGATCGCCGAGGAGTGGGCCGGCAGAGATGCGGAGTTGCCCGTGCGGACACCTTACGAGGCGCTGGTGCTTGCCTCGATCGTCGAAAAAGAAACGGCACGTGCCGACGAACGTCCGCTCATCGCCGGCGTGTTTCTGCGCCGCCTGGCCAAACGCATGCGATTGCAGACCGATCCGACGGTCATCTACGGCATCGGCCCCGGATTTGACGGCAACCTGCGGCGACGCGATTTGCAGGCCGACACTCCGTACAACACCTATACGCGGCGCGGCTTGCCGCCAACACCCATCGCGATGCCAGGACAGGCATCTATCAATGCGGCGCTGCACCCGGCGGACGGCGAAGCATTGTATTTCGTCGCAACAGGGCTTGGCGACGGTAGTCACAAATTCTCTACGACGAAAGCTCAGCACGACGCTGCCGTCGCCGAATACCTGCAGCGACTGCGCAGCCAGCGTCATTAGCCCCTCTGACATGAAATCCGGTAAATTCATAACGGTCGAAGGCATCGAGGGTGTCGGCAAGTCAAGCAATGTCGATTTCATTGCGCGGGCCATCGAGAAGCGTGGCCATAAAGTCCTCACCACTCGCGAACCCGGCGGAACGCCAATCGCCGAGCGTATTCGTGAACTGCTGGTCGAGCACGGTGACGAGCCCATGCCCGATATCGCCGAATTGTTGCTGATGTTTGCCTCGCGCGCACTGCACGTGAGCAATGTCATCCAGCCAGCTCTCGCTGCCGGTACCTGGGTGATCTGTGACCGATTTACGGATGCGAGCCGCGCCTATCAGGGTGGCGGGCGTGGATTTTCACAGGACGACATCAATCGACTCGCAGACTGGGTGCACGGCGATCTGCGGCCGGATCTGACCATTCTGCTGGACGCACCCGTCAAAACGGGCAGGGACCGGGCAGGGCGGCGTGGGGATCCTGATCGGATCGAGATCGAACGTGAGGAATTCTTTGGCCGGGTGCGAGAGTGCTATCTGGCCTTGGCCAAGGCAGAACCTGACCGTTTCGTCATCGTCGATGCCACACAGGACCTGGGTACGGTGCGCGACACGATTGAAGCGATTATCGCTACGGCACAGATTAATAATTCAGATTAAAAAGAAACTATAATTAATTGAATTCAATAGAAATAAGTTGGTTAAAGGAATTCGCAAAGTCCTGGTTTGACCGCATTGAGCAGAATCGACTGCCACACGCAGTGTTGCTGGCGGGCCCGATCGGTACCGGCAAGCGTGCTGCAGCGACCTGGATGGCCGCCAGGCACCTCGAAATCTCGCCGGCAACGGGTTTACCGCAATACCCTGTCCCGAGGCTCGAACACGCCGATCTGCGCTGGATAAGGCCCCCGGAAGACAAACAAGCGATTGGCATCGCCCAGATCAGGGAGCTTGTCGCGGACTTGAGCCTGACCAGCTACGCAGGGGGCGGCAAAGTGGCTGTTATCGAGCCCGCGAATGCGATGACCACCAATGCAGCCAATAGCCTGCTGAAGACACTTGAGGAGCCGTCAGGAGACGCTCTGCTCATATTGATTGCCGATAAGACCGGGCGATTGCCCGCAACCATATTCAGCCGTTGCCAACGCATCGAGTTTGCACCGCCTGGTGAGGCGGCGGGCCTGGCCTGGCTGGATCGATTGCGCCCGGGTTCGTCCTGGACGGAGGCTCTTGGCCTCGCTGGAAACGCGCCTCTGGCGGCACTCACGACCATCGACCAACTGGACACACACACATCGATGAGTCGCGATTTTGCGGATGTCGCCGCCGGCAGGTCGTCTGCGATCGAAGTCGCGGCCCGTTGGGCCCGGCTCGACGCAGGCTTCGTTCTCGGCTGGATGGCGCAGCAGGTCCGGCAATTGATTTTCGTCGCCTCAGGCGGGGCTCTGGAGCCGTTTGCACACGGAATTGACGAATCTGTGCTCAGGCGCATGGACAGGCGAAATCTGTTCTGCTATCTAGACATAATCAACCGGCTGCGTGGGCAGCCTGGTGGCTCCTACAACGTCCTGTTGACGCTTGAAGGGCTGCTGATCGATTTGGCCGAAGGGCTGGCTAATTGTGGCCGCAACCCACTGGGTGATGTCACGACGCACATGTTGGTGAAGAGATAAACGAATGAGCAAACCAGGACTATTGACGCTGACAATCAAGGATAAGAGTGCGTTGTACCTGGCTTATATGCCGTACATCATCAATGGCGGATTGTTCATTCCGACAAACAGCTCTTACCGGCTCGGCGACGAGGTATTCATGCTATTGAACCTGATGGGCGAGGACGAAAAAATCCCCGTTGCCGGGACTGTGATCTGGTTGACTCCCAAAGGTGCCCAGGGTAAGCGCACGACCGGAATTGGAGTGCAGTTCAGCGATCAGGATCAGGGCAATACGCAGAAGAAAATCGAAAACTATCTGGCAGGGGCGCTGGGCGGCGACAAGCCAACTCACACGATGTAATTTAATTACATATCATCCCTGTTGATACCATCGCGTAAAACGTAGGCTTGGTAGCCGCGTTCACTCAGAATGTAGGCGCCTGCAGAACTTCGGCGACCCGTATCGCAACAAACAACATAACTGCAATCTCTGTCGAGCGTACTGATCTTCAGACGAATAAAGTACAAAGGAATATTGACCGCGTCGTCCATGTGGTAGTTGTCGTACTCGCTCGGCAGACGTACATCGAGCCACTTGCCGCCGTCTTGCACGATTTTCTCAGCCTCTGTAAAGGAGACCCAATCGAGCATCGGCTCATTGAGCAGTTTCTTGAAGTCTTCCTTGCCGAGTCGCATGACGGATCCGTCAGATGTCATCGTCACCGTCGCATTGCGTTTGGCGTCGGAAATCAGGGCTTCTTCTCCAAAAGTATCGCCGACTGAGAGTTCCGCAAGCTTGATGCCATCCTTTGATAACGGCGTCTCGCGTGTAACCATGCCACTGCCGCGAGTCAGAACATAAAAATAATCGCCCTCGGTGCCCTGTTTCAGTACGACGTCACCCTTCTTGAAATTGATCTGCTGCATGCGCATGAAGATCGCCTGAATGTTGGCCGGCGGGATTTTATGGAATGCCTTGGTCTGCAGCAGCATCGTCATCCAGTCATCACTGTCGACTTTGCCCTGCAGCTCAGAAACTTCGTAGGTTCCCGTCTGGTCCCACGTGAGCATCACGTCCAGCAGATCACTGTCGATCGAGATGAATTGCACTCGGTCGCGTGCTCGAGCGGATACGCGGCGCGGGAATATTGCTGAGACTGGATTGCGCGCCTCAGCTGTACCTCCCTCTACGGTTTCGACGACTTTACCCTGGTCAATCAATTCGAGGATTCCGCTAGCGACGTAGAATGTGCGCTTATCTGTGTCACCTTCTTTGAACAGAATCTGGCCCGGTGACAGTTCACGCAATTTCACCTTGCGAGCCAATGCCGCAAGGTTGTCGCGCTTCAGACCGTCCAGTGGTGAAAACCTTTTGAGCAGGTCCATGTTCATCTGCTCACTGTCCATTCTTCATCCTGTTATTACTCTCGATTATTGCGTGGCATTCTACCTTTAATTCAACAACTTCCGATACTGCCTCACGTTAGCAGCGTGAAGCGGCGCACAGTTTTGAGGCCATTCTGACCTGGCGTCGTGTTTACAGGTCTGACCAGCCCCTGTTGGGCGCGAATCGGTCACCATACGCAGCCGCGAGTTCCTCGAGGCGGGCGACTACATTGTCGACACCACGCTGTCGCGAGTAATTGATGGGTCCACCACGAAAAGGGGCGAATCCTGTGCCGAAAATAACGCCAGCATCCAGCAAGTCGGCATTGCTTACGACACCGTCAGCCAGGCACGCTATGGCCTCATTGACCATGGGAAGAATCAAGCGGTCCTCAATATCGGCCGGGGGCTCTGCACCGTCGCTGCGTGGTTTTTGCGCCTTGCCATCGACCCAGCGGTAAAAACCTTGCCCCGATTTTCGACCGAGCTGCCCGTTCTCGACCATGGCTGATAATTTTTCCGGTACGGGTCCGTCCATTTTTGCCCCAAGTACCCTGGATACATGCAAAACCACATCAAGACCAACACTGTCTACCAATTCGACGGGCCCCAAAGGCATGCCGAACGCCACCGCCACGCGATCGATTTCCGCGAGCGCAACGCCCGACTCGACCAAGTGCATGGCTTCCGTCATGTACGGCGCAAGAATCCGGTTAACAACAAAACCGGGGGAACTAGCGCATTCCAGCGGAAATTTTCCAATGGCTTTGACAAACGCGAAGCCCTGATCCAGGACTTCCTGCTCCGTATCAGCACAACGGATAACCTCAACGAGAGGCATCTGCGACACTGGATTGAAAAAATGCAATCCAATAAATCTCCGCGGATCCTTGAGATTCGCGCGCAATTCCTCGAGTCGAATACTCGATGTATTGGTCGCAAGAACAGCGCCGGTCTTCATGGTTTGTTCGAGCGCCTTGTACAGATCCTTTTTTGCTTCAAGGTTTTCGAAAATTGCCTCGATAATCAGATCGGCATCGGCAATACCATCACCATTTACGTCCGATCGAAGACGAGCTGCAGTCGCGGCGCGATCGTCGTCATTTCGCACGCGTTTGTCGAACAGTTTCCGGGCGCGTTCGATCGCGGGATCAATGAACTGCTGCTCGCGGTCTTGCAATGTGACGTTCAATCCTCGCAGCGCACACCACGATGCAATGTCGCCTCCCATGACGCCGGCGCCAATAACATGAACAGTGGCTATCTTCTTGTCTGGTTTGTTGCCCTGACCCTTTAACTTGTTTTGCAAGAAGAAGACTCGGACGAGATTGCGTGACGTGCTGCCACACATCAAATCGGCCATAGAACGTGCTTCAGCTTCATAGCCAGTCTTACGTGAAGCGCCGTAACGCGCCCAAAGATCGATAATCGCGTACGGGGCAGGGTAGTGCTCTCGACGCGCCTTGGCCGCCACTTGTTTCACGAGCATTGGCTTGATGAAGGGCCTTACGATTGAGAAATTCAAGAGACGCGCGAGCAATGGCGCACGCCGCTTGGCTGGCGCCGCCGCAATCATTTTTTGCGCCGCTTGCTGCCAATCGTCCTCGGCGATGATCTTGTCGATCAGGCCGATCTTGTGACCCTTTTGCACCGTGATCGGCTTGCCCGTCAGCATTAGCTGCATTGCAGATTGCACACCGCAGATCTGTACGGCACGAACGGTGCCGCCGAATCCGGGGTGCAGGCCCAGCTGAACCTCTGGAAGCCCCAGAACGCGCTTCTCGCCAGCAAACGCGAGCCGGTAGTCACAAGCCAACGCCAGCTCGAGACCGCCGCCGAGCGCAAAGCCATTGATGACCGCAATCGTCGGGCAACGCAGCGCTTCAAGTTTGTCGAGCAGTTGTTGGCCTAAGCGAATGAGCTCGTAGGCGTCGTTCGGCGAATCGATTGTCGTGAATTCGTTGATGTCGGCGCCCATAACGAAACCGCTGCGTTTGCCCGAATGAATGACAAGGCCTGCGGGCGGTGATGCAACGTACGGATCAATGAGTGTATTCAGCTCGGACATAAGCTCTGACGAAAGGACATTCGCGCTCGCATCCGCCTTGTCAATTTGGGCCCATACGATACCCTCGCTGTCGGTTCGTGATGTCCAGTGTTGCAGGGTCATCAATTATCCCTCGCTTGGATCACATTAAAATCACATATCAAAGGTAAGTGATCTGAGTGCCTGACCGTCGGAACGTCAAATCCTGTTACCTCTATTCCCTTCTGGTACAAAATGTAATCCAGTTCCTTACGCGGTGAACGGCTCGGGTAGGTTGCAATTCGATCGACATTAGCTGATGTCAGTCCTGCGGCTCGCATGAACAAGTAAATCTCATTCTCACCCCAGAACGTATTGAAATCGCCAGCCACTATTACGGGCTTGTCCATTGCAACAACAAGATCGTACAGATGTCGCAACTGCAGATGTCGATGGCGGTATTTAAGCGACAGATGCACGAGAAACACCGCGAAGTCCTCCATCTCCAACTCGATAATCAGACGCTTGATGCCCGTATCGAAATAGTGAAATCGTTCGCCGTGAATCCTTGCCGCCGCCATGAACGCATTTCCCTGCTTGCGCACGATGGGCAACATCTTGTTCAGTGACTTCAATCCGTATTTTGTCTCGTAGGAGCTATGCATGCCGAGATCGGCCGCCATTTTTTCTGCCTGGTTGACGTTACGGCTACGAATCGATCCGGTATCGACCTCGATCAGACCGACGATATCCGCGTCCACCGACTTGATGAACCGGGTGATTTCCACAAGCACGTTCTGATTGCCCAGAACATAGCCGGCTCCCGGCAAAGGCATATGCATGCTCGCGCCGACGCCGACGGCATATCGAATGTTGTACAGAAGAAGGCGCATTTGCCCGGTACGATACCGAATCGGCACCTGCCCGACAATGTGGTAGCGCGACGACGCCGCGAATTGGATAGACTAACGGGATTGCATTGGTGGCCAGGAGGCTCTGGTGTCCGAACGAGATCCGATTCGGGTATTCATTACTCATACCTTTGAGGAAAGTGAGGACTACTTGCGCGTTTTCGAATTTCTGGAGGGCGTAGACAGATTCTTCTACCTCAATGTCAGTAAGCCCGAGAACATACCCTCCGCGGGTGGCGAGGAGGCCATCAAGGATGAACTGATCGCACAGATCAAGGCATCGGAATCCATCATTGTGCTGCCCCAGGTCTATGAGCAACGCAATGAGCTCGTGAGCTTTATGATGGACGTTGCAGACGCTAACGATATCAGCATCATTGCGATACGGCCATTTGGCGGCAAGACCGAAACCCCAGAGGCTGTTGCCGACCGGGCCAAGGTAACACTCGACTGGAACGCCCGGGAAATCGCTGACACTCTGACCTTCCTGGCGCGCGGCGAGACCACCCAGCGCTGGGAGGTGGTTGACTTTCCCGGGCTGGATTCAGACGAAAGTAATTAATAAATAATAAGTTACATGATACATCTAATGTAAATAGTGAAATGATGCCGCTGATCATCGCCCATCGTGGAGCCTCGGGATACCTGCCTGAACACACGCTGCCGGCCAAAGCAATGGCCCACGCGATGGGGGCGGATTATATCGAACAAGATATTGTCGCAACACGAGACGACGAGCTTATCGTCCTGCACGATATTCTCCTGGACCGGGTCACCGATGTAGCGACGAAGTTTCCAGAGCGGCGGCGCAACGATGGCCGCTACTATGCCCGGGATTTCGATCTTGTTGAGTTGCGCACGCTTAACGCGTGGGAGCGTATGAATGCGGACGGTTCGGCAGTTTATGCGCAACGATATCCTGCGCAGACGGGCCATTTTCGAGTTCATACACTCGCCGAAGAAATTGAACTCATTCAGAAACTCAATAATGCGACCCACCGACAGACCGGAATATATCCGGAAATCAAACGACCGGCATGGCATCGCGAACAGGGCGTTGATATCGCGCCATTGCTACTAACGCAGCTCGCCCAGTATGGATACCGGAATCATGACGACCCGGTCTTCGTGCAATGCTTCGACGACGTCGAGCTGCGTTACCTCAGGGAAGATCTCGGCTGTACCCTGAAGCTCGTACAGCTCATCGGCGAAAAAGATTGGCAAGAGTCTGATACGGATTATCATTTTCTCAAGACGGCCGAAGGGCTCCAGCGTATCGCTGCAACAGCTGACGCAATCGGCCCCTGGCTTCCACATCTGTATTCGGTTGACTGTGATGGGGAGAATAATATTTCGACGCGGTTGACAAAGATGGCGCATGACCAGGGTCTGGCCGTTCATCCTTACACGTTCAGGTCCGATGACTTGCCGGCCGGATTCACGACTTTTGATGAACTTGTACTTTTTTTCGCGCTCAAACTTGGAGTCGATGGCTTGTTCACTGATTTTCCGGACACTGCGCGACAGATTCTTAAAGACGGCCGCGACTGATTGTCGCTGCTGAGGAAGTAGATGCTCAAGCCCGTCAATTCTTGTGCAAAGTTAATGGCAGTAATTTGCCTTGTTGCTTTCGCCAATACATCGCTCGCCGCATCCGAGACCGAATTCGACCTGTCAGCCTATGAGGGCAGGGTTGTCATTCTCGATTTCTGGGCGTCCTGGTGCGTTCCTTGTCTCCGATCGTTTCCCTGGCTCAATTCGATGCACGACAAATATTCGAACGAGGGGCTGGTCATAATCGCGGTCAATCTGGACAACGACCGCGCGGCGGCGAAGCAATTTCTCGTCGAACATCCACCGAAATTCATTATTTATTATGACGAGGAAAAACAATTGGCGAGAGAATATGACGTACAGGCAATGCCGAGCTCATACCTGATCGGCCGGGACGGTACTATTCAATCGCACCACGTGGGGTTCAAGGTAAAACGTCAGGACGAGTACGAGGCTGCAATCGTCGAGGCCCTGCAAGCTCCAGGAGTGGACTGATCAGAGCCCAACTGATGCGAAAATTCTATAACTCATTGTTTAAATAAGTGAAGCAATGACTTCACAGCAGAAATAATATGTGACAAACGGCCGAATTGCACCATAGTTCGCGTTTCCGTATTGAGAACCCGGTCCTTTTCTCAAAGCCAAAAGTGCATAATCTACGGCAATGTTTGTCGACCTTTCCCTGAATTCGATCTTGATGACGGCGGGTGCATTCCTGATAGGTTGGATATTGTCCGCGATTAGCTCGCGCTTTAGTGCCAAAAATCGTGCTAGCGCACGAGACCCTCGCGACGATCGAATTCGGTCGCTCGAGGCAGAATTGCGAGTCGCGCAGTCCAAAAATGAAAAAGCCACGGCACAGGCTGAACAGCTTGAGGACGAAATCAAGGAAGCCAACGTGGGAATGGAAAAGCGCGACAACGTCATTTCTCACCAGCAATCAAAGCTCGATGGCGCCCAATCGGATCTGAAAGACTCCGTCATGAAGACGCGCGAGCTTCGCGTCGAGTTAACTGATCGCGCGACAGAGAACGTAAAGTCTGAGGCCAAACAGCGCGAATTGCAGACAGAGCTTGAGGTAGCCCAGGCATCAACGGACTTGCTCGCAACTGGAGTCCTCGACTATTCGCTCACAACCGAGGGTGATGAATTCGACGATCGTAAAGTCAACAAAGGCAAGGACAGCCGGCGGGCCTCCAGTTGAACCGGCAGAAACCGCGCCTGCCATCGGCAGGCATATTCCAGCAATAAAAGACCCGAAACGGCACCTGGTCGCGATTTTCAGGCTAGAATAGGGCACTACACCTAAAACCAGTATAAAAACAGGGCCTTATGATGAGCATCATCGATCTATGGTTACCCATCCTGGTATCTGCGCTCATTTGCTTCTTCGCCAGCTCGGCGATCTGGGTGGTTCTTAAGTGGCACAACAGCGACTACAAAAAGACGGATGACGAGGAAAGCGTTCGCGACGCGCTAAAGGGCGCCAAACCGGGCTTTTATGTACTGCCGTATTGCATCGATTATGCCGAAATGAGCAAGCCAGAGGTGCAAGAGAAGTACTCAGACGGGCCGGTTGCCTACATCACGGTCGTTCCCAACGGCATGCCGGCGATGGCACCGAAGATGATCAGTATGGTCGTCTATTTCCTGTTTGTGTCGATTCTGTGTGCCTACATGGTTTCGCGCACGATCGCGCCGGGCGCAGATTACCTCGCCGTATTTCGTATCGCGGGCACGGTAGCGTTTATTGCGAATGGAATCGCCTTGATTCCCGAAAGCGTCTGGTTCGGCAGGCCGTGGTCGGTGACCGCCAAGAACCTCGGCGACGCGTTGATTTACGGCTTATTGACCGGTGGGGTGTTCGGCTGGCTGGTCTAAGACCGTATGATTCACATGCTGACCACGTTCAATCTCGCTCAGGGAGTCCAGCTGGAAGACTTCCGTGCCCTGTTGGAGGCCTTCACCCGGCTCATGTGTGGCAAGGACATGCTGCACGAGACCGGACCCGTAGGCAGGCGATTAAGGCACCCGATCATGGATACCGACACGGCTAACCATCACGAATTTTTCTTCGAGATGACCTTTCGTGATCGTCAACAGTTTGATGCTGCAGTGAAATACATGCAGAAACCATTAGGCGCGGACGCCGAGACTCACGAGCTGGTCTATGCAAAGGTGACAGACCCGGTCTTCAGCTGCTGGGAGGACGGGTAGTCGCGATCCAGCGGAAGGGGTGCTGCGTGCTCAGCTGCGAGTGACACCCAATGATCGATTTAACATAATATACATTATACGCATATGTTTACGCTACTTCTGCGCCATTTACGTTGACAAATACTTGCCTTACGCGAATTGTCATTAGAAGCGGGAAACACTGACGGCACAGCAATCGCCCGGTTTGTAAAAGCCGCACTCGACACCTTGACCCGCGGGTACACAATGACGGTTAAATCGCCAACGCACGCATTCACAAGCTTTGTGACGCTATAATCGCTACAAGGACTAAAATGCACTCCATTAAAGACGCACATTGCTTCCGCTGCCGCAAACGAATTGATCAATACAATGATGACTGGATGGAAATCGGACAGAGAATTCGGTTCGACCCCTTTTTTTTGTTGAGATGATCCTGCTATGAAAAATATCTTTGTCGCAGCGATAGTAATGGTACTTGTCATGCCGAGTACTGTCCTGGCCGACGACGATACATCTCAGCTCGGGAGCGATACCCACTATTACCTGGCAGTGAGTCAAGATCAGCGCAAAGCTTCACGGCTTCTTGCTTGGGAAGGCACTATCCAGGGGGGTATCACAGGTGTCATTCGCTGGTGGAATGACACAGCTGAAGCCGTATCACCGAATTACGTTACACGATGGGAGATCCTGGACTGCCCGTTGCCTGATCCGAGCTCCTGTCCGCACGATCCAGCTCTGACGATCATGGCCGGGTATAGCGCAGGTACGAATTTTGCGCCTGTCGATGGCATTACAAAGTGGCTGGGGCAAGGGCTTGTAACATTTGTCGATCCGAAATATCCGCAATATGCAAAGTGGTTCGGCCATCGAACCACGGAGGGTGGGTCGTATACGAAGCGGGATCGTACGGAAGGAGATGGAGTTTTCACAATTTACGATACCCTGACAAAAACAGTTGTCCTCCCTGCTAGTCATTGACCTGTATCCGTTGCGCGCGGATCTGATACTTGAAATTTATTTCGTCGGCGACACGCAGTGTTCCCAGAATTGCACTGAATGGTCGCATGCCCAAGTCACTGTGGCTGAGCTGAAAGGCACCCGTTGCCTCCAATACATCCTCGTCCAATTGCAAAGCCATTGGCACTCGCAATTCGACGACACGACCGAAAATCTCGATGCTTAATCCAAGCATGAATTCTGGCCCGTCACCGCTAGTCCCTGTTCCCGTCAGTTTGACCGTCGGATACTGGCTGGCATTCAGCACCCGCTTACCGAGCATGTTGCTGCGTGTGCGGGCTATGTCATGATTCGATAGTTTGCTGGAAAATTCGTCTCCCTCGTCACGTCTGAGAATTGGGTCGTCAACGATCAATTCATGCACAGGAATTTCCAACTCAAAGCGTGATCGCTCAATGTCGGCGTGCACATAGATCATGCCGGTAAGTTGTCCGACCGAAATTACGTGACTGTGTCCTAACCAGGAAAAAGCGCCAGCTCGATGCACCAGAATTCGAATATCAGAGCCATCGGCGTCGACCTGGTACACGCTGATGTCTGAGCTGCCATTGTCCTGACCGCACACGACGCTGCTTGCAAGCAATAACACGACAGACAACAGTGAAACAAAACGATGCATGGACAAAGCGATCACGGGTAGTAGACGGCTCGGAGCCGGACGACAGCAACTAGACCATTCCGATCAATCGACGTCAAATCGGGACGCGCAGAGTTATTTACAAGCCAATTCTTACTGGTGGCGAATAGCGGATTTGGGTAATGTCGGGAATCATGCTGCCCTGCCCACTACAGAAAATGACTCGCCGCAATGGCTGACTTAAGCGAGCGCCCAAAAGCAAGCTCGCTGCAGCCGTTGCGCGCCCTGCTGCCTTACATTATTCCCTACAAAGGCACCCTGTTTCTGGCCGGCGCGGCACTGATACTCGCATCAGCGGCACAACTGACATTTCCGGTGGCGCTTCGATACCTGATCGATGGCGGCATGCTGACCGACAACGCGTCGAGCATCGATCGCTACTTCCTCGGGCTCTTCATCGTCGCGATGGCCTTCGGCGTGTTTTCTGCATTTCGTTTCTACCTCGTGACCTGGTTGGGAGAACGAGTCGTTGCCGATCTGCGCAATGCCGTCTACCGACATATCATTCGGCTCGATCCAACATTCTTCGAAATTACCAAGACCGGTGAAGTGCTCTCGCGGCTGACGACGGACACGACCTTGATTCAATCAATCTCGGGCTCCGGTCTGTCTATCGCGTTGCGCTCGACGCTGAATTTGCTTGGCGCTATGGTGATGCTGGCTATCACCAGTCCCAGGTTGGCCGGCATGATTCTGCTGCTGGTGCCGTTGGTCATCGTGCCGATCATTCTTGTTGGGCGACGCGTGCGAGTGCTATCCAGAGTGAGTCAGGATCGGATTGCCGACACGAGTGGCATGGCCGGAGAAACGCTGAACGCCGTCTCTACCGTGCAGGCCTTTACGATGGAAGAACTGCAGAGCAAACGATACGGTGACGCCGTAAACGCGGCCTTCCAGATCGGTGTGCAGCGCATTCGGGTGCGTGCGCTGCTCACGGCGATCGCTGTCCTGTCTATTTTCGGTGCCATTACCTTCGTGCTGTGGATCGGAACCAAATCGGTCATGGCCGGCGACATGACGGGCGGCCAATTGGGGCAATTTCTGCTGTATGCCATCTTTGCCGCAGCCGCGGCGGCCGGCCTCAGCGAAATGTGGGGCGAGGTACAACGAGCGGCCGGCGCCATGGAACGACTGATCGAATTGCTGGACGCGAAGCCGTCAATCGTCGCGCCACAGAACCCGATTTCCCTGCCGCAGAAAAGCGAGGGTCGCGTCAGCTTCGAGAACGTCAGCTTTCGCTATCCCTCGAGACCAGAGACGCTCGCCGTTCACGCATTCGATATCCAGGTCGCCAGCGGCGAAACCCTCGCCATCGTCGGTCCGTCCGGCGCGGGCAAGAGCACGCTGTTTCAGCTGCTGCTGCGTTTTTATGACCCTGAATCTGGTGTCGTCAAGGTGGATGGCGTGGATATCTCGCAGGCGGCACCCGAAGCCGTCAGGGCAAGAATCGGCCTCGTGCCGCAGGAGACGGTCATATTCGGCACCAGCGCGAGAGAAAATATTCGTTACGGTCGGCCCGATGCGAGCGATGCGGAGGTCGAAGCCGCTGGCCGCGCAGCGGAAGCCGACGGTTTCCTGCGTCAGCTTGTCGAGGGCTACGATACGTTTCTTGGCGAGCGAGGATCGCGGCTGTCGGGCGGGCAGCGACAACGCATCGCTATCGCGAGAGCCATTCTCAAAGATCCACCCATCCTGCTGCTCGATGAGGCAACGAGTTCTCTCGATGCCGAGAGCGAACGACTTGTCAAAGAAGCATTGCAGCACTTGATGGTCGGTCGTACGACCATCATCATTGCGCACCGACTGGCGACTGTCTTAAAAGCAGACCGTATTGTCGTTATGGATCACGGGGAAATCGTTGATGTCGGAACGCACGATGAACTCGTGCAACGCGATTCCCTGTACAAACGCCTGGCCGAATTGCAATTTGGGGAGAATCACCGCCCCGCCACACATGCAGTGAAGTGAATCGTGGACGTCACTCAATGCTCCGCTTTCTCCGCGCATTCAATGCAGAGCACGGCCGTCGGATCGAACTCCAATCGCTTCGGGTTTATGGATTTCTCACAGGACTGACACTTGCCGAAGTCACTGTTTTCAAGCCGCTCAAGAGCCGCTGCAACTCGCCGCAACATGAACTGACGACGCTGGCCGAACGCCTGCGCCATCGCCTGAGCCTGCATTGCGTCCATGCGCGTCAGGCGTCCTGAACGACCCTGATCCAGTTCCACGACTTCCGAAGCCTGGTCACCTGTATCAACCATGGTCTGCAGCTTGTCGCGAAGCTTGAGAAGCCGCTCACGCATGTCATCGGTGTTGATCAGGATGCTTGTCCCCGGTATCGGCTGGCTCCCCCTGTGCCGCCGCCCAGTATGACAGAAAATATCAAGCATCCTCTACGATAACGGCGGCACTGGCCATCATCGCGATTTATTCCCCAGCACTGGCCTGAATTCGCCCAAACCACAATAGCCCCGCCTGGCAGACCGACAGGCTGGGCTATTAAGATATTTTGAAACAGTTAGTTAGTACTGATAGTTAATCTAAACTATCACTAACTGACTTCATTGCCATTAGCATCCAGCTCGATAATTTCGTAGCCCAGTTCCTCGAGACTCGGCAGGATCGTCTCCTTGTCGCCAACGACGACAATAATCATGTCGTCCATGGCCAGGTGCTTGCTGGCAAGTTCGTTCAATTCTTGCTGTCCGATCGCATCCAGGATCTCGTTTTGCCTGTCAACAAAGTCATCATCGAGGTCATGTTCGAGGATCTGCGACAGGAAGCCGAGTTTCTGGGCGGGCGTTTCGAAATTGCGTGCGTCGCGCTGCCCAATAGCCTTGCGTGTAAACGCCAATTCTGGCTCGCTGATACCGGACTCGGCGTAGCTGCGAATCTCGTTCTCAAATTGCACGATACTGTCGGCAGTGGCGTCGCTGCGAACAGCAGCTTGTGCGGTAAAGGCTCCGTAATTCTTGGTGCCGTTAAAGCCTGAGAAAGCGTCGTAGGAATAACCTTTGTCCTCGCGCAGGTTCAGATTGATGCGGCTATTGAACGCCCCACCGAGCGTGAAGTTCATCAGGTAAGCACGGTAGTACTCGCCCGTCGCATCGTACTTCAGTGCTCGCTTGCCAATGCGAATTTCTGACTGTACGGCACCGGGCTTGTCGACGAGATAGATTTTCGTATTGCCAATATCCGGAAACTCGTTGAACGTGGCGCTGGCGACCTCCGTGCCCTCCCAGCCCGAAAAGACCGAGAGCTTCTGCACGAGTGCATCCAGTGTCTGGTCGCTGACCGCAATAATGCTGGCCGCTTTCGGCGAATAGTAATCCGCATAAAATGTCTTGACGTCGTCCAGCGTTAGTTGGCTCACCGACTCCTCGGTGCCAATGTTCAGGTAGGAGAAACTATTATTCTTGCCGTACAACAGCAATTGATACACAGTCGCCGCAGTTGTCGCCGGCTGGGTTTTGCTTTGCCGAATCGCCTGCAAAGTTTGCGCTTTGACGCGCGTAAAATCCTCTTCATCAAACTTCGGTTGCAGCAAGCGTTCAGCCGCAATCGCCAGCGTTGCATCGAGATGCTCGCTCAGACTACGAATCGTCAGGACAGTGTTGTTGTTGCCGGCTGCAAACTGCACTGACGCACCGAGCTTCTGCAACTCATTGCTGAGTTCTTCGTTGGTCCTTTCGGTCGTGGACTCATTTAACATCGACGCTGTCAATGCAGCGAGCCCGAGCTTGTCCAACGGCTCGTTCTGTTGACCGGCCTCGATCCGCAATCGAATGGCAGCGGTCGGCGTCTCTGAATTGAGAGCAGCGAGCAATTCGACACCATTGCCAAGATTGGCGCGCCAGATCTCCGGCAGCACGACCCTTGGATTCTCGCCCGACGGCGGCATGACACTACGATCAAAATCGTCCGTGGCACGCCGGAACGCGAGATCGTCCTCACGGATCGTCTCGTACTCAGGCAGTTCACGATCGTAGCGGTTCCAGGTATCGTCCCTCGCAATCATCGACGCTTGACCCATCGGCACAATACTCATGACAACCGATGGCTTGCCCTTTATGTACTGACGGTACACGCGCATGACGTCTTCATTGGTGACGTTTTCATAGCGTGCAATATCATCCCCGGTGAAATTCGGATTGCCCGTATACGTTTCGTGCGAGGCGAGTCGGCTCACCTTCCCCGCTACGCTTTCGAGGCTGTATATCATCCCCGAAACAATATTCATCTTGACTCGCGTCAGGTCATCATCTTCGACGCCACGCGTCTCGAACTCCACGAGAGACCCCCTCGCGATCTGCTCCAGGTCGGCCAGCGTCTTGCCCGATGCCGGATTCGGAAATGCAAATATGGTGAAAGTGCACGACAACTCCTGGCAGCCATGTCCAGCACCCGCGTTCACGGCCAGTCCATTCTTGACCATGTTCTTGTAGAGCAGTGACGTTTCTCCCGTACCGAGGATAAACATCAGTACATCCAGAGGCGCCTCGTCTTCGTGGTACAGATGTACGGTTGGATATGAAATGTATATCAGTGGCAACGCGACATTGTCTTCCATCGACAGGTATCGATCGGCGTCAAGCGTAACGGATAGTATTTCCGGTTTGCTGACCGCCGGTCCTCGCGGAATCGGTGCAAAATACTTATCGACCCAGGCCAGCGCTTGCACTTCGTCAAATTTCCCGCCGATCGTCAGCGTGGCGTTGTTCGGTCCATACCAGCGCAGGAAAAACTCCTTGAGATCGTTGACGTCAACCCGGTTCAGGTCTTCGATATAGCCAATGATTTGCCAGGAATAGGGATGCCCTTCGGGATACAGTGCCTCGTTGACACGCTCGTTCAACCGACCATACGGCCGATTATCAATGCGTTGTCCACGCTCGTTCTTTACCGTCTCTCGCTGAACCTCGAATTTCTCCTGAGTCACAGCATCAAGGAAAAACCCCATGCGATCTGCTTCGAGCCATAGAACCTTCTCGAGTTGATTCGAGGGCACGGTTTCGAAATAGTTGGTGCGATCTGTGCTGGTCGTGCCATTCACTGTACCGCCGGATTCCGACACGATTTTGAAGTGCTGTTCGTCGGCAACGTTTTCAGAACCCTGGAACATCATGTGTTCAAAGAAATGTGCGAATCCCGATTTGCCGATATCTTCGCGTCCTGAGCCAACGTGATAGGTGATGTCGACGTGCACCAGTGGATCGGACCGATCTTCATGCAAGATGACGGTCAAGCCGTTTTCGAGTTCGTATTTTTTGTAGGGAATGACGATGCCGTCACCCGGAGTTTTCTCTACAGCTTCTACGAACGTTACGGACTGTGGGAGCGGTGGAGCCGCCCCTTGCAGTGTCGAATCGCCGCTTGGCTGGCAAGCGCCAAGCGCAAGCACGAGGCTGACCGCCAGGGTCAATGATCGTAATGGGTACATGTTTCGGTCCTACAGAGTTGGTAATGAATTATTGAGAATATATGACTTGTCTCGCGCCTGCGGGTTCACAAATCGACAACAATCTCAGGATATTCAGGCAGCCACCGATAGTCCTTTATCTGCTCCTCGAGAAGGCCCACGTCCGTGTGCGCGGCAACGCCGTCTGCGACGGCCTGTGAGGCCACTGCAAGCGCCACCTCGCCGCAAACATCCCACAGGCGGTCGATATCGGGGATCAGGCTGCGACTGGCGATATCGGCGTCAGACAACGATTCAGCTAATGCCCTGGCTGATGCGGCAATCATGCCATCGGTGACTTCACTTGCGGCGGTCACGATGGCACCCAATCCGATTCCCGGAAATACGAATACATTATTGGCCTGGCCGATGCGTTGTGTACCCTCGCGCGTTTTGACCGGATCGAATGGACTGCCAGTTGCCACCAGCACCCGGGCCTTGCTCCAGCGCAGCAAGTCCTCGGGAACGGCCTCGGAGATCGATGTCGGATTCGACATCGGCAGAATGATCGGCATGTCTACATGTTCAGCCATCGCACGGACAGTGCCCTCAGTGAAAGCACCACCCTGTCCCGAGGCACCGATCAAGGCCGTGGCCTTGTATGCCGAGACCACTTGCTGCAAATCTTTTCGGCCATCGACGTCCAGTTGCAGCTCCGCGATCAATGCCGCCGGCCACATCATTTCCCGCTTGTGGTCGTCAATCCGATCGCGATCGTCACTGACGATGCCCCTGCTGTCCATTACGATGATGGCTCGAGTCAACGCGTCGCCACTCAGGCCACTGCGCGCCAATTGATCGCGCAATTGCCGAAAAATTCCAAGCCCGGCCGCACCGGCGCCATAAATGACGATGCGACTGGCGGCGAAATCAGTGCCGCTGATGCGACAGCCGGACTGGATGCACGCCGATGCGACGGCACCGGTACCTTGTATGTCGTCATTGAATGATGGCAGCACTTCTCGGTAGCGATCGAGAATCATCAACGCATTTTCTTTACGAAAGTCTTCCCACTGAATCACGACGCCGGGAAAGACACGGCGCGCCGCGGTCACGAACTCGTCAACGATGTCGATATAGTCAGAACCGCGAAGACGCTCGTGCCGCCAGCCCAGGTAAAAGGGATCGTCCAGTAACTCCTGGTTGCTGGTGCCAACGTCGAGACTGATCGGCAAGGTCCTGGCCGGATGTATGCCGGCGCCGACGCAATACAGCGCCAGCTTGCCGGTACTGATCGCCATGCCACCGGCGCCCTGATCGCCAATACCGAGAATCGCCTCATTGTCCGTTACGACCATCAGTTTTACGCCGCTGAACGGCGCCGAGGTACGCAGAACTTCCTCGATGCGCCCGCGGTAGTCCGGTGTGATGAAAATACCGCGTGGCCGTCGGAAAACCCGTGAATAGTACTTCGACGCCAGACTGACCGTCGGCGTATAGACGATCGGCATCGATTCTTCGAGATGATCGCGAAGTAACCTGTAATACAAGGTCTCGTTGCGGTCCTGCAACGAGGAAAGCTCGATATTTCGGCCCACTGGATCCGGATTGAAGAAAATCGATCGGTAGATTCTCTCGGCCTGCGTCCCGATGTCATTGTGCTGCGCGGGCAACAAACCTTCGATGCCCAGGCGGCGCCGTTCTTCAAGCGTAAATCCGGTGCCCTTGTTATAGAGCGGATAACGCAGCAGATCAGGGCCGGATGTTTTGACCGTCAGCCTGTCGCCCTGCGCTGAACGCTCGAGCTTGAATTCCTGCATGGTCCACGATGTCCGACCGAAAGTTGCCGAGCACTACACGTGGTATCCGCTGCTGTGTCAAGCCGGGTCGCGAACTGCCTGTGACAGGCGTAACTTCTGTCGCGGCGGTCGTGATTTCAGGACGAACAGGTGGCCGGCAAGCACCAGGATCGTGCCAACGATCACCGTCGAATCGACGGCCAAGCCTTCGAACAGTATTGAAAGAATCAAGGCCACGACCGGAAACATGACCATCGCATAGCCGGACCTGTGTGCACCGATGCGGCCGAGCAGTGTCAGGTAGGCACCGAACGCAATGATCGAGCCGAATATCGTCAGATACGCCAGTGATGTCACATAAGCAAACGACGCGTCGAAGATGAACGGGTGACTCTCACTGATCGCGAAGATGCCGGTTCCAATGGCGCCGTAAAGCATACCCCAGGCGTTGGATTGTATAACCGGCAATTGTCGCTGCTGCGCGCCCTGGGACACCATATTCCCAAAGGATGCGACCAGTGCACCGGTCACCGCCAATACCGAGCCATAAAACACCGTGTCGGTCAGGGCCAGCTCACCGATTTGTGGCACAAACAACGTGAAAATCCCGGCAACACCTAAAAGGGCACCGAATAGAACGCGGCGCCCTGCCCTGACGCCAAAAAAGAGTCGCGCGTTAATGATGTTCATCCACACGATTGTTGAAAACGCGATCGCAGTGAGGGCCGATGTAATGTAAATCTGTGCTCGATAGGCGAGCACGTAATTCAAACCAAACAGCAACAAACCCAACAGGACAAACCAGCCGTGGTCTCGAAGCTTGAATGCGAGATTCAATCCACGGTAGCGGCTCCAGGCAAATAGCAGCAGCGATGCAGCCGCGTAACGGTAGACGATCGATATCTCGGGTGCCACGGTGCCCAACTGAAACGTGATGGCGAACCATGTCGACCCCCATATGAGGACCGTGACGACGTACAAGAATGCATTACTCATCGCCGGTCCCTGCAGTCCAGATTGCGAGTGGCATCATCAAACATCGCTGCGCGCAGATTGCGGTACCGATGCAACCGGGTTGCGGGCGATGCGAGCGCCACCAGGACGTCACGCCAGCGCGGCTTGGGCAGATTGCTGAGATCGGCGAGACGCCCTTGCATTTGGCCTTGCGTACTGCGCTGTAAATTGACTGCAACATCGTCTGCTCTGTCGTGTTTCATCGTCTTGTCCCATGCTCTCTGCAAATCTGTACTTGACTATACGGTGCTATTAGAGATATAACAGATACAATTATTTGAAAATGATACCTATACAGTTATGCTGGCAATCAACAAGAGCGACACGACATTCCTCTACCGCCAGGTCATCGATCTAATCTCCGAAAATATTGAGACAGGAACGCTTGGCCCCGGCGACCGCCTGCCGTCTCTGCGAAAAATGAGCCAATCTGCTGGCGTCAGCGTGCCCACTGTGCGGCAGGCCTATATCGAACTGGAACGCCAGCGGCGCATTGAGTCTCGGCCGCAATCGGGCTTTTACGTACGTCACGCGCAGTGCAACGATCTCGTGCACCCTGCCCCGTCCTCAGCCGGCGAGCCAGTCTGCCTGAATTGTCGGCCGTTGATGGAGCGCGTCTACGACGGCATCAATCACCCGGATCTGGTGCCGCTGGGCATTGCAAACCCGTGCATGGCCAGGCCGGCTGCCAAAGCCTTGCATCGTGCGATGAAACGGGTGATGTCGCGTGCCGAAGAAAGAAGTCTCGGTTACGCAACGACTCTGGGTGAAGCAACATTGAGGCGACAGATCGCATACCACTATCTCGATACGGTTGGCGCACAGGTCGAGCCCGAACACATTGCCATTACCAACGGCGGGCAGGAAGCATTGCTTTTGTCGCTGCAGGCTGTGGCATCTGCAGGCGACGTCATCGCGGTCGAGACACCAACCTATCATGGCCTGCTCGAACTGATCGACGCTCTGGGCATGCTCGCCGTGGAGGTGGAGACCTGTCCTGAAGAAGGCGTAACGCTTTGCGAACTACGACGTACGCTGGAGCTTTATCCCGTGAAGGCGTGCATGTTTTCAACGACGCTTTCCAATCCGCTGGGCGTGACCATGCCGGAATGCGATCGGCGCAAACTCGTTGCAATGCTCGAAGAGTTCGATACCGTCCTGATCGAGGACGATGTGTACGGTGACTTGCGATTCGATGGTATTCGCCCCATCCCCGCCCAATTCCTGAGCAAAACAGCCCGCATCATCACCTGCGGTTCGTTTTCGAAAACGGCGGCACCAGGCTATCGCATAGGCTGGCTGGTTACGGATCATTTTATGAAGCAAATCACGCGGCTAAAACGCGCGTATTCATGCTCATCCGGGCTCCTGCAACAACTCACCCTTGCCGATTTCCTGGCATCGGGTAACTACACGCGGCATCTCAAGGCGCTGCGCCCGGTATTGAAGAGAAATGCCGAACGCATGAGCGCAATGGTGGCGGAACATTTCCCTGCGGAAACACGCACATCGAAACCGGTGGGTGGTTCCGTACTCTGGCTGGAATTGCCCGGCAACGTTGACACCGAAGAACTATTCGATGCATCGATCAGCGCTGACATCAGCATCGCACCCGGGCAGATATTTTCCCCATCGAATCGCTATAAGAATTTCTTGCGTCTCAGTTTCGGTCATCCCTGGAGCGAACGCACCGAGAGCGCCATTCGCTGGCTGGGAAACCGTGTAACGGAAATTCATTAGCACAGCGACGAGGACCTGGGTCGCACGAGGCCGCATAATCACGGCATGCAGCAAGGACTTCTGATTTTACCGATTGTAATACCGATCCTGTTCTGGTCGGTGTACCACTACCACAAAGACCGTCACCTGCCCGAACCCATTGGGCATCTGCTGCTGGCACTCGGGCTGGGCTTGCTCGCCGCGGGTTTGTCGCGAGGCCTGTATATGGCGTTGGACGTCGTTGGACTGCGATTCGATGCCGGCATATTGGCCGAATCCGGTCTGCTCTCGTTGTTTGCCTATACGATGCTCGCGATTGGTCCAATTGAAGAACTCGCCAAACTCGTACCGTTTCTGCTGGTGGTACTGCGCTTCGATGAATTCGATGAGCCACTCGATGGAATCATTTATGCCTCGTTCATCGGCCTTGGCTATGCTGCAGTCGAAAACTGGCAATATCTTGCGTACCTGACAGTGCTTGAGGCCTCTCTCAGAGGCATTGCGAGTCCGATCGTGCATATCCTGTTTGCATCGATATGGGGCTATTGGATCGGCCAGGCTTATCTCAACGGACGCTCCATAGCCGTTGCTGCAGTCATTGGCCTGAGTATCGCCGCGACGCTACACGGCCTGTACGACTTCATCGTGCTAATGAATTCACTTTACGCCTTGCCGTTGGCCGCGCTTTTGATTCTTGCGATCTGGATATGGCGCCTGAAACTCATGCGCGATATGCACGAGAAAGCCTCGCAAAGCTGACGAGTCTCAGATCTTGCGACGATTATACGGATCGTCCGTTTCGGGGTGCACCAAAGCTTCTTCGAGCGTTAATTCCAACAGACCGTTGGGTTCGTCCAGTAACCGATTGCAACGCTTCTGGATTTCCTCGAGCTTATGCGAAACACTCGATTCTGAAAGCGGGGTATTCATGAGCCTGTCATTCCATCCTGATATTGACCGGGCCACTGTCGACGTATGCCGACAGGCGTATATGTCGCAGTATAGAGACAGGGCTGTGGGCGAAATGTGAACTGCATCACACTATGTTTTTAACAAAATCGATATTTGGCGAAATTATGTAAGATCAGGACAGGAATCGAAAAAAGGCTGCTTCTCTCGAAGCAGCCTTTCTTGTTTCTGACACCTGCGGACAGGTGCTGCCATTCTTACGGTTTCAGTCGATCGACAATACCGAGAACGATTACGGTAGCGGCAGCTGCCATGAACAGGCCATTCACTCCACCCAGTGCCGTGGAAATATGTGGACCTACCACGGTGATCGCGTCAAGACCGTCATGCGCAAAATTCAAAGCGACCGCTGCAATCAGGAACCTGGAGCGATCATCTTCAGCGATGAACCATGCGCCTCCAATACCCAGCAGAGCTACTATCACTGCGCTATATGGAATAGTCACGAACGCGGCGACGACGGCGACCAAGACACCGACCAGTTTGACGATTTTATCTACACCCATTAGAAATCCCCTTTTGCTTTTTTTGTAGTGACGTTGCGATATGAGTTGTTATTATTTTGGCAGCAACAGATGCTGCGATCGTCGACAGTCTATCAGGTATCGATAATTATTGTTTACATAATATTATTAATAACTTAGGAATATTATATAAAAACTACATTAATAATAAAACGGCCTTTTTAAGGCCTTTTACACGCAGTTTCGGCGCGCGGCAAAAGCCTCACTTGCGGCAGTTTCGCGGCCGCTCAATACCGGACCAGAGCGGATCCCCAGGTGAACCCGGCCCCGAATGCGCCGAACAATAGCAAATGGCCGCTCATGATTCGTCCGTCGCGCACGGCCGTGTCCAGTGCCAGTGGAATAGAGGCACTGGATGTGTTCGCCTGTTCGTCCACGGTGACGACAACTCTTTCCATCGGCAGATCCAGCTTCTTGGCTGCAGCCGTTATTATCCGCAGGTTTGCCTGGTGCGGCACCATCCAGTCGACTTCACTTTTGTCGATGCCATTTTTTGACAAAATCTCTTTGGCAGCGGACCCGAGCATCGCCACAGCCTTGCGGAATACCGCATTGCCATTCATCCGGATGTATGCCCCTCCGTCTCGAACGGTATCAAAGCCTGACGAAATGCCTTGCGGCACCTCCAGGAGGTTTTCGTATTGCCCGTCCGAATGTATGTGCGTCGACAAGATTCCCGGCTCCTCGCAGGCCTGCAGGATCACGGCCCCAGCGCCATCACCAAACAACACCGCCGTGCCCCGATCCTGCCAATTCACGATTCGGGACATCGTTTCGGAGCCAACGACCAGGGCCGTCTTCGCTCCGCCGGTCTGGATCAGGCGATTGGCGATATCCAGGACATAGATAAAGCCTGAGCAAGCTGCTTGTATGTCGAACGCCGGGCTGCCATGGATGCCGAGTTGTCGCTGCATAATGCACGCGGTACTTGGGAATACCTTGTCCGGCGTCGACGTTGCAACGACGATAAGGTCAATTTCGGCGACGTCGATATCGGCCATTTCGATGGCTTTACGCGCCGCGCAGAGACCCATATCGGCAGACGTTTCGCCCTCTGCCGCAATATGGCGCCTTTTAATTCCCGTGCGCTCCCGGATCCACGCGTCCGTCGTATCCAGTGTCTTCTCGAGATCCTTATTGGTGACGACTCTGGCAGGCAGATATGAGCCGGTTCCAGTTATTCGTGAGTACACCATGCGCTTGATCCCGATTAGTCCTTGCTGCGTATGAAGTCAGCGATTTCTCGCAATGTCGGATAGTCGAACAAATCACTGATATCAAACTTGCCAGGATGACGCTCGTCGATGGCGAGTACGATTTCAGTCAGGGTCAGCGAGCTTACACCGACTTCGAACAGGTTGTCGTCAGGACCGATCGCGCGATCCTTGGCAAATTCCCTGCAAATCGCTACAAGTTCCACAATCATTGGATCATCGTCAATAGCAGCCGATTCCGCAACTGGAGACACCTGCCCCATGACATCGCTGAATTCCCCATCGACGTAGGCGCTCAGCAGCTGGACCCGTTGGACCTTGCCGCTCGTCGTCTTCGGCACCCTTGAGATAGGAATAACGTGATCGACCTCGAGACCGGTCTGCTCACCTACCCTGGCGCGCACCGCATCCGCTATGGCGCCAAACGCCTCGAGATCCTGTCGGTACAGCACGAAGACAAGCAGTTCTTCCGTCTGGCTGTCCGTCGTTTTCGTGCCGCCCACAACGACCTTGCCGAGTTCGAGGCCGTCGATACGGGCGATGACTGCTTCGATATCATGCGGGTAATAGTTCTGTCCGTTGACGATGATGATGTCTTTCGAGCGTCCCGTAATGACGAGCTGGCCACCGACGAAAACACCGCAATCGCCGGTCCGCAGCCAGCCGTCGCTGGTGAACAAATCTGCGGTTGCCTGCGTATCGCCATAGATTTTCTCAGTGACACTCGCGCCGCGAAGCAGAATGTGGCCAATTTTGCCGTCGGTCAGAACGTCGTCGGCATCATCAACCAGGCGAATCTCCACGTCGCGTACGGCAGAACCGACCTTAATGAAGCTAACAGCGTCAGCATCTCCGACGTCTGCGGTCTCGTAGGCCTCGCCGACCCGCAAGCTGTGGCGATTCACGCATATACGAGAGTATTCGTCGCCGGGCCTGGACAGCGCGACGCCGACAGTGGCTTCGGCGAGCCCGTACACAGGAAACATTGCGCTTCGCTGCAGTCCGTGGGGCGCCAGCGCGGCAAGAAATTCCTCGCACAACTCGTACGATATCGGTTCTGCCCCGTTCAGTATCAGCTTGACGCAGGACAGGTCGAGATCCGCAAGTCCCTTGCGCTCGAAGAGCCTCAGAAAGTGCTTGTAGCCGAAATTGGGCGAACAGAGCTGCGTCGCTCGCAATTCGTTGGCCTTGCTCATCCAAAGCAGCGGCCGTCGGACGAACACGCTCGTATCCATCACAGCGTGATTCATGCCCGCAGCCATGACGCTGAGGTGGTAGCCGATCAGGCCCATGTCATGAGTCAGCGGCATCCAGCTCAGGCTTTGATCGTGCTCCATCCAGTGTGTGGCCTCGACAATGGCCCTGATATTGGTGCATAGATTCCTGTGCGTCAGGCACACGCCCTTGGGATTGCCCGTGGACCCGGATGAATACTGGATGAAGGCGATGTCGTCGGGCGTCGGACTGCATAGCTCGCCGTCATTGCCTGTCTTGACATCGCCAATCAGTACGGTCCGCGACTCCAGAATTGCCGTGGCACCGTCGAGACCCTGGGCCCTCGAAAATACAAGCAATCGATCGAGCAGGTCGGACTCCGTAAACAAGGTCGCGTTCTGCAACTGACGCAGGATGCGCAACAGTTTGAGCCGGTGCTCATCGCTGATGCCGACCCCAATAGGAACGGGCACGATACCGCCCAACATCGCTGCCCAAAAGGCGACGACAAAACTCTCGTTCGACTTGCTGAAAATAACCAGCTGATCGCCGCTTTGCATGCCTCGCGACTGCAACGAACCCAGCAACGCAATCGCTCGATCCCAGAGATCAGCGAACGTGACGATGCTTTCATCACGTTCACCTTCGATGAACCTGATGTGTCGGTCCCTGCCGCGGACGTCATCGAGCAGGTCAATCAGCGTGTCGTAGAGTTGCATGGCTTATTCGCGCCGTGTCAGCGGCAGCATGATATCTCGAGTTGTGCGCAAATTGATGCCAAGCTCAAATTCCGGTTCGCTGTCATCGACCGTGGCCATATGAAAACGCGGCAACAACAGGCCGAGGTGAACCTTCATTTCAAGAAACGAGAAATACTCGCCGAGACAGCGTCGCGGACCCAGTGAAAATGGAAAAAAGGGCCGCTCTTTCTGCGGCGTGTCGGCCGCCGCGAACCTGTCCGGGTCGAAGCGATCAGGGTCGGACCAATAGTGCGCGGTTCGATGCAAAACGTATGGCGACAGGTATATGTCTGTGCCCGCCGGCACATCGTAGTCGGCCAGCTCGTCAGCAGCGTCTGCGCGCCGCGTAAACAGCCATACCGGCGGGTACAAGCGCAAGGTTTCTTCGAGTACCTGTTGCGTATAACTCATTGTTGCCAGACGCTCATGAGACAGCTCCGACACTTGCTGCAGGACGTCCCTCGCCTCGACCAGCAGCCGTGCCTCCACATCGGCATGTCGGGCTACCTCGTACCAGACCCAGTTCAACGTATTCGCCGAGGTTTCGAATCCGGCAACGATCAATGTCATCAATTCATCGAACAATTCCTTGTCCGTAAACCCCACTCCATCCTTGTCCGTTGCCTGCACGTACATCGACAGCAGATCAAAATCCTCCTCGCTGTCCCGGCTGCGGCGCGACGCAATAATTTCGAGCAACATGTCCCGTAACTCTTGCACCTTCATTACGATACGCAGGTCCCGTGTCGAATCGCGGCTCAGAAACGCGAACGGGTTGTCGCCGTCAACAACTATTCGCGATGCATAATCCGACCCAAATATACTGATCAGGATCAGCTCAAGTGCGAATTCGCTCGTCTCTTGCGTAATATTGATGACGCCATCGCGCGCCGCCAGCTCAGTCCATCGAATTGCGCGCCGGTCACAGCAATGTGCCATCACACGCAACAGCCGGTGGATTTTCTGCCGCGTAAAAGCAGGCTGGATCATTCTGCGCGCACGCCTCCAGGTGTCGCCATCACTGACGATCAGACCGTTTCCAAGCAGCATCTTCACTCGCTCAAAACCGGGCCCTTTGCTGTACTTGCCATGTCGCTTGACCAGTATCCGTCGGACTTCCACGGGATCATTGATGAAATAGGCCAGTCTCCCGTTCTGCCGCGACATGCTGACAATATCGCCGTACTCGGCCTGCAGACGCTGCAGTACGCCGAGAGTCTCAGCGTCGATGCCGAGCCTAACCGGCTGGCTTGGACCAGGAGGTCGCCTGAAAGCAATAGAAGTTTCGGTCATGAACTGCGGTGGGATAGTCGATCGGCTGACGAAATGCAGGCGCAATATTACATTGACCCGGGCCGAACCGATACTGCAAACTCGTATGGCAACCGGAATCCGACCTTGAACGAAAACAGACCCATGGACTACCAGTCGATCGAGTCCCGCCGTAGCTCGCGGTCGAACCGACGCATGACGGCGCTGCGTCGCCTTTTCTATTTCCTCGGTCTGCCCGTGCTGCGTGGCCTGTTGGGACTCCTGACATCGACTTATCGCATCGAGGCGATTCTAGGCGCTGAAAACATTGAGCCCTACCTCGACGGCAAAGCATGCTGCGCCCCGGCGTACTGGCATCAGCACCACATCTTGTGTTCGACGCTCATCCACGGTTGGATTCGGCGCGGATTCAAGGCCTGTTTCCTCATCTCCGGCTCGGTCGACGGCGAGGTTCCGGAGCGCATCGCACGGGCCTGGGGCGCCGAAGTCATTCGTGGCTCGGCCAACCAGAGCGGCGCACTCGCGCTCCGGGACATGCAGGGCATGATGAAACGTGGTTTTTCGATCGTCACGACGGCCGATGGCCCACGCGGTCCGAAGTACGTGATCAAGCCCGGTGTCATTGTCATGGCAAGGATCGGAGGCGTAGCCGTCGTGCCGCTTGCGTGTGCAGCGGAGCGGGCCTGGTACCTCGATCGTTGGGACAATTTCATGATTCCCAAGCCCTTCAGCCGCGTGGTAATCGCGATAGGCAAGCCCTACCCGGTGCCTCCCGACGTTCCGCTCGACGCCATCGAGCGGCACAGGCTGAACGTTCAGGAAACAGTCATGTCTCTAATGAGAGAATCCGAGGACAGATTGCAGATCGGTTGAGGAGTGGTATCAATGCGCTACACGTTCGGCAATGTCGTGACTTCGGTGATTTACCGTGCAGGCCTGATGGCGGTTGCCGCCATCCTGTCCACGGCGGTTCTGGCGGAGCCATCGCTGACGCCGCATACGGCCGAGTACAAAGTCAAAATCAGCATCCTCGGCGGCCAGCTAATTACTGAATTAAGGACGACTGAGCACGGCTATATAGCGACACACGTCATCAAGGCCACTGGCATGTCCAAATTGCTCGCAAGAGGGTCGATCAGCGAATCGTCAGAATTTGTTACCGCGCCCGACGGTGTGCGCCCTACTCACTTCATCTCTGAAGATACTTTATCGCGAAAAAAAACCCGTACAGTCATCAGTTTCGATTGGGATACCGGTGAGGCGCGAGGAACTGTCAATGGCGAAGACGTGCTGTCGATAATGGACGAACTCGCGCACGACCGTGTCTCGATTCAATACGAGCTCATGCACGATCTCCTCAACGGTGGCCTCAGCAAACAGTACATACTGTTCGATGTAGACAAGCTCAAGATAATCAACGTGCGCAGCATCGGACGCCGGCAAGTCACGGTACCGGCCGGTCAATTCGATGCCGTCGGTATTGAGCACCAGGCGGTCAATTCGAAACGCATTACAACGTTTTGGTGTGTTGAAGAGCTAGGCTACTTACCGGTCATTATCGAACAACACCGCAAGGGAAAGTTGCGCGTTCGCGCCGTGCTTAAGAAGTATTCTCCGATTCAAGGCTAACGATAATTCGAGGCAATGCGATCGAACACCTGTTCGACCGACAACTGGATCTCGTTTTTGTGCCGGATCAATATCGAACGAAGCAATAGCTGCCCGCCATTATCCAGGCGGTAGGACTCGACCAGTTTTGCGCCATCCGAGGCCAGCGTTTCTATGGCGTAGGACCTGCCCTCCCATCCCGACACCCGATCCGCAATCACCGGGCCGACACTGATTTCACGATTCTCACCAAAGCGATACTCCTCAACAATTGCACGATCAAAACTGATGAAAAGGCCAGCCGTCGTCTGAGTAATCTTAAGGGACTTGCCGGTCTCGAGAAAAACGTGCACGAGCGTCCCACTGGCACGGTTCGATTTGCGATCCCTGCTGCTCGATCTCGTACTGATGGGGACACTGCCACCCGCCGCAGCCAGTTCGGCGTCGTCAATGCGCCTGACTGTGTCCATGCTGTCGTCATGGAGTTGCCACAGACCCGACAGATCGATACCTGCCGGCACCTGGGCCGATTTAGGCATTAGTGATTCTGGCGCCACACAACCGGCGACAGCCAGCAAGAGACTACAGACCGCAATCAGCGGCTGTCGCATTCAGACACTCTCCAGGAATGCATCGCAGGCCTTGCGCGATTCATCCTGATGCGACGCGGCAGCGCACACATCGATTACCGATTGCCGAATACTGGATAGACCGGCCTGCTGGTCGTTTTCTTCGCCCCAGGTAATCAAATGGCCCTCGAGCCGGCTCAATTGTGCCTTCGGTCGCAAGTAGAAACCGCCGGAATTTTGCAATTCGTCGATCAGGGCAACAGTTGCGTCATGAATTCGCTGCGTGTCGGTTGGCGCCATTTCCAGCAGACTGACGACGTAGTAATAACCCCATTGAAATCGCGTCGCCGGCCCTTTGGTCGTGTCGTGGGCTTTTTTGAACCAGTCAATCGCAACATCGAAGTTGCCAGCTCTTTGCTCGATATCGCCGAGTGACACCATGAAGTAGTACGGTTGCCTGGAGCGATCCAATTCCGCAGTCAACAGCGTCCTGGCATCGTCATCCATGCCGACCTCGTCGAGAACATTGCCAAGCGCATTGATGATCGGCTGGCGTTCATAGACGCTCGGTGTCGTCTCATCAGCCCATGCAACCATGTCGCGAATTTCCTGTTTCAGGCCATCAGAGATTTCGGCCTCTTCGTCATCCATGCGTTCGAAATCGATCTTGCCAACCAAAGTATAAATGCGCTCACGTTTGTAAACTGATTCATCGGCAGCGATGCTTTCCAGCGCGGCCATGAATGCCTGTTCAAGATTCCTGCGATCATCGCTATCAGCTTCGCTTAGCTCACTGGTGTAGTCGGCGCCGGAAAACAAAACGAAGAAGATATTGGCTTTGATCAGTTCAGCGTCTGCAAGAACGGCTGTGATCTGTTGCAGCGCCTCTGCTTTTTGCTCGTCGGTCAAGGGAATCGGATCCTCCTCGGCCGCAGCTGCGTCCAGCGCTTCATCAAGCCACGCCAGGTACAGGATCGAACGCTCCGTAATTTGCTCGTCCGGACAGGCCTCGTACATGCGGTGAAATGCATCACCGGTATCGAGTTCGGTTAGGATCTTCGTGTCCTGACCCCAGGAGTAATACGCGAGTAGCGTGCAATCCGCAGCCGCAATCTTTGCGTCATCGGCCATAAGAGCCGCGACGATTTCGCTTGCCGGCGATATATTATTCAAGGTCAGGTCAAGAATGTTGGCGTATGCCTGCAGATCAATGCCGCCCGGAATTCGGGTCAGTTCAGTGCCGGCGGAATCGAACACGATCATCGTCGGATAACCACGAACGCCGAATTGTTCGCCATAGGCCTGAGCATTCTCGGTATCGCCGTCAAGATAGACCGGAATGAACAGCTTGGACCGCTCGATGAATTCGGGGCTCTTGAAGATCGTCGCGCTGATCGCGTGGCATGGGGGGCACCACTCTGCACCCCAATACAGGTATGTCGGCTTGCCGGTTTCCAGAGCCGCAGCAAACGCCTCTTCAACAGAGCCATCGAACCAGTCGATACCCTTGGCCGGGTCAAGTCCTACGGTTGCCGCAGGCTGGGTGGAATCAGCCCCAGTGTCAGAGGAAGGTTGATCCTGACCGGCGCCACAGGCGGTCAGCAGGAGCGCAGCCAGGATTGCAGATAATAAACGAACCATTGTATTTCGACCCCGATTTGGCGAATGCGCAACATACACAATATTGGGGCCGTTCGACAGCCAAAAACGGGATTAGTGCCTTATTCAGACAGCAGCTGCAAGCTCTTTTGTGAGCGCGTTGTGCCGCGTTACACGAACGTCATCCAGTTCGAGCCAGTCTTTAAGCGCGTGCAATTCAATGACCAATTGATCGACACACAGCGAGCGGTCGATACCCTCTTCCTCATGCGCCGCCATCACGAGCAACTTCTTTGCCTTGCGATCAGCCTTGAGATCGACTCGGGCTACGATAGATTCGCCAACGCGAAACGGCAACACGTAGTATCCCCACTTGCGCTGTGCCGCCGGCACATAGATTTCAATGCGGTAATGAAATCCGAACAGACGCTCTGCCCGCGGCCGATACCAGACGACCGGGTCGAATGGCGACAACAATGATGCGCCTCGAATTTCGCGCGGTAGTTTTGCGGACGCGTAGAGATAGGCAGGCTCATTCCAGCCATCCACTTCGACCGGCGAAATTGCGCCTTCATCAACGAGTTGCGCAAGCAACGGCGTCGACTCCTTTGGCGACATGCGGAAGTAGTCCGCAAGATCCCGCATCGTCGCGACGCCCATGGCACGGGCGGCGCATCGCAGCAATTCGAGTTGCGCCTCATCCTTGGTCAGGGATCGCGACAGGCAGGCGTCCGGCAACACGCGCTCAGGCAGATCATAGACACGCTGGAAATTAGGCAGGCGATTCAATACAGCCAGCGATCCCCGGTTGTAATGATAATCGAGGGCCCAACGTGGTATCGATCGATGCCAGTCACCGGGTTTTCGTCGCGGCCCAGGAAGCGGCGGCAAATCGTTCGCGGTAACGGCACCGTCGTTCTGTACCTGTTCGAGCGCCGCTTTGAGGTAAGCGTCGCGATTGCGCAAGCGGCGCAGCGGATTGTGCTTGTGCATCCGATAGGCTTTTCGACGATGATCGAACAGAGACCAACTGCTCGCTGGAACAATGGACGCTTCATGCGCCCATTGCTCGGTACATTCGCCGCTGCCGTATGCATAACGTTCAAAACGACTTCTCTCATAGGGCCCTAAACGCGACCACAGCACCAGAACATGTGCCGGGATGAGGACGTTGACATAGTCGAGTTGCAACACTCCCAGTGTCTCGATCACGCGACGAAAATGCCGGGCATCTGGCGTTCCCTGCGGGCGCGCCCGATCAAAGCCCTGTGCCGCCAGGGCGATGCGCCTTGCTTGTGCTAGCGAGAGTCGGCTGCGTCGCATTCAGATAGGTGCGGTTTTACTCGCCGGTCACGATTGCGTCGGCCTCGATCTCGATAAGCATATCCGGCTCGATCAGTCGTGCGACCTCCACCATTGACGTTGCCGGTGCGATGTCGCCGAATGCTTCCTGGTGTGCACGCGCGATGTCGGGCCACTGGTCGATGTCGGTCACAAACATTCTGGTGCGAATAACGTGTTCGAGCCCGCAGCCTGCCTCCTCGAGAGCGGCCGCGATGACTTCAATGCAGCGCTGTGTCTGCAAATAAGGATCGCCCTCACCAACCAGCTCGCCATCCGGGCCAATGGGCGCCGAACCCGATACAGCAACAAAGGATCCCACGCGCACGGCTCTCGAGTACCCCACTACTGGCTCCCATGGCGCGCCGGAACGAATATTGATGCGCCTGTCGTCTATCGTCACAGTCAAATCCTCTCTTAATGTATTTTTTAAGTAACTATCTTTATCTACTGTTTTAAAACGATTTTTCTATCATTTTTCTCGTGCCAAAACCGCGACAACCCCGCCAGGGACAGCGTGATGTAGCCCGCCAGAAGCCCCCACACGACTGCGTTGCCTGTACCTGCCTGCCCGTCCAAAGCCATCACAGCCACGCACCCAGGTACAACGATCAGAAGTCGCAGGGCCTCCGATCTGATCGCGTGGTCTCTGCCCTCGTTAAACAATCCCAGCGTAAAAAGTTGAGTCCAGAGCATGACGCACGGTATCAGTACGCTGCGCGCGCCCTCACTGGCAAACAGGACGGCGATTGCCAAAGCGATCGTAACCGCCACCGCAAACTGTGCCAGGACGTAGCGACGAACGGCCGGAGCAACCGATGGATCGAATTTTCTGAAGCTTGTCAGCGACGCACGTTGTTTTGGGTAGCGCGACTCGACGTCGGCAGGTCTCCAGCCCGTACGTCGAAACCAGATGCCGAATTTATCCCGCAATCGCTGCGCTCTGCGCGCATCGAACATCAAGTAGTCGTACACCTGCAGATTGGCCCAGAACGGATTCCAGTTGGCCAGTGGTTTGCGTACGCCAAATACGACAGGGTCATCGCTACGCTCATCCTCGAACGTGCCGAACATTCGGTCCCAGATAATGAACATGCCGCCGTAGTTTTTGTCGATGTAGCGCTCATTCTGTGCATGGTGCACACGATGATTGGATGGCGTAATGAGGACGTAGTCGAGAAACCCCATTCGTTTAACGACCTGTGTATGCACCCAAAATTGGTAGATCAGGTTGACCGCATTAACGGTGAGCAAAACCTCGAGTGGAAAACCGATAAGAAACAACGGCACATAAAATATCCAGCTGAACAGGAAACCCGTGCTTGTTTGTCGCAACGCCGTCGACAGGTTGTAGTCCTCGCTTTGGTGATGCACGGCGTGCGCCGCCCAGAGAATCGATCTTTCATGGCTGAATCGGTGGAACCAGTAATAGCAGAAGTCCCAGGCAACGGCGGCCACGATCCACATCGTAATGCCCCCGGGCGATGCATCAAACCA
>JADFNV010000082.1 GCA_022563195.1 Pseudomonadota bacterium
CGATGAGATCTGGAAGGTCAAACCTGCAGCGGTTCTGATGGAAGGTGAAATCATTCAAGGCGCGTTGCCGTGAGGTATTCATGGCGCCATCTTACGCATCACCTGTTCGCGGTTTTGTTGGCCTCAACCGGCGCGATCGCCGCTGCCGCCAAGATCGTCCGAGCTGGAGGACGTGTCTGCGTTGGGTCACACGGCGCGATGCAAGGAATTTCGGCTCATTGGGATATGTGGGCGATGCAAAGCGGCGGCATGACGAACTTCGAAGTGCTGCGTGCAGCAACCTTGCACGGGGCAGAGGCGATTGGCTATGCCGAGGACTTGGGGAGCATCGAGGTGGGAAAGCTCGCCGACTTGATCGTGCTCGTCGAGAACCCGTTGGAGAACATTCGGAACACCAACACCATCAAATACGTGATGAAGAATGGAGAGTTGTTCGAAGGCGACACGCTCAATCAGATCTGGCCAAAGCAGAAAACTCCGCCACGAATGTGGTGGTGGGATGAACAACAGGGAGACTCCAAATGAACGTGAACATGCGCAGAATTCTTTTTCGCCAGTTTTTTGTCGTGCTTTTGTTACTGCCAATGGCTTATGGCGCGAATGCTCAAGATCTGAAAGTTTATATTTCTGCCGATATGGAAGGAATTGCCGGTGTCGTTGACCAGGCCCAGTTGGGGCCGAGCGGATTTGAATATGGCCAATTTCGCAAATTCATGACCGCGGAAGTCAACGCGGCCATTGAAGCCGCGCGCGATGCCGGTGCTACCGAGATTGTTGTCAGCGATTCACACGGTAATGGCTTGAATTTATTGCTGGACGCTTTACCGCAGGACATCATACTTGTCAGGGCCTGGCCAAGGCCGCTCGGTATGATGGAGGGAATCGACGATAGTTTTAGTGCTGCAATATTCATCGGATATCACGCCAGTGCGGGCAATACAGGCGGCATCGCGGCCCATACGATGTCAGGTTCGGATTTCTTGTCCGTAAAAATCAATGGCATCGAAATAACCGAAGGCGGCATCAACGCCCTGATTGCCGGGCACTTCGGGGTGCCCGTAGTGATGATCAGCGGCGACGATGCAGCTGTTCGCGAAGTGACCGATATGGTGGGTCCCATCGAGGGGGCTGTTGTGAAGTGGCATTACAGTCACACCTCAGGTCGGACTCTGATGCCACAGGCAGCACAGGCTTTAATTAAAGAAAAGGCAACGGCGGGCCTGAGGCGTCGACATGAGCTGGAACCCTTTCGCATCGAAGGCCCGCTGTCTCTGGATCTGACGTATAAGAATGACAAAGCGGCGGAATTGATTGCGTATCTGCCAAACGTGGAGCTTATCGACAACCATACTGTGCGCTTTGTCGGTAGCATTATTGAAATCAGTATGTTCATAGAAATGGCTCTCGGCTACCCAGGGACGATGAATTGAAACGAGCTAGTGGGTGTACGAGTCGCTCTGTCGTCACTACTCTACAATAATTATCTGCCCACTCATGCAGCCTTCAACAGCCCTGCTAAAGGCCAGGCCAACGGCTTCGTTCGATACATGCACATGGCCAGGAAAGAAACCGTCGTACGCTTCCCGACACGATTCCAATACTTCGGGACTGACCGCGTTGATGCGAATGCTGCGAGGCATATCGACTGCAGCACCCACAACAAAACCATCGAGTGCGCCGTTGGCGGCGGCGGTACAGGAACCGCCTCGAATCGGGTCACGGTTTGTCACACCGCTGGTCACCGTGAAGGAGCCACCGTCATTCACATAATCGAATCCTTCCAAGACCAGATTGACCTGTGGCAAAACTTTCTGATTGATGCCGGTCATGAACTGCTCGCTACTCATTTCATCGACAGGGCCGAAATGAACCTGCCCGACGGCGCTCACCACGGCATCGATTTTGCCAACCTGTTTGTACATTGCCCGGATGCTGTCGATGTCTTCGATATCCATGTGCACATCACCGCTGGATCTGCCAACGCGGATGACTTCATGCCGTCCTGACAATGCGGTTACTGCGGTCGAGCCAACGTGACCGGCGGCACCTACGATAATTATCTTCATATCGATATCTTCCTCTTGAGTCCGAAAACAAACACCCTCGTTTGTCTAAAGGCGTTTCATTCTTGCTCAGATTGGTGAGCCATCCGGCATAACGGCGGGCGCGCTTAACTCGATCCCGGCCGGGTTCTCGAGGAATCGTGCGATGGCGGAGATTGCGAACTGGTAATGCGACCCCTGTGCCTCGTCCCTCTTTTGCGTTCGACCAAGGTTCGATTCCAACCAAGCCATCAAATCGCGAAGTTTGCTTTCAGCCACAGCGCGGGCTTGCGGCGCGGCTTCCTTGTTGGCCGCGAGGCTCATGAGGTGATAAAGAAGTGCCTGGTCGGCTGCGCGCCCAATTTCGGCGCGGTATCCGTTCTCTTGCGAGTCCTTCCAGGTGGCATCGATCAAGCGATCGATCGTTTCCTCAAGCGCCGGATACTTTTCGTCGCGTGCGTGAAATTGGACGAGTCTTGCAGCGCGAGCGGGATGCAACATCAAGCCGATGCTATGACTGGCGGCGGCCTCTGCAGCGACAACGGGATCGAACACGGGATCGGAACGGGCCGCGAATGTTTCACGCCCTCGCTGGGAGTTCAGCGATCTCGGCGGTATCAAGCGCAATATCCGTTCGTCGATGGCCAGCACCGCCGGATCCAGGGTGTTGATCAGCGCAGTCATTGCGGCGCGCTGTACGCCGGGTGAAACAATCTCGGTAACAGTTTGCCCGTCTCCGCGCAGCGCGTAGGTGTAATTCATTCCGCCGAGTAATTTCACGACGGCCTCAACCTGGTAGCGGTGAAAAAAGTAAACAGGGACCAGGGTCTCCTCCAGCGAAGCCATGGGTGCACCGAGCGGAATATTCTTGGGCGAGAATCGCTCCAGCGCATGGGCGCGTACCTTCATCACCTCGCCCAGTTCCTCGATGGGATCGGCACCGTTGTCCCACAGGTGTGCGCTCGGGTGCGCCCCGCCGGGTAGCCCCGCGTCTTGCCAGGCCATAAAGACCATGCCACTGTCGGTTGAATCCCTTAGAATTTTTTCCAGACCGGCGCGCTCATCTTCGGCCTGATCAAAATCGCGGTAGCCGTAGGCGATCGCGACCTTATCCCATTCTCCGATGCCGACGTCGTAAGCCTGCGACAGATCGATTTCTCCGTCATCGTTCAGACGTACCAGCGGATGCGGATAGTCCATCACTGACTCGCGGCCGCGGGCGCTGGCGGCGTGGTTGTGCGCCAGGCCGAGCGTATGGCCTATCTCGTGCGCTGACAGTTGGCGCAGCCGTGCCAGGCCCATCTCCTCCACCCGTGGATCGACACTGCCATCCTCGGCGAAAGGCGCCAGCAAGCCACGCGCTATCAGCATATCTTGGCGCACGCGAAGCGATCCGAGGGTGACGTGCCCCTTGATGATTTCGCCAGTGCGAGGGTCAGTTACCCCATAACCATAGGACCAGCCCCGCGTCGAACGGTGAACCCAGTTAATCATGTTGTAGCGCACGTCCATGGGGTCGGCCTCAGCGGGCAGCAGCTTAACTTCGAATGCGTTTATGAACCCGGCTTCCTCAAAAGCCTCGGCCCACCACTTAGCTCCATCAATCAAAGCCGAGCGCACCGGTTCCGGGGTTCCGGGGTCTACGTAGTAAACGATCGGTTCGACGACCTCGCTCGGCGCAGCACCCGGGTTGGTTTTCTGCAGGCGGTGGCGTCCTATGAGTCGTTTTTCGACCGGTTCATCCAGCGCTGCGGCGAAATCCATGAAATTTGTGCTCCAGTACCCCGCCCTCGGGTCCCATTGCCGAGGCTGGTAGTCCGAGTCAGGCAGCTGAACAAAGGAGTGGTGCTGACGAACAGTCAGCGATTCGGGGCTCGGTGTTACCGAGCTGACCAGTGGACTGGGCTTGTCGCTGGTGAAGGTTAATGTGGCCTCCACCTCCGTGTTGCGCGGGAAATTGCGCGTACGCGGCAAGTAAAATGCCGAACGTGAAGCCTCGAGCCTGTACTCGCCCTCATCGACCTCGGCAAGTGTCTGAATCACCCGGTGTGCGTCACTGAGAAAAAAATCAGCCGCGTCGACCAGCACGCGGCCGTCCTCCTCGGCCGCGACCTCGAAGCCCCACAGGACCGACTCGGCAAAGGCCTCAAGCACGGCGCGGCGCTCCGTTGCGCTGTCGCTTGTGGCACGAAATCTAGTGTTGGATTCAATCAGCAAAACGCGAGGACCAATGCGCTCGAAGCGCACCAAGCGGGTACGTCCGAGTTGGCCTCGGTCCAGACCGATGTCATTGGATCCCACGCCGGTCGACAGTGAGTGCACATAGAGAAATTCGTCCTGCCAGCGATCTATCTCCAGCCAAATCTTGCCGCTGCGTACGTCCCAGTAATAGTCGAAGAAGCCCTCATGCTTTTCGAAACCGCTGGTTTTCTCGGCAATGGTCGGCAAGGTCGTGTCGGAACTACCTTCGCTCGCAATGGCTACCGTGGCCAGCGCCGTCCACCAACCCAGTGCGATGATCAGGCAGGCTCGTAACATAGTGTTTCTCCTCTGGTAAGCGACCTGGGGTGCCACAGCAATAAGCAGACGGCAGATTAACTTGACAGAAAAATAGACGGCATGCAAGATGGTATTCCAAATGGAACGTATACGGGGCTCACGCCGAGATGGCAGCTAACAAATCTGAACCCCTTACCGACAGCGTCTATGCGCGTTTGCGCGATTTGATTCTTTCAAACGTGTTTCGAGCGGGGCAGAAGCTCGTCGACAGGGACCTGGCCGAACAACTGGGCGTTAGCAGGACGCCGGTTCGCGAGGCCTTGGGCCGTTTGGCGATGATGGGTCTGGTCGAGGCGCGCAGTCGGCGTGGCTACTACGTGAGGCAGTACACGGCGGAAGAAATGTCCGACTTGTACGAGTTCAGACAGATTCTTGAAGTCAACGCGGCCAGACTGGCGGCACAAAATGCCACATCTTCACATCGACGCGAATTCGAAAACATCCTGATCAAGTCAGAAAAGCTGGCTGCGGACCAGGCGAACCACGCAAAGACGGTCGCACTTGATTTGGAGATTCACGACTTGATCGCGCGGTCAAGTGGCAACGCCTCACTGCACCAGGCGATTCAAAATCTGATGGACAAGGTGATGTGTTTCATCTGGGTTGACTGGGTGGATGCGTCGGTTGCCGACCCAGTCTCAATTGCTGCTGCTCACCGCGAGCATCAGGAACTCATAGAAAGAATCATTGCGAAAGACGCGGACGGTGCCGCGGAACTCCTGGGCGCACATATCGAAAATGCGCGCGAAGGATTGGCAGGGATGCTGAAGGCGCGCGACGATTTGCGAAATGTTGTTCTGGCGGGAACAGCGTCAAAATAAAAAGTAAGTAACTCCAGGGGAAACGATTTGGACTTCACGGATAAGCGCGTCCTCGTGACGGGCAGCAGTCGCGGTATTGGCTTTGAAATTGCAAAAATGTTTTTGGACGCTGGTGCGCGTGTTGCGATTCACGGCAGTACCGAGCAATCTGCGGGCGCCGCAATGGAGAGACTTGGCGATTACGACCACAAGGTCGCAGCGCCCGGCGATATCGGAACTGTCGCTGGTTGCGAGTCGGCGGTAGAAACCGCGATCGAGGCGTTTGGGGGACTGGATATCCTCGTCAACTGCGCCGGTGTTGGTGAGGGTCGGCCGATCGCGGATTGCGACGAGGCGATGTGGGATGCGCACTGCGATGTTAATCTTAAGGGCCTGTTTTTCTGCTGCAGGGCGGCCTTACCGGAACTCAAAAAGTCCAACGGCAATATCGTCAACATCGCGTCCGATGCGGGATTGATGGGGGTGCCGGGGATTACCGTTTACTGCGGGACGAAGGGCGGTGTCGTAAACATGTCACGCGCCATGGCACTGGAAATCGCACCGGATGTTAGGGTCAATTGCGTCTGCCCTGGCTATGTCGATACCGACATGATTCGCATCAGCGCGAAGAAAAAACCGGACCCTGAAGCATACTGGCAAAAAATGATCGATTACGCGCCGCTCAAACGGATCGCGTCCACGGATGAAATCGCCCACGGCGTTCTGTATCTCGCGTCTGCCCACGCGCGATTCATTACCGGGACCTCTTTGGCGATTGATGGCGGCTCGACGGCTGGCAAATAAGAAGGAAATAACCATGCCTAAAGTACTAGCACTCGATGAGATCAAGCAACTCATCGATGTCCCGACGCTGATCCAGGCGATCGAAGACGGTTTCGTTCTCTATTCGGAAGACAAAGTTGTTGTCCCGCCGGTCGGATTCTTAAATTTCAAGGAGCCGCCGGGCGATGTCCATATCAAGTA
>JADFNV010000083.1 GCA_022563195.1 Pseudomonadota bacterium
AACTACAACCACGAGGGCCTGAAGAGTAATTTCAGAATTCGCGCCAACTACTCTCAGGAATCGGTGCGAACCGCAGAGCGGGCCGATGCCGATCCGGATGTCAACGATCCGGACGAGATTACCGGGGACGACGCAGGCAGAGGGTTTGCCTTCGGAGATCGGAACAGGCTCTGGATCCTGCCACAGTGGAGCTACCAATTTTCGGAGAAGTCGTCGATTGCTGCCAGCGTAAGATACACGGACGTCGACTACGACGACATAATCCCTGGAACGTATGTCCCCTATACGGATGTGCGGTTTGAGGCCTCGCTTAGCCGAGGGTTTTCGACCAGGACCAGGGGATACATCAGGGCCAGCACGGGTCGTTATGAACGCGACATCGAACAGGTCGGCGTCGCCAGCGAAGTGGATGGGCTGGGACTGAGCATCGGTATCGAGCAAGGCCTGACACAGACGACCCGATTCCGTGCCGAAGTAGGGGTCGTGGAAACCGAGCCAAAAGGCGGTGAATCCGATTCGGATATTGTGTGGGACATTAACCTGGTCAGGAATCTGCAGACTGTGACCTTGCTGGCCCAGGTCAGTCGAACTGTCAATTCCGACGGTGATGGGCGGCTCACGCTGCGTGACTCATTCAATCTGAGCGTGAAAAACCAGTTTTCTGAGCGTCTCGAAGGTGGATTGGGAGTCCGCGTCTACACGACGGACCAATTGAGCAGCGACATCGGTGCTTTCGAAGAGCGGGACTATGCTCAGCTTCGCGCACAGCTATCGTACGCCCTGTCCCGCACTTTCCTGGTAGAGGCCGATTACCGCTACACGTATATTGACCGCTCCACGGTGTCCGGCAGTGGAAAATCGAACAGCATCATACTTTGGCTAACCTGGCAGCCGAATGCCAGGGCTGGGTCGCGTTGACCTATCGGTAAGCTCTGCCGCCGGTACGATAGTCGCCCACTGCAGCTTGTGATACTGCCGCAGCCCGATTTGTAGGAGCCCGTCCTAACGGGCGATGTGCGACGGCGCCGAGAGAATAAACGAAGGAGCCCGCCCCGGCGGGCGATCATTGGACGAATACTAAATGCCCATACAGATCACTTGTTTCAAAGCCTACGACATCCGTGGCCAGATCCCGAACGAGCTGAATACCGACATCGCCTATCGCATCGGCAATGCGACGGTTGATTTCCTAGGTGCAAAACGAATCGTCGTTGGCAGAGACATTCGGCAATCCAGTGAAGAACTGATGCAAGCAGTATCCGATGGCATTCGCGACGCAGGCGCTGAAGTACTGGATATCGGCCTCGGCGGGACCGAGAACGTCTATTTCGCGACCTCTCATCTCAAAGCCGATGGTGGCATCATGATCACCGCCAGCCACAACCCTGCCGACTACAACGGCCTCAAGTTCGTTCGCCAAGAGTCGCGTCCAATCAGCGGAGATACCGGCCTGCTGGACATTCGTAAAATTGCGGAGCAGGACCAACGACTGGTGGCGGAAGTGCAGGGCGTACACACGATCGTCGATGTTTTCGATGCCTACATCGAGCACATGCTGAGCTATGTCGATCTGGCCAAGCTCAAGCCCCTCAAACTGGTCGTCAATGCAGGCAACGGCGGCGCCGGCATCGCCATCGATGGCCTCGAGCCGCACCTGCCGTTTGAATTCATCAAGGTGCACCATGAACCGGACGGCACGTTTCCCAATGGCGTGCCAAATCCGCTCCTACCCGAAAACCGCCCGGCGACCATCGATGCGATCAAAGCTAATGATGCGAACATGGGCATTGCCTGGGACGGTGACTTCGATCGTTGTTTCCTGTTCGATGAGAAGGGTAGCTTCATCGAGGGCTATTACATCGTCGGTCTGCTGGCCGAGAGTATCTTGCAGCGCAATCCGGGCGCCAGCATCGTTCACGATCCGCGCCTGACGTGGAACACGCTCGAGATCGTCAGGGATGCCGGTGGCGTGGCCGTGCAGAGCAAATCGGGACATTCCTTTATCAAGGAGACGATGCGCGAGGTCGACGGCGTGTACGGCGGCGAGATGAGTGCACACCATTACTTCCGTGAGTTCTCCTACGCCGACAGCGGCATGATCCCGTGGCTGCTCGTGGCCGAGCTGCTGTCAACGACGGGCAGGTCCTTGTCGCAACTCGTTGGCGAACGCATCGCGAAGTACCCGGCCAGTGGCGAGATCAATCGCCAGGTCGAAGACGCGGATGCCACGCTCGAACGGCTGCACGACAAGTACGCGGCCGATGCATTGAGTGTCGATGATTCGGACGGTTACAGTTTCGAGTTCAGCGATTGGCGCTTCAACATCCGCATGTCGAACACCGAACCCGTGGTCAGGCTCAATGTCGAGAGCAGGGGAGACGTGGCGTTGGTGGAGGCGATGACGGCGGAGGTGCTGGCGATTGTGGAAATGTAGGAGGGCCTCTAGGCCCGATCCGATCAACACTCAATGACAGCTTGCACCGAAAGCCATCGGTGACTTCACTTCTTATTTTCCGTAACCCTGTTCACGCAGCATCTGCATCGTCTTATTCATGCAACCCGACATCTCAGCCACGTATTGCTGGTGAGCGGCAACGTGTTGCGGCTCGACTGATACTTCAACTTCCGTGTCTTGCCCGGCACGCGTATAGAAAATACTGAAGGCCCCAAGTATCATCGCGGCAACGACCGGGTTCGTATAGTCGTCCTGGATGATGCGGCAGAAACCGTCTTCCTCGAGTTCGGCTATGCCACAGTCATCAATCGCCTGCCTGTCCGGTAGCGCGATACCGGCGATACTCTTCAGATATGCGTAAGACGCCTCGAAGACCTGAGCAGTAGCTTTCGAAGGCTCGTCGGCCAGAGAGAAATCGAACGGCAAGACCTGCAGTACCATGCCGAACGCGCGTTCTACCACGATGGTGCTCAGTGCACCCCTCAACAAGACAATGCCGCCCGAACGACGATGGTTGTCATAACCGATAATGGTGAACTTGACGCCGCAACCGCTGAAACGTCCCTCTTCGTTCAAGACCTCGAAGACCTCAAGCGAATGCGGCAGTACTGGCGCTTGTCTATCCAACGGGCTTGAGGAATCGTCGTCGGCCGCATCGACCCCTCTTGCACAAAAAACAAGGAACAGGATTACCGCAGCTTGGAGAAGAATTTTCATCTTACCGTACCCGGCCGTCAGGCCATCGGTCTGGCGGAAATGTCTCTTCACTCATCATGTTTCCCGTCTGGGTTGCACCGTCCGCTTGTCAGCTAACATCGTGTCACCTGTCTCCGGCAGATGCGCGAGACACAGCGTATCGAGCCGCATGTCACGCGTATCACGCATCCCCAGGTGCGCATAGCGGCGCCGTAATTCGTCTTCATTTGCGATCGTGTAGATCGCCGGATCCTGCCAGTACTGCGGGCACATATCGACGAGTTTTTCGAGCATGCGCTGGCGTAGCAGCGCATCGTAGGAATTCATGTTCAGGGCCTCGTCCCAGTACTCATTGACGTGGTCCGCCCAGTCGAATTCTCTCTGTACGAGCCAACCGCCGTCTTGCCAGCGGAGAATGGCCGGTTTACCGGGAATGACGTCGTCTTCGAACAGGCTGCGATAAAAGCGATAGCCTTCGAAATTGGCAACCAGGTCCGCGTTGGAAAAGGTACCCGTAGCGCCGGCGCCGAATATCCCACGCTCTGTAAACACCGAACGCCTGGCGGCAGCCTCTTCGCTACCGTATCTCTGATAACGTTTATGGAACTTCCAGCCTTGTGACAGGAAATGTGAGATTTTGTCGGAACCGATCAACTGATCGTTGACGTACAGGGTCTTAGCGAGTTCGGAAACACTTGCTGTGCGCGTCGACCAGATCGGCATACCCGAGTAGATGCTCTCGTGCCTTGGGACTTCACGCTTTGCAACTTCCGGCGACTCGAACAGCCAGCGCTCGAGTTTATCAAGCATGCGACGGCCCCCGAGCTTGCGGTAAACAGCGATGACGATGTGTTTCTGCTCAGGGTCGTTGCGCCGCCCGACAACGATCTCTGCGATCGCCTCGTTCACCCTCCGGTTAAGGACTTCCGTCGAGTCGGCGAGCGGCTTGTCGCGGTCATAGAACTGGTCGGTCTCAGAGGCTGATGCCACGGCACAGAGGACCAATGCTGCGCCAGTTAGGGCAAGTGCCTGCTCTTTGTGTTTGATCTTGAGAAACATTGGTCTATGCGCAATTCAGCCTGGAAATTTGACTGTTTTCAAAACCGGCAACGTGGATGTGTCGAAACAGGCCATCCAGGGATGCAATATCCCAGTCACGATCGATGTAGGACTCGCCCAGACCGAGCGACCCGTGCGCAGTCCGCTGATGGAACCGGACCCGAAGCACCTGAATTTTCCACGGATTATCACCGTTGATCGCAACACTCGGCCGAGACAGTGTATTGGTCACGATTCGTTTGACTAACATAATCGCTCCGTCATTAGCAGAATTTAAGTTGACACCGTTCGGGCACTTTTGCCTGATGGCATCTTGATGATTTTGTAATTACAACCTGATGAACCGTACAAGACCTTGCCGGCTTCAATGTCTGTTCAGTCGTCTTGCTCAGATTCTGTGGACACATTGATGTGGCGCGATAATGCGCTATGGAGTAGCCAGCGAGGTGCTGACGACCGTAGAATTTTCGGATCCGGATGGGGTTTTCGGGGCCGATTTGTTCGCGGCCCTTCGCGGCTGAAGCCGATCCTACAGTTCTTTTTTTGCACCGTAGGAGGGCCTTCAGGCCCGAATAGTTCGCGGCTGAAGCCGCTCCTACAGGCCTGAATGGCGGTCACATTTTCGGAAATCTTGAGATAACCAACTGATTTTTAGTTGTATTTGTGGTTGCTAAATGGTTATAACAATAGTTATAATTCTCTGCACGGGAAACGTGGAGATATGGGCGTGGCAGCAGTCACCAGGATCAGGAAGATTGGCAACTCGCTTGGCGTGATCTTGCCCAAAGAGGAGCTCAATCGCCTGCACCTTTCGGTAGGTGACAATCTCACGATTGTTCGCACAGACAAGGGACTGGAAATATCGCCGTATGACCTGTCCCGCGGTAGGATTACGTTCAGGTTGTAGAGGCCGATGAAAAATTCGGGAACGGCCGGCCTCCGAGAGTCGGCGGCCGCGACGACGATCGCAGACGAGCAGCGGCCCTGAACGGTTCAGGACGGATGATAAACCGTTTTTGAAATGGGCTGGAGGGGGGAGTAAAAAACATGAAAGTCAGGGCATCGGTTAAGCGTATGTGCTCGAAATGCAGGATCATCAAACGCCATGGCGTTGTTCGTGTTGTGTGCTCGAATCCGAAGCACAAGCAACGGCAGGGCTGACAGGATGAGTTTCGAGTTTCGAGTTGTGAGTTTTAAAGGAGGGTCATGACGGATGGCACGATTGGCGGGGGTTGAGCTCCCGCGCGAAAAACGAATCGATGCGGCGCTGGAGTACATCTATGGGATTGGTCCGGCCCTCGCCAGGAAAATTCTCGGGATTTCCCAAGTGAAAGCCGAGCGCCGTGTTCGTGATCTTGCGGAAGATGAGGTGCACCATTTGCAATCGGCGATTTCCAAGTTCAAAGTTGAGGGTGATCTCCGCCGGGAAATTTCCGGAAACATCAAGCGGCTGATCGAAATTGGCAGCTTCCGGGGAAGTCGTCATCAAAAGGCGCTTCCGGTGCGAGGCCAGCGGACCCGCACGAATGCCCGCACTCGCAAGGGTCCGCGGAAAACCGTTGGTGTCCAACGCGCCGCGAAGCGTGCACGACACTAAACATTAAAAATCAAGGAGAGCTAAGGAATGGCTGAACAAACACCAGGAGCTGTCGAAGGGGCGGAGGATATGGACGCTGCCCTGGCAAACTTGCCCCTCGCTCCTGTGGGGCGGGAGGCCCGGCCGGACCTGACAAACGCGGACATTTGCTTTTATATCTACACCAGCGGCACAACGGGTCTGCCCAAGGCCGCGCGCTTTTCTCATTTGCGTGTACAATCCGGGGCGGCGCTGTTTTCGATTTCGGTGGAAGCGACGGCGAACGACCGCGTCTATGTCTGCCTGCCCCTCTATCACTCGTCAGGCGGCGTTGCTGCGCTGGGGATCGCGCTCTT
>JADFNV010000084.1 GCA_022563195.1 Pseudomonadota bacterium
GCAGATTGGCACCCCGCGAGCTGGCAGAGCCTGCCGGCCGCGCAACAAGCGAGCTATCCCGACCAGGTGGCGCTCGACCGGGCCGTTGCTGATCTGAGCCGGTTGCCGCCGATCGTCACCTCCTGGGAGGTCGACGCCCTGAAGGAGCTCATCGCCCGAGCCCAGCGTGGCGAGGCATTCGTGCTGCAAGGCGGTGATTGCGCAGAGACTTTCGACGAGTGTACGTCGGAGAATATCGTCGCCAAGCTCAAGATCCTGCTGCAGATGAGCCTCGTCATGCTCTACGGTCTCAAGAAGCCGGTCGTGCGGATCGGGCGCATGGCCGGGCAATACGCGAAGCCCCGTTCGGCCGACACGGAAACACGCGACGGCAAGGCGCTGCCGAGTTTTCGCGGCGATCTGGTCAATCGCATCCCGTTTACGGCTGATGACCGGATACCGGATCCACAGCTGATCCTGCGCGGCTACGAGCGCGCGGCATTGACCCTGAATTTCGTGCGCTCACTGATCGATGGCGGATTCGCCGATCTGCACCATCCCGAATATTGGGATCTCAGCTGGGTAGGGCACTCGCCCATGGCTGACGAGTATCACGCTGTCGTCGAATCGATTTCAAATTCGCTCGACTTCCTCGAAACGATTTCGGGACGTGAGCTGCACAAGACTCAGCGGGCCGACATTTACGCCTGTCATGAAGGGCTGCATTTATTGTACGAGCAGTCGCAGACACGATTCCTCGACCGCCGCGAACGCTGGTACAACCTGACCACGCACTTTCCCTGGATTGGCATGCGCACAGCGGCGATGGATGGTGCTCATATCGAGTATTTCCGCGGCATCGCGAATCCGATCGGCGTCAAAATCGGTCCGAGTATGACACGTGAATGGCTGCAGGACCTGATCGCCGCGCTCAACCCGAACAACGAACCGGGTCGCCTGACGTTGATCCATCGCTTCGGCGCGAAAGCCATCGAAGAATGTCTGCCGGACATGATTACGGCCGTGCGTGAAACCGGTTCGCCGGTCCTGTGGGTCTGCGATCCAATGCACGGCAACACAGAAAGCACGGCGGATGGTACCAAGACCCGACGCTTCGAAAATATTGTAAGCGAGCTCGAGGCGGCGTTTCGGGTACACGATGCCATGGGCAGCCACCTCGGCGGCGTGCACCTCGAACTGACCGGTGAGAACGTCACCGAATGCACCGGTGGTGCGCGTGGCCTGACCGATGGCGATCTCGCGCGCGCCTATAAGTCGACCGTAGATCCGCGACTCAATTATGAGCAGGCGATGGAGATTGCCATGCGCATCGCCGGTCTGCATCAAGCCAACAAGTAGCTCTCGCGCTTGGACAAACGCCTATTCGACATCGATTGTCGCGCCTGCTCGCGGCTGGCCGAATTTCTTGATTCGGTGAGTGATCGCTTTCCCGACTACTATTGCCGGCCCGTACCGTCGTTTGGCGATGCTGCCGCAAACTTTTTGATTGTTGGTCTGGCGCCCGGTATGCATGGCGCTAATCGTACAGGCCGGCCGTTTACGGGCGACCATGCTGGAATATTGCTGTACCAGACCTTGCACAAATTCGGTTTCGCGTCCCATAGTGAGTCGATCTCCGTCGATGACGACTTGCAGATGTCGAACTGCCGCATTACTAACGCCGTGAAGTGCCTGCCGCCCGACAACAAGCCCGTCGGCGCTGAGATCAACACCTGCAACACGTTTCTGTCCCACGAGCTGGCGCAACTGCCAGATCAGTCTGTCGTCCTGGCCTTGGGCGGTATTGCACATCGCGCAATCCTCAAAGCACTCGGTTTCCGGCAGGCTGAATTCAAATTTGCACATGCGGCCGTACACGACCTGGAGCGCTTGCGGTTGCTCGATTCCTACCACTGCAGCCGCTACAACACGAACACTCGCCGCCTGACGACCGACATGTTCGAGGCGATATTTGCGCAGGCGCGGGAGTTGCTGGATAACTAGCAACGTGGACCCTGAACACACATTTGACGCGAAGCCGTTTTTGCGCAGCCTGACGCATCGCCCCGGTGTGTATCGCATGCTCGATGCGAAACACAAGGTGATTTACGTCGGCAAGGCACGCGACCTCAAAAAGCGCGTGGCCAGTTACTTTCACCGCACGCAGGCGTCTGCCAAGACAGCGGCGATGCTGGGCCTCGTAGCCAAGGTCGAGGTGACAGTAACCAACACCGAAGCTGAGGCACTGATCCTCGAATACAACCTGATCAAGCAACACAAGCCGCGTTTCAATGTCACGCTGCGAGACGACAAGAGCTATCCCTACATTTACGTATCGACGGAACATCGCTTTCCGCGGCTGCAGTTTCACCGTGGGCCGCGCAAAGGCAAGGGCCGGTACTTCGGGCCTTACCCGAGTACCAGTGCGGTGCGCCAGACGCTCAGTGAGCTGCAAAAGATGTTCATGGTTCGACAGTGCCAGGATAGTTTTTTTCGGAATCGAACCCGACCTTGCCTGCAGTACCAGATCAAACGATGCACCGCACCGTGTGTCGATCTGGTGACGCGTGAGCAGTACGCAAAAGATATCGGCGCTGCGATCGAGTTCCTGGAAGGCAAGAACCAAAGTGTTATCGACACCTTTGTCGCGCGCATGGATGGCGCGTCCGCGGCGCAGGATTACGAGCTCGCGGCACGTTTTCGTGACCAGATCGCGCGGCTTAAGAAAATCGAGGCGCGGCAACTCATCACGAAATTCGCGGCGAAGGACCTCGATATCCTTGGTTTTGCCTCGAATGGCGTTGTCCACGTGGTAACGGTGCTGTTCATACGACACGGCGCGATCATTGGCAGTCGCGATCACTTTCCAAGGCTCGCAGGCGAGTCTGATCGGCAGAAGATTCTCAATGGCTTCGTGGCCCAGTTTTACCTGGGAAGGGATGCTCCGGCCGAGATCATTCTGGAAACCGACATCGAGGATGTCACCTTGCTAGAGGCGGAACTCAGCGAACGCGCCGGGCGCAAGGTTGTTATCAAGAGTCGCGTGCGCGGGGATCGATCGCGATGGCTGCAGATGGCGAAGACCAACGCCGAACAGGGACTCAGATTGCAGGTGGCGAGTAATGCGACCATTCGCCGGCAATTTGTCGCGCTGGCCGAGGTCCTGGAGCTTGATGTGCCGGCTGAGCGTGTCGAGTGTTTCGATGTCAGTCATACGTCCGGTGAGGCGACGGTCGCATCGTGCGTGGTGTTCAATGGCGCCGGGCCGCTGAAGAGTGACTATCGACGATTCAATCTTAGCCCGGAGGCCGCTGGTGACGACTATGCGGGTATGGCAGAGGCATTGCGACGCCGTTATACCAGGGTGAAGAAAGGCGAATTCCCGATGCCGGATGTGCTCTTCGTCGATGGCGGCAAAGGACAACTCGCCGTGGCCCTCACGGTGCTGGACGAGCTGGAACTTGACTGGCTGAAAGTCGTTGCTGTTGCCAAGGGACGAGCGCGCAAGCCTGGGGCAGAAAGGCTCTTCCTGGCTGGCCGCAAGCTGCCCATAACCTTGCCCCCGGATTCGCCGGCGTTGTTGCTGATTCAGCAGATTCGTGATGAAGCACATCGCTTTGCGATTACGGGACACCGGCTACGGCGCGCCAAAACACGCAAGACATCGAGGCTTGAGGAGATTCCGGGTCTCGGGCCGAAGAAACGCCGCGAACTGCTCAGGCAATTTGGTGGCCTGCAGGGCGTCATCGCCGCCGGTGTGGATGACCTGATCAAGGTTCGGGGCATCAGCCGTTCGCTCGCCGATTCCATATACAATGACTTGCATCTGGACGCATAGATTTAGGATATTGCCGGGCCCGTGAAACTGAATTTCGCCATGATGTTGACGCTGTTTCGCATTGCCGCGATACCCGCAGTTGTCGTGTGTTTCTACAGTTCCATGCCCAATGCGCGGCCGATAGCAGCCATATTATTCGGTATTGCGGCGATTACTGATTTCCTGGATGGCTGGGTAGCGCGCCGTTACGGCCAGGCATCGAAATTCGGTGAATTTCTCGATCCGGTCGCCGACAAGCTCATGGTCGCGATCGTCCTGGTCATGCTCGTGCAGGGTGACCCGGACTGGTATGTGGACATCATTGCCATGATCATTATCGGGCGCGAAATCACCGTTTCGGCGTTGCGCGAATGGATGGCGACGATCGGAGAACGCGCCAACGTCAAGGTGACCTGGGCGGGCAAACTCAAGACCGTGTTGCAGATGTTCGGCATTGCTTTCATGGTGTTTCAGAACGATTTTCTGGGCCTGGATATCTACTACATCGGTTTCGTGCTGCTGGTCGCTGCGGCTGGCATGACCATCTGGTCGATGATGGTGTATTTGCTGGCGGCGTGGCCGCATATCAGGAGCAGGGGCAGCCTGAATTAAATGGGGCTGATGTACCTGATTTGCCTTGACAGGCAGGTCCAAGCCGCTAAAATCTCGGCCCTCTGCGGGAATAGCTCAGTTGGTAGAGCGCAACCTTGCCAAGGTTGAGGTCGCCAGTTCGAACCTGGTTTCCCGCTCCAATCAAGCCTTTGATTATAAAGGGAAAATATCCCCCTGATCCGGGGCTATTTTTTGTCTGCGGCCTTCGTACGGTAATCGTACGGTATATGGAAATACCGTATTGTCACTACCGTACGGGGAGCCATATTCAGGAGGAGGGCGTGTTTGCGCAATCATCAGGTAGATCGCGTCCAGAGGACAGGGCGATCGTCCGGTTTACACGTGATAGCCGCCGGTCGCATGGTAGGCTGGAAAATCCGGCTGCAAATGACCCAAGCCGGACATTGTGGGCCAAATCACCAACGTAGGATTTGTGAGGACAAGGGAGCAGCATGGAAAAACCAGACTTTACGGATGCGGTCTACGAGTCGTTCTTTTCGGGTGGATACGCGAGTGCTGCTGCGAGTGGTGCGCTTGATAAGGGTCTCTATGACAAGCACGTGGCCTTCTTCCGATCGATGGATCAGGGAGCACCTCTCGTAGCGTGGTGCCACTTTGTCGATACCTACTTCGGAGATAGAGACAAGCTCATTGACAAACTTGACGACGACAACCTAGCGCCTATTGTCCGACTTCTGTTTTACGTTCGAAACGCCTTCGTTCATTGCGGCTGGGACGTATCGAAGCTCAATCGTCCGGATCAGCGTGAGAAAATTCAAGAATTCTGCGACTCGGGCGGGACATATCCCCCCGTTCCAGTTTTCAAGTTGATCATCGACGAGGAAAACCACGTGCACGTTGATGGACTTATGGGCATGTGTATGACAATTGCTTGCTCAGTGGGATCCTAAACTCTGGCGTTGAGTTGGTAGAGTCCTGAAGGGCAGCTAAAGACCGAAAGAAGAGATTTGCAATATTAAGCACCTATTTGGGATGTTATTCTGCATTTCTGCACCCGAACTATAGTGAAGGCTTCATGGATATTCCCGCAGAGATTGAGCAGTTCAAGAAGGACTGGGAGATCGACTTTGGCAGAAGGCGAATCTCGCGAAAATCTGTAGGCCCAGTCCGAGCCTTTTTGGAGCTTATCTTGTTGCGGCAATATCCGGTGATCGCGTTCTATCGATTTGCGCAGGAGCATCTTGCAACGGAACAGGGCATCGTTTTTCCGAACTTTGTTGACCGAAACCAAGGTAATGAAGTAGCCGGCGTTCCCTCTTGGTTCAACCTTTCCGAGCAATGGCACATACCTGAGGGCGATCTAAAGTACCTATTTCTCGGTCCGCTGGTTCAAGGTGATCGAGTGTTAGTTCCTGCGTATCCGGAACATCGATTCATGATCTCTATCTGGGATATGGTCAAGATTTTCGGCACCATTGGTAGTGCGGTTGGTTTTTTAGTTTGGATTGTCAGTCTGCTGACCTAACGCAGACTCAACTGATGCGTAACAGTGTGCTGTACTTGGTGCCCGGGCGGCTCTTCCAGAATCATCTGGATGTCCGCTGTTAGGACCAGCCCGGGTTTGGTGGACACTTCTAAATGTGCGCGATAATGCGCCAGGAGGTGTCTCATGACAAAGAAGAAATATCGACGATACAGTCCCGAGTTCAAGCGTCATGCGTTGAAGCGTGCCA
>JADFNV010000036.1:0-25964 GCA_022563195.1 Pseudomonadota bacterium
TCGCAGGTAGTTACTTTCATACAATGCCATCAAGCCAGCAAAGCTCTTGGGCTTGATAATTGTCTGCGGAACAATCTGGCAATCGAGTAACATGCAGCCAATATAGCACAGCGTTACTGTTTCAAAAGGCGTGCAAATTTCGTTCCAAAACAACAGCTGGTGAGCTAAAAATCAGGGTCGCACTCGTCGCTCAACACCGGTACTATCGAGAATTCTGCTCGCGATTTCTTCAATCGAAAATTCCGTCGTATCGACGCTCGGTATTGAATATCGTTTGAAGATTTTTTCTGATTCTCGCAATTCATATCGTACCTGCTGCGCCGAGGAATACTTGCCCAACGATCGCCGCTCCTTGCGAATCTGTCTTAGACGATCAGGCGCAATCGTCAGCCCAAAGAGCTTTTGTTGTTGCTGAATCAGAAATCCTGGCAACTCTCCCGTCTCGAATTCTTCCTCGGTCAGCGGGAAATTGGCCGCGTATACACCGTATTGCAGGGCCAGATAAAGGCAGGTCGGCGTCTTGCCGGTTCGTGATACACCGATCAGTACTACATCAGCCATATCGTAGTTGCGGCTGATACCACCGTCGTCATTTGCTAGCGCAAAGTTGGTTGCCTCAATGCGTTTCATGTAGGCATTAATATCGCTCATGCCGTGGGCACGGCCGGATTCGTAGGTCGGCTTTTGCTGGAATTCTTCTTCAAGCGGCTCAAGAAACTCATCGAAAATATCAAGGTGCAGGCCATTCGCCCCGCGGACAATTGTTCGAAATTCATTCTGCACCAACGTCGAGAAAACGACCGGTCGCTTTTTATCTGTGGCGCCCGCTGTATTGATTTTCCGTACCGCTTCATGCGCCTTGTCTTCGGTATCTATAAATGGCAAAGTCACTTGCCGAAAATTCTGACCATCAAACTGCGTGAGCAGGCTGTGACCCAGCGTTTCTGCAGTCACGCCGGTCTGGTCCGAAAGAAAAAATACGGTGCGTTCGTACATGGGCAGAAGTCCTGGACTGCAACAATGGCGAATATCGCCGTTGTGCGTAAGTGCGACATCGATTGTCCATTTCCTGCAGGGGAACACAAGGGAGCAGACGTTGGAGCCATATGTGATCGAGCTCGCTGAGCTTGGGATGCAGGATATTGAGGTCGTTGGCGGAAAGAATGCCTCACTGGGGGAGATGATCAGTAAGCTTGCCGAGCTTGGCATCAGAGTTCCCGGCGGCTTCGCCACCACGGCAGCAGCATACCGTGACTTCTTGTCCAGCAATGCGCTCGACGAGCACATCGCGAAACTCCTCGATGACCTCAATGTAGGTGATCTCGATGCGCTGACCGCTGCCGGCCTGGAAATTCGCGATGCAATTCTGGCTGCGCCCCTGCCCGAACGCCTGATTGCCGACATCGACAGCGCATGGCAAGCAATGTCCGCTGGCCTCGAAATTGCGGTCGCCGTGCGCTCATCCGCGACGGCCGAGGACCTGCCCGACGCATCTTTTGCAGGACAGCAAGAGACATTTCTCAACGTGCGAGGTCTCGACCATCTGATCGGGGCATTGCATAAGGTCTATGCATCGCTTTTCACGGATCGTGCCATCGCCTACCGAGCCCATCAGGGTTTCGATCACAACCAGGTGGCACTGTCAGTTGGCGTACAAACGATGGTGCGCAGCGATGTCGGGTCGGCTGGTGTCATGTTTACTCTCGATACCGAGTCGGGATTCCGCGATGTCGTGTTCATAACAGCATCTTACGGCCTCGGCGAGACCGTCGTGCAGGGCCTGGTCAACCCCGACGAATTCTACGTATACAAACCAGCACTCGAGCAGCAGAAGCACCCAATCTTGAGAAAAAACATTGGCAGCAAGTTGATCAAGATGATCTACAGCGAGCACTTGACGCCAGGCAAGACGGTCGACACTGTCGATGTGGATGAAGCTGAAAGCCAGGTCTTTTCCCTGACTGACGAGGCCATCATCGAACTCTCCCGGATGGCCGTGACGATTGAGAAACATTACGGGCGGCCCATGGACATCGAATGGGGTCTTGATGGTACCGACGGCAAGCTCTATATCCTGCAGGCTCGGCCAGAGACCGTGCAGAGTCGCAGTGGCCGCTCTATTCAGAGATTTACGCTCAAGGGACGCTCCAGTGTGGTGACCACCGGGCGCAGCATCGGCAACAAGATTGGCTCTGGTACGGCCAAAATCATTCGCAGCGTCAAGGAGATGGACCGTATTCAAACCGGCGATATATTGGTGTCAGACATGACAGATCCCGACTGGGAACCGGTCATGAAACGTGCAGCGGGGATCGTTACGAATCGCGGTGGCCGAACCTGCCATGCCGCGATCCTCGCCCGGGAATTAGGTATTCCCGCTGTTGTCGGCTGTGGAGATGCTACCGAGACGATCAAGGACGGCCAGGATGTTACGGTGAGTTGTGCTGAGGGAGACGAAGGAATCGTATACGACGGCAAGCTCGATTTTGAACAGCAGCAGATCGAGCTTGACTCACTCCCCGATATTCCGGTCAAGTTAATGATGAACGTTGGTAATCCGGATCGCGCATTTGACTTCGCGAATATTCCGAATCACGGTGTCGGACTGGCACGCCTCGAATTCATAATTAATCGCATGATCGGCGTGCATCCACAGGCGTTGCTTGAATACGACAAGCTTGACGATTCGACACGCGAGGCAGTCGATGAGCAAATGGCGGGATATAACGACCCAGTGCAGTTTTATATCGACAAGTTGGCCGAGGGTGTCAGCACGATTGCGGCGGCGTTCGCACCTGAACCCGTCATTGTTCGTCTGTCCGACTTCAAATCCAACGAATATGCCAACCTGATAGGCGGCGAACGATACGAGCCGAAGGAGGAAAATCCAATGCTTGGATTCCGCGGCGCGGCACGTTACGTGTCAGAATCTTTTCGACCCTGCTTTGAGCTCGAATGTGCCGCAATTCGCAAGGTTCGCAATGACATGGGATTGAGAAATGTCCAGCTGATGATTCCATTCGTTCGCACCGTGCAACAAGCAAAGGATGTCATCGATTTGCTGATTGCGAATGGCCTCGAGCGCGGCAAGGACGAACTGAAAATCATCATGATGTCCGAATTGCCGACCAATGCACTGCTGGCCGATCAGTATCTGCAACACTTTGACGGCATGTCCATTGGCTCTAACGATATGACGCAATTGACCCTCGGACTGGATCGCGATTCCGCCTTGATCGCTGATCTGTTTGATGAACGAGACGATGCCGTCAAGGCGATGCTGGCGATGACGATTGTCGCGTGCAAGAAGCAGGGAAAATACATTGGGATCTGTGGCCAGGGACCGTCTGATCACCCGGATCTCGCACTCTGGCTACTCGAGCAAGGCATTGAAAGCATGTCCTTGAATCCGGATTCCGTGGTCGAGACCTGGCTGTTCCTCGCCGGCGAGTCGGTGTAGGAGTCCGCTGTTGGAGCCCGCCGTACTAATAGAATATTGGGCCAACCCTTTGGTAAAGAGCTAACGATCGGACCGGGCGATTACCACGGTGCTAATCGGATTTGGTGGATATCGCCCGCATGGCGGACTCCTACAGCAGGCTCCTTGCAATCAGAAGCGGTCGTATCGCGAGTGCCGCTGCAAGCGCATGCGCGGCACCCAGATACCTAGCAGAATACCAATCATCAGTACCAGAGCTCCGGCCATGAACCAGTAGCGCGACGTTTCGCTGGTCAACTCCCGGTTCTCCTGCTTGACAGTTTCCAGCTTGATTTCCAACGTGGCCAATTGTTCCCGCAGGCTTATGTTCTGGCTGTTTATCCCAAGTACATCGGTCGAGGTGCGTTTGATCTCTGCCAATTCCTGTTCGAGTTTGCGTTTTTCGCGCTCGAGCGTGTCGATGCGGCTGGTCGCAGTGTCGTATTCGTCCTTTACGGCATCAAGCTGTGACGTCAGCGAACTTCCCTGGGCACTGGCGTTGTCCAACTGACTCCGCAACTGCGTGAGCTGCTCACGGGCGCTCGTTTCGCTCATCAGATAACGGGTGAGTATCCAACCTTCGGTACCGGCACGCGTACGAACCCGCGCATACCCCGTGGCGTCGTCGCGCTCCAGCACCTCGAGCGCAGTACCACTGGGCAGCATCCGTTCTATGGCATTGGTCGTACTGGGCCCGGTCCGTAGCATGACTTCGAACTGATCACTCACCCACGCTGGCTCCGCTGCGGCCTGCAATCCAGCCATCAGGCACAACAGACCAAACACGGCGATTTTGGTCATCATCTTCATTTCACTATGCGCCATTCCCCGTTTGCCGGAACTATAAAACATGGTCGACGTGTACGCCAGTTAAAGATCAGGTAAATCAGTCGCTTATCGGAGACAGTTTAGACACATTCTCCTCCCATTGTTGGCCGTCAAATGGCGTCACCTCCATAGATTCAATGGTGTCCGGATCAATGCAATTGACATTGACGCTGTAACCCGTCGGGTGAGAACGTGGCACATAGAACGATTTGACCCCGCAGTTACGACAAAAATAGTGCTGCGCGACGCCGGTATTGAATGTGTAAGTCTCGAGATCATCATCACCGCAGATCAAGCGGAATGCATGTTTTGGAATGATCAGGTGCAGATATCCCGACATGCGGCAGATGCTGCAGTTGCATTGGTCCGCCTTGATGTTAGCCGGTGCATCAAGCTCAAAGCGCACCCGACCACAGTGGCAACCACCCTTATGCGTTGTCATGAATATCCTCCGACGCCATTTTCTTCCATACCACAAGGAAATTATTCGCGGGCATGGCATAGAGCCGTAGTCGCTGCATATCGCCGCTTGCCGCGCATTGATCCAGGTCTTCCAGGTGTCGTATTCCCATGACGGGATCACGTCTTTGTAACATTCGATGAAACTCGGCATTGCTGGCCGTGTTGAATTCGCCATTTTCGCGAAACGGGCCGTAGAGGCAAAAGACGCCATCCTCGTCGAGAACCGATGCGACAAGAGAGAACATTTTTTGGACTGCCGCGAAACTCATGATATGCGCTGTGTTCGCAGAGAATACCGCGTCGTAGGATTTTGCAGGCAACTCGGCAGTCAACACATCGATGGATAATGGCTTAGGTAAATTGGACAGCGCAGCGTCGGCAAGCCACGCATGGATGTCGTTATGATTTTCTTCAAGGTCACTCGTCTGCCAGGTCAGGTGCTCAAGCTCCGCTGCGAAAAAAATGGCATGTTGCCCCGTCCCGGACCCTATCTCGAGTACCGATTTTGTGTCTTGCAACTCATATTTGATCACGTCGAGAATGGGTTGACTATTGCGCTCGGTCGCCGGGGCAAATGGCTTAACTATCATGACGCCGTGATTCGGCCATTACGGATTGGTCGAACAGCTTATCGCGATACCAAGCAAGTTCGGCAATCGAGTCACGTATGTCGGACAAAGCCAGGTGCGCCGAATCCTTCGTGAATCCTGCCGCAACGTCGGGAGCCCAGCGCTGTGCGACAACTTTCAGCGTACTTACATCGAGATGTCGATAATGAAAATAGCCTTCGAGCTCTGGCATTTCACGCGCGAGAAAGCGTCGATCCTGGCAGATGCTGTTGCCGCACATTGGCGAGAGCCCCGTGCCTACCCATTTCTCCAGGAAATCGATCGTTGCGCGCTCAGCCTGGGCCAATCTGACCTTGCTCGCCAGGACTCTGTCTGTCAGACCCGACTTCGCATGGTGTCGGGTATTCCAGTCATCCATGCCGTCCATCGTCTCTTTGGACTGCCCTATCGCCAGCCCAGGCCCCTCGGCCAGTTCATTGAGGTCGCAATCTGTGATGATCGTTGCGATCTCAATGATGGTGTCGCTCGTAGTGTCGAGGCCGGTCATTTCCAGATCAATCCAGATCAGATTGCCGGACGGTTCATCATCGTTGTCGGTGCTGCCCATGTGTGTCTCGACGCAGTATCAAGCTCAGGTACCGATAGTTTACCTGTCCTCGAAGTGCAAGGCCCCACGCATCGCGGCATACTCAGCGTCATGTTCCGCCAGATTCCCTAGTTGATGCTAAAAAACCTGCCTGTTGTTATCGCCACGTACAGCCGCCGCATGCGGCTGCAATTGCCCAATGGCAAACAGGTCATAGCACGCATCAAGGGAAAGCGTATCAAGCCTGTATGCGCTGACCGCGTCGAAGCCGAACCCATAGCCAATGAGAAAGATTGGTTAATCACGAAAATCCTCGATCGCGACAATGAACTTCGCCGGCCAAATCTCCGTGGCCAGATTGACGTCCTCGCGGCCAATATCGAATTGCTCGTGGTCGTCACCGCAGGGTCGCCCACACCCGATTGGTACATTGTGGATCGTTACTTATGTGCCGCCGAAGACATGCGGGTAGCCGCTGCCGTTGTTTACAACAAAACCGACCTGGAGCCGAATCGCGCGTCTGCACAGGCCGAAATGGACCAGTTCAGCGCCATTGGATATCCGACCGTGATGTGCAGCGCTGAGACCGGCGACAATATGGATAAACTGAAATCCGTGCTGGCCGGCCGGATTGCGATCATCGTGGGGCAATCAGGAGTCGGAAAATCGAGCATCATCAACAATCTGACCAATTCCGACGTGTTGCCAACAGCAACAATATCCCGGAAAAGTGGCGCAGGCCGACACACGACCGTCAATTCTGTATTGCTGCCATTACAGGGCGGTGGTGCCGTTATTGACTCACCGGGAGTACGCGACTATGCGCCGGCACTGGAATCGGTAGCGCTGGTCAGTCATTTGTATCGCGAAATCGAAACAGCCGGACGTGAGTGCCGCTTCAATAACTGCCGTCACACGCGTGAACCCGGTTGCGCCGTCAAGCTCGCCGTTGCCGACGAGCAGATCAGCGCGCGACGCTACGAGTCGTACAAGCGCATGCTGATTCTGACTGAGAACTTCAACGTCAATCGATAGCCGCTATCCTGGTGGCCAATTCATAATCCGGCCGCCGAGCAGGTGTAGATGCAGGTGAAAGACAGTTTGACCGGCGGCTTCATTGCAGTTCATTACAAGCCGATAGCCTTCATCGGTCAGCCCTTCGACTGCCGCTATCTGTTTGGCCGCTATGTGTAGATTGCCCACAATGGATTCGTCTCCCGGCTGCAGATCATTGATTGTCGCAATGTGCCGTCGCGGAATGATCAACACGTGTGTAGGCGCCTGCGGATTGATGTCACGAAACGCAATCGCATCGTCTGATTCGTAGATGATGTCTGCCGCTATCTCTTCAGCTACTATTTTGCAAAACAGGCAGTCCTGATCCGCCATAACGCCCCCCCCTACTCGACCGCTCGCCGGCCGAAAAATGCATGTGACAACGTTCCACCGTCGACGAACTCAAGTTCGCCTCCAAGCGGAACTCCATGTGCTATTCGTGACGCCTGCACGTCAAGGCGCTTCGCCATATCGGCGAGGTAATGCGCTGTCGCATCACCTTCGACCGTCGCATTGGTCGCAATGATCAGCTCTGCGATCCCATCGTCTCGCAGCCTTTCCTGCAGGGCCGCCAGACCGAGTTCCTCCGGGCCGATACCGTCAAGTGGCGACAGATGCCCCATCAGCACGAAATACAGACCTTTGAATCCCGTCGCTTCTTCGATAGCCATTACGTCGGCTGGCGATTCGACAACGCACAATTGAGTCTGGTCACGTCCGCTTGCAGAGCAGATCGAACACAAGTCGTGTTCTGTAAACATACGGCAGCGACTGCAATGCCCTATGCCCTTGGCGGCTTCAGCAAGGGCGGACGACAAAATCGTGGCACCCTCGCGATCACGCTCGAGCAAATGAAAGGCGATTCTCTGGGCCGACTTGCGCCCGACACCGGGCATGCAACGCAGGGCATCAATCAAGCGAATCAATAACGGTGAGAATGGCACAGCTAGAACGGCAGCTTCATTCCCGGCGGCAACCCCAAACCGGCAGTCATTCCCGAGAATTTTTCCTGTACCGTTGCATCGACTTTTCGTAGCGCATCGTTGAAGGCAGCGACGATGACGTCTTCGAGCATATCCTTGTCGTCGCCGATCAGGGCATCGTCAAGTTCGAGCGCACGAATCTGATGCTTGCACGTCATCGTGATTTTGACCATGCCGCCACCGGCTTCTCCGGTAACCGTTATCTCGGCCATTTCTTTTTGCGCCTTTTGCATATCGGCCTGCATCTGTTGTGCCTGCTTCATCAACTGGCCAATACCACCTTTCATCGTCTTATCCGGGACTAGTCGCTACGCGACGGGTTGATTAATTCAATGGAATCTTCTTTCAATTCAGCGCCAAACATATCTTTGAGCGCCTGGATATTAGGATCGGATTCCAGCGTGGCTCTTGCAGCCTCAATGCGTTCGTCGGCCAGGCGGCTCTCCTCCTGCACCGGCGTCTCGACAACTGCCTCACCGATGCTGATGTCGATGAAAAGCGGTTGCGCGAAATGCTGTGACAAAGCGTCATTCAGTGCCTCCTTGCGCTGCCTCGTCAGCAGTGATTCTGATCGTGGATCGACGCTCAGATAGAGCGTATTGCCCTCGCGACGCAAGTACGCACAATTACTGGCTAACATCTTGACCGCGCCGGACAGCCCGAGTTCGGGAATCAACACACTCCAGTCAGGATCCTGCCAATCGGCCGTAGCGTTGGTCTTGCCCTGCGTCGATTTTGCCTGTACGGCCTTGGGTGCGTGTTCTGGCGCAGTGACCGGGATCGCACTTTTGACCCGGCCTGGGCCGCCAGCCACAGCTCCTGAATCAGCGCTGGCCGGACGAAAAGCGAGCATACGAAGCATTGTCATCTCGGCCCCGCTTCGGGGATCAGGGGCCAAATGCAGATCGCGCCGTCCGATCAACGCAGTCTGGTAGAAAAGCTGCACGTCGGAGGCCGACATGCTCTGCGCATGCTCGGCCAACAACTCATCAGGCATCTCATCATCACTGCCGATTGCACCAACGATCTGGAATACGGCGACTCGTTGCAAGACGCGGGCGAGATCCTCGAGCAATCGAGAGTAGTCGGGAAATTGTGCATCAATCTCCGCGATTGCCCCGATAATACCCGGCGCATCATCAGCCGCCAGCAATTTGATCAGACGCGACACGTAATCGCGATCAATCGTGCCGAGCATCGTTGCGACCTGAGCCTCGTCGACCTGCCCGCCACAATAGGCGATTGCCTGGTCAAGCAGGCTCAGTGCGTCACGCAAGCTGCCATCGGCACCGCGAGCCAGCATTTTCAGAGCAGGTGCTTCGGCCGATATTTTTTCAGCCACGCAAATCTCCGCGAGACGATCCTGTATCAGTCGCGGCGTGAGCCGCGTCAAATTAAATTGCAGGCAACGTGACAATACGGTGACCGGCAGTTTTTGCGGGTCGGTCGTCGCAAGTAGAAATTTTACATGCGGCGGTGGCTCTTCCAAGGTCTTCAAGAGTGCATTGAAAGAGCTCTTCGACAACATGTGTACTTCGTCGATCAGATATACCTTGAAGCGACCGCGCGCAGGCGCGTACTGGACGTTGTCGAGCAAGTCGCGGGTATCCTCAACCTTGGTCTTCGATGCAGCGTCAACTTCGATAAGGTCGACGAATCGACCTTCATCGATTTCCCGGCAGGCACTGCACTCACCGCAGGGCTCCGATGTAACGCCTTTATCACAATTGAGTGCTTTGGCAAAAATTCGTGCGATGGTTGTCTTGCCGACGCCACGTGTGCCGGCGAACAGGTACGCATGATGCAGTCGGCCCGAATCCAGCGCATTGATGAGAGCCTGCAATACATGCTCTTGCCCAACGGTATCAGCAAAGTTTTTCGGTCGCCATTTGCGCGCCAGAACGAGATAACTCATAGAAAAGACCAGCAGTTTTACACTAACCCGACTTCGAACGGATCGTTGCGAATGGATCAGTGTATCGCAAGGGCTGTGAGGAGCAAGCCCGGAAAGTGGCCCGCGTCAGCGAGGCCCCGGCACCCGGTCTCACCACTACCGCTGCTCCCTTCCGGGCCTGACGGAGTTCACGGCTGACCGTCGCGAGGAAGCCGACGCGGGCCGCCGGCGATTATCCCTGCTCACATGCGCCGATACAACGCTAGCGTGACATCTGAGCAGATATGGCCCGAGAATCATGTGAATAGATCGTTGCACGTCTCTCGCAATCTATTTTTCTGCACTTTCGCCATCGAATTCCGCGGCAGTTCGTCGACGAAGATTACGCGCTTGGGCACTTTGAAATTCGCGAGTGACTTCTTGGTCGATCGAATGACACCATCAGCGTCGATGGCCTTTTCTGACTCCCGCACGACGACCGCAACCACTGCCTCACCGAAATCGGCATGTGGCACACCGATAACGGCGGATTCCTCAACACCTTCGAGGGCGTCGATGAATAGCTCGACTTCCTTGGGATAGACGTTCAGTCCTCCCGTTATGATCACATCCTTGGCTCGCCCAACGATAGACACATAGCCATCCGCATCGATCCGACCCTTGTCGCCCGTATTGAAATAGCCATCAGCTGTAAAGTCTTCGGCTGTTCTATCAAGCATCTGCCAGTAGCCGGCAAATACATTGGGTCCTCGAACTTGCAGGTCCCCGACCTCATTAGCGGCAAGATCGCTGCCGGACTCATCCACGATGCGAACCGCAACTCCTGGGAGAGGTAGCCCTACCGTGCCAGGTCGGCGCTCGCCCTGCAGTGGATTGGAGGTATTCATATTGGTTTCGGTCATCCCGTAACGCTCGAGGATGCGATGCCCGGTACGGGATTCAAACTTGGCGAACGTTTCTTCTCGCAGTGGCGCAGAACCGCAAATAAAAACACGGACCTTGGCCGCAACATCCGCGGTGAAGTCCGTTTCGTTTAATAGCCGAATGTAATGCGTTGGCACGCCCATCATCACGGTACATTCTGGCAGGCTCCGGATCACCTCGGGCGCATTGAACGCGTCCAGCCAGCGCATGCTCGCACCGCTTAACAAGACACAGCCGATGGCAACGAAGAGCCCATGAACGTGAAAAATTGGCAGAGCATGCAGCAGGCGATCCTGATCCGTAAACGCCCAAGCCTCAACCAACGAACGGGCGTTGCTGAGCAGATTCCCGTGGGTCAGCATGATTCCCTTCGGCACCCCGGTTGTGCCTGACGAGTACAGTAGCGCGGCAAGGTCATCCTCACCTCGTTCGACAATAATTGGGTCGGTGGATGTCTCACGCGACTCATCGATCAGGGAACCCTGGCCATCACCATTGAGAGTGTGCACGTGCTTTATGCCGGCGCGATCAGCCACAGACTCAATGATGTCCTTTTTCGCTGCATCGCACACAACGATCGACGGCGATGCATCGCCCAGAAAGTATTCGAGCTCGCCCGACTTGTAGCCCGGGTTCAGAGGATGAAAAACGAATCCGCCACGCAAGCAGGCAAGATAAAGTGACAGGGCAGCCGGAGACTTGTCGACCTGCACCGATACGCGATCGCCAGTCTTGATGCCAAGCCCGATTAGATACCTGGCCAGGCACGCGGATTCACGATCGATGTCCGCATAGCTATAAGACCTGCCAGCATCCGTCGACAACAGTTCGTCGGCGGAGTGCTCTGCAAACTGCTGTGCGAAGTGCGCATAGAGATTGCAGTCCTGATTCGTCATCCGGTGGTGTTACGTCGCATCGCATAACACCTGGTCTTCATGCCATCGGCAGCCGATACTGCTCCAGTAGTCACTTAGACCCAGAGCCTGCAACAGCTGCGGAAACTGGTCGTGTTCGCGAAGCTCCCTGAACTCATCGACGAAGATGATTTCCAGTTCGTATATGTGGCCTTCTTCGGCCGCCTCCCGCAAAGCGATCTCCATGATCCTGTCGCCACTGTCGTCGATGAGGTCGGCGTACAGTGCCCATAAGGTCATCGTCACATACGCGGGCAGTAATTTGTCCGCCGACAAGCTGTCGATCGTCGATATTGCGGCAGCGAGGCGTTGCGGATCGTCGGGATACGCAAGCCCATCAATGACTGCGTCAACCCACATATCGTCGAGCAGAGCGAGCCGCAAGCCTTTCCTGACGCTCTCGCGAGCCTCCTCGTGCCGGCCGTTCCTGATCAAAAACACTGTATAGGCAAAATAATGATCGGGCACCTCGACTTCCATGGATTCGGCAATGTCGAAATAGTGCCGAGCATTCGGGTTATCGTTATTCCATAGGTACGAGATCGCCACCCTGCTGTTCAGGATCTGCGAGCCCGGCTCCAGTGCGACTGCGGCCAGGGCCTGCTGCAGCGAGTTTTCCATAAATCCGATATCGCCCAGCAAACGAGAATGCCAGTGGTATGCGGTCGGGTAGACGGTTGCGCCGCGAAAAGCAGCCTTAAATGCATCGCGAGCCTTCGACCATTCGCCTTTCTGATGATAAACGAATCCATGCACCAGTTGGATTGCATCACTAATGCTGGAATCCGACTTTGCTCCTTCACGCGCCAATTCCTGTGCATTTTCGTAATTGTCTCCGCGTTGTGCGGGCAGGTATTCCGACAGTAGCAACAATGTGATCGCCTGGCGCAGGTAGGCCGGGCCAAATTGCGAGTCGATTTCAATGGTTTCCTGAAATAGTGCCTGAGCGCGCTCAAGTGAAGCGAAATCGCGCTTGTCGAGGAAAAACAGGCCCCGCATGTACTTATCATAGGCCTCAGAATCGGGCGGTCGGCGGGCCATATGCACTGTCGGCTCTTCTTCGCCAAGAATGATCTTGAGAATTTCGTCAGCCACTCTTTCCTGCAAAACGAAAATGTCTTTCGCCGCACCGCTATATTTGAACGTCTTTAGCTGGAAACCGTTTTTGGCAATCACATCAGCGGTAATTAGCACCGTACTTGCAGTGGAACGCAGGCTACCTGTAACGATAATGTCCACACCGAGTTGCCGGGCAATTTCTTTATACGAATGATTTCCGGAGTCCTCGGGACCCCGCGCGAATTCCAGATTGGGAACCTGGCTCAGGCTTACGACCAGTTCCTCGCTGAATCCGTATACCAGATGCTGACATGCCGGCTTGTCTGCACACAGATTTCTGAATTGCAAGACCGCGACAGAATCGATGGGTTCTGCGCGGGGCCACCAGACGATTGCGGCCGCCACGATAGCCGCTACCGCCGTGGCGACCCCAATGATAATTTTTCGAGGTGGGGCCGCATCGCGATTGTCCAACACCTTATCGCCCGGAACGACGACGGCCATGCGCAGGCGATAACCTCTTTTTTGAATCGTCTCGATGTATACGGGGTTGCGTCTGTCATCCCCCAGCTTGTTGCGTAACACGGCGATTTTCGTCGCGATAGCGTCGTCGGCAGTGGGTCGGCCACCCCAGACAGCATCGACAAGCTGCTGCTTGGTAACGACTCGTCCCTGGGCACAAGCAAGAACCACAAGAACATTCATGACCATCGGTTCGAGATGCTCTTCAGCACCTCCATTAATCAGCAAGTCACGTTCGGGATCGACCCGCCATTCTCCGAGTTCGAATCCCTTTTGAAGTTCATCAAAGGTCGGTGGCATGTAGGATCCTCCCCGTTCCTGTCATGAATAATTCGGGCCAGGAAATCTGCTGCTATTCCGCAATACCCTCGAGGTGCAGGAAAAACGTGTAGTAGAGCGCCACATCTTCGAGGCTCCGGAAGCGGCCCGTCTTACCGCTGTGGCCGGCCTGCATATCGGTTTGCAACAGCAAAAGCTTGTTATCGGTCTTGTGGTCGCGTAGTTTCGCGACCCACTTTGCAGGTTCCCAGTACTGCACTTGCGAGTCGTGCAGACTCGTCGTTACGAGCACGTTCGGATAGTTCTGGCGTTTGATCTGATCATAAGGTGAATACGATAAGATGTAGTCGTAGGACTCCTTCTCACGCGGGTCTCCCCATTCGTCCCATTCACCGGTCGTCAGTGGAATGCTCTCGTCAAGCATGGTTGTCACGACGTCGACGAACGGCACACGCGTCGTGACGCCGTTGTACATTTCGGGCGCCATGTTGAGGACTGCGCCCATCAGCAATCCGCCGGCGCTGCCGCCACGCGCGTACAGATGTTCGGGCGACGTATAGCCTTCGTCCACCAGGAACTTCGAAACATCGATGAAATCCGTAAACGTATTCATCTTCTTGAATTGCCGTCCATCGTAATACCATTGCCGGCCCATTTCCGATCCACCACGGACGTGTGCCATCGCATAGACGAAACCCCGGTCGAGCAAGCTCAGAAGGTTAGAGCTGAAGCCAGGATCTATGCTGGAGCCGTACGATCCGTAGGCATATTGAAGCAACGGGTTTTGTCCATCTAACTCGATGCCCTTGCGGTACACGAGCGATACTGGAATTTTGGTGCCGTCGCGCGCCGTTGCCCATAAGCGCTCGGAAACATAGTTATTGCGACTAAAGCCACCGAGAACTTCCTTCTGCCTGATCATCTGCCGTTCGCGCGCCACGAGGTCGTAGTCGTAAACAGATTCTGGCGTCGTCATGGATTCGTAGCCATATCGAAAGACCGTGGAATCGAACTCGTAGTTGTCGTCCGGGAAAGCCACGTAGACGTCTTCGCCGACGTCGATAACGTGCGCCTCACCGCTGACTCGATCTATTACTTCCATCTGCGTGAGTCCGGCACTTCTGCCCGAAACAATGATGTGATCCCTTAGGACGTCGACATTCTCAATTAACACATCGTCACGATGTGGAAGCACGACGGACCAGGCCGCTTTTGACGTATTGTCGAGCGGAGCCTCGAATAGCTGGAAGTTCGCTGCGCCGTCATTGCTCACGATGTAGAATCGATCGCCGCCATCGGTAACGAAATACTCATGTTTCTCTTCACGTGGCAGGAACACTTGGGGTTTTTCATCGGGTGCATCCGCTGCCAGGTAGCGTATCTCGGTGGACAGCGTGCTGACGCTGGCGATATAGATGAATTTGCCGGATATCGACGGGTATACGTAGGCACTATACGTTTCGTCCGGCTCCTCGTAGATAGACTCATTACGGCCGGAACCAAGGGCATATCGGTAAATTCGCTCCCAACGCAGCGTGTCCGGATGCTGTTTCGCGTAAATGATGGTTTTGTTGTCGGCCGCCCAGAGGAAATTTGAAGTTGTGCTCTCAATAACATCGGGTAGCAGCACGCCCGTCTCGAGATCGATGACGTGCAGGTCGTAAAAGCGCCGGCCAACCGTATCGACGGCGAAGGCAGCGAGCGTGTGATCCGGGCTTACCTTAAATCCGCGTACCGAGTAGTAAGGCGCATCGCCGGCCTCGACGTTGACGTCGAGTAGCACTTCTTCGTCGGCGTCCATCGAGCCTTTGCGCCGACAGTAAATTGGATATTCCCTGCCCTCTTCATAGCGCCGGTAATAGAGGTAATCGCCGTGCCGGTACGGTGCCGACACATCCTCCTGCTTGATGCGTGCGGTCATCTCATCGACCAATCGCTGCTTCAAGCCAGAGGTATCTGCGAGAATCGACTGCGTATAGGCGTTCTCGGCATCGAGATAGGCGATAACCTCCGGGTTATCTCGTTCGTTCAACCAGAAATAGTTATCGATGCGGACGTCGCCATGGGATACCAGTTCGACGGGCCGCTTGTCCGCCACCGGCGGTCCCACAGAATCATCGGCGCAGCCAAGAAGCAGACTAACCATGGTCAGGAATGCCATGCGATTGAATTTCATACGTCACCCGAAGACTGGGGCTTGTCCGGGGAGCATACGGGGAATATTGGCGACCGCCAAGAAAACAGTCAATGAATGTTGATCGAATTGCGCACCGTCTGTCAGACAAAATACGTCTATTACAGCTATTGCAGAATCTTTTGTTTTAGCCTTTGAAATTCTTCTTCAGTCAGGATTCCATCATCTTTCAATTGTCCGAGCGCCCGTAATTGCTCATAGATATCCGCGTCATCACTCGAATCGCTTGACTGTGCTCGCGTCGCAATGACAGCTGTCTGGGCAAGCTGCCATTCCCTCGCCTCTTTCTCAAGGCGCAACTGTGCGAGCTCGTGGCGCTCATTCTCTAGCCGCAATCGCTCATTCTCCAAGCGTAGATTTTCTTGTTCGCGACGTTCTTGCTCTTGCCGCAATTGCTCATTCTCGAGTCGCAATCGTTGCTGTTCGCGACGTTCTCGCTCTAGCCGCAATCGCTCATTCTCGAGTCGCACTCTTTCCTGTCTGCGCCGTTCATTCTCAAATTGCACCATTTGCTGCCGGCGGCGTTCTGCCTCAAACCGATCGAAGTCCTCTGCAGATACTGCCTGGTCTTGCCCCTCGGCATCATCATAGGTCTGTGGCAATGCTGCTGTTGACAGGACCATGCATAGCAGTGCAACAGACGCCACCACAGCTATCCACCTCACCGCCGTGTTTTCCAGATATCCCAAATTGTCTGACATCGTCAATACCTGCGCGCTGCATAGCTATTTCGACCCTACAATACATCGACTCCGATTCCTGAATTGCGACTCGTGTCTCAACCCCGACAAGTGGAATTTGGGCCGCGATCGCCTTACTGCCCTGCGCATTGCGGTGGCTCTGGATATGGCTGTCACTCCACTGCCAGAGTCTTGCTGTCTCTGAGAATGAAGGCAGAGATCAGGCTGACCAATACGCCAACCGGGAAAATCTCAACAAAAGTCATCGGTAATCGAAACAGCACATTTGAGTACTGCTGCCGCATCGTCTCAGTCTCTGCGATCGTGGCAGCCAATTCAGCTTGCGACGCGCCTCCTGCCCGCCGGGTTTCTACAATCGAGGCGATATAGTCGTCGAAGGATGTTTGGTTTCACTGCAATATACTAACGCAACATCAAATCAGTTCTCGGTCGACACTTTTCACCTGATCGCATCTCGATGCCGTTATGTCACATGCAGCATGGAACCTTTTGACGTAAAAATGCGTCTTAGTAGTCAACGGCACAAATGATTTGCCCCACAGATTTTGTCGGAGAGGCACGAATGAGCAAGGATGCGAATAAAGAAACGGGTACTTGGCGCATTGAAAATACCAGTCCGGGAATGAACGTTCTGATGCCCGATATCTATGCCAAGAAATATGCCGTGGAAGAGATAGAACTCGAAAGTGTCGATGAGTCATCGCCCAACATCAATAAATCCACAGGTATCGACAAATCTGCGGGATTCAACCCCTACGACACTGGCACTTTGCGTAAGAAATAGTTGTGCTGGCCAGAATCTGGCCTGACGAATCGTCTCCGATTCGATCCAAACGTTTCGATCGACTTTCTAACAAAACACTTTCGAATAAGTATCGAATAGGGACCTTGCTGTGACCTCTGCGTGACAACTGAACGAAAGACTTACCGGGTTGTTAATTTCGGTATTTTTTTCGGAGGTTGTCTCAATGAAAGTGTTTCTATGCGCTGCGCTTGCCGCAGCATCGCTGTTTTCCAGTACTCTTGCGAATGCCTCGCAGTTCAATGTGCGCATTGTCAATCTGACCAATGGTATTTGGTATACGCCGTTCCTGGTCGTTGCACATCCTGATGGAACCAGTCTCTTCACGATCGGACAGCCGGCTTCCTTAAGTCTGCAGACGATGGCGGAAGGCGGCGACATCAGCGCCCTGATGGCCGATGCTCAGGCCATGGGTGCCACAATCGCTGCGAACCCCGCAGGCGGTTTGTTGGCGCCGGCGATGAGCACCAATGTGGATCTCAATACTGACGGCACCGCGAACACATTGCTGACTGTCGTCGCAATGCTCCTGCCGACCAATGATGCCTTTGCAGGATTGAACTCAGTCGTTATTCCAACGGACCCGGGTACCTACGTTTTCTATTTGCCCGCGTACGACGCCGGCACGGAAGCCAATGACGAGATGATCACTGGCGGTGGCGCACCGGGAGCTGCTGGTATTCCTGCTGATCCGGGCGGATATGCTGGCACTGGCGGTACCGGCGTGGCTGGCGCGGACGCAAATACCAATGTCCACATCCACCGTAATACGCTCGGCGATACCGACTCCATTGCAGGCGCTAGTGACCTGGACAGTCGCGTACACCGTTGGCTGAACCCGGTAGTGCGGGTCATCGTGACCGTTCAATAAGGGGCATATCATGAATTTTCAAATGCAAAAGACCCTTAGATTATTCCTCGTCATGTCGAGCGCATTTCTGCTCTTCGCGTGCAGTAGTGACTCGAATCCCCCGCCCCCCTGCTCCACCGCCACCCCACCGCCGCCGGCTATGGCCAGTTTCGAGGTTACTGTTTTCAATCTGACCAATGCGCAGCCCCTGTCGCCGGCCGCTGTGATAGCGCATCAGGACGGTTATGTTTTATTTTCTGTCGGCGCTCCGGTATCGGTCGGGTTTGAGGACATGGCGGAAGGCGGTGATAACACGGCGCTCCTGGCCGAGGCAGACGCAGATTCAGTGGTCATGGTGACGGAGTCGGGTGCGGCTCCTATTGGCCCTGCCGGCAGCGAGACTGTGACCGTTACCATGCTTGAGAGCGAGTTACCCGGACTCAGGATCAGTGTCGGCACGATGCTCGTGAACACGAACGATGCGTTCACTGGTCTAAACGCCATGTCGGTCGAGTCTATGGCGGTAGGCGATGTCATCACCGTTCTCGGTGTCGCTTATGACGCCGGCACCGAGGCAGACACGGAGTCTGCGGCCACCATTCCCGGGCCAGCCGGCGGCGAAGGCTTCAATGCCGCTCGCGACGATCAGGCCGATCGGGTGTCGATGCACTCGGGCGTGGTTAGCCAGGATGATGGATTCGCCACCTCCGATCTGAGCGAGCAATACCGCTTCGATAATCCAGTCGTGCAAATCAGCATCGAGCGTACAGACTGATCAGCATCAGACCACTGGCGAAGGGACTTGCCGGTGGTTTTTCCGCCCTAAGCAGGAGTGACACTTCGTCGCGTGCCAGGTCATGAGTTCCCGAACGTTGCCGGAGACAGCATTCAGAACTCCATCCTCTCAAGAAATGCGGAGAGGGCGGGATGGGCGCTTCGCAAGCTCACCCCTGCGGGGCGCACTTCGTGCGTCCAAAATCACTTCGCGATTTTGTCGAACAGGGTTCTCATCTCTACCCTCTGCTTGAAATCAAAAAAGGGGCCATAGGCCCCTTTTGTAATTTCTGGCGGAGAAGGCGTCCCCCATTGTATTGTCTACTGGCGTATCAAAACATCCACAGAAAGTTGTGTAAAGCATTGACAAAAATCTAGTTTTTGTGTTCCATTGTCCCCTGAAGTATGCCAAAATCTAGCCTCTAAGTATGGGCACAGGTATGGGCAATGAAACAGAATAAGCTGTCCGCCACATTCGTAAAGAACACCAAGTCGATTGGTATGCATAATGACGGCGGTGGCCTGTATTTGAGGGTTGCGGTTGGGGGTTCGAAGGGCTGGATTTTTCGGTATCGAGATCGTGGCACCGGCAAGCTCCGTGATATGGGTTTAGGTTCGGCCCGCGACATAGGATTGAGTGAAGCACGCGACCTCGCAACCATGCAGCGGAAAATGCTGCAAGATCACAGAGACCCCATCGCCGAACGTAAACGCGAACGTGCCGAACTTCGTGCAACTGTGGGCAAGGCTCTGACGTTTGATGAAGCTGCGAAACTGTGCCACGAAACGAAAGCCAGCGAGTTCCGCAGCAATAAGCATAAGAATGACTGGATCAATTCGCTGACGACGCACGTCAGCCCGTTCCTCGGCAAGCTCTCAGTCGTAGACATTGAAATAGCCCATGTTGTCAAGGCGCTCAAGCCGATTTGGGAGCATAAGACTGAGACTGCAACGCGAATCAGACAAAGAATCGAGACCATCTTGTCGTGGGCGAAAGCTAGTGGGTACCGTACTGGTGACAACCCGGCCCGGTGGAAAGACAACCTAGAGCACGTCCTGCCGAAACCATCGAAAATCCGCAAGGTCACACATTATCCGGCGCTGCCGTGGCAAGAAATGGGCACATTCATGGCTGATCTGAGGCAACGTGAAGGAATGGGGGCGCGGGCATTGGAGTTTGCGATTCTGACTGCGGCCCGTTCGGGTGAGGTCCGACTTGCTACGTGGGACGAGATCGATCATGACGCTAAGGTATGGACAGTTCCCGGAGAGCGAATGAAGGCTGGCTCAGTTCATAGAGTCCCATTGTCCAACCATGCCGTCGCGGTGCTCACGTCCCTACCCCAATTCGAGGATTCTCCCTTTGTGTTCCCCGCCGTCAGAGGCGGGCCGCTATCCGATATGGCTTTGTCCGCCGTCTGTCGGCGCATGAAGATCAATGCGGTGCCGCATGGATTCAGGAGCAGTTTCAAAGATTGGGCACGTAGCTCGACGGCATATCCCGACGAAGTGTCTGAGCTTGCTTTGGCGCACGTAAATTCCGATGCGACTCGGGCAGCATATGCCCGTGACGAGTTGCTTCCGAAACGCGCCAAGATGATGGCTTCATGGGCGAAGTTCTGCGACACAAAACCCGCCACCGGTGATGTAGTACCACTGAAATCGTGGACTATGGACAAGGTATAGGCCGAGTCGAGATCGCGCCTTACACGCGCACACGCGAAGCCGATTATTGACATGGAGCGACGATATGGGGCGTAAGCGAAAAGTTGGATGGCCACGCGAACCGAGCATGACTCTGTGCCAGTTCAACGAACTCGTCGGCCCTTGCTCCGATAAAGAAATTGATCGGCTTCGAACGAGGTATCAACCATACTACCGCGAGCATCGCCAAGTATTCATAGATTTTCTGCGCGGCAAATTTTCCGACGACAGAGAATTCAAGCAAGCATTACTTGAGGCACGAATTAAGGCGTCGGCTGCTGGCAAGACATCTGCCGAAACGGTTGAGACGCTAACTCGAACAAGTTCCGGAGGCTTCGGTCACGCCAACGAGCGCAAGTTCATCAAATTAGCCACACGGATTTTGTACCTGCGTATGACGAGTGGCTCGTATCGTACCCGTGATGGTCGCATCTATGAACCGTGGCCGCTGCCATGTGACGATAATCCTACAATTAAGCCTGCCACCGCAAAACACCAGCTAGTCGAAATCATGAAGCCGTGGGCCTTGGGCTACGAAGGTATCCGAAAACAGCACACGCCGTTTCAGGACGACGCATAACACCGCACGCACTTTCCCAAACAGAGCTTGTACGCTGTCGTACATGGAACGATTACTAAGAATTTCAGACGTTGTTGCCGTAACGGGATTCGAGCGCGCATGGCTCTACCATTTAATCAATCGCAATAAATTTCCGCGTCAAGTGAAGGTCGGGAAACGTGCCGTACGCTGGCGCGAGTCCGAAGTCGCCGAGTGGATCGATTCTCGTGAAGTAACAAAGTAGCGAGACGCTGAACGAAATGCCGACGCATATGGGCGGCAACCCGCGTCGGCAAATTGATGGAACGAGGCCAATTTTAGCACTAACCGTGCTATCCCGTTCCCGAAAAGTTACAGCAGCCGTGATGCGTCACGGTATGCAGGTGTGATGTGTCCGTCGGCAACCCCCGGCGACCCTCCAGCACCGGGCCGACTGTCAGTAATGTCAGGTCGTATGAGGGTGGAAGGCGAGCGAGTTACTGCGTTCGTTGGCTCCGAGGATGAAGCGTTTCAACCTTCGGCGAAGACACACGGTCTCCTTTCCCCGGCTAGATGGGAAAAGGGGGCTGTGTCTTAGTCCAAGGATGAACCAATACAGATACAAACAGGATAGGAAGAAATCAATGGCAAACGGAAGAGTAGACGTTCGCATCATGAAGAAGACAGGTAAGGCAAGGCTAAGATTTTATGATGTATACCCTGAGTTACTAGAAACGATTTTCGCTGCGTTGGCGAAGGCGAGAAAAGAGGGTAATACCCATTCGGATACCGTCGCACTGTCGTACATCTGTATGGATTTCCTTTCCACGCCAGCGAAGAAGAAGGGCTGAAAAGCCAGCCATAGGCAATGTTCGATCTGGACGACAAGTGGAACTTGATAATCGCACTAAACGAAATCGCGAGCGCGGACCTTGGCGAAAAGGGTGAACAATTCGTGCGCGGAGTGACGCTCGAATTCCAAGAGAAAGGAGACCTCAGTGAAAGGCAGTGGATCGCTGTTGAAAGGTTTATCGAGTACCACACGCCAAGACACGACTTTGACCCGAATACTATGGAATCCAGAGAGGCGTGAGGAAGCTTGGTGTGGCCGAAACGCTGCGACGAACGAAAGCAGCACGGAACGATTAGTGGCCGTCCAATTAATTGGACGACAAATAGAGGAAAAGTAGTCATGGATTACGATGCCGAAGAAGCCGTAGAAGTCGGCGACGGGCCAGAGCCAAAGTACGAAACGCTCGACCGTGTCAGAGTAATGCCCAACGGCAGGTATTATCGAATACCGGAATCGGGCAAACGAGTTATTGATCTGGAGGAAGACTGCGGATTGATCTTGTTCGATGCTGCCTTTTTCCAGCAGTTGCCCGATTATGCCCGACCTTTTATGGATGAAGGCAATCCGATTCTCAACGCCGAGTGGAAAAAGAAAAACCTGCTGCCGTTTCGCAGGCCGTGGAGGCCCAGCTACCTATTACCGAAGTAGCTGTCCAATTAGTTGGATAATATGCGAGGGTATGAGTGTAATAGTGTCATTACCAAGGGAAACTGGCGGACTAATTACCAGGCGACTTTGTCGTAGCACCGTATCAGCTAGCTGCCAGGCCGGCAAATTCCAGATACACATCAGACCGTAGCCAGCATGGACTCTTTCCTGTGCAGCCTCAGTGCACAGGTTTGCATGTTTTCGCGCAACCAGATGTTTCTTACACCGCTTGCGCTGAGCTCGATCTGGTAGTGCTTCTTAAGTTGATTTGATACCTGGAGCTGCCCGAGATGCGGATTATCCAGCGAGAACTCGATGATGGTATTGGCAATGTCTTGATCAGTACGATTGCCATGAATGTGGTCGGTTCGAACGTGACGTTTTAGGGCTTGAAGGCCTCCTTCTTTGATCAGTTTACGGTGCCTGTAGATTGTGTCGCGCGAGACGCCGCTGAGACGTGCGGCTTCAGTGACATTTCCAAGCTTCTCAGCAAGCTCCAGGACCTCCAGTTTCTTCTGTATGTCTAAATCGAGCATTGATGGTTTGGTCGGCTCGATGACCTCGGATACTGCCAGATGTCGCCCCGCGAAGTAGGCGGCAAACCCATCGTCATGAGTGGTACGGATTTCAATTTTCTGTTTCGCGATGGAATGCTTCAAGGGCGATTCAATGAGGTAGAACTTGTTGCCGTAGCTGAACGTATGGTCGCTGCGTATTTTGCGATAATTCTTAACGACGAAGATATCGCCCAAGCTTATATACTCAGGAACAGGAGTAAACTCGGAGGCTGCGCATCGGGACATGACTTCAATGTGGTTACGCCAGAATGAGGGAATAAAGACATCCTGCAGGTGCCGATTGGCACGGTCCATATCGTGAATATCGTTTAGCCTGAGCTCGGGCACGAGCCTGTCCTGGAAGGTGTCAAACGAGCGCTCGATTCGACCTTTTCCCTGAGGTGAGTTGGCGAATATGATCTGTATGCCAAGTTCGCTACAGGCGCGCTTTACCTGAGAGAAGTTGCAGCGCTTTGGCCCGCCAAAGATACCGGCTTTATCCACGTAGAGCGCTTTGAACAGGCCTTTTTGAGTGATGTAATCGCGCAGCACCTGCAGGCAACCAAGCGTGGTTTCCGATTCAAAGAATTGAGCATGTATTTCACTGGTCGCGTCGTCGATAATCGCGATCAAGCAGGATTTCCTGTTTCCAAACCATCGGTGGGTACTACCATCCATCTGCAGTAACAAGCCTGGAGATTCCATACGTTCGCGTCTTTTTCTGACCTTTGATCGCCTTCGCTTAGCGCGTTTTACATGGTGTATCTCATGCGCCCAGCTTCGCAGAGTTTCGCGTTTTACCTGGATATGTTCGTTGTCTTCCAGCAGCTCGCCAAGATGAGTCAGATTGACATCGAAGTACTTCTTCTTGATCAGATTCTGCACAGTACGCTTTATCTCATCACAGGTTTTATTGGAAGGTGATTTGCCAGTATTCTGGTGCACGACAAATTGAATACCGAACTTGCGATACTTTTTGAGATAACGTTCTATGGTTCTGCGGGATTTATTGAGCAGTTTGGAAGCATTGACGATATCAATTTTTCCTTCCGCAACCTTGGCAATAATATCGACGGTAAGCTGTGCTTTGGAATCCATTTTAATCATCCTCTGCAACTCCTGAGCCTCTAGTAAAAGCTCAGAAAATCACTGATCAAATAGATCCGTCAATTTCCCTTGGTAATTATTTGCGACAAAATCGCTTGGTAGTTAAAGTACGACAAAATCGCTCGGTGTTAACAGGTATGAGTGTAATAGCTCAGACCCGACCGTACAAACAGTGTGCGAACTGATCGGGTCCGAATGTCTGCTTTCACCAAAAGCAATGGTATGGACTCCTCCTCCCCTCAACGGCATCTAAGTGCCAGACTGGTAATTGATAGCACCAGTAAACGGAAAGGAGGAGTCACCATGAAGCTTATTAGAGTTGGCGTTGATTTGGCAAAGAATGTTTATCAGTTGCACGGTGTTGATTGTTTTGGTGAGACGGTGTTGAAGCGCCGTTTGAAGCGTCATCAATGGTTGCAAGTATTACTGGATAAAACAGAAACGGATTGTGTGATCGGCATGGAGGCCTGCGGTGGCGCGCATCACTGGGCTCGAGAACTGCAGGCACGGGGTTATACGGTGCGATTGATACCGCCGCAGTTCGTCAAGCCCTACGTGAAGAGCAACAAGAACGATGCTAACGATGCCGAGGCGATCTGCGAAGCGATGAGCCGACCTACCATGCGATTTGTTGCTGTGAAGAGCGTTGCGCAGCAGGACATTCAGGCAACCCATCGTGTTCGAGCGGAGTGCATGGCGCACCGCACCGCCAAGGGCAACCAGATCCGTGGCTTGGTTAGTGAGTATGGCTTAGTGGCACCGCAGCAGTCGGCCGCATTGCGGGCCGCGATTCCGTGTTGGCTTGAGGACGCTGAGAACGGCTTAACGAGTCGCTTCCGGGCATTGCTACACGGATTATGGGAAGACTTGCTGCGCCTGGATGAGCGTGTGGCGGTTCTGGATGCTGACATTGCACTGATTGCGAAAACGGATCCGGTGGCGAAACGTTTGCAGCAGTTGCGCGGTGTCGGGCCGTTAATCGCCACGGCGCTGATCGCCAGCGTCGGCAGCGGTGAACAGTATGCCAGGGGTCGGCAGATGGCGGCGGCACTTGGGTTGACGCCTAGACAACACAGCTCAGGAGGTAAAGACCGGCTGCTGGGAATCAGCAAACGCGGCGACGGCTATCTGCGTGGCCTGTTAATTCACGGTGCCCGCTCAACCCTTTGGCATGCAAGACACAAGCAGGATCGATTGAGCCGATGGATGAATGACTTGTCGGCACGTCGGCATCCTAATATTGCCGCTGTCGCACTGGCTAACAAGACCGTGCGCATGGCCTGGGCAATGATGAGAAACGAGTCCGATTACGATCCCGAATTCGCTACTGCGTAACACGAAACAAAGACCCGAACTGAAACTAACTTAGGAACCAACACGCGATTGCAAAGTAAGCTGAATGATGGCAAACAGGTCGAACCGGCGTCAGTCAAACCCGCGAATGACCGCGTGTTAACAACACGAGAAAGCAATTGGGAACTGGCGCGCGAATAAACCATTATGGCCCGGCATCAACGTATGCCACCTCGAAGGCCGGATATACGTATGCAGTCGTGCCTACGTCATCAAACAGAGTACTTGCATTGAGGAGGAGTCCATATACGGTCGTTCAGATTGTAAGATTGTTTCCAATCTTTTTCAGTTGCAATACAGGCTTCTGTGACATTGCTAATTCTCGAAAC
>JADFNV010000036.1:25974-26311 GCA_022563195.1 Pseudomonadota bacterium
AACCAGCCTGGTCAGGATTGCCATTTCTGAATGTCCGCTTTCATCAATAGCGGTCATTCGAGTCACTCGGATCGAACGGTTTTCAACGTCTGCTTTCGGCCAGGAGCAGACGTTCAAGAAGAATTTTCGGCTTCTTAAGCTGTCAGGTTCTCGGCCTCCGTGAACTCTTCCTCAACCTCTTCCGGTTCTGGTGCGACCTTTAATGGGGTCGGTATGGCCATTTCGATCTTGCCGTTGAACCGAGCACCGTCTTCCATGGCTATGCGGGTGCAGTAGATGTCACCAATCATCATCGCACCTTTGGCCAGCGACACCAAGCCGTCGCTATGAATGTCAC
>JADFNV010000037.1 GCA_022563195.1 Pseudomonadota bacterium
GGTGCGCTTCAAGAACATGGTGGCGAGATCCTGACAAGCGCGCCAGTGCAGCAGATCATTGTCAAGAACGGTCGCGCCGTTGGCGTCGCACTCGATGACGGGGAGGAAATTCAGTCACGCATCGTTGTCTCGAACCTGGACGCGAAACGGACCTTCACGCAAATCATGGATCGCAACGACCTGCCCCCGGGCATCTACGACAAAGCGAAGAACTTCAAGATTCGTGGGTCTTCGGGCAAGGTCAATATTGCCCTGTCCGGATTGCCGAAATTTACGGGCGTGCCCGACAACCGCTACATTAACCGTGGCGGGCAGGTGTTCCTTGGTTCTTTGGAGACCATGGAACGCGCCTACGATTGCTGGAAGCGCGGCCGCTGGTCCGACGATCCATTCATCGAGTCAGTAATTCCTTCCGCCTGGGATCCGACCGTCGCGCCACCGGGCAAGCACTGGATGTCGAACTTCGTCCAGTACTGCCCAGCCGAGCTCGCCGACGGCCCCTGGACCGCAGAAAAAAGGGACCAGTTCGGTCAGACGGTCATCGACAAGATCGAACGCTACAGCCCTGGCTTCAAAGACCTCATCGTGCACATGGAAGTCCGTACTCCGCACGACATGGAGAATGAGATCGGATTGACGGAGGGCAATATTTTCCAGGGTGAACTGACGATTGATCAGCTGCTCTTCAACCGGCCGTTTCCAGGGTATGCGCAGTACCGCATGCCCATCACCAACTTGTATATGTGCGGTTCATCGACACACCCCGGCGGCGGCGTTTCCAGCGCCTGTGGCGCAAATGCAGCGCGCGAAATTTTGCTGGATCTCAGGCGCAAGAACACGGTTCCTGAAGACGATTTTTACGATGAGTAGACAATGACAGAATCGGACCCATACGCCGGTGAGCGACTCAAGGAGTCCGCTTTTCATCCGCGCCAGGCAGTGCTGAATATTCGCAACGCCTGGGCCTCATGGAATGGCTACAAGCTTGCCAATTACTACTACGATGCGGAGTACGAGTACTTCTGTATTCGCAATCAATGCGGCACTTACGATATTTGCCCGATGCAGAAGTACCGCATCACGGGAAGCGATGCTGAAAAGATGTTGAATCGCATGGTCACCCGGGACATCAGGAAAATGGCGCTCAACCGAGTTACCTATGTTGTCTGGTGCACAGACGCGGGGCGCATGGTCGACGACGGCACGATATTCAAGCTTGGCGATAACAAGTACATGCTCACCTGTGGCAGCCCATGTGGCGCCTGGCTGAAAATGAGCGCTTTCGGCTTTGACGACATCTCCATCGTTGACGAATCTGACGATATCGCGGCGCTGTCACTGCAAGGGCCAACCTCCTGTTCAGTGCTTAAGGCGATGGGCTTACATGGCATCGAGACTGCCAAACCATTCGACATTCGGCAATTTACGTTTCATGACAGCACCTTGATGGTATCGCGCACCGGATTCACGGGCGATCTCGGCTACGAACTCTGGGTAAAGTCCGAACTTGGGCTGGAATTGTGGGACGATTTGTACAGCGCGGGCGCAGACTTTGGTATTCAGCCTTTTGGTGAGGCGGCGACCAACATGGCGCGCCTTGAGGCCGGCTTCATCATGCCCGGCATGGAGTTCAACGAGGCGCTAAAAACCGTTCATTTCGAACACGATCAGACACCGTTCGAGCTCAACCTGGGCTGGCTCGTGGATTTCAAGAAACCTCACTTCAACGGCCGCGCTGCGTTGCTGCGAGATTACGAGCGCGGTCCTCGATACACGTTGACCAAGCTCGACATCGAGGGCAACAAACCGGCGATCGAGTCTTATATATACAGCAACAAATCCTGCAACCGGCAGATTGGATACGTTACATCCGCAATGTGGTCGCCAACGGTTAAAGCGAATATCGCCCTGGCGATGATTGAGACAAAGGAACTACGTGGCGAACTCTTCGCTGAAATTTACTACGAGAAAGAGTTACGCCAGTACAGCAAGGTCGCGAGGTGCGAGATCCAGACTAAAGCGTTCTGGACGCCAGCCAGGGCCCGGGCTACGCCGCCCCCCGATCACTGAGCATCTGCATGAATAAACCAGGCTAGCCTGATCTGATCAGCCAGGCCGGCGTTTCGTAAATTGCGATCGCAACTTCATCGCCGGAATTGATGTCCCCGGGCACTTCAACAACACCGACCAAACCACGCGACAGTTTTGCGGCTTTGGAGAAAGCCGTAGACGGTATCGGCTCGCCGGACTTGGCGTTGTAGATAGACGCCAGCTTCTTGCCCATGCCATGACAGGGCGGATTGAATTCTTCGACTATTAATTCCGCGCCGGACGGAAACGTCAAAATCGTGCCCTTCGGTAAGCGCGACAATTCAGGAACGCCCTGCAAGCTCAGGTTCGCGCCCAAATCCGCTGCGCTGAGCGGCGAGTCGAGATCCATTTCGAGCTCAATTTCTGCCAGTTCCTCGACGGATACTGCAGACCATTGGCGTTCATTGCGTCGCACCGTTCCTTCTGCCTGCTTGTCTCCGGAGGCCCATGCGCTACGCGAGTAAGAGCGGTGTCGATCTCCGACAATGCCATCCATCTCCACGCGAATTGACTCGCGCTCTTCTTTGCTGAATTCGCCGTCCGAACCGACGTAAACGGATACGACTTTTGCAGAAATTTGTTTCATACCGTGCCTTTAGCAGAAGCTATGATGCCAACATCGTGCCGAGCACCCAGAATATGACAATTGTCAGTTACATGGCAATCCCGCTTCGGTTACGATGATATTTCGCACATTCGATCATCGGAGCTCAGCGCCTTGCATGCCGCCGAAATTGTCGAGAGTTATATCGACGCGTGGAATCATCGCGACCCGCGTGGCGTGGCAAGCCATCTCGCCAAAGATGGAATATACGTCGACGTCCCCGCGAAGGAGCGCCATACAAGGTCGGAGCTCGTCAATATGCTCAGCGATTTTTTTGCTCATGAGCATAATCGCTACGAACTGATTGGCAGTATATTGACAGCAGACAACAGTATCGCTTTTCAATACAGAGCCCGGGCAGTTCGCCCAGAACCCGCTGTCGACAATGCGTACACAGGCGCTGAGTTCATGATATTTCGCGACGGCCAGGTAATCGCGATTACTGATTACTACGACTTGCCCAATAGCAACCGCCCTCTGATCTCGAGGAGAGTCACCCGTACCCGCATCCAACGTCGCAAATACGCCAAATCGGGACTTGGAAATGCCACATTATCGAACTACATGCATAAGCTGACGGTATCAATGCAATCGGATCAGTTGTATCTGCGTCCGGAATTGACGCTGCCATTGCTTGCCGAGATTATTGGGTGCTCTGTCAATCACTTGTCACAAGTCATCAATGCCGGCTTCGGTCAGAGCTTCTTTGATTACCTCAACCACCATCGGGTTGAATATGCAAAGCGCTTACTACGCGATAAAGCGAATAGAAACAATGCAATCCTGGATATCGCCCTTGCTGCCGGATTCAATTCGAGCTCTGCATTCTATTCCGCGTTCAAGAAGTCAAACGGCATGTCGCCGGCGAAGTACCGAAGTAGAAAGTGACGTTCTGATTTGATCGGCCGCGCGCGACGCCTATAGGCAAGGATGAATTCTCCGCCGCACTGGTCGAAAAGCGTCCCAACGTAGAGAAGCCACAGCACCTTAAGTTCCGCCCGAGGGGCTGAACACTGCGGTTTCGGGGAGCAGCACTTATCGGCATCAGCAATATCGACCTGGGCATCGTCATCGTGTACGTAGCGATGCTTCTCGGCGTGGGCGTCTACGTTCACCGGCGTCACACCAGCCTTGAAGAATACTTGCTAGCCGGCCGGACGATGACCACGCCAATGCTGATCTGTACCCTGGCGTCAACGTACTATGGCCTCGACATCCTCTTCGGCTCATCAGAGCTCGCTTACTACGATGGCCTGGTCGCATTTTTCGGTTACTCGCTACTTTTGACTGGTGTGTACCTGTTTGCGGCCGTTTCAATGAGCAAGCGATTGCGCAGCGAGAAGTTCACATCGCTACCCGAAATTCTTGAGCGCAACTACGGCAAACACACAGCCCTGTATGGCGCCGTCGGATCACTGATCTATTCACTGCCAACGACCAGCCTGTTCGCACTGGGTCGGGTCTGCGAAATCGTATTTGGCATTGACCCTCACTATGGCGCGCTGCTTCTTGGCGGAGTCGCCCTTGCCTATACCTTGCTCGGTGGCCTGACGGCTGTCGCTATCACCGATACGATTCAGTTTGTTCTAATGTGTATAACCCTGGCTATCGGTGTGCCGCTGCTGATGCAGGAAATTGGTGGCTTCGTTAATGTGCAGGCTGTCGCTCCAGAAGGTTATTTTAAACCGTTTGGCACCATGCCCATCTGGCTTATGCTCGCCTATGCCTCGCTGAGCATCAGCATCCTGGTTGATCCGGGATTTTATCAGCGCGTTTTCGCGGCGAAGAGTACGGCCGCTGCGCGCAACGCGATGCTCGCGGCAATCGTTGTCTGGATCGCTTATGACTGGCTCGTCGTCGCCGGCGGCATGTTGGCCATGGCGGCCGTCAAGTCTGGCATCCTGCCCGCCGACCTGCATCCGAACGACGCCCTGTTTATCGCCGTATCGCATGCCTTACCGGTTGGCTTTATCGGCATATTCCTTGCTGGTGTTCTCGCGACGGCGATGTCAACAATGGATTCCTACACGCTCGTCGCCGGCGCGAATATTTCCTACGACCTGTATCGACCCCTGGTTCGTCCGCAGGCAACCGACAGGGAGCTGGTGCGGGTTACTAAAATTGGAGTCGTCGTTTCCTGGGTCCTCGCATTCGTCATCGCCTTCGCGTTTGACCGCATAATGGCGCTACTCGTATTCGTGACCTCGATACTCATGGCGACGGTACTGATTCCGGTCATGGCCGCACTGTTTTACAAAGGCAGGAAAACGGCAATGGGCGGTACTCTGAGCTCTGCGTCCGGTCTGATCAGCTGCATTCTGTTCTATATTGTCATCGCACAAATTGGCGAGTACAACGACACCTTTGGCACCTATGTATGGTCATTTTCGGTGGCTGATCAGTCCTTTAGCATCTGGCGAGAGTACGCTCTGTATTTCTGTATGCCAATCAGTTACCTGGGCTTCGTCATCGGTAATCGAATCGGGCCAGCATTCAGGGTAACTTCGGCATGAATCCATGGGATCTCCTCACCTGGATCAGCGCTGTGGTTCTCGGCGTTAGCGGCATTCTTATTTTCGCGTTTTTCCTGCGCGATGCACGACAGATCCTGAGACGCGAGAATGCATCGGAGCATCAGGACGATCCGTGAACTCGCAACCGCACACTGGTTCCTATTACGCCGCTACCGTTAACGACGTGACGGATTTCTCTCCGTTGCGAGGAGCCCATTCGACGGACGTCTGCGTGATCGGGGCGGGGTTCACGGGCATTTCCACCGCACTGCATTTGGCCGAGCGCGGTTATGAGGTTCATGTAATCGAAGCCAACAAGGTCGGCTGGGGTGCTTCGGGCCGTAATGGTGGCCAGATGATCGGTGGAATCTCGGCCGAAGGAAAAATTGCGAAGGCGGTCGGCACGGACGGTGAAAAAATAATGTGGGACATGGGCTGGGCAGGTCATTCGATCATTCGCGATCGGGTCAGCCGTTATGGTATTCAATGCGACCTCAAGGCAGGCTACCTCGACGTCGCCATAAAACCGCGTCACGTCGCTGCCATTGAAAAAGAATTCGAGTACCTGTCGAATAAAGATTTTCCGTTCGAGATCAAAGTCTTATCAAGACAGGAAACGCAGGAAGCGATCGGGACGGACGCCTATATTGGCGCAATGCTGAACATGGCCAACGGTCATCTGCATCCGCTCAACCTGTGCATCGGGGAGGCCAATGCCGCTGTTGCGAACGGCGCCATAATTTGTGAAGACTCGCCAGTACTGCGAATCGAGCCTGGCAAACAAGCAATTGTGACGACCGAACATGGCAGCGTATCGGCGGACTTCGTTGTGCTCGCCGGAAATGCCTATCACGATCTTGCACCGAAATTGCGCGGTGCCATGTTTCCCGTCAACAGTTTTATTATTGCAACGGAGCCGCTTTCTGCGGAACTGGTTGCGCAGATCAACCCACATGACGTCGCGGTCTGTGATCCAAATTTTGTGTTGGAGTATTTTCGCCTTAGCGCCGATAAACGCTTGCTGTTCGGTGGGCGATGCAACTACTTCGGCAGTGATCCCGACGTCATCAGGGGCAAGCTCAGGCCCAAGATGCTCAGAATCTATCCGCAGCTGGCCGACACGAAGATCGACTTCGCCTGGGGCGGTACGATCGGCGTACCCATCACTCGCGTACCGTTACTGGGCAGATTATCGGATAACGTTTTCTACTCGCAGGGTTATTCGGGCCACGGTGTGAACATGACGCACCTGGCTGGCCAGATCCTCGCCGACGCAATCGCGGGTACATTTGAACAATTTGATGTATTCGCCAATCTCAAGCCGCTGGTATTTCCCGGCGCACATAGTTTTCGCAAACCACTCGTCGCATTAGGCGTTCTTTACTACCAGATTATGGATCGGCTGTAGCGGCTTCTTCGGCTTCGAGTTCGACCCAGATTTCCTGGACCCAGTCGCGAATCTTCAGCGATTCGTCCCAACGGTCCGATAATTCCCGCCGCTCGCCGTCAGTCATGGCATAGGGAGGCGGCCCGAGTTCGCAGAGAAACACGAGTTCCGCATCGGCTGAGTTGCGCAGGCGCCACGATCGCATGCCCTGCTTCCACCAGTTTCGGAAAATGCTTACCCACTCCTGATGCTGCGGAAAGTCTATCTGCACCTGGACCTGTTCGCGATTCGCGACGCGACCCTGGAAACAGTCCGATCGCTCGAGGATTGTTGATATATACGCCTGGTCACGCTGCAGAATCGGCGCACGCATTTCGCGATCGACAACGAAGTGTGAAAGGTCAGCACACAGCCTCATCTCGGGCACGAGATCGATGAGCTGCAAGGTGAAGAACAGATCGTTAAGTAATCCGTCGCGATGTGTCTCGAACAACAAGCTCATGTTCATTTTCTCGGCTTCACGAATCCAGCGCCGCACGACGAGTACCGCGTCTTCGGGCCTTATTGGCATTACGCCGCTTATGACATTGACTATGCAGGCATCGAACTCGTCCGCAAATTCGAGCAGCGGTTGCATGTCATCTGGATTGTCGGGAAACGCGTTGACCATGCAGCCGAGTCCGTAATCTCGATACAGTTTTTTCGTCGACGCGAACTCAGGGATCTCGGCCACTGAAGGATCGATGCACATGCCGTCGAATCCCGCCTCGGCCACCATGCGAAAACATTCCTCGCTGCTGCGCTCTGGCACGTATGGGCTGCGTAGCTCCATGCCCCATAGCGATTGGTAAATCTTGAGTTCTTGCATGTTGACTTATCGTCCGCGCGCCAAAGCACCGACAACAGCCACTGATCGTCCCGACGAGTGGCTTCTTAGTAGGGACCCGGCGGCGTGGCGCTGCGTCGCGGCGGGAACCAGAATGGCTTGTCGACGACGGTCGCTTCTGCCATGGCTCGGTTCCAGTGCATCTCGCGCTGATAATAGATCTCGACCCAGACAGTGCTCCCAGCCGCACCGTGCGGCATTTTGACCGTGCCGATCGCGATATTCTGTTTGCAGATCGGCGACCAGACAGCCGACGTAATAAAACCGATTTCTTTCCGGTTGTTCTTCGACTTCTCGTAAATGTAGGAGTGATGCGCAGCCTTATTGCCCTCGATATCGAGCTTCACGAGACGCCATGTGGAGCCGCGACGCTTTTCTTCCGCCAGTGCGCGCCGGCCATTAAAGTTTGGCTTCTTGAAATCGACCAGCCACTCGAGTCCGAGCTCCAGCGGTGAACGGCTTCTGCCATTGCGCACCGTCGCCTTGGCCGGTAGAAAATCCTGGTAGGCGGCCAGGTAACCCGCTTCAACCCGCGACATCTCGAGTGCGTGTACGCCGATTGCGCGTATTCCGTACAGCTCACCAGCTTCGAACAGGGCATCCCACAGCGCCTCAGCTTTTTCGGGTGCGATCCACAACTCGTAACCGAGGTCTCCTGTAAATCCCGTACGCGACACCATGAGTTCCGTGCCTTCGAAGTCGAAATGCATCAGACCAAATACCTTGAGCTTGCCAAGGTCTTCGAGCCCCATCTTATTCAACACCGAATACGACGTCGGTCCCTGCACTGCGAGACCCGCCACATCCGCTGTTTCCTCCGTGATCGATACATCAAATCCCAGCGCCGACGCTATCAACCAGTCGTAGTGGCGCTCCTGCGAACAGAGCCGATACACGCCTTCACGAAGATGGAAAATTGTGCCGTCATCCAGCACTTGCCCGAGGTCATCGCACCACACCGCATACGCTACGCGCCCCGGTTTTACCTTCGCCATGTCTCTCGTAACGAGACGATTGAGGTAGTCCAGTGCATCAGGTCCTTTGATCAGGTACTTGGTCATCGGCGTCAGGTCGAATACGGCCGTTGCATTGCGGATCGCAAAGTATTCCGTTTCGGAGCAGTACAACGCGTCTGGTGTCGAATAGCCTTTCCACTCGTGCCAGGTATTGAGGGTATCGAGCTTGACCATCCGCTCATAAAACGGCGTCCGCAAACGACCCTCTGGAACTTGCTGTGCACTCATGCTGCTTTCTCCCGTCCGAGAATAGCTCTGGCCGCATTTCGTCCAGCGGCGCCGCTGACGCCACCGCCCGGATGCGCGCCGGCGCCACACAGATACAAGCCGTCCACTGGCATGCGATATTGTGCCGCGCCGCTCACCGGCCGTACGAACAGCAGTTGATCCAGCGTTAACTCGCCGTGGTGCCAATGCCCTCCCGTGATATGAAATTCACTCTCAATATCGGCCGGCGTCAATAATTCACTGGCCGTGATCCGTTCTGCAATATCAGGTGCGTAACGCTCGATCACGCGGATCGTCGCCGCTTCGAATTTGCGCCTTGCCGCATCTGTCCAGCCTCCTTTGAGCGCATAAGGCGCGTACTGCACGACCGCCGACATGACGTGCTTGCCGCTCGGCGCAAGCGATGCATCGCGACAGCTCGGAAAGGTCATCTCGACAACCGGTTCCGGTGAACTCTCACCATACTTGGCAGGATTAAAAGCGCGTTCGACGTAATGCTCATCGGGCGCAATGACCAGCCGCTCGGCGAAATCGTCCTGCGTCAGTCCGGCAATTGTGGGCAAGCCATCAAGCGCCAGGTGCAATTTTGCAGCATTGCCACGCATGCGAATGTGCTTAATTCGATGCGCGAACCTCGCCTCGATGTGCTGCGCGCCAACGAGATCCAGCAATGTTCGTTTCGGATCAGCGTTCGATACGACCGTCATGCTGTCAAAACGCTCGCCTTCTTCCGTTTCGACGCCCGCAATTCGGCCGTTGTCGACAATGATTCGTTTCACGGCCATGCCAGTGCGAATTGTGACGCCTGCGGATCTTGCAACCTGGGCCAGCTCGTCGCTCACACTTCCCATGCCACCCGCCGGTAATGCGACCCGCCCGCTGTCTCCGGCCAATCGATACAAATAGGTCAAGATCGTATTGGGCGACCGCGGTCCAAGGTGCGTTCCCAGGACCGCGTCCAAACTCACCGCACCCTTTAGCAATGGGCTTTCGAATCGCTCGACCAGCTCATCGTGGATGTTCATGAATATCAGGCGCAAAAACTCCTGCATCTCTTTCTTGCCCAGCAGTCGGACGTCGAGTCCCAATCGCCCCAACAGAACCAGGTTGGATAGGTCCATAGGGCCAAGTCGTGGTGGCGCCTTGTTGAAATAAGTATTTAGCAGGCCCGCAAACCGCGCCATACGCTTGTGAAACTCGCGATAGCTGCTCGCATCATCGTCGCTGACGCCGGTGACGGAATTTCCAGACAGGCGAACGTGCTTACCTTCTTCGTCAAGCGCAATCGTGGCCATGTCGTCCGCCGCCAGTTGCGGCTTTAGTTTCAGGTCCTTGCGAACGCTGGGCTGCAATTGATACAGCAGGTGCGCGCACGCCGATACCGAATAGCCTTCAACGAACTCACGGGTAATCGCTGCACCACCGACCTGATCATTAGCCTCAAGTAACAACACACTCTTGCCGGACTTCGCCAGCAGCGCCGAGCAAACCAGGCCGTTGTGCCCGCCGCCTACAACAATTGCATCGTATTTATCAGTCATCGCCGAAATTCTCAGGAACAGTATTGGGACGGTTAAGGTCTGCGAGAATTTCCCGCGCCGCATTCGCTCCCGGCGCCGACATGACGCCGCCCCCCGGGTGAGTGCTGGAACCGCACATGTAAAGGCTGGACACCGGTGTACGATATTGCGCGTAACCCGGCACCGGTCGATTAAAGAACAACTGGTCCATCGTCAGCTCACCGTGAAAAATATTGCCCTCGGTAATTCCGATCTGGTTCTCGATGTCTTCCGGAGTTCGAACCTCGTAATGCAGGATCAGGCTCTTGAAGTCCGGGCTGTAATTCGCGATCTGATCGATGACTGTCTGGCCGAACGCCTCGCGTTCGGGTTCTGTCCATGCACGACCGTCAATCTGGTACGGACAGTACTGCACGAAGCAGCTCATGAAGTGTTTGCCAGGCGGCGCCATCGTCGGATCGGTCAAGGTGGGAATAAGCATGTCGATGTACGGATCTTTTGACCATGTGCCTGCTTTCCAGTCGTCGAAAGCTCGCTCCATGCGCTCCATTGAATCGATGAAGTGCATGTCGCCGTGATACAGGGTACTGCCCTTCGGAATCGCCGGAAATGTCGGCATGCCATCGAGAGCAATATTCACCTTGCCCGATGAGCCACGAATCTTGAAATTCGCAACGCGGTTGTAAAATGCCTCGGGCAGATCGGACTTGTCTATGCGATCCAGGAATGTTTGTTTTACGTCTATCGCTGACACGACCAGGCGCGCCGAGATCTCCTCACCGTTTTCGAGCGCAACGCCGGTGGCGCGGCCGTTCTTGACTATGATCTTGTCGACGCCGGCCTCGGAGCGCAGCTCACCACCGTAAGTCTGAAATGCCCCTGCGATCGAGTCTGCAATCGCGCCCATGCCGCCTCTGGCCACGCCCCAGGTACCAACATTGCCGTCAACATCACCCATGTAGTGATGCAGCAATACGTATGAAGTACCGGGCGAGTAAACGCCCAGTGCGGTGCCAATAATCCCACTACCGGATTTCGTTGTCTTGATGACGTCAGTTTCGAAGTATTGGTCAAGATATTCGGCAACGCTCATGGTCCAGAAACGAATCGTTTCGTACATCGCGTCTTCGCCCATATCCATGAACTTCATACCGAGCTCGGCCAGGCCCATGAGGTCCTTGGGCTTGAATGATGTCGGATCCGGCGCCGTGCGCAGCAGGTTGTCACGCACCAATCGACACTGTCGCATCGTATCGGCGCTGAATCTTTCATAGGCATCAGCATCGTGGCGAGAAAAACGCGCCATTTCACGATAGGCCATCTCCGGATCGTGATACGAACCGAAGTAGTCGCCATTTTCCATGAACTGACATGAACCGCCGAACGGCGTGACCTGCAAGCCGTATTTGTGCAACTCCAGCGCACGGTAAATCTCCGGTCGCAACAGGCTGCACACATACGAGCAACTGGAATACAGCCAGTCTTTGTACATCTCGCGGCTGACAGTCGCGCCGCCGATGTAGTCGTTCTTCTCGAGACAAATGACATCGAGCCCGGCTTTGGCCAGGAAAGCGGCTGTTGTCAGGCCGTTGTGTCCGGCGCCAACGATGATTGCATCATAGGTTTTCATCAATCGGAACTCACTTGCAAGATGTGCAGTTAATTCTTTTTATATCTGCACGACAGAGCGCATGGCGCATAAGGCCTCAACCACGTCGTAACGGCTATAGGATCGCATGGACCGGTGGCAGCGTCCAGTAAAATGAATGAGTATTCATTCAACTTGTGGCATGATTATCGTTTGGAAACCACCGAACCAAGCGGAAATTCCGTTTGATTATGTAAAAAACACCGCGATGACCGTATCCGCATCGACAAATATTCGACGCACCGCGTCCCGTGCCGCGAGACGCCAACAGCTGATCGATGCCACCATGAAGTGCATCGCGCGCAAGGGCATGGGCAGCACGACGCTCGCCGATGTGGCCACCGAGGCCGGCCTGTCGCAAGGCATCGTCAACCTGCATTTCGAATCCAAGGACAATCTGCTGAGCGAAACGCTCAGGTACCTCGCCGAAGACTACAAAGCGCAATTCGACAAAACGCTGGCACGCGCAGGTCCCCTTCCTGCCGATCAGCTACGTGCCGCGATGGAACTGGACTTCAAGCCGGCGATCTGTGATCGACAGAAGCTTGCGGTTTGGTTCGCATTTTGGGGCGAAGTCAAATCGCGACCTGCATATCGAAAGATATGTGCCGACTCGGATCAGTACTACGAAGATGTTATCGAACAGCTCTGCAGCGCGATTATTGAAGATAGCGGCGATGCCACGCTATCCGCCAGCACGGTTGCCAATGCTCTGAAATCGATGACCAATGGGCTATGGTTGTGGTGCCTGATCAGCCCACAGTCCTTTGACCGCCATAAAGCAATCGAAGCCGTAATGAGTTATCTGCATGGTGTTTTCCCTGGGCACTTTGACTAGCAGATCAAGGTGTACAGGTTTGCTGTCGTCTTGGCTTAATGCGAAAAGATGGGGACATAACGATATATAATTGTCAACAGGCGCATAGGTCGTTCGAATCGGGGCTGTATGACCGCAATTACAATAAGCACAGGGCTCGGCACCCTGCTCGTCGCAGTGTTCACGCTGAACGCCTGCGGCAGTGATTCCGACACGGCAAACGGTGATCAGAATATCGTCAACGTTTACAACTGGGCTGACTACATAGCGCCAGATACCGCCGAGAAGTTTGAGGCCGAATACGGCATCAAGGTCAACTACGACATGTACGACTCCTCCGAGGTTGTCGACGTCAAGTTGCTCACGGGCAGCAGTGGCTATGATGTCGTTGTGCACAGTGGGCAATTTTCGTCTCGGCTCGCACCGATCGGCATCTTCAAGAAACTCGACTACTCGCGCCTTGATAACATACGCCATCTCGATCCCGACATCATGAAGAGGATCGACACCTACGAAGAAATTCGCGGCTATAACGTTCCCTATCACTGGGGCTCCACGGGCTACGCCTGGAACGCAGAGTTGGTTCGCGAGCGCCTCCCCAATCATGCGATGGACAGCGCTGATATTATTTTTGATCCCGACGTCGTGTCGAAATTGGCCGATTGCGGCGTTACGCTACTCGATGGCCCGACCACTGTGATACCAATGGTGCTAGCCTACCTGGGCCGCGATCCTAGCGCCGTTGACGACGAAAGTCTCGCAGCAGCCGAAGCACAACTCAAACTCGTTCGGCCGTACATCCGTTACTACAGTAACCAGAAAATGCTTTCCGATCTGCCCAACAGGGAAATCTGCGTCGCAATGAGCTGGTCCGGTGACTACATGACTGCCGCACTTCGGGCCAAAGAGGCCGGTATTGACATCGACCTTCGTTACACAGTACCCAAAGAGGGTTCAGCATTCTGGGTCGATGGCCTTTTTATTCTCAGCGATGCGCCTCATGTGGACAATGCCTACCTGTTCATTAACTTCATGATGCGCCCCGACATTGCTGCCGATATTTTGACCCAGGTGAATTACGCCAACGCCAACCGGTCATCATGGCAATTAATCGCGCCTGAATTACTGAACAACGCTGCGATCTTCCCGGACGAAGACGTCTGGGACGTGATGTTTCCGCTCAAGTCTGTCGAGCCTAAACGTGAGCGACCGCGCACCCGTACTTTTGCTCGTGCAAAAAGCGGACTATGACAACAAGAACCTATCCATAGTGACCGATAAATCAGAGAGCTTTATTCGAATTCGCGGTATTACCAAGAAGTTCGGTGATTTCACTGCCGTTGACGACATCAATCTCGACATCGCTCGCGGCGAGCTGTTTTCCATCCTGGGTGCGTCTGGTTGTGGTAAGTCGACGTTGCTCAGGGTGATGGCGGGTTTTGAAACGCCGACGGCTGGAACCATTGAAATCGATGGCGTAGACATCACCGAGCAACCTCCCTATGAGCGGCCGGTCAACATGATGTTCCAGTCCTATGCGATTTTCCCGCATATGACCGTGGAGAAGAACATATCGTACGGTCTTCGCAAGGACCATGTGGATAACAAGGAAATATCCAGGCGTGTCGATGAAATGCTCGCACTCGTGCAGCTGGGGGACTTTCGAGATCGCAGGCCCGGTCAGCTGTCCGGGGGGCAGCGTCAACGCGTCGCGCTTGCCAGAGCGTTGATCAAGCGCCCCAAAGTCTTATTGCTTGATGAGCCACTGGCCGCACTCGACAAGAAACTTCGTGAACAGACACAGTTCGAGCTCATGAATATTCAGGATGAGCTTGGCATCACGTTTGTCGTCGTGACGCACGATCAGGAGGAAGCCATGACGCTGTCTACTCGCATCGCCGTCATGGAAGAAGGACGCTTCCTGCAGATCGGACCACCCAAGGAAATCTACGAGTTCCCGCAGAGTCGTTTCGTCGCGGATTTTATCGGCACGATCAATATGTTCGAGGGCAAGGTTTCGCGTGTCGGCGACGAGACGGTATCGGTTGATTCCGAGGAAGCCGGCGTCAGTCTTCGAGCGCTGGGCAATCACGGCGTCGATGTCGGTCAGTCCGTATGCATCGCCGTACGTCCGGAGAAAATTTTTATCACGAAGCACGAACCCGATAACGACGATGATGTACGTATCCGCGGCGTGGTCGACGACCTCGGCTACTTGGGAAACCTGTCTCTTTACCGCATTCGCCTTGAGTCGGGAAAGATAATTCAGGTCAGCAGCCAGAATCGGCGCCGTTCTGCAAAACGATTTGTCGAGTGGGAAGATAAGATCTGGGTATCGTGGCGTCCGCGTAGCGCGATCGTGCTAACCGACTAGGTAATCCGGTGGCGACTAAGAAACTACAGGGCGCACTCTGGCAACGAATTACAATCGCTGTGCCCTACTTGTGGCTATTCGTGTTCTTCCTGTTGCCGTTCGGGATCATATTGAAGATCAGTCTCGCCGATCCTGTGATTGCACAACCACCGTTTACGCCTTTCTTCGACGCGGAAGGCGGACTATCCATCACGATTGACAATTTTCTGTTCCTGCTGACGGACAAGCTCTATGCCGTTACCTATTTCAAGTCGATTGTGATGGCGGCTGCTGCGATGATGCTGTGTCTCGCGCTGGGTTTTCCAATGGCTTACGGCATCGCCCGCTCGAGCCCGACCACTCGCAGCCTCCTGTTGTTGCTGATCGTGCTGCCGTTCTGGATATCGTTTTTGCTGCGCGTGTACGCCTGGATGGGTCTCTTGAACAATTATGGCGTCATCAACAACTTTCTGATGTGGGTTGGCATTATCGACCAACCCATCCAGATGATGTACACGGATTTCGCAATATTTGTCGGACTTACCTACACCTACCTGCCGTTCATGATATTGCCGCTGTATGCGACGCTCGAACGCATGGACCTCGATCTGATTGACGCGGCACAAGATCTCGGCGCGTCGCGGACAACCGCTTTCTGGGACATCACCTGGCCACTCGCCCGACCGGGCATTATCGCCGGATGCCTGCTGGTGTTCATTCCCGCCATGGGGGAGTACGTCATTCCCTATCTTTTGGGAGGACCCGAAACGCTGCTGATCGGTCGTGTGTTATTTGACGAATTCTTCGTCAACCGTGACTGGCCACTTGCGTCTTCCGTCGCGATCATGCTGTTGCTCCTACTCGTTGTGCCGATCGTCTTTTTGCAGCGCAGCCAGGCGCGCGATGCCGAGGCGGCGTCATGAAAAAGCAATCACGATTTATATTTTCCGTGCTCGCCTTCGGCTATGCGTTTCTCTACATTCCGCTTATCTCCGTCATCGTCTATTCGTTCAATGACTCGAAACTCGCCACGGTATGGGGCGGGTTCTCCACGCGCTGGTATGTGGAGCTTTTCAAAAATGAGCAGATTCTTGACGCCGCAATGCTGAGTCTGCGTATTGCCATGACATCCGCGACCCTGGCTACGATATTCGGCACGATGGCCGGTCTCATTCTTGTGCGCTTCGGCCGTTTTCGCGGTCAGACGCTTTTTTCGGGGATGATCACGGCCCCGCTCGTAATGCCCGAAGTCATCACAGGCCTGTCGTTGCTGCTGCTGTTCGTCAGCCTGCAACAATTAATCGGCTGGCCTGGACAACGAGGATTCACAACGATCACAATCGCTCATACAACGTTCGCGATGGCCTATGTCGCTGTAATCGTGCGCGCGCGACTTGCAACCATGGACGAATCGCTCGAGGAGGCCGCCATGGATCTCGGCTGTCGACCGCTGCGCATCGTCTTTGACATTACGCTGCCGCTTATCGCACCAGCTATGATCGCAGGCTGGCTGCTGGCTTTTACGCTGTCACTCGACGACCTCGTTATCGCGAGTTTTGTGTCGGGCCCCGGCAGCAGTACTTTGCCGATGTACATATTCTCGAAAGTAAAACTGGGCGTAACGCCGGACATTAACGCACTGGCATCGTTGATCATCCTGATCATCAGCGTCCTGGTATTTGCGGCATGGTTTACCGCACGACGTTCTGAGAGCCGAGTGTAGAACCGCCGAACTTATTCGCGCGCCAGTTCCTGAAGAAACCACGCCACGTACCGACGTTCAGGTTCTTCCATGTTTGAAAACGGGCCAGGCCGGTAGAAGCGAGACTGAACGCCCTTCCCGTTGTTGGCGATAATGGTCTTGTCAGCTTCGGTTGTTACATCCCATAGCCAGGTCAGTTCGTCGACATCGTAATCCTTGCCCTCTTCCGCATCGTCGCGAACCAGCCAGTAGACGTCACATCTCGAGTTGCCTATGTTGACCGGTGTGAACACATAGCCAACGACATGGTCGCTGTAAGCGAGCAAATAAGAAAACCCACCAATAGCAAAATCCGATGCTCCACCGTCGTAATTCTTCAACGCCCCGAGTAACGGCGCAACGGGTTTGCCTTCCTTGCTACCGGTCTGGTATCCCTCAAATAACGCCGTGCGACTGTAGCTATAGCCAATTTCTCCGGCTGGCGACTTGGTGTCGCCGAAATCGATTTCGATCTTGTGAATGCCGCAGGATTCCATTTTATCGATCATGTGATGCTGGAGTCGATCGCGTTTCTTGCCGTCCACCATGAGCGTATGCATTTTCGCGTAATCAGGGTGCGCGTGCGCGCAGTGGTAACACTCCTGGTAGTTCTCAACCGAGAGCTTCCAGTTCGCGCCAATGTCATACTCTTTGTAAGCAGCTACCTTGAGATCTTCGAAGCCGAACATCGCCATCGGTTCCGCCATGTCTCGCTTCGCACCTTCTAACGATAGCGGTTCCTCGCCAAAGCTGACAAAGATCAAACCGCTGACTGTATCCACCGACAGTTTATTCAGACCATGGCTGGCCTTGTCAAAATCATCGGGCATATTTCGCGCGGCAGCGAGATTACCGTCGATGTCGTACATCCAGCCGTGGTAAGGACATGTGAACTTTCTCGTCGACCCATTCGCCTCCAGGCAGACAATTGAGCCACGATGTCGGCATACGTTTGCAAATGCTTTGATGGTTCCGTCAGATCCACGCACAATGATTGCGGATTCGAGCGCAACATTAAAAACCTTAAAGTCACCGGGCTCCGGTATTTCCGAACAATGGCCTGCGAGCACCCAATTACGGGCGATAACGCGCTCAAACTCCAATCGGTAGATTTCCGGGTCTGTATAAAAACGCTGCTCAAGCGCGTGGCCCGGCACATGGCTGGCGATAAGTTCATCAATTGTCCTTGTATCCTGTTGCATTACACGGGTCTCACGAAGTCAAGCTGGCCGCAAATTCACGTACCACGGTAGCATAGCCTCGACGAAGGAAACCATAGTGGCATACCGGAAAAAGGTGCCGCACACTACACGACTCAGCGACTGAATGTCACCAACAACATGAAGTATTTTGCATGAGCAATTTCGAAAATGTATCGGCGATGCTGCGATCCTTGCAACCGCGCGAACCCGTCTATTGCGTCTATCCGCACGTCTATCGCGAGACGGCACAGGAATTTCTTGCGGGCTTTCCGGGCCGAGTGCTTTACGCTGTCAAAGCCAATAACGATCCGACCGTTCTTCAGGTCCTCATTGATTCCGGCGTCGAACATTTTGACTGTGCCTCGCTCGTCGAGATTGAACAGGTACGTGAAATAAGCCCGGAGGCCGTTTGTTATTTCATGAACCCCGTCAGACTGATCGGCGCTGCCAGATATGCACAGGAAAATCACGGCGTTAAGCATTTCGTGGTCGATCATCCAGACGGCCTGGCGAAATTGGTGAAGGAGATTGACGCCAGCCGCGCCGTCATATTTGCCCGCATGGCTGTGAGCCACGAATCAGCTATTTGGGAACTGTCATCCAAATTTGGTGCGAATCCGGACGATATGCCGCAGCTCCTGCAGTCGATTGTCGATTGTGGCGCCGAACCGGCACTGGCCTTTAATGTCGGTTCTTTGGTCATGAGTCCTGATGCATACGTCCAATCGATCGACATCACCACAACAGTGCTTGGTCAACTGCCGTTCCGTGTGCGGCTTGTCGATATTGGCGGCGGTTATCCGAAATCCTACCCCGGGTTTTCGGCACCACCTATCGAGGATTATTTCGCAGCTATCCGGAGTGCGGCACAGCAACTTCTTGTGGACGACGGTGAATTGCTCGCCGAACCTGGCCGCGCGCTGAGCGCACCGGGCCTGTCCGCTATTGCGCAGGTGCTTTTGCGCAAGGATGATCGCCTGTATTTGAACGACGGAATGTATGGAGCGTTTTGGGACCTGCGCTACGATGCACAGGACAGATTTCCGGTACGCGCATATCGAGGTGACGCACTGATGACGGGAGATTCAGAGTCGTTTCGCCTGTACGGACCAACCTGCGACTCCGGTGACGCCATGCCCGGCAAGGTGCAGCTCCCTGCAGATATCGACGTCGGCGACTACATTGAGTTCGGTCTGATCGGCGCCTACAGTCTCAGCGGTCGCACCGATTTCAACGGTTTCTACAGTGACACGGTCGTTAAAATCGAGTCACCCGACGCATTGCCGCCGGCCTGATCGCCACTATTTTCCTCAACATTAACCGGCGGCGGTCGCAACCACTGATCGGCCGTCGCAAGCGGCGCAGCAAGCGTTCGCAGAAACACCTCGAGTTGTCGTAATTCACGGCCACTGAGGTCCAGGGGCTGTGCTTCGTTGTGGCCGATCATGGCAGGCGGCGCTTCATTGTAGTGCTGCAATACCTGCGCCAGCGTTTCGATCTGACCCTTGTGCATGAATGGCCCCGTGTTCTCGAGGTTGCGCAATGATGGTGTCCGCATAGCGCCAATGAGTTCGGAACCCGTGCGTGCGAAAATCAGTTCGGCACAATCGCTGCCATCGCTGTAGTCACCCAGACAGTTAAATGGATCCTCCAGCACGTCACGAACGCCGACAACCCGACCCTTGTCGGGGACTTCCCCGGCGAACGCGATCACTCCCGTATTGTGGAACTCGTGATTGCTTAGCAATGGCCCGTTGTGACATTGCGTACAATTCGCCTCACCAATGAACAACTGCAAGCCGAAGACTTCGTCATCACTGAAAATTTCTTTTTGACTTTGTTCATCGCGCGCGACCACAGCTTCGACATACCGGTCGAATCTTGACGGTCCCGGCATGAGCAGCCGTTCGTACGCAGCAATGGCTTTGCCGATATTCGCAAACGTCCGGTCAACAGAATGACTGTCCGGTGAACCTGGCGCAGCGCCGAACAAAGACTCGTATATGGAACTGTACGAGGGGTCCGTCGCGACAACGGCAACGATATGCGTGCGATCGCTGCCGTGCTCGTTGCTATCTTCGAGCGGCGACAACGCTTGCGACCACAGGCTATCCCGACGCCCATCCCAGTAAAGCCATGGGCTGTAAGCGACCCCTACAATGCTCGACGTATTCCTTCCTGATGTACCGATGGCCTGACCTTTAGGTAGCCCATCCGTGAAGCGCCGCTCCGGCTGGTGACAGGTAGCACAGGATATCGCCCCGTTCGCGCTGAGCCGCGTATCGAAGAACAGCTGTTGACCGAAGCTGGCGGCCGCCGAATTTTCAGCGACAGCATTGCTCGGGTCGGGCGGCAAAGATTCCAGGCTACCGATCCACAACGAACTCAGCGTTTCAATTTGGGCATCCGTCCAGGCAGCTGGCCAAATCGGCAGCAGCAGCCACGCCGCAATAGCCGCCGTGATGATTGCCAGCGCAGCAGTCCTTCTCCCCACCGATGCAAATGTCCGCAAGCTCACAATGTCAATTCAATGCTTACGTTGTCGGCTCTGTCACCGATCTTCAGCGTTATTTCAATTTCCCAATCACCGCTCATGTGAAATCGTATTCCTTGTACCCGGTAATTACCGTCGCCCTGGTGTTCAGTGACTCGCGGTCGTGTCGGTAAGCCATGATCGTGCGCGGGCATGCCACCGACGATCGTGATCTCCGCATTCTCGACATCATCGCCATCTATTGTCTCGATATGCAGCAACCACTCGTGTATGCGGTTGATTTCGATGGGCTCGAGTGAACTTGTGTAACTCACCTTGTAAAGACCGCTGTCGGACACCCAGACCGTATCTCCATCGCCGCGCACTGTGCCCGACAATACCAAGCTTATGAATGTCAGCGCACCTAGTGCATTGCGTCGACCGGTCATCATCGACGCTGTGCGCGCCAGCGCGCCAGCCGCCCGCTCATCACGAAGTACTGAAGCTGCACGATGACCAATAGACCAATGAAGAACGGCCAGTAACCAAGGCCTGTATATCCGACCTCGAATGGAAACACCGCGATATAGCGCCTGCCGTCACGACCCGGACTTGCAGTAACTACTCCAATGTATTCACCACCGGCGTCGAAGTCATGAATCACCGTAAACACATCGGGCTCAATGACCGGCTCCTGATAGAACACAGTGACGCTATCGAGATCGTCAATGGCAGCAACATCTTCCCAGCGCGCGAAACGACCCTTGCCGGTTACATCTCTGATGATTCGGAAATCAATCGGCACCACTGCCAGCTCATCGTGCAAGTACTCCATGACAAATATACTCTCACTTACATCAGGAAGATCTTCGCAAAATTCATCGTGCTGCCGGGTTCGTGGTTGATAGACCTTGAAGTGCGCCGTGAGGTAGTTGATCTTGATAATGCACAGATCTCCCTCGTTCACGACACCGCCGTGGGCCCTCGCCTCTTGCTGCAAGGCGCATAGGCTCAACAACATTACAAGCAGGAAAAAACTCGTTGCTCGCGCCATCTGCTTAGTTAATCTCAATGCGTTCACGTGTGGGAGCCAATTCTATCCCTTTGAACGCGGTTTCAGTTCGCAGATCCGTTCCAGGCCGGCCAGCAGATGCTCCCAGGTCTGAGTATCAATGGACTGCTTGAGCTCCGCGTACGCCCCGGCCACCAGCGGCATCACTTGAGGTTCGATATCGCGACCCGCAGGTGTTGTGTATACGAAGACGATGCGCCGATCGGAATCCGCTCGGCGGCGTGCCACGAGACCCATGTTTTTGAGCCGGTCCACCACGCCAACAAGACTGGGCGCCGGAATCAAGGTCAGATCCGCGAGTTCGCGCAAAGCGATCTCGTCTCTCTCCCATAGCACCCGCAGCACTCGCCACTGCTGCTCGGTTAAGCCGAATTCTTTGAAGATCTTACGAAAACCGGGCATAACCACATCGAGTGTGCGATGCAGCATCATCGGCAGGGAGCGGCTGAACTGGTCTATTGCCAATACGAATGACTTTTATTAATGTATTAATTATTTATATATGAAGTATTATTGGACCGATGTCAAACACGACACCGGCTTCGGCACATCGGTCATCGTTGTTATGGTATCGAGGCACCAGTCGCAATGAGGGCAACACATGGGGAAACCTGACAACAAGGGACTGCGAAGAATTCTGCGGGCGACGAAGTTTTCGGCGCAAGGCCTCAAGTCTGCGTGGCAGCACGAGGCAGCATTCCGGCAGGAACTCGTAACAACACTCGTCTTGTTGCCCGTCGCAATTTGGCTCGGACGTACGGCCGTCGAACACGCCTTGCTAATCGGCGCTTGTCTGATCGTGCTGATGGTCGAGCTACTGAACTCCGCGATCGAGGCGGCCATCGATCGTCATGGTGTTGAGCAACACGAACTGTCCGGGCGCGCGAAGGATATGGGCTCGGCGGCCGTATTCGTCAGCCTCGTGCTTGTCGGATCGGTATGGGGCCTGATCGCCTGGCAGCGATTTCTGGCAACAAGTTGAGCCCGCGACATGAAATCCAAAGTCTTCTGCGTTGGCTTTCACAAGACGGGAACGACAAGCCTTGCGGTTGCCCTGAAGAAGCTTGGCTATCGTGTGACGGGTTCGTTTGGCACCAAGGATGCCGATATCAGTGAAAAAGTGCATCGCCTGGCTTTTGAAAAAGCGCTCGAATACGATGCGTTCCAGGATAATCCATGGCCGATTCTTTATCAGGAACTCGATAACAAGTTTCCCGACAGCAAATTTATATTGACGCGCAGGAGTTCGGAGTCCTGGATTCTAAGTCAGGTCAGGGATTTCGGCCTGGCCGAGACACCGATGCGAAAATGGATTTACGGCGTTGGCTGCCCCGAGGGAAACGAAGACGTTTTCATTGCGAGATATGAGCGCCACAACCGCGAAGTACTGGCCTATTTCAGCGATCGGCCCGATGACCTGCTGGAAATTAACCTGCCCGGAGGTGATGGCTGGGCCAAGCTCTGCTCATTCCTCGGTCACGACATCCCCGATGAGCCCTTCCCGCATGCCAACAAGGCGAGCTTCTCGCGAAAACTTAAGAATATTTTAAGTGGTGCAGGAAAAACCTAGCCTGTGTCATGTGCCGAACTCAGTTCGCGGCATCAAATAACGGATCGAAGATTATCGACACGTGCTTGGAGCCGAAAGTCGATAGATGGTGATCATCTCGGTACAGGGCGACTCCATTTTCCAGCGCGACGCGACAGAAATTCTCATTACAGAGAATGCTCGCCGGACGCACTACCGCGATTACCGCGTCTTTCTGAATCTGCGTAATGATCTCCAAGGCTTCCTCATTGCGCTCAAGATACTCATCAAGCCGAGGTGCGATCATCGCATTGACGTCCCGGCCGGTTATCAGGGCAATGTGGTTGGCAGAGGGTACGCTATAGCCGATTTCAGGAACCGGCCCGACGACCACGACGTGTTTTCCCAGGTCTTTTAATGAGCGGATGGTTCTGCGCAGACCGGTATCCAGTAACTCACGACCGCTGCTTCGGGTACCCAGTGAATCCCTGATATCAACCAGCTCAACGAGACTGCCCTCCTCATTCTTATACCGGGTTCCCTTGATGGACAAGGTCCATCTTGCGGCCAGGATGACTGTATTGATCTGCGCATGTTGAGAGATGTAGTCGAGTATCGTGTTATTGAACTCATGGCAGTCCGGCCGTCCCGGCCTTATGATTTCCTGCAACGGTGGGCAGCGATTGCGAGTGGCAATAATCCCCGTCACGCCGTTTCTCGCGGCGCTCAGGTTTACAGCGGACGCAAGTGATTGGGCATGTGAGTCACCCCATAAAATGAAGCTGGGTTCACCAACGCTTTTGCCGATGCTGCAGAGCAACTTATCGATGTCCGGCTCTTCCATGATTTCCTTGCAGGCCTTCCAACGCTCCCACTCCGTGTCGCCGCCAACGACGTTGGCAAACTGCTCCAGTTTGTGACGACCCGGGCTCCCTCCTGTAACGAGAATTGAAAGACCGACAACGACTAAAACGGCTGTCGCCGCAAACGATGCGACAAAAATTGATCGTCGTGTAGCAAGCAGCCTTTTCTTGCGAAAAGGTGTTTCTACGAAACGCCAGGAAAGCACTGACACCAGAAATATCACGAGAAACAAGAAAAGCTTCTCCGGTTGCGTCAGGTCTACCGCCTTGTAGTACTTTGCAAAGACCAGCAGCGGCCAATGCCAGAGATACAACGAGTAGGAGATTAAACCGATAAATACGATCGGCCTGATTGACAGCAGTCGACTGACGATTGTGGCGCCGGACCCACCCGTGTAGATAATGAGCGCTGCGCCCATTGTTGGAACCGCCGCGCTCGCGCCCGGAAACGATGTCTGATCATCGAATACGATATTGCTGTACATCACGAGCACGAGCCCGAATCCGGCGACCGCGTTGCGCATCACGGTATTTTGCAGCGGCTGGATCACTGCGATAGCCAGGAAACTTCCTATGAGCAATTCCCATGCCCGTGTCGGCAACATGTAAAATACGGCAGTCCTGTCGACATCCATGCCGATAACACAGGCGGCAAATGAAAGCAGCAGGATTGGTATCAGGAAACCCAGGTATTTCTTGCCACCGAATCTTGCGATCAACAGCAGCAATAGCGGAAATAGCAGGTAGTACTGCTCTTCCACGGACAGCGACCACGTATGCAGCAGCGGTTTCAGCTCGGCGGCGGCATCGAAATACCCTGCCTGCCAATAGAAATAGGCGTTGGACAGGAACAAGTTGTTGGCCATCGAGCTGCGAGCGAGATCTTCGTAATCGTTTGTTTCAAAAAGGACGATTCCGACAATCAGGCAAAACACGACGACCGTAATGATTGCGGGCAAAATGCGTCGCATGCGGCGTTCATAAAAATTTGCGATCGAAAATCTTTGCTCACCGATTTCACGAACGATGATTGTTGTTATCAGAAAGCCCGAGATAACGAAAAAGACGTCAACGCCGACATAACCACCGCTGAAAAGACCGATACCCGAGTGATAAAAGATGACGCAGAGCACCGCAATAGCTCGCAGTCCATCAATGTCTGGTCTGTATTTTGGCGTCATCGAAATATTCGCGTCAGTGCATACAAAATTTGGCCCGGCGCCGGGACCTAGTGGTCCTGACTCTTGCGGATAAATTTTCGAATCCGGGTGATCCGGGAATCCTTTTTGTATCGGCCTTTGACGATGTGACGAATCTGACACACGTTCGGAATCTCGAGCGGTGTGCCGTGTGTACCGATCAACCAGCGAAACGCCCGGTCCTCATACGTTTTCATCCAGCGCTCGGCGGGCGTCTGATAGTAGCCAATGGAATTACAATAACCACAGGCCCGGGCGATGTCGCCGTGCGTGATCTGATGCGGACCCTTGGCTTTCTTGCGCAGCCCGCCATAGGGTTTGAATTGTTCGATCGGAATTTCCAGCAATGTCGGACCTTCGCGGCCTTTGTTCAGGATTGCGTCATCTTCGGGCAATAGCGACGTACCCAGGCCGATAGTCGGATGCACCAGTCCATCATCTCGACCTTGCAACAAATCCGCCAGCGTATCGAGGCATCTATCATGAAAGATGATGTCGGCATCGGTGAACCAGATCCAGTCGGCCTGCGTATCCTTTGCAGCAAGGTTTCTGCCGATGCTGCGGCGAAACAATTTCTCTTTCGGCAGCGACTGCCAGTTCCAGATAATACCGGGCACTTCCATACGTCCAAAATATTCGAGCACTCGCGTGACTGCCTCGTCCTCCGACACATGAAATACCGTCATCGTGATATCGAACTTATCGGTGCGATGATTGACGAGTGAACTGAGCTGGTAGGTCAGGAAATGTCCGTATCGCCAGCAATGACTGACGATTTCCAGGTTCAACTTGCCGGTTTTCTTCGCCTTACTGACCGTCGCGGGATCGACTTCGCGAAACCACGAGACAGGCAGGCAACCCGATACGGCAAATCGGTAAAAAAGACTGACGACTGACTCACTGAGCCCTGACATTGACTACTCCGCTGCCGTCGGTCGGCGCAGGCGCTTGTACATCGCGACTTTACGCAACGCATTGATATACTGGGATATTCTGGTCCAGAAGAATGCTTTTTCCGGATAGCGACTTCTAGAAAAATCCGGCTCGACGGTCTCCAGCGCCTGCTCCCATGCATCCGATGACTCATAGCCACACTCAATCAACTGCG
>JADFNV010000038.1 GCA_022563195.1 Pseudomonadota bacterium
TTCGTGGAGCAAACCCTGGTTTCCGGATATCTACCCCTGCCCGGAACTCGTAAAGTCTGAAAAGGGGCCACAACGGGCATTTCTAGTGCGTCTTCCAACTCTCGGCTTCATATTCAGCCCTCTCGAATGCCCTGTCCCAGCGACCTTGGGCCTGTCGATTTCTCCCGCGGTCTCCCATATGCTTCTGGCATTGAAGTGTTGTGTCTGGCAGCGTATTTCTTCATTTTGCGGGCTTCTTCAAGGCTTAGATATTTGCCCCTAGCCATTGGCTCTCCTCGCTAATTGAAACAGTCCATTCTTCGCGCTTTGGCCTGTCGTAATCCAACGCGCTCGCGCTATTTCCAAAAAGGTCAATAACTTGAGTTCTGCTGCGCTCGCAAGGAAATTCTGTTTTTTCACTAACTCGCTGTGAGATTCAGATTGTCTTCCCCACTTGTCCCAGAATTTTGAAAGTATCTGTCTCGCATTGTCAAAAGTTTTAAAGTCCGAACCTGAAAGGCTTCGCGCTGAAATCCCATCGCGGGGATAAACTTCGGAGGCAAGCTGATCTAGCGCAGCAGCATATTCATCTGCGTCAATGGGGTTGAACTGATTGGCCCACTCGGGGAACGCCCTTGCATCATCAAGGGGCAGTTCGATAGGTAGATGTGCTTTTCGGATAACTTCTGAGAACGCGTGATCGCTTGGACTCCATCCGTCATACACCTGATTGACCAGTTTCCAGAAAGTGTAACGAGTTTCCGCAAGATCGTTCCATTCCTGCTGCCATTCGCTACGGCCTTCTGTTTGACCAACTTTCCCAGTAAACTTGTTGATGCCCCATTCGTGTATGCCAGGCCCAATTGCAAGACCTACCAGTCCAGCCAGACCAAGCAATACCCACGTGCCTGCTGGATTTGCGGCTACCGCCACCTCCGCCAAACCGATCATGCTGTTAATCCATTGGTCTGGATATATTTCTTTTCCAGCCAGCCAAAGTAGAATGCCTTTGGCAATAAAAAGTGTGCATATCGCCGATATGATTGCAGTAATGAGCTTTTTGGCGAATCGACCCATCCGGAAATAATACCCCAATCAGGCTGCATTACATTCCCCATGGAGGTTGTTGCCGCATTTTTTGCTGGCCACTATTCTTTCTCAAGTTGAGTATTAACGACTCCCGCTTTGCGTTGCGCCCTAGCATCAGTGCACCCGCAGCCCAATAATTTCGTGATATGCGCTCCGGAGCACTGCGGTGTTACGCTTGCCAAAAACGTGTATGGAGACCGGATGCTCGTCCAGTCGCCGAAACATTTCGTGCCAGTATTGGTCTTCTGTAACGATCACTGGCGGCTGATCAGAGAACAGGCCATCCAATGTGATGTCCAGGATAATTCCATCAAGCTCGATCCAGGCATGGCCCCAGCGCAAACGAGGTTCGTACAGTTCTCCGCGAACGTAGTTCGGTATGCCATAGCCCAGGTCGATAAGGTATTGGGCAAGGAGTATTGAGGCATCCACACCGCTTCTAAACGGGAACCTTTCAAAATCTTCTGTCAGCTTCGACCGGTCTGCGCTTTCTATCATCTGCCGAAACTGTGTTGCCAGCTCCGTAAGATTATCTAACATGTCCGTCTTCAAACAAATGGAACAGACGAAGCGCTTTTCTAAAGGAGAGCTTTGCTCATCAATTACATATTACGCGGCGTGTCGTTGATAATGCAAACGACGTTTCGCGATGGTCCTCTTCTTGATCCTTTCTCGTTTTGCCAATATAGATTGCCCGCGCCCGAAGTAAACATCGGCTGGCGTCAGGTTTTTCAAGCTCTCATGGTATCGCTGATGATTGTAGTGCTCGACGAACGCCTCGATCTGCTTTTCAAGATCACCCGGTAAAAAGTAATGCTCCAGCAATATCCGGTTCTTCAGAGTCTGGTGCCAGCGTTCGATCTTGCCTTGCGTTTGCGGATGATACGGCGCGCCACGAACATGATTCATCTCGTTGTCAGCCATCCAGCCCGCGAGTTCACCCGAGATGTAACTCGATCCATTGTCGGACAGCAATCTCGGTTTCTGAACGATATTGGCCTGGTCGCAACCCGATGCCTGAAGAGCAAGCTCCAGAGTCTCGGTGACATCGCGACTCGTCATGCCGGTGCATAGCTTCCAGGCGATCACGTAGCGGGAGAAGTCATCCAGAATGGTGGATAAATACATCCATCCCCAGCCGATGACTTTCAAGTACGTGAAATCGGTCTGCCACTGCTGATTGATGGCCGTGGTCTTGTCTTTGAACTCGCTGGCGGCCTTCATGACAATGAAAGCCGGACTGGTGATCAGGTCGTGGATCTTGAGAAGCCGGTATACCGAGCTCTCTGAGACAAAGTAGCCCTCGGTGTCGGTAAAAGTTACTGCCAGCTCGCGCGGGCTCAGTTCCGGTTTGTCCAAGGCCAATGCGATCACGCGGTCCCGGATAACATCGGGGATACGGTTCCACACGCGTGCCGGTAGTGGCGCTTTGTCTTGCAGCGCAGCTTTTCCATCAACACGATAATGCGCGTACCAACGGTAGAATGTGGTGCGAGCAATGCCCAGCCTATCCAGCGTCTGTTTGGCTGGCAGATGCGATCGCTCCACCAGCCGGATGATCTCAAGCTTCTCGGAGGCCGGATATCTCATTCGAGTTCGTCCCCATCCCCGAGCATGCTTTTTTTGAGCAAGCGCAATTCCAGAGTCTGCTCGGCAACCACCTCCTTGAGATCCCGGGCCTCACGCCGCAGCTCCGTGACTTCACTGCTGCTGGCCTGACGCACAATATCGCCGGCCAGGCGCTTCTTGCCAGCCTCCATGAAGTCCTTGGACCATTTATAGTAAAGGCTCTGGGCAATACCTTCCCGGCGGCACAGTTCGGCAATACTGTCTTCGCCGCGTAAACCGTCCAGAACAATGCGAATTTTCTCCTCCGCACTGTATTGCTTACGCGTCTTGCGTTTGATGTCTCGAATGATCTGTTCTGACGACGACGGTCGTCCTGCTGGTCTCTGTTTCATCTCTACTCCTCAGGTTAGGATGAACAAAAACCCTCCTTTAAACTAGCCCTATATCTGTTCCATGGGCGCTGACGGCGCACAGTTAAGACTTTGATTTAATGTTGATTTTTTCAATACTACTGGTTATAATCACAGTCCTTCTTCCGATCACAGGGATGTGTCATGAACCCTCAAATATCACCCCAAAACCGTATTCTCTCAATCGACGAACTCGATCGCGATATTGTCAATCTCGCTGCCCGAATCAATGCCGCCACCAGTGAATTATTGAACCTTATTCGCCAATTCGATGAACGTGCCGGCTGGCTCAAGTGGGGCCTCGCAAACTGTGCCGAGTGGCTGCATTGGCGTTGCGACCTCAGCATGAGTGCCGCACGTGAGAAGGTGCGTATGGCGCATGCGCTCAAAACGCTGCCATTGATCGCGACAGCGTTTTCGAACGGCGAGTTATCGTATTCGAAAGTCCGACCGTTGACGCGTGTGGCACGGGCGGACAACGAAGAATCTTTGTTGGCGTTCGCCTTGAAGACCACCGCATCCCGGGTGGAGGAACGCTGTCGCGAGCTGCGTTGTGGCACAGTTGTATCTCTAGGTGAGGCCAATCGTGCTCATGACGGCCGTTCTCTTCGCGTTCACCGCAATGCCGGGAAAGGAACGATGACGATCACCGTTGAACTTCCACTTGAGACCGGCGAGTTACTGGAGAAGGCACTGGATCGTGCACGGGATACTGCGGCCTCGCAAACACCGCAATTCGTCGACGAATGCTGGTCGGTACAACAAGCGGACGCACTGGTGGTAATAGCAAAGGCTTTCCTCTCGGGCGATGGCAATAAAATTGCATGCACATCGGATAACTATCAAGTCACTGTACACGTTGATCGGTCGGCACTTACGAATGGCGATGGCCGCTCGAGCCTTCCGATCGAGTCCGTGAAACGATTGTGTTGCGACGGCGATACCGTCGTCATCGTTGAAAACGAGGACGGCGAACCGCTCAGCGTGGGTCGCAAGACGCGAACCGTACCCACGGCGATCAAACGTGCTCTGTACGCACGAGACAAAGGTTGTGTGTTTCCGGGCTGCCGACACTCGCGGTTTGTAGATGCCCATCACATCAAGCACTGGTCGGCTGGTGGTGAGACCAGTCTCGAAAACCTGATGTTGCTTTGCTCTCGCCACCATCGGCTGGTACATGAAGGCGGTTTTCGCATCGAGCGCGACTACCGGAACCGATGGTTTTTCAAACGACCTGATGGACGTGCTGTTCCGAGCTGTGGTTACCAGGCACAGGACATGATCGACGATGACATTCACCAGTACGTTGACAACAACACCGGAGAACTTTCCAGACCGATCAATAATCCCTCCGCGGAGGGATTTCTTACCGCGCTGAAATCGTCCTCTGTCATGTCACCGCGACCTTGAGGATTGATGACTTTGCCTTGAATGGACACAATCCATTCGCTAATTACGTATTGCAGGGATCACTTGAGGACAATCAATGAAAAACGAAGAAACATTGTTGCTCAATCGCCGCCGCGTTCTGTACGCCGCTCTCATAGGCGGTGGCAGCGCCGTATTAACTTCTTGCAGTCCTCGGATCGATTCTGACTCGCGTGACAGCGATCTCTGGGCGGGATTCGATGAGCGCATCACCGAGCGCACGCTGGCCGAAGCTGAAAAATTGTTCGGCCTGGCATTTAGCGAAAACGAACGTCGACAGATGTTGGGTGGCGCGGTAGAAGAATCGGAAGACGGATTTTTCGCTGAGCAAATCGCGTCCCTGAAAAAACGCCGGGCGCAGGATATTCCAATCACGCTCGCGCCCGCCATGAAATTCGATCCGCGACTTCCCGGTGTGTCGTACCCGGCACAGGAAAACGAGGTTGTCCTTTTCCCCGAAGAGATAGCCGCGTTGCCCGCTGACCCGGCCGACATTGCTTTTGCCTCGGTCAAACAACAGGCGCGTTGGATGACGACCGGTCAGATCACGAGCCGCGAACTGACGGAGATCTATCTCGATCGCATTGACCGCTATGGCGATTTGCTCGAATGCTTCGTCACTGTGACAGCAGACGTCGCCAGAGCCCAGGCCGATCGAGCCGATCGCGAACGCGCAACCGGCCAGGTACGCGGGCTGTTGCACGGTATCCCGTACGGGGTGAAGGACCTGCTGGATACAAAGGACATCCGTACTACCTGGGGCGCGGAAGCCTTTAAGGATCGAGTCGCGACCAGTGACGGTGCCGTCGTGCAACGCCTACAAGAGGCCGGTGCCGTCATGCTTGGCAAGACCACGCTCGGCGCTCTCGCCTGGGGCGACGTTTGGTTTGGTGGCGAAACTCGCAATCCTTGGAACCCCAAAGAAGGTGCGTCGGGGTCGTCTGCTGGGTCGGGTTCCGCCACGGCGGCGGGACTGTGCTCTTTTAGCATTGGCACCGAGACACTGGGTTCAATCGTATCTCCGTCGGACCGCAACGGTGTAACCGGGCTGCGGCCGACATTCGGGCGAGTATCGCGTGCCGGCGCCATGGCATTGTGCTGGTCGTTAGACAAGATCGGTCCAATGTGTCGCTACGCTGAGGACACCGCGTTGGTACTCAGTGTGTTGAATGGCTTTGACGAGAATGATGCCTCGTCGATCGACATGGGATTTGCCTATGACGGCCGACGATCGGTCAGTGATCTTACGATCGGCTACGACCCGTCCTGGTTCGAAGGTGAAGATGTTCGGTCGACCGACAAGGCTGCACTGAAGGCAATTGCCAATATTGGCGCGACACTAAAAGAGATTACATTGCCCGATATGCCGGTCGATGAAATCATGGCGCCTATTAACATAGAGTCGGCCGCCGCATTTGAAGAACTGACCTTATCAGGCCGTGATGATCTTCTGCGGCGCCAGATCGACAATGCCTGGCCGAACAACTTTCGACAGTCACGCTTTTTTTCTGCGGTCGACTACGTGCAAGCCGACCGTCTGCGTCGATCTTTGATGCAACAAACCCAAGCCTTCTTTTCGCAGGTCGACGTCGTCTTCGGTCCGAGCTTTGAAAATCCCATGTTGAGTCTGACGAACTACACCGGCCAGCCGTGCCTTGTCATGCGGGCGGGATTCGAGGAAATCACACCTCGAGCATTATTCAATCATCCCGAAAACGACAGCGATGAAACCTTGCATCGAATTCCTCGCTCCGTCAGTTTGTGGAGCAGTCTCTTCGAGGAAGGAAAACTGATTCAGGTAGGACGCGCTCTCGAAGCCGAACTTGGAGTGGTTAACGAACGACCCACATTATCGTGATGGCCTATAACGTCATTTGAACCCAGGCAGCAAGCCGCTGAGCGCAGAACCCGCAACAACCATGAGTAACGCAGCGACATCCAATCCCGGCAGCGGCACATTGCCGATGCCGAAACGAGCAAGCAGCGCGATGCCAAGACAAATTAGCATCGCGCCACCGACTGATCGTGCTGCGGCGGGCGCCGCAGAATCAACGGCGCGAGCGCGTCGTTCCAATGGTGCCAGTAGCAAGGCGACCGGTATTAACACCACAAAAAGAACCGCTACCCAGATCGGCCGGCTATACCACCACTCGGAGCTTCCGGGAACCAGACCAAATCCGAATCCTCCAGCCAGGTAGGCCAGAGCGACGAGAATAACCATGACGGTCAAATGCCAGAGATAGACGGTCATGATCATGCTGTTGATCAATACTGTGGCAGTCCATAGGCGCAGGCCCGATAACACACGTCGCATCGGCTGTTCCATGGACAAGAGCAAACCAAACTGAATAATACCGAGGAGCAGCATGGTAATTTTCGGCGGACTCGAATTGCTTAAACCCTCGTCCGGCGATCCCGCCATTGCGAGGGGATAAGGCCCTGCTGAAACAAGATACAGAAGCGCTACAAACGCGAGTGCCGAGTAAGAAAGAAGTTGTGCCGGGCTGCCCAGGCGCCCGTCACGCCATGCATATCCCAGGTGATGTACAGCAAGCCAGACCCAGAAGAAGTTAGACCAGCCCAGCCATCGCATATCCAACACAAAAAAGGCGATATCGACGAGCACACCGATGGCAGCGAAAGCTATGAACGATGCAAAACCCCAGCGCTTCCAGACGTAGTATGTTGCCGGGGCAAGAACGACAACCATGATATAGATTGCGAGAAACCACGTCGGGATCAACGCCGCTCGTGACGCCAATCCGATTACTTCGCTGCTAACGCCCGCAAAATTCAATATTGGCGCGAGTAGCGCCCAACACAACAACAAGGCAAGCAGTGGCGACACCAGGCGAACGAGACGCCGCGATAGCCAATCTGCATAGCTGACTCCGCGTCGATGCGCGCCTTCCAGTGAGACGGCGTTCGCATAACCACCCACGATGAAAAATATCGGCATTACCTGGAACACCCAGGTCATCCATTGTGCGCCGGGCTGAAATACCAGGACATCACTGAAGCTCATCGTACCGTCATGCCAATAAGCAGCAGCAATTAACCAGTGACCGGTGATTACTGCGAGAATCGAGACGGCACGCAGAAAATCAACGTATCGATTTCGATCATCGGGCGTTTGTGCGGCCAATCCTTCGGCTTGTGACCAGATGCTCATTCGGTATGTTCCTCCATAATCTTCGCCAACTCGTCGAGAGAAATTGCTTTCTTGCCCATTATCAACATGTAGATTTCATACTTGTTTGCACGTTCAGGATACCGTTCGACAAATCGCGTCAATGTCGCGACGTCATAGTCGATGATGGGATCCAGTCGATAACGCTGTGACGACACCACACGCATCTTCCAGTCGCCGACGTAATTGATCACTCCGGGCACGATCTCAAAGGTATCGCTGGCAGTACGAGGAGTTCTCCGTATGTGGCGTAGCGGAAAAGCCTGAGTTTCCGAGGGGTCGATACCATAAGTTGCTTCATACTCACTCCAGAAGTATCGGCCACGCGGCATCGCAACTAACGCCATCCACGCGTTCGATCCTGCGCGCTGAAACGATTCTGTGCGGAGCTTGACAACGTCATTCGTCTCCGTGTTCGACATTTCGAGTAAGCGAACCCGTTCACGCGTTGTTAACTCGACGCGTATTAAAATGTAGCCGTGGTCTTCGGGAAGCAGCGACTCGTCTGCAAAGCTCAGGCCCAGGAACAATAAGCTGTTCGCAATAACCGAAACCGCAAGTGCTTTTCCCATTATTGATAGCATCGGATTGCCTTTGATTTCAGCTAATTCTTCTAGGGAACCTCTGATTTATTCTGGACGAAGTAGACTGTTTTTAAAATGTTCAGATTCAAGGCGCGGATTGCACGTAATAGCTGGCTATTGCGAAGATTCGCAACGCAGAAGCTGGACATTTTAGACACAAGATACGAGTTCATGAATAGATCAGAGGTCCCCTGGCCACACATTTCAAATATCGCTAACTTGCAGTAAACCAGCCTACAATAACGCGCGTTCCAAGAACAGGAAAACCCAAATGGCAAGCGACTTGAACTTCGTTAAATTTGTAGCAGATCAAATAGACGACAGCTGTGAAATTTCCTATCGAATGATGTTTAGAGAGTACGCGCTGTATTCCAAGGCTAAAGTTGTCGCACTTAATCTTTGACGATCAGCTCTTAATCAAAGCGACAGTCGCCGGCATTGGGAAGCTACAGGTGATTTCTTAACGATCTTGAAATAAATGATCAATGTTGCAACGAGCCCAATGCAGCATATTGCCGCAGTCGTCAAAAAGAAATATCGATAGCCCAATTCACCTGGATAGTTATCCAGTAGAACGCCACCGAGCAATGGCATGAATATATCGGGCGTAAAACCGACTGCGGAAATAACGCCTGCGGCCGTCGCCGTTACTGCCATAGGTATGTGACCTTCTTCCAGCAATGCAAAGTAAATGCCACGCATGGCATAAACGGCGATTGAGCCCAGTGCCAATGACGCAAACATCAGTGGCACCAGTGATACCTTACCGGGTAAGAACGCAATGAAGACGTAATTCAGGATTAGGATAAAAAACAGCCATGCGACTGCCTTTGCAATGCCAAATTTGTCACCGAGATAACCAGAAATGAGCGGTATAAACACCTTGAACCACATTTTTCCTACTGCGATCGTCGCCCCTATCGTAACGCTGAGAGCAAAAACATCGGTCGCAAGCGGCGTATACCGGAACAGGCCCCAGTAAGCGCAGTACCCCGTAAGAATTACTATGGAAATGAGCCAGACCACGGGCATTTTTAAGACCTGTATGACCTCTTTGAGACCGACTTTGGGTTTTTCATCTGCGCCGTCGCTACGATCGACCCTGTCCTCCAGGACAAACCAGGCAACGATACCCAGCAAGACAAAGACACCCGAGTACTGTATGACGACCATTGCCAGGCCTTGTTCGCCACTACCCAGGACGGCGAATACAGCGAGTGTAGCCATGGCGGGCAGTACTTCCCCCAGCCCACGACCGGCCTCGAGTATGCCGAAGGCCCGTCCCTGTTCCGCCGCTGGTGCCCAGTTGCGCGTGATCCGAATCATGGCACCCCAGAATAAGAACGTAATGCTGACTCCCCAGAATGCATGAATCGCAAGGCTGATCTGGTATGAGGGGAATGTCGAAAAATAAAATCCCAGGACACCGGTCGACAGAAGAGACAAGGTTATGAGTTTTCTCGGTGACACGCGATCCGCGAGCCAGCCACCCGGAAAATACGACAGCATCGCGGTGATACCGAACACGCTCATCAACGAGCCGACCTGAGTGTTATTGAGTTCGAGCGCCTCCGCTAACGGTATGTAGTAGATTTCCTGAAGAAACGGTAACGCAAAAATTATGCCGCCCGAGAAGCTCAGGATTCCCATTATCAGCCATCGACGAAAAGTCGAAATCATTTCTTGTCCTATTCGATACAATTAGTCGCTTGCAGCGATTTCTATCACCGTCAGCCACAGAAAGCGCACGAGGTCTACGAATGCCTCTTCTAATATGCGTTCGTCGTCGCCATGTGTGCCGCGACCACTGTTCATTTCTTCAAGTGTTCTCGACGATCCAATTCCATACGCTTGCATGCCCATGGCCCGAACCTGTGCCATGTCAGTAGCGCCGGTCGACATCTTTGGCAGCACCGTGGCCCCTGGATATACGCGGGCAGCAACGGCTTCGAGAGCCCGGAACATTTCATTGTCGATCGATGACGGCGATGCTGCCGGACGATAGATGTCTTCCGGAACGATAGTGATTCTCGGATCATCGATCACTGCAGCAAGTTTGGCATAAAACCCGGCAACGTCTTCATCGGGCAACATGCGAATATCCAGGATGGCGGACGCTTCTGACGGGATTACATTTTTTCGAAAACCGGCCGAGATCACGGTCGGGACAACCGACGTCCGCAGGATCGAGTAGTGATACGGCAAGGTCGTGAGGAAATGTTGCTGGATGGCCGCCGACAGTTCTGGATTCTCCACGTTACGATAACGAAACGCGTCTTCTGCAGTCGAGATGTCTGCCAGTCGTTGAAAATAGGCACGCGTCGTATCGTTCAGGCGCACGTCCGTCTGCCAGGCAGCTGCTCGGGCGATTGCCTGCGCCAGAATCGCGACGGCGTTATCAGCCACCGGCCTCGATCCATGGCCCGGTGTCCCGCGCGCGATCAATGTCGCTCTGCGTGGAAGTTTCTCCGTAGTCTGGATGCCGACGGAGCGCGTCTTGCCGTTCACAATCGTGTTTTGTGCGCCTTCTGCCAGGCAATATTCCGCATCGATAACGTCCCAATGGTGCTCCACCATGAAATTGATGCCGACCTGTGGCGTGCCCTCCTCGCCTGATTCGGCAAGAAAAATGACGTCGCGATCGAGTTCGACCTGAAACCGTTTGAGGAGCAGCATGACCATCAGGCCAGCGGCGACATTGTCCTTGTCGTCCAGCGATCCCCGTCCGTATATGTATCCGTTCTTGCGTATTCCTGAGAACGGATCTTCGCTCCAGTTGTCGCGCTGAACACCGACGACATCGGTATGTCCCATGATCAGGATCGGCCGTTTTGTGCCGTTACCCCTGATTCTGGCGACAAGATTCGCCCTGTCCGGTTCAAGTGCGTACAGAGACGCAGATATTCCTTCCTGCTTGAGAACATCCTTCAGGTAGTCGGCGACCTCGGTTTCATTTCCGGGCGGGTTACTGGAGTCGATACGAATCAGGTTGACGAGGTGGCCTTTACTTTCTTCACCGACGGTGTCCCAGTTGACGAGGTATTGATCTTGCGAGGTCGCCGGGCCGGCCAAACACAAACAGGCTATTACAGTCACTTTTCGCATATCAAATCCTCAAGGTGCGCGCGCAGCGCCTCACCTATACCCGGATGAGCGAGACCGTATGCGATGCTTGCCTTCATGTAGCCAAGCTTATTGCCGCAGTCGTAGCGAACACCGTCGAAGGAGTACGCATGGACCGGCTTGTCAGCAAGCAGGTCGGAGATCGCGTCCGTCAACTGAATTTCGCCGCCGGCGCCCCGACCCGTTGTCGCCAATTTGTCGAAGATTTCCGGCGCGAGCAGATAACGACCGACCACGGCCAGACTCGAGGGCGCATCCTCCGGATCGGGCTTTTCCACGATTTGCGTGATTCTATTTTCATTCGATTCGTCAATGGCGACGATGCCATAACTCGAGGTGTCCTCTGGCGGCACGTTTTCGACGGCAATTACGCTGCCGCCATGTCGCTCATACTCGGCCGCCATTTGCGATAGGCACGATGGATCGCCAGAGATCAGGTCATCGGCAAGGTGTACATAGAAAGGTTCATCGCCAACAGCGGGACGTGCGCAAAGCACGGCGTGACCGAGTCCCAGCGGCTCCCCCTGACGAATGTAAATACACGACACCCCTGTCGGTACGATGTCGCGAATGGACGCCAGGAGTTCGTCTTTGCCTGCGTCGGCCAACGACTTTTCAAGCGCGGGATCAGAATCGAAGTGATCCTCTATCGCCCGCTTGGAACTCCCGGTTACAAAGATGAGTTTAGTCGCACCTGCGTCGACCGCTTCCTCAACGGCGTACTGAATAAGTGGCTTGTCGACAATCGGTAGCATTTCCTTCGGGCTCGCCTTGGTCGCGGGCAGAAATCGTGTGCCCCGCCCTGCAACCGGAAATACGGCCGATCTGATTTTGTTTCGCAATGCTGTACTCCGCGGTCCACAACATTGCGCATCATAGCCAATTCAATTGGCCGGCGTCGTGGCTTTGTCACGAACGCCGGCACAACGCAGCTTGATGTGTATCCTGCTATTTTTTCTTCGCGGTTGTAATGCGAATATTGGCGCGATTGATCTCCACCGTTCGTTCGCCAATGCCCTTGACCAATGACAGGTCGTCAGGACTCTTGAACGGTCCGTGTTTCTGACGGTATTCGACAATCGCATTGGCCTTGGTCAGCCCGACGCCCTTGAGTTCGGCCGACATGGTTGCCGCGTCCGCCGTATTGATATCTACGGGCCCTGCGAAAGCCCAAAGTGGCAGGCATGCAACTAGCATGGTCAGTAATCGAATGTGAGTCTTCATTGTAAGCTCCTTTAGTGATTCAGCTTTGGGTGCCACATGGGATGGCACACGTCTGGAGCTTAGGGCGGTCAGCGCCTGGCTGCCGCCCGAGAAATTGCACGAATTGGCGTAAATCGCGTTTGCCGAATCATATCGGCGCCCGAACGAGAAATGCGGCTTACATTGCGGTGATGTTGTGCTGCAGCACGGTGTCGAACTGCACGCGAGATGCTGGCCGTTGTGTTTCCCAATTGCGGCAACTCGGACATTGCCAAAGCAGGCGCTGGCTCGAGAAGCCGCATTCCTGACACTGGTAGCGTGGCGTTGAGGCAGCAAGTTTGAAAAGTGCGCTACGGACTTTCTCAATCGCACGTTCCTGCGCATCGTCATCGTCCGCCGACAATTGCTGCAGGTCAACGAATTCGGCGAGCGTTGGTTCATCGAGTATGTAGTGCTCAACACAGTCATCGATAATCGCGATACCGACGATATCATTGATGATGGCGGTATAGGCGACCAGCGAACTCATCTCGGGGTTCTTCTTGAGCATCGCACGAAGTGCACGATCCAGCCCGGTCATCGATCCTTCTCTCCTGTACGTTTCGACGATTTCTGGTAATGCCTCGGCGATCAGGTAGGTATGTTCGTCGATGATCCGGTTATACAAGCGTATCGCCGTCTTGTAGTCATCTGTTTCTCGCGCGATATGCGCGCGAGTTAATGCACCGCGCATCGTTCTCGGCCGACCCGCCTGCGCCTTTTTTACGAAGCGGCGCGCAGCTGGGTAGTCATTGTTTTTCGCGGCGGTTTCCGCGAGCTCGCAATAATAGTGTGCAATTTGCAGTGCCAGCGAGCGGCCACCAAGTGTTTCGAGCTTTTGACCGCAGTCGATCGCTTTCTCCCATTCTTTTTCCTGCTCGTAGATCCGGCAAAGGCTTTCGAGCGCCTGCACCTGATATCGGGAGCCCTCCGCCAGGCGCACGAACAGTTTTTCGGCACGATCCAGCAGTCCGGCGCGAAAGTAGTCCTTCGAGAGCGAGAAAAGAGCTTGATCGCGTTGCTCTGCGGCCAGATCAGGCCGCGCGATGATATTTTGATGAATTCGAATGGCGCGATCGACTTCGCCGCGACGGCGGAACAGGCTGCCCAGCGCGAAGTGAGTCTCAATCGTCTTGTCATCGACGCGCACCATCTCGAGAAAATGCTCCAGTGCCTGATCCGTCTGTTCATTCAGCAGGAAATTGAGGCCCTTCAGATAGTCTATGTTGAGCGGCGGCGGCGGTAAATTCTCCTCATCTCGCTCGCCAAAACGCCCCAGCGCCCATCCCGCTGCGGCCAGCAGCAGAAACAGACCCGCCAATAAGAATGTAGATTCAGTCGGCATCGGAAAGTGGCAGGTTGCGCAGGGAGCTGATCTCCGATTCCGACATGTGCAGAGAACGGCGTAATACGCGTCGTTCATTGATCATGCGAAATACAAATGCGGTCATGCACAGCATGCCGAAGAGCACACCTATCCCGAAGGTAACGGCAAGAACCACCGAAATGGGATAGGTCTCCTCGAAAAAAGCCAGGTCCAGGACGATTTCGCCCGTATTGAGCGCCGTAAATGTAAACATCGCGACAAACAAGATCAGGATCAGGACCAGCAGGACAGCACGTTTCAGCATGCGCGCACTCCGAAAGCGGCTTTTGAAGCTCAGAAAACGAGTGTATTGCAGTTACCGTAGATTTGGTACGCCAGAACGAGCTGGCGACCGCAAATCGCCAAACCCGGATTAGTCCTGTCTAACTCTTGATCGGGAAATTGCGGCTCATGTTAACGCGTTCGCGAAGGTCTTTGCCCGGCTTGAAATGCGGAACGTACTTACCAGACAGAGCTACTGCCTCGCCAGTCTTTGGATTGCGCCCGATCCGCGGCGGCCGGAAATGCAGCGAAAAGCTGCCGAATCCACGAATTTCGATGCGCCGTCCTTGCGCCAATGAGTCGCTCATCAGGTCCAGAAGGTGCTTGACCGCTAATTCCACGTCCTTGGTTGGGAGGTGTTTTTGTTTGCGAGCGATTACTTCTATGAGTTCAGATTTGGTCATCTTTATTCGCTTGTTCGTCTTAGGCGCGTAACCCACCGATAATACTGACAATATAGCCCGGACTGGCCGGTCCGGGCTACCGTTTTAACGTATTATTTGTTTTCGCCGGACATTTTTGCCTTCAAAAGCTCGCCCAACGTGGTACCGACAGGGGTTGCACCCTGATCTGTCTTGTAGCTGCTGATAGCCTCAGCCTCCTCATGAACCTCTTTGGCCTTGATGGATAGCGCAATTGTGCGGTTCTTGCGGTCCACATTGGTGAACTTTGCCTCAATCTCTTCGCCGATCTTGATCATCGTTCGCGCGTCCTCAACCCGACCACGGGCCATTTCCGATGCGCGTAGCGATCCAAGGACGCCGTCGCCGAGATCTATGGTTGCGGCGCGCGCGTCCACCTCCGTGACCACACCTTTGACTATCGTGTTTTTCGGATGCGCAGCAAGCCATGCCGAGAAAGGGTCTTTCTCAAGCTGTTTGATGCCGAGCGAGATGCGTTCACGTTCGGCGTCAATGGCCAGTACTGCGGCCTCGATTTCCTGGCCTTTCTGATAATTGCGCACGGCTTCGTCGCCGGGCACTTCCCAGGAAATGTCAGACAAATGCACCAGGCCGTCGATGCCACCGTCGAGTCCGATAAAAATGCCGAAGTCAGTGATCGACTTGATCTGTCCGGATACCTTGTCATTACGATCGAAGGTCGCGGCAAACTCTGCCCACGGATTCGACTTGCACTGCTTGATACCCAGCGAAATGCGGCGCCTTTCCTCGTCGATTTCAATGACCATGACCTCGACCTCTTCGCCGACACTGACAACCCGCGATGGGTTAACGTTTTTGTTGGTCCAGTCCATCTCGGAGACGTGAACGAGACCCTCGACGCCGTCTTCAATTTCAACGAAACAGCCGTAATCGGCGATGTTGGTTACCTTGCCAAACATCCGCGTGTGCTGCGGGTAGCGGCGCCCCAGATCCTTCCACGGATCGTCGCCAAGCTGCTTCATACCCAATGAAACGCGCTGGCGCTCGCGATCGAACTTGAGAATCTTGACGTCGATTTCGTCGCCGACATTGACTACCTCAGATGGGTGTTTGACGCGTTTCCACGCCATGTCGGTGATGTGCAGCAGTCCATCGATGCCGCCAAGATCAACAAACGCACCATAGTCCGTGAGGTTCTTGACGATGCCCTTGACCGTTTTGCCTTCCTGCAGGCCTTCCAGCAGCGCTTCGCGCTCAGCTGAGTATTCCTGCTCGACGACGGCACGGCGGGATACCACGACATTATTACGTCGTTTGTCCAGCTTGATGACCTTGAACTCGAGGCTCTTGCCTTCGAGATAGGCCGGATCCCGAACCGGGCGAACGTCTACGAGCGAGCCCGGTAAGAATGCACGCACATTGTCGATTTCGACCGTAAAGCCACCTTTGACGCGGCTACTGATGGTGCCCTCGACAACCTTGGATTCCTCAAAGGCTTTCTCGAGCTCCGTCCAGGTGCGTGCACGAATTGCTTTTTCACGCGATAACTTTGTTTCGCCGAAGCCGTCTTCAACGGCGTCAAGCGCCACTTCGATTTCATCGCCGACGGCGAGTTCGCCATCACGTTTGTCGTTTTTGAACTGTTCGATTGGGATGACGGCCTCGGACTTGAGACCGGCGGTGACAATGACGACATCGTCATTTATAGCCACTACGATACCGGTAATGATGGAACCCGGTTTTATATCTTTACTGGCGAAACTTTCTTCAAATAATTCTGCAAAACTTTCAGACATGTGATTAACCAAGAGAACGACTGTGTTCTCACCCTTACGTCAAACCGCATCCATCGGCAGACGGTTCGCAAAAAAAGAATCGGACTCCATGTCCGATTCGCGACCAATATATCCCACGGATTTTCTAGAGTTCTGAGGCCCAATCCAGGACCGTCTGTGTAACGGCCTCGATCGACTTGCTCGAGGAATCCAGGATTCTGGCGTCCTCTGCCGGCCTTAGCGGAGCTACCGATCTTTCGGAATCCCGCCGGTCCCGGTCCTCTATGTCCCGCGAAAGCGCCGGAAGGCTAACATCAATACCCTTGCCTTTCAACTGCTTATAGCGCCTTTTGGCCCGCTCTTCCGGCGTGGCGGTCAGGAATACTTTCAACGCCGCGTCCGTGAAAACCTGTGTGCCCATGTCGCGTCCATCCGCAACCAGACCAGGCTCCTGGCGAAATTCCCGTTGTCGCCCAAGCAGGCCGTCCCTGACGGCCTGCAGGCCGGCGACCGCCGAGGCCCCAATACCGGCGTCCTCAGTGCGTATTGCGGCGGTGACGTCCTCATCGTCAAGCCAGATCTGCTCGTTGCCGTCCTGATCGGAACCGAAACGGACGTTGAGGCTGGCCGCAAGGAGCGCCAACGACTTCTCGTCGTCGAATGCGATGCCTTTACGTCCGGCCGCCAGGGCGACCAGCCGATACAGGGCCCCGCTATCGAGCAGATGCCAGCCAAGAGCAAGGGCTACCCGTCTCGCGATCGTGCCTTTTCCCGATCCGCTAGGACCGTCGATTGCGATGACCGGAATGTCTGGAGTGACTGTCATGTGTCGGTTTCGATCTGCACGCCCAGATCGACCAGGCAATCAACAAAACCCGGAAACGAAGTGTCGACAGACATTGTGTCGGTGATCGTAACCGGCCCCTGTGCGATCGTCGCCGCTATCGCGAGCGACATTGCCACCCGGTGGTCGCCATGACTGCCAACGACACCGCCACTAAAACGACCGCCGTGCACGACCGCGCCGTCCGCCGATTCGTCGACACGAATACCCAGTGTTCTCAGGCCGCTGGCCATCGAGGCGATGCGATCACTCTCCTTGACGCGCAACTCCCCGAGCCCTGAGAAAACGGTTTTTCCCTGTGCCGCCGCTGCTGCGACAAAAAGCACCGGAAACTCGTCAATCGCCAGGGATACCAGGGATGGATCGACTTGGCCGCCGTGCAATTCGGATGATCGTACCCGTATGTCTGCGACAGGTTCGTGACCAAACAACCGGGGATTCTCGAGACTGATATCAGCCCCCATGGCCTGCAGGATATCGATCACACCGGTCCGCGTCGGGTTCACGCCGACATCTCGAATCCGGACATCGGCCTTGTCTGCAATCAACGCCGCGAGCATGACAAATGCTGCTGAAGACAAGTCGGCTGGCACCTGAATGTGGCAACCGCGTGGCGCTTGTCGGCCGTCAATCTGAATAGAATTGCCGGATTTCTCCACTGTTACGCCCATCGACTCAAGCATCCGCTCGGTGTGGTCACGGGTGACTGCCGGCTCTGATACGCTCGTCACTCCCTCCGCGTAGAGTCCGGCCAACAAAATTGCCGACTTTACCTGCGCACTGGCAACGGGCAAGGTGTAATCGATGCCGCGCAGCGGGAATCGACCTTGCACCGTCAATGGTGGGTAGCCGGAGTCGCTGTCAATCGACGCGCCCATTTCGAGCATCGGGGAAATTACTCTTTGCATGGGCCGGCCCGTCAGAGAGTCGTCGCCCGTGAGCATGGTCGTAAACGACTGGCCGCTGAGCAGACCGGTCATGAGCCGCATTGCCGTGCCAGAGTTGCCAAGATTCAACGGGCCGTCAGGCGCTTTCAGGCCCTGCAAACCGACGCCGTGCACGGTGATCTGAGTATCAGTATCTTGCTCAACATGAACACCCATTGCGGCCATGGCTGTCAGCGTCGCATGACAATCCTCACCCGCGAGGAATCCACTGATGTCAGTTCGCCCTTCGGCCACGCCACCGAGCATCAGCGCCCGATGTGAGACCGACTTGTCACCCGGAACGGTAACCGTTGCATCACCGACGGCCGAGGGCTGTACGATTAATTGCATCAGCAAATCTAAAGCTGCAATGCGTCAGCTAACCGCTTTGGGGTATGCACCCAATACGCGAAACAATGAGCTTTCCTTTTCCAGCACTGCCAGCGCATCCGCAACTGGCGATTCATTTGCGTGCCCCTCGATGTCGATAAAGAACACGTAATCCCAATTCTTGCGGCGCGACGGTCGCGACTCTATGAACGTCATAACGACATTGTGATCGGATAGCGGCTGCAATAATTTATGCAAAACGCCTGCGCTGCCGCCTGTATCACCGGTCGATACGAGGATCGTCGTTTTGTCGCAACCACTTGCTGCAAGGAGTTCGCGACCGACAACGAGGAATCGTGTCGAGTTATCGGCTCGGTCTTCAATGCTGTTGACCAGGATCTTCAGATCATAAACGTCTGCGGCGACGTCCGGGGCAATTGCTGCGGTGCCATCTTCGTCGCGCGCCCTGCGCGCGCCGGCCGCATTGCTCGACATGCCGATCAACTCGACATGCGGCAGGTACTCGCGCAACCAGCCGCGACATTGCGCCAACGACTGTTCATGGGCACAGATTCGTTTGATGTTGTCCAGACCCTTCATACGACCCATAAGATGCTGCTCGATTTGCAACTCAATCTCGCCGGTAATTTTCAGAGGCGACGTGAGAAACATATCCAGTGTGTTGTTTACCGACCCTTCCGTCGAATTTTCTATCGGTACGACACCGAAGTCCGCTGCGCCGCTTTCGACTTCCTGAAACACCTCGTCAATTGTGTGAAACGGGAGTACCCGGACCGAATGGCCGAAATGTTTGAACACGGCTGTCTGCGTGAATGTGCCCTCGGGTCCGAGGAAGCCGACCTTGAGAGGTTCCTGCTGTGCAAGACACGCTGACATGATCTCGCGAAACAGTCGCAGCATTTCTTCATCGCGCAACGGACCTTCATTGCGAGCTTTGATGGTACGCAGGATTTCGGCTTCGCGCTCCGGGCGGTAATAATCAACCGCGCTGGCGAGTTCGCCTTTGGCGACACCGACCTGTTGTGCGAACCGTGCACGCTCGTTGATCAGTGCTTGTATCCGCTCATCGATATGGTTGATACGGTTGCGGATTCCGTCGAGCTCCGAATCGGCCGTATTTTTGCTGTCGTCGGCCATCTTTCACCTGGCAAGCCTGAGTATCACTCAGGTTACAGGCTTGCCTAGATTTCGCAACGTCAGTACCCCGTCGATGGCGCGAATCTTGGCCATCGTTGCCTCTGTAACGGGGCCGTTTACATCCACGATCGTGTAAGCCAGATCGCCGATCGATTTGTTCAACAAGTCTTCAATATTGAGACCGGCAGCCGCGAGATAGGTAGAAATCTGGCCAACCATGTTTGGAACATTTGCGTTTGCGATTGCGATTCGCCACGCGTCCAGTCTCGGCAATCGAGTTTCGGGGAAGTTGACCGAGAATCGAATGTTGCCATTTTCAAGAAAATCCTTGAGGCTCTCGGCAACCATAATTGCACAATTTTCCTCCGCCTCACCCGTCGACGCACCAAGATGCGGCAGTACGACAGTCTTGGGATGGGCAATTAAATCGGCCGTCGGGAAGTCCGAGATATAGGTATGTAAATTGCCGTTGTCCAATGCGGCGATGACGGCCTCATTGTCGACGATGCCACCGCGTGAGAAATTGATCAGCACGGCGCCATCTTTTAGCAGCGCGAGTCGATCGCGATTGACGAGGCCCCGGGTTTCCTCGGCGAGAGGTAAATGCAGCGTGATGGCATCCGCTTTCTCGAACAACTGATCGAGCGTCTCCGTGTGCTCAACGCCCGCCGATAGCTGCCATGCTCGCCTGACCGTAATTTTGGGATCAAACCCAATCACTTTCATTCCCATCGCCAGCGCGGCGTTAGCCACTTCGACCCCGACTGCGCCCAAGCCGATGACACCTAGCGTCTTGCCAGGCAACTCAAATCCAATGAACTGCTTCTTACCGGCCTCCACCGCCTTATCCAGCGCATCACCGGTTTCCGACAGGCCCTTGACATAGTCTCGTGCATGACAAATGTTGCGTGCTGCAATCAATATCCCTGCGATCGCAAGTTCCTTGACCGCATTCGCGTTTGCACCCGGAGCGTTGAATACCGGTACGCCGCGGGCACTCATTGCCGCGACAGGAATATTATTCGTGCCGACTCCGGCTCGGCCAATTGCCACAATCGATTCGGCTATGTTCATGTCGTGCATATTGAATGAACGCAGAATTACGGCATCCGGATCGGCGATCTCAGAGGCGACCTCGTATCGCTCAGGTGGAAAACGCCGCAGTCCTGCAACGGCGATGTTATCCAATGACAGTATTTTGATCATTCAGTCAGAACCTGCTTACCCATGTGTTCGTTCGAATTCCACCATGAATGCGATCAAAGCATCTACGGATTCCTCTGCGACCGCGTTGTAAATTGATGCACGCATACCGCCGACGGATCGATGCCCCTTCAGGTTTGTGAGTCCGGCGGCCAGCGCCGCTTCGAGAAACATCGTGTCAATTGACGCATCGGCCAGCACGAACGGCACGTTCATCCATGAACGACAATCCTCCGCCACGGGATTGCTGTAAAATCCCGAGCCGTCAATCGCCGTATACAGCTTACTTGCCTTGCGTTGATTGGTTTCGGCCATTGCATCGAGCCCGCCCTCGTTCAACAAGTGCTGCATGACCAGATCTGCGACGTACCACGCAAATGTCGGCGGCGTATTTGTCATGGAGTCCGACTCAGCATAGGACTTCCACATCAGCAAATGTGGCAGGCTGTCACGAACCGGTTCCAGCAGGTCGTCGCGGACGATTACGAGCGTGATACCGGCAGGGCCGATGTTCTTCTGCGCACCCGCATAGATCACGCCATAGCGACCGACGTCGATGGGCCGCGACAATATGGTACTCGACATATCAGCAACCAAGGGTACGTCGCTGCTCGGGACGAAGTGGAATTCGACACCGGCGATGGTCTCGTTGGAAGTGATGTGCAAAAACGCGGCATCGTCGCTAAGTTGCCAGCTGGATTCGTCCGGGATGTAGGTGAAATCCTTATCGGAACTGTCAGCGACGATGTTGACGTTGCAGAATTTGCGAGCCTCGCGCGCCGCTTTCTTGCCCCAGCTGCCCGTTTGTACGAAATCGATGGTGTCGCCTGGGTGCGCGAGATTCAGCGGCGCCACCGCCATTTGCATTGTCGCGCCACCCTGTGCCCAGAGCACGCTGTAATTATCTGGAATGGACAGCAATCGCCGCAGGTTGGTCTCACAACGCGCAGCAAGTTCGACGAAATTCTTGCTGCGGTGGCTGACTTCCATGACGGACATTCCGGTGCCCTGCCAGTCCGGAATATCCTCGCGGATTCTGTCGAGGACGTCGATGGGCAGCGCGGCAGGGCCAGCACTGAAATTGTGCACGCGAGACATGTTGCTGACGCCCCTACTCTTTAGTCTTGTTCTTCGATGAACTCGATTCGTGCCAGTCCCACCAGTCGTTGCTCGGCGGCAACCCGAATAAGTCGCACACCCTGAGTATTGCGACCCTGCACCGAAATATCAGCAACCGGTGTTCTGATCAGCGTGCCATTCGAACTGATTAGCATGATTTCGTCATCATCGAGTACTTGTGCAGAACCGACAGTGCGGCCGTTTCTGTTCGATGTCTGAATGGCGATGACACCCTGTCCACCGCGTCCCTGCACCGGAAAATCATTGATTTCAGTGCGTTTGCCGTAACCATTTTCGGTGGCAATGAGAATCAGGCCTTCGCGAACGATTGTCAGCCCAATCACCTCATGCCCCTTTGGCAACCTGATACCACGAACGCCTGCCGCGCCCCGGCCCATCGGCCGCACATCCTCCTCATGGAAGCGGATGCCCTTGCCCGAGCTTGCCACCAGCAGAATCTCTGCATCCCCTTTCGTGATCGCGGCGTCAACCAGCCTGTCGTCTCGCAAATCGATCGCAATGATGCCGTTGGCACGGGGGCGTGAGAATTGGCTAAGAGGCGTCTTCTTGACCGTGCCACCGGACGTTGCCATGAAGACGAAACTGTCTTCAGCATAATCCTTGATCGGCAACACGGCGTTTATGCGTTCGCCATCGTCAAGCGGCAGCAAATTGATGATCGGTTTGCCTCTTGATCCCCTGCCTGCCTGTGGCACCTGGTATACCTTGAGCCAATACATCTTGCCGCGGCTCGAGAAGCAGAGAATCGTGTCGTGGGTGTTCGCGATAAACAGCTTGTCGATGAAATCCTCATCTTTGACCTTCGTCGCGGAGCGGCCACGGCCACCGCGTTTTTGCGCCTGGTAGGTGTCTATCGGTTGCGCCTTCGCGTAGCCACCATGCGACAAGGTGACAACGACCTCCTCACTCGGTATCAGGTCCTCGATGCTGAGATCACTGTGATCCTGAACGATTACAGTGCGCCGCTCGTCGCCGAAAGCCTCGCGGACTTCGGCAAGTTCTTTGCGTATCACTTGCAGCAATTTGTCGGGATCCGCCAGAATATTAGAAAATACTTTAATTTTACCAAGTACATCTTTGTATTCATTAAGTATTTTATCTTGTTCCAGTCCGGTCAAACGGTGCAAGCGCAGGTCGAGAATTGCCTGCGCCTGCACGGCCGACAAGCGATACAAGCCATCTACCAATCCGAAGCCTTCCGCGAGCTCGTCAGGCCGGGTGTCGGTGTCACCGGCCTGCTCAAGCATGGCCGTCACCACCCCGGGCCCCCAACCATGGGCAATCAAAGCCTCTTTCGCATCGGCAGGCGTAGCGGACGCCTTGATCAGGGCAATGACATCGTCGATGTTGGTAAGCGCGACGGCCTGCCCTTCCAGCACGTGAGCGCGGTCTCTCGATTTGCGCAATTCGAAAATGGTGCGACGCGCAACCACTTCACGCCGATGTGCAAGAAAGGCTTCGAGCATTTGCTTGAGGCCCAGCAGTTTTGGCTGACCCTCATGAAGCGCCACCATGTTGATGCCGAAAACGCTTTGCATCGGTGTCTGCTTGTAAAGATTGTTCAGCACGACGTCGCTGATCTCTCCCTTACGCAACTCGATGACGATGCGCATGCCGTCCTTGTCGGATTCATCGCGAAGTTCACTGATCCCGTCGATGCGTTTATCGCGCACAAGTTCGGCAATTTTCTCGATGAGTCGAGCCTTATTGACCTGGAATGGAAGCTCGGTGACGATGATCGCTTCACGACCGCGAGTTCCTATTGCCTCGATTTCGGTTCGTGCGCGAATGTGCACGCGACCCCTGCCGGTTCGGTACGCTGCGTAGATGCCCTGGGCACCGTTGATGATGCCGGCTGTCGGGAAATCGGGCCCGGGTATGTGTTTCATTAACGCTGGAATATCGATTGCCGGGTCATCGATCAACGCCAGGGTTGCATTGACGACTTCGATCAGATTGTGCGGCGGTATGTTCGTCGCCATGCCGACCGCGATGCCTGACGAACCGTTAACGAGCAGATTGGGGATTCGTGTTGGCATGACGGTTGGCTCGGACTCGGAGCCATCGTAATTTTCGACGAAATCGACTGTTTCCTTTTCTATGTCCGCCAACAGCTCATGCGCGATCCTCGACATGCGTACTTCGGTGTAACGCATTGCCGCAGGTGCGTCGCCATCGACCGAGCCAAAGTTGCCTTGCCCATCAACGAGCATGGCTCGCATGGAAAACGGTTGGGCCATACGCACAATCGTGTCGTATACCGCCGTATCCCCGTGCGGGTGGTATTTGCCGATAACGTCGCCGACAATGCGTGCGGACTTCTTGTACGCCTTGTTGTAATCGTTGCCCAGTTCGCGCATGGCGAACAAGACGCGGCGATGTACGGGTTTCAAACCATCTCGAACATCGGGCAGAGCCCGACCAACGATGACGCTCATTGCGTAATCGAGGTACGACTTCTGCATTTCCTCTTCGAGGCTTACTGTCAGCAATTCTCGTGCAACTTCGGCCATGAACACTCACAATTCGGGTCTGATTCAGCTCGTTGAGCAGAATGAAAAATCACGAAAAACTCTGGGTTTTTTTCGACAATCTACTTGACCAGGCCGGGCCGGAAAGGCCCCATCCGCAAGGCTGGATCAAGGGGTGAATTCTACCACAGTGAGGCCCGCCACAGCAGTGTTTCACAGCCATTTGGAGGAGGACCGATAGCCACTGATTCGGGGCGCTGCGGGCGCTATACTGCACTGTGATATCCATCCTGCAGACGAGTCGCGACTGCGCGTCGATCCTGGATGTCATCAAGACCCAATAGGAACCATTCGCAATGCCCGAAGTTCGACAAAATGTCGACGCCGCTGAAGTGGCCAAATTCGATGCCTTGGCATCTCGATGGTGGGATGCGGACGGCGAATTTCGGCCACTGCACGAGATCAACCCGCTACGGCTCGACTGGATTCGCCAACACGTGGAACTCAATGGCTGTAAATCAGTTGATGTCGGTTGCGGTGGCGGAATTCTGACCGAGGCAATGGCAGCGGCGGGCGCCGAGGTAACGGGAATCGATATAGCCGCAGGACCACTCGCGGTGGCGCGTCTGCACCAGATCGAATCGGGAGCCAGTGTCGATTACCGGCAGGCAACCGCCGAGGAATTTGCCGAGGAGTCGGCCGGGCAATTCGACATTGTTACGTGCCTCGAAATGCTCGAGCATGTGCCGCGTCCGGCACAGGTCATTCAGGCAGTAGCGACGTTGTTGCGGCCTGGCGGTCATGCATTCTTCTCAACGATCAACCGCAATGCGAAATCTTTCCTGTTTGCGATCGTCGGGGCCGAGTTCGTGTTGAAACTGTTGCCGGCCGGCACGCATGAATACCGAAAGTTCATTCGCCCATCAGAGCTCGACGAGTGGTCCCGTAGCGCCGGTCTCGAATTGCAGTCGAGTATCGGCATGCATTACAACCCGCTTACCCGGGATTACTCCCTGGGACCAGGCCTCGACGTGAACTACCTCATGTATTACCGTCGACCGGAGGCTGAGTAATCCATTGACGCGCTTACCTGACGGCAAATTCAATGCCGTG
>JADFNV010000085.1 GCA_022563195.1 Pseudomonadota bacterium
GTGCCTCGGCCGTCTCGGACGCGCTGCTCATGGAGCAGGTCGAAGCCGCCGAGAATCGGGTGCTGACGCTGTTCCGAAAAACGAATGGCACTGAGGATATTGTCGGTCTGCGCCGCGAGCTGACAGCCACAATGGAGGCTGGCGCGGGCATTTATCGCAGCGAGGATTCGTTGCGTGAAGCCTGTGAAAAATTGGAAGAGATACGGCAGCGGTACTCGTCGATCGAGTTGCGGGACAAGAGCAACGTCTTTAACACCGATCTAACCGAAGTGCTGGAACTAAAGTCCATGATAGACGTGGCGAGCGCGCTCGCTGTCTCGGCCTACCACCGGACCGAATCTCGTGGCTCGCATCAGCGCCTGGATTACAAGGACCGGGACGACAAGAAATTCCTCAGGCATTCGCTGGCCACGCATACAGCCCAAGGCGAGCCGCACATCGATTATCGTGATGTCGTCATTACGCGCTCGCAGCCCAGTGAACGTGTGTACGGAGGTAATCAGGAGTGAGGCAGGCGATCCGAAAACTGGAAGTATTACGGTACGATCCGGATACGGACAGCACGCCGCATTTTCAGAGCTACGAGGTTCCGTGTCAGGATGACTGGGTCGTGCTCGACGCCATCAATTACGTCAAGGAAAATCTCGATCGCACGCTGAGTTATCGCTGGTCCTGCCATATGGCCGTTTGCGGGAGCTGCGGCATGGTTGTGAATGGCGAGTCGGTATTGGCCTGCCACGCGTTCCTCCGCGACTACCCGGAAAAGATTCGAGTCGAACCGCTCGGCAACTTTGCGATCGAGCGGGACCTGGTCGTGACGATCGACGACTTCGTCGAAAAGCTGAGGAGGGTTAGACCTTACATCGTTTCCGAAAAAAAGCGGTCAGTAGAATCCGGCGAGAATCTGCAGAGTCCCGAGCAGCTTGCCGTGTACAAGCAATACACGGACTGCATCAACTGCCTGCTGTGTTATTCGGCCTGCCCGCAGTATGGGCTTAATGACAGTTTCATCGGGCCTGCGGCGCTGGCCCTTGCGCATCGCTACAACCTTGATTCCCGCGATGTGGGGCGTAGCGCACGGGCGGATGTGGTTGCCAGCAACCCTGGTATCTGGGAATGTAGCTTTGTCGGCGCCTGCTCCGAGGTTTGCCCGAAAAATGTCGATCCTGCTGCGTCGATCCAGCAAATGAAGATCGCGAGTACGGCGGACTATTTCATGCGGTTTCTGATGCCCTGGCGGAAACAATGACCCGCCGGCCATACATTCGTCCGGTACGCCGGTATTCCTGGTGGCTGTCACAGCCACGCTATGTTCGCTACATGGCGCGCGAGGTCAGTGCAATATTTATCGGCGCCTACATAATAATGCTGATCGTCGGTCTGCTGAGGCTGAGCCAGGGGCCCGCGGCGTACGGATCCTTCCTAAGTGCTATTCTGAGTTCCGCCGGTGTCGCTTTCAGTTTCATAACGTTTGTTTTTGCCGTTTACCATTCGGTAACCTGGTTTGGTGTGACGCCGAAGGCCCTGCCGCTCAGAATGGGTGGCAAGGCGGTGCCGCCGGCGATTATCATCGGGACACACTGGTTCGTTTGGGCAATCGCGACGCGACTGATTCTGTTGTGGGTGGCTGTGTAGGATGGCCATTTCCAACAAGCCTGTGGTTTGGGCGCTCTTTGCCGGCGGCGGCGCGCTGGCCGCGTTCGTGCTCCCGGCAATCATATTTTCGCTGACACTGGGCGTCGCGCTGGGCTGGATTCCGTTGGAAACGCTTTCGTACGAGCGTGCCGTCGCCGGCCTGCAATCGCCATTCGCGAAGCTTGCTGTGTTCGCGGTGGCGGTACTGATCTTGTGGCACGCAGCTCACCGACTCAGAATTACAGCACACGACCTGGGCGTTTACGCCGATGGCCTTGTCATGCTCATTTGTTACGGTATCGCCGCGCTCGGCTCTATCGCAGCGTTTATTGCGCTGCTTGGCCTCTGAGGAACCGCGCCGGCAGGAATCAATCTTCGGTGGTGCAGGCGATTATTTGCGATTCAGCTTCCAAAGAATGCTATCCAGCTCGCCGGTGACTTTTGAAGCGCAACACCGACTATATATAGGTATGTCAGCAGCGCCACGATAAATGCGGTACCCCTGATCTGAACTGTCTTGCCCCACCTCAATGCGATCGCGCCAAACACGATATAGACAATAAGCGCAACAATCTTCGCGATCAGCCAGGCCTGCTCGCGCACCGTTAGATGAAGAAGGAAGACGAGCCAAATGCCGCTAATCAAGAATGCCGTATCAATGATATGCGGGCCAACTCGAACAACTCGGCGGCGCAGATTCGATGAGTGGCTGAACATCCAGGCGCCACGCAGGACGAAACCGGCAATGCTTAATATCGCAAAACTGACGTGTATCATCTTCAGCGTTAAATACATGGATGCCCCTGATGCGGCCAGCCCGGAAATGTGGTGATTCTGACTGCCGTTTTCGATAGGCGCAAGTCGGTGCGAAAAGGTCAACGTACCTGTGGCGTTACAGCCTACCTTTGGCAAGGTTTCGCTTGAGGAATCGACAAGCCAGGAGGTGCGGCATCGATGCATCTGCATCAAAAATCAGCGGTTGCGATAACTGCGTCTCTAGCACTAATTGCAGCTTTTTTCGTCTTCGGGCCTTGCAGAAACCAAGGCCGAAATTGAGTGTGAGGAGTCGAGTGCAGCCTACGAGCAAGCTATCGACCAATTTGCCGTCGTCGCTCATAAGATCGAACAGTTCATTCGAAATATTGCGGCAATCGTGACCGTCGTGTGCCGGACCAACATCAAGTCGCAGCTAGCAAACTCGATAGTGGACGTATTTCGGTATGCACCCAGTATCGGCTACGAGGAAACTCGTACATGATTCGGCACGTAAGGCATCATCATTCGCCGCATATGGCGGCAACCGGATTGCCCTGATCGTCGGTGGTGTGCCGCTCAGCGACTTGCTCGTGCCTATGCGGCTTCGTCGCTGAACATCTCGACCGGGGTTTGGAACCAGTCCGGCTTGACGATCAAGAGGTCGCAGGGCACGTGCTCAAGGGTCCGTTCAGCCGTTGCGCCGATGAAAATTCGTTTCCAGCGGGTTCTCGCCACGGCGCCCATCACGATGACGTCAGCATTCATTTTTTCCGCCAGGAGCGGTATCTCTTCGTGGGCGAGTCCGGCAACGAGATGCGCGTGCCTGTCGTCGAGGCCATGATATTTCGTTATTTTGTTGAAGAGTTTCTCGTGTTGCTCGTGCATTTGCTCCTCAATCTCGTCCAACGGCAGAGAAACGGGAATATAGGCGTAGGCGGTGGCGGTCGCTACGGCGATCCGCGGATCGAAGCAGTGAAATGCGTGCACCTTGCCGTTGGATTTCTCAGCCAGCATTTTTGCGAGGGCAACAATGTCGTCATCGAGTGCAGCCGGCTTATCGTGTTGATTTGAGGGGTCGATTGCAGCCACGAACACCGGCTTATCGGCAATCTCGTGCGGCTTAACGAGCCACAGTGGCACGGGGCAGGTGCGAAGAAGATTCCAGTCGGTATTCGTAAACAGTGCACGCGCCAACGCCGAATGGTGATGCGTATCCTTGAACACAATATCGGCGCCGACGGCTACTGCATGCCGAACGATGCCCTCGTAAAGCGGCTGGTCCCAGATCGCTGCAGTGTGCACGATCAGGCCGGAGCTTCGTAACGGCTCAGCAAGTTCTTTAAGATGTTTTTCGTGATCAGCGATGACTTCGTGCCGGGCCATTTCCAGGGAGGGAGAATCAGAAAATCGGCCGCCGTTCAGGTACTCATGGTAACAACTAACAAACAGTTCCAGTTCTGCGCCCACATTTTTGGCAAGCCATGCAGCGCGACGCATTGCGGGCTGATCGCCGGACGTCGGATCAATGACGCACATTATTCGGGAGATTTTGTGCATGGTTACACCTGTGGAAATCGTACATTGACGATGTCGAGTGGTAATTGCGGCCAGCGTATAACCATGCCGACCCGATGTTAATAAGGTCTGTTGCTTAGGCAGGAGTGGAATGTACCTATCCAGGCACGAGTATCGGTCGGGTGGCGGGTGCCTACCTGAATCACCAGGGGTTCGGCAACCGTCGTAGGTGAATTTACTGATTGTAGATGAGTCCGCCGTCCGGTGTAATGGACCTAGCACTTGAATCTGATACTTATGCCAGTTCGGCAGGATCGTACTCGACCAGGAGAAATAACGGAATGGCGAATAACTGGCCTGACGCACGTCGCAGCGAACTGTTACTGAAAAAAGAAGAGATAAAAGCGCGGCTCAAGCGCATCACCGCAAACCTGCGGCGTGGCTACGAAGCCGACTCCAAAGAGCGAGCCAAACAGCTCGAAGACTGCGAGGTCGTGGATGCGCTGGGTAATGCGGCTAAAGGTGAGCTCGAGAAAATTTCGGCAACGCTGGCGCGGATAAAGACAGGTGAGTTCGGTATCTGTATCGATTGCGGCATGCCGATCGATAAGGGCCGGATCAAGGTCTATCCGTATGCCCTCGAGTGCATCGACTGTGCGACGATGAACGAGCACAGGCAAGCCAGACCATAACAGAATAATCTCAGCGGCTATTGTGCCGGCGTTCAGGCGGCCATATACATGCGGACGAAATCAGCGAGTGACCGTGCCTGTATTTTCTCCATGACGCTTGCACGGTGAATCTCGACCGTCCGTTGGCTGAATCCGATTTCATACGCTATCACTTTGTTCGATTTGTTTGTGACTACAGGTCGAGAACTTCGCGTTCGCGATTCGTGAGTTTGTTAATGAAGTTTTGCACTTCAGCATGCTCTTCCCGCTCGCCGGACCGATTGAGCATCCGGAACAAGTGCTCGACGAGTAGTAACTCCACGACCACTGTCCGGACACTTCTTGGTTCAAGGAGTTTAGCGGCTGTTGCAATGAGACGGATCAACAGGATGACAGCGTCGCGCATCCGGACATCGTAGTTATCGAGAGAATGCTGAAAGGATTTGGAAATCTCTTCGATCAATGCGACCTACAGGAATTGGCCACGCACAGATCACCGCGGGCAGGTCTTCATATATTTGGGGTACTGGGCAGTTCATTCAGAAATGAACATTCAGCTGTCGGATTCTACGTATGGTTGGAGGCTGACAATTCTGCAATATATACGAACAGCTTGGATGGATCGGCGCATTTCGTCCCTAGGATGTATCGGAAAAGGATTACACCATGGTGGCCGTACAGACAGATTCCTTACAACTCGTAGCGTGTCCGAGGGAGCGACCTACTTGCATAGACGTTTCTGGAGTGCTGGATTCCATCGGTTACACGCCTCTGATACTCCTCAAGCAGGCCAGCCAGGCCACCGATTGCCTGATATACGCGAAAGCGGAATATATGAATCCAGGCGGCAGCATCAAGGATCGCATTGCCAAGCACATTATCCTCGAGGCCGAGCGACGCGGAGATCTAAAGCCTGGCGCGACCATTCTTGAAGTGACCTCCGGTAACACGGGAATAGCGCTGGCAATGGTCGGCGCCATCCGCGGTTATCACGTCGTAATAATGATGCCAGAAACGGTCAGTAAAGAGCGTCGCAATATGATCGAGTCCCTGGGTGCCGAGCTTCATCTACTGAAGGAGATCAACGATATTCAGGCCGCGGTCAGACGCAGCGTGGAACTCGCCAAGACTCAGTCGGACATCTTTCTGCCCAACCAATTCTCCAACGTTGACAATGCGGCCTGCCACGAGCAAACCACGGGGCCCGAGATTATTCGCCAAG
>JADFNV010000039.1 GCA_022563195.1 Pseudomonadota bacterium
TAACGGGAGGGGTCGGCTGGAATTCGGAAAGGCAATCGATGGGCAGGGCCGGCAGCGGCTCCGTGTCAGTGCTGATTATCACGGGAGGCCTGGCGGTGGGCCGCCGAGTTGGGACAGCTAGCGGTATGGGAACTGGCGTCGGCGTGGCGGTGGGTACAGGCACCGCGATCGGCTCGGCGGTTGGTTCAGGAACAGGGGTAGCCGTTGGCTCCGGCGCAGGGACCGTAGAGGGTGGTTCCGAGGGCTGCTGAGTTGGAGCTGCGGTAGCCTCGGGCTCCCCGGCGGATTTCCCAGCTGCTTCAGCCGTGGGCGGCGCCGCGACGGTGGGGACGGGCGTCGGTGTCGGCAGGGGCGTGGGAATCGGCACCGGAGTCTGAAGAAAAATGCCGTCACCCTCTTTGAACTCCGTCATCACCTCCCGCAGATTCTTTCTTATCTCATCCAGGGCCTCATTCGCCTCCACGCCGCTGCTGACAAAATAGGCTTCCCCTCCCATGGCTTTGGCGATTCCTATTACCGCCTGGCGCTCCTCGACTGGGATTCCCATGCCTATGATGCTGATGTAAATTCGGGTGCTGGACTCTGCCATGCGGGCATTCAGCGTAGCGGCAACCGAATCCCTTAGGCAGAACTCGCTGGTCCCGATGATGCTGATGATGGAATTTATCTTGCCGCCAAATAGCTCCGGGTCCCCTAGATCTCCTATCGCCGCCGCCATTCCCTGGGTAAACGATGGTTCTCACTTCGCGCATGATTCGCTCTATGTCTCAATCGACGATTCAATGGTCGAAAGCTATTTAAGCGTTTTCAAACGGATATTTGAGAAGACAGGACATTTCGCTCATTACGAAATGATGATGGGCGAAGAGGCTGACGAAGTTGAAACGGAAATAATTGACGCAGCGACAGCCTAGGATACAAATCGGAACCAGATGCCAACCCCCGGAGAATACAAAACTGTCCAGTCCCGCATCCTCAAATACGCCGAGGCCATCGGTTGGACGTTTGTGTCCCGCAAGGAAGCCGAGCAGCGGCGCGGATTTGATCCAGACGCACTGCCGAAGGATCGGGCCAAGGGTCGTTCATTGTTCTTCGATGATTTGCTCGATGCCAAGGTACGGGAATTCAATCCACGCTACGCCGAGGCAGAGGGCGCATTGCTCGGCAAGTTTCGTCATCTCCACCCCGATATCTACGGCAACCGGGAATTCGTCGAGTACCTGCGCAACCGGGGAAAGTTTTTCGACCACGAAGAGAAGCGCGAGCGCGACCTGGTCCTGATCGATTACGGCGATCAAACGAGAAATGCTTTTGAAGTCACCGAAGAGTTCGCCTTTCACAACGGCCACTACGGGACACGGGAGGATGTGGTGTTTCTCATTAACGGCATCCCGGTGCTGGTCATCGAGTGCAAAAATGCCAACAAGGGTGAGGCGATCGCCTTGGGCGTGGACCAGATCCGTCGTTACCATCGTGAGACGCCCGAGCTCTTCGTGCCCGAGCAGATATTCACCGCTACCGAGGCCATTGGTTTTTCCTACGGGGTGAGCTGGAACACGGTTCGACGGAACATTTTCAACTGGAAGCATGAGGAAGTCGGCAAGCTCGAGGCCAAGGTGAAGAGCTTCTGTGCCATCCCGCAGGTGCTTGCCTTCCTGAAGAACTATATCGTCTTTGCCGAGAAGGACGAGGAACTCAACAAATACATCCTGCGCCAGCACCAGACTGCCGGTGTGGAGCGGGTGGTGGATCGCGCATTGGACCCGGCGCGAAGCCGGGGCCTTGTATGGCACACGCAAGGCAGTGGCAAGACCTTCACGATGATCAAAGCGGCCGAGCTGCTGTTTAAATCGCCAAAAGCCGACAAGCCGACGGTGCTTCTGATGATCGACCGCAATGAGCTGGAAGACCAGATGCTCAAGAATCTGGCGGCCCTGGGCTTGGGCAATCTGGAACACGCAACCAGTATCGCCCGGCTGAACAAACTGCTGAAGGACGACTACCGCGGCATCGTTGTGACGATGATCCATAAATTTCGCGACATGCCGGCGGACCTCAACACGCGCTCGAACATATACGTCCTGATCGACGAAGCCCATCGCACTACTGGTGGGGACCTCGGCAACTTCCTGATGGCCGGCTTACCGAACGCGACCTACATCGGGTTCACCGGCACGCCGGTGGACAAGACCGACTACGGCAAAGGCACATTCAAGACCTTCGGCTGCGAGGACGACAAGGGCTATCTGCACAAATATTCAATCGCCGACAGCATAGAGGACGGTACCACGTTACCGCTTTACTACAATCTGGCGCCCAATGAAATGCTGGTGCCGCACGAAACACTGGATAAAGAATTTTTGTCTCTGGCCGAAGCTGAAGGCGTGGCCGATATTGAGGAACTGAACAAGGATCCTCGAACGTGCGGTAAACCTGAAAAACTTCCTCAAGGGCAAAGATCGGATTAATAAGGTGGCGCAGCATGTCGCCGAGCATTACCTGGAGAACGTTGAACCACTTGGTTACAAGGCATTCCTGGTCGGCGTCGACCGCGAGGCTTGTGCATTCTACAAGCACGCGCTCGATGAGTTTCTACCGCCGGAATATTCTGAAGTCGTTTACACCGGCAACAACAATGACTCTGCTCTGCTGAAGGAATTTCACCTCGATCCAAAGCAAGAGCGCCAGATTCGCAAGAACTTCTGCAAACTCGACCAGCAACCGAAGATCTTGATCGTCACCGAGAAACTGCTCACCGGTTTCGATGCGCCGGTGCTTTATGCGATGTATCTCGACAAGCCGATGCGTGATCACACTTTGCTCCAGGCGATCGCCCGGGTAAATCGACCGTATGAGAATGAGCAGCAAGAAATGGTCAAGCCGCACGGTTTCGTGCTCGATTTCGTCGGCATTTTCGACAAGCTGGAAAAGGCCCTTGCGTTCGATAGCGAGGAGATCAATGCAATCGTCAAAGACCTCAAGCTGCTGAAGGTTCTCTTCGAAAGCAAGATGGAGTCGAAGGCCCTGGAATACATCGGCCTGATCGAACGCAATTTCGACGACAAAGATGTCGATGCCCTTATCGAGCACTTTCGCGACCCGGAACGTCGCAAGGAATTCTTCAAGGAATACAAAGAAATCGAGATGCTCTACGAAATTATCTCGCCTGATGCATTCCTGCGACCTTTTATTGACCCTTATAGCACGCTGTCGGCTATTTACGCCGTGGTTCGAAATGCCTACGCCAATAGAGTGTACGTAGACCGTGCATTTCAGAAGAAAACCAACGAGCTGGTTCAGAAACACATCGGTTCTGACTTCGTTGCCGAGCCGCGGGCGGAATACCTCGTCATTGATGAGAACACCATCGAGACCATCAAGGCGATCGACGATGGTGATGCTACGAAAGTCATCAACTTGATCAAATCGATCACCAAGATCGCCGAAGAACACAGCGACGACCCGTACCTGATCGCCTTGGCCGATCGGGCACAGGCGGTGCAGGAAGGCTTCGAGAAACGGCAGACGAGTACGCAGGAGGCGCTTGAGGAACTATTCGAACAGTTAGAGGCGAATGAGACGCGAAAGAAGGAGCAGGCAGAGAAGGGTTTTGATGCCCTGACCTATTTCGTCTATCGATCCCTGCTGGATGCCAAGGTCGAAGACGCCGAGGCTGCTAGCGAAAAAATCAAAACCGCGTTCGCCGAGTATCCGAACTGGCGGCAAAGCGAGGCATCTCTGCGGGATCTTCGGCAGAAGGTAACCTTCGCGATTGCGGCGCAAGTAGACGATCTGGATAAGGTCGTGAATATTGTCGATGATCTCTTTACTGTTCTCGACCGGGCGAGTCGGGTTTAACAATGACACGGTCAGAGGCAAAACGGGAATTCAAGGCGAGAGTGTACTCGTGGGCGGAGAGGCTCGACGTATCGGTCAACTGGCTGGGTGTCCGCGACATGAAAAACAAGTGGGCATCCTGCTCGACGAACGGCAACCTCAATTTCAACTCGGAACTCCTGGGTCTCGATGATGAGCTGCAGGATTACGTCATCGTGCACGAGTTGCTGCATTTCAGCGTGCCGAATCACGGCAAGCTCTGGAAAAGCCTGATGACGGCGCACTTGGGAGACTATCGGCAGTTAGAGCGCCAAATGTCGGTGGTCTTGCGCGAATAGGACAGACGTGGGTTGATTTTAAGTTGAGTATCAAAGAATGAGCAAAGATCAAACGACCATTACGTGCCCAAATTGTGGCACCGAGATTGACGTAAACGACATTCTGTATCACCAGGTCGACGAGCAACTCAAAAAGAAGTATCAAGACGAGCTTCAGCGTGAGAAAAAAGTGCTCCAGTCGCAGACGTCAGAGCTTGAGCAACAGCGCAAAGACTTGGAGGAAGAAAAGAGAAAGCAATCTGAGTTGCTGTCTCAACAGGTCACCGAGCAACTCAAGGAAAAGGAAGCGGGCCTAAGACGAAAGCTTAAAAAGGATGCAGAGGACGAGCAGCAAGGAGCTCTCTCCACCTTACGTGAAGAACTTGACGAAAAATCAAAGAAACTAAAGGAGGCACACAAAGCTAGTGCCGAGCTTGAAAAGCTGAAGCGAGAAAAGGACGAGCTTGAGGAAAGGCTGAAGGCAGAATCCGAAAAGGAACTAAGTAATCGAATTGCAGCGGAGCGCTTGAAGATTTCAAAGGAAGAAAGCGGCAAGAGCGAGTTGAAATTGAAGGAGCTTGAGAAGCAGCTGGCCGACCAAAAAAAGCTCACGGAGGAGATGAAGCGAAAGCAGGAGCAAGGATCTATGCAGACTCAAGGCGAGGTCCAGGAGCTGGCTATCGAAGAGTGGCTAGCCGCCCAATTCCCGCTGGACGATATTCAAGAAATAAAGAAGGGCGAGCGAGGCGCTGACTGTCTACAGGTCGTACACACACGCTCCCGGCCGAACTGCGGCATTATTTATTATGAGAGTAAACGGACCAAGAATTTCCAACCAACTTGGATTGAGAAATTCAAAGCTGATATACAAGACCGCAATGCCAATGTCGGTGTGCTCGTAACGGAGGTAATGCCGCCTGACATGGACCGCCTGGGATTGAGAGATGGTGTATGGGTGTGTTCCTTTGATGAATTCAAGGGCCTGTGTACCGTGTTGCGGGAATCTATTATCCAGATCAGTAGCGCTATCGTTACTCAGGAAAACAAGGGTGACAAGATGGGGATGCTCTACGACTACCTAACAAGCAATGAGTTTCAGATGCAAATCGAGGGGATAGTGGAAGGATTTACCCAGATGAAATCAGACCTTGAATCCGAGCAGCGTTCGATGAGGGGCATCTGGAAGAAGAGAGAGAAGCAGATAGAAAAGGTTCTTTTGAATACGACTGGAATGTACGGATCTATCAAGGGCATTGCCGGCAGTGCCGTTCGGGCGATTCCGCTCCTAGAACTACCTGAAGAGGATCCAGCAGCGCTACTGGAAGATGATAGCGAGAGCTAGAGTCGAGTTCATGCAGAACCGTAGATCCTTGCGTGAGTTTTGCGTGAACTAGTTATGCACGGTCCTGCATCGTACTGCAAACTGGGCAACGGACGCCCCGGTAACTCTTTGAAATATAAAGCCTGAAGCGATCCGACTCACGACTGAAAATCCGCGTGTCGGTGGTTCGATTCCGCCCCTGGCCACCAATTTTTCAAGGTGTATTCCGGTCACATGGTTTACACCTTAATACCGGCGGTGAGTGTCAAGATTGTTGTCGCGTGGTTTGCACATCGGCATTGGTCGTTAGCCGCTCCGGATTGAGAGTCACGAGGCCAACAGGCGTCCAGTCTCGGACTGCTCCGGTCCATCTTTCCGGGTTGGCGGCGCGAGCGTGCTCGTAGAGATCGCGACGGCGCGCAAGGATGTCGTGTTCTTGGCCGAAGTAACGCTCATCGGGTGTCACATACCGAATTGAGCTGTGTCGATGTATGCCGTTGTACCAGTCGACGAAGCGGGCAACCCAGCACTCTGCGGAGGTGATATCGACGAACGGTAAATGCGGGTATGCCGGCGTGTGTTTCAGTGTTCGAAAGAGTGCTTCCGAGTACGGATTATCATCGGAGACGTGAGGGCGGCTAAAGGATGGCACGACACCGAGCCACTGCAACGTTGCGATCATCGTGCTGCCACGCATCGCTGCGCCATTGTCCGAGTGCAGTACGAGACCCCGGGGGTCGATGTTGCCGTCACGGCAGATCTGCGTGACGAGTTCCGAGGCGATGGCGGCGAACTCGGCGTCTGCGACTCGCCATCCCATGATGCGGCGGCTCCAAACGTCCATTATCAGGTACAGATGCAGGTACCAACCGCGCAAGGTCGTTGGTAATCGCGTGATGTCCCAGCTCCAGACCTGGTTGGGCTGAGTCGCACGATGAACCGTGCAGGCACGGGTCACGTGCGTTCGACTCGCGGCTCGCTTCCGGCCGCGCAGGCCGTGACGGTGCTGAAGACGGTACATCGTTGACTCCGAGGCAAGATACAGCCCCTCATCGGCAAGCTGTGGCACAAGTTGCTTAGGAGACAGCCCCGCGTATCGAGAACTTGTCAGCACACTCACGATCTGTGCTTCCTCGATGACTGAGAGGGCATTATGCGGTTGGTGATGAGGACCACAGCGGCGGTCATCACCACCCGGCTGCTCTCGCCAGCGCTGAATGGTACGTGCTGAGATGCCAACAACTTGGCACGCTGCCGCCAACCGAGCGCCCGACGCCTGCGCCTTATCAATCGCGGAAAGAATCAGTTCTCGCTCGTCCCGTCGATGCCTTCGTCCTCGTCGTGGTAAACACTCTCTATCGTTTTTTTTAGAACCAGGAGTGCGGCCACCTCGGCAAGCGCCTTTTCTTTTCGCGTGAGTTCACGTTCCAGTTTTCGGATACGCCTGGTGGTAGCGGTGGATGCTCTACCGCCTTCCTCAAGGGCAAGGCGCCATTGCTCAAACTCGGCGAGTTTTATACCCTCGCGCTCAAGATGCGCAGTCAGTTCCTCGCCGTTCAGAGTTGACGCGTCGGCCAGGACCCGAGCTTTCTGTTCAACAGTCCATTCTCGAATGGTAGGTTTGTCAGTTGCCACGAGTGGAAGGCTACGCGCCTCGGTTAGCCAGCGCGACAAGTTCTGTTGTCGAACGCCCGTCTCCCTACAGAGTTGCGCAGCACTCACTGCGTTCCCTCCGGTCAGCCGCTGCAACATCTTTTGCTTGAAAGCGATGGAATACGCTCTTGTCATATCGAACCCCTGTGGATGCGACAACTATCCTGACACAGGGGGCCGGACACATGGTTTACACATGACGCATTTGGGGAGAGCCCGGATGCCTGGGAATGAGTGTAAACCGATGGATGAACGACTCAGATTTATTGCACGTCTGCTTGAAGGCGAGAAGATAAGCTGCTCGCCCCGGTGCCGCATCGGCAGTACGTGTTTGTACTGCCGAAGCTGATCCGGTCCTTCTTCCGCTATCGTCGCCGTTATCTGGGCGCAGAAGCGCTGCGTCACAAGCTGCTCTCCTTTCCAACCGCTCGCGCGGCGCGAGAAGGATAGCTAAACTGAACGATGACCCTGCGCCGGCTCCAATCAATCGTCCACCGAAATGGCACGCCCGATCACCGAAAGCCCGGCCGTATTTCCGCTTCAATCCACGCCAACGCGGGTCCTCTTCGTGAGTCGTGATAAAATGTCCGGAAATTATTGACCACTTCAAACTTGTGAACAATCAGACAATATTGAAGGAGAGGATTCGCTCAATGCTTGCCCTGCTACGCATACGGGTCCGGATCGGAGGTTCGCTCTTACTTCTTGTTTTTTCCTCATGGCCATCGTTCACTTCAGCTGAGGAAGTCTTTCTCGGAGAGATCGAATTCCCAAGCTCCGGCGCGCCCGACGCGCAACCGGAGTTCATCCGCGGTGTTCTGTACATGCACAGTTTCGAGTATGACCTCGCGGCTGTGGCGTTTCGGCAAGCACAGACCATCGATCCAGATTTCGCCATGGCCTATTGGGGCGAAGCGATGACCTATCATCATTCCCTGTGGCGCAGGCAGTCCCAACAAGCGGCCCAGGACGTGCTCAACAGGCTCGGTGATACGTCTGATGAACGCGCCGCCAAGGCACAAACCCAGCGCGAGAAAGAGTATGTCAGAGCGGCGGAAATCCTGTTCGGCATGACCGGGAAAACCAAAGATCTTGGTAAGCTCGAGCGGGATATCCACTACCGGAACGCCATGCGCCGACTGTATCTGGCGTACCCGGACGATCATGAAGCGCGGGCGTTTTTCGGCCTGTCCATCCTTGGGGTCGGCAGCGCCAACCGGGATTACGCAAGCTATATGCAGGCCGCTGCCGTACTGACGCCGGTGTGGGACGCCAACCGCCTGCATCCGGGCGCTGCGCACTACCTGATTCACTCCTATGACGATCCGGTGCATGCCATCCTTGGCCTGCCCATGGCGCGGGCGTACGGGAAAATTTCCGTTGGCGCTGCACACGCGCAACACATGACGTCGCATATTTATGTCGCGCTTGGCCTTTGGGACGACATGATCGCCGCCAACCTGACGGCGCTGAGCGTTGAATCGAAAAAAACTGTTGGCGAGGGAGCACGGAGCCGCGAGGCGTGGCATCACCGCTATTGGCTTCACTATGGCCGTCTGCAGCAGGGCCGCCTCGAGGACGCGGAGACGATGCTGCGAACGACGCGTGAGCGCCTCGGCAATGATCCTTTGCCTCGCGAACGAGCCTATTATGGTGCGATGTTCGCGCGCTATATATTTGATACCGAGAAATGGGACGACGCCGAAAATTGGCTTGCGCCTGTGGGCGTCGATATTCCAGGCCCGCACTATAATTTCGCACGCGCATTCGCGGCGACAAAACTTGGGCAGCTGGACAAGGCGCGAAAATTGATGGCAGACATGCATCCCGGCAGGCACGGCAACTCCGAAATCATTCTGGTAGCCGAAGAAGTTGCCATATTGCAATTGGAACTCGACGCCATACTCGCGCTGTCGGAAGGCGATCATGAGAAAGCGCTGGAACTGCTGCGCGAAGCGGTCACACGACATACCAGCATGCCGTTCCGGTACGGACCGCCGAGGATCTCCAAGCCGACCGCCGAGTTGCTTGGCGACGTTCTTATGGAGCTTGGCCGCGCTGAACAAGCATCCCTTGCCTATCAGGATCAGCTTTCGCGAACCCTGCTGCGCACTCATTCGCTACTGGGATTGGCGCGCGCCGCTGCCCAAACCGGCGATGCGACCGTTTCTCGCGAAGCCTATAGCGCACTTGCGAACATCTGGCACAATGCAGACTCGGCACTGCCCGCACTTGCCGAAGCTAGAGGCCGGGCCGATACGCCCTGAAAAGCGCCCAGCGTAGTCTTGCGGAGACCTATCTGCGCGACAAGAAACACTCGCATGCATAAATCGCCTATCTGTTGGGGCTCACCAGTCTAGTTCAGCTGATCGCACTCGAAGTCGTCATCGCCGAGCGGCCGACAGAAGTCCGGAAATCCTCTATCCTGCCAGTACGCCAGCACACCATTTTCACGAAACATTTTTTTGAAGAGTGGCGTCGCCCGAAAATCCCGGGCATCCGGAAGCCACGTGTAGAAGCCCGAGATACGGGAGGCTGCGAATTCTTCGTAGGCGCCGAAGGCTAACAGGACTATGGACAGGTCGGACAGGCTGATCCCGGAATCGGTTTGGCTTTCCCAATGTCTTAGCCGCGCGAGGCCTGCGCTATGATCAGCATCGGGCTCTTCGAGCGCACGAATCCACTCAACCACCGGCGCCGCGGCTAAATCGAATTGTACATCCGCGATAAGCAGCGCGAGATTGCGCTGTCCGTTCCTCGCGTAATAAGAAACGAATGCCTCGCTTGCGGAATGGAAATTCTGCTCGAGCGTTGGCTCAAAGATTTCCAGGGCCCGAGCTTGCATTCCCTTGTTCAGGTATGCGACTGACATATGGTGTTTGCAATTTAAATAACCGGGATCGACTTCAAGACAGTGTTCAAACGAGCGAATAGCGTCGTCGAAATAGCCAAGAAAATTTAATTCAATGCCCCGCCAAAGCATCGCGGTGGTGTTCTTTGGGTCTTTCTGCAGCGCAATGTCGTAATTACGCATCGCCTCGATCGGGTTCGACTCCCAATTTCCGGCATGCGATCCAATGACTGCGAACGGCATGGACAGATCCGAATCCAGTGCAAGAGCATTGTTCGCGGCCTCCAGTGCAAGCGGCGCATGAGATACGCCGTCACCGAACACCCAGTCGTCAGCAACGATCTCGACGGCGGCCAATCCTTCCCATGCGCGGGCGAAATCGGGATCGAGTGCGATGGCCTGGTGAAACAAGCGAATGCTCTCCGGTAAATTCTGACGCTTTATAAATAATTCCCGTGCTTGCAGATATAGAGCATACGCGTCCACATTATCCGTCGCTGCTACAACCTTAATCGCCACAGGCTCGGCTATGCCCATTGCGCCCTTCAATGCGTTCACTATCGCGTTGCCAATTTCATCCTGGATCGCGAATATATCGTCCAACTCACGATCGAAGTTCTCGGACCAAAGGTGTTTATCCGTATCGGCCTCTATCAACTGCGCCGTGATGCGAATTCGATTACCTGATTTGCGGACGCTGCCTTCCAGGACATGGGCAACGCCCAACGTTTTCGAAATTTCGGGAATTCCAAGGCTAGAGCCACGAAATGCAAATGAGGAGGTTCGTGACGTGACCTTCAGTCCGTCCACGCGAACCAGGAGATTCAGCAATTCGTCCGAAAGGCCATCAGTAAAAAATTGCTGGTCGCCTTCAGCACTGAGATCGGTAAATGGCAACACGGCGATCGTATTACCGGCGATTTTATGAACCGGCTCCGCCGTCACATTCGCAGTAACCGGGGCGGCAGCTTCTGGCATCAGTCGGTCGGCAATCAGGCTGCCGATTGCCAGGATCAACAGGACAATAATTGCTCCATTGATCTTTTTGCCCGTATTACTCGTGATCGACGTCGAGCGATCAATGTCTTTTTCACGCTTCAATCCCTCGGGCGTCATCTCGTAAATCCACGAGAAGATCAATACCGGCGCCAGGCAGATCAGCAACATCATGAAGACGAAAGACCCTGTCCAGTCGGGTACCGGAAGGATCGAGGACAGAACGTCGGCTAACTGCAGCAGCAGCCACGAAGCAATGAGATACAGCAAGGCAACGCGAATGACGTTACGGCGCTTAAGTTCCTGAAATAAAGACATATTATCTACATTACCACAGAAGACTAGCTGAACTGATCGATGACCCTGCGGCCGCCACAGTTATCGACGACTCGCCGGTTGATACTCGGCGTAAGGCCAACTGGCCCCGATCCGCCGTTACCCGACCGTGAATCCTTACCGCTCACCTATTACCCGGTACCGGATATCGCCTGGGCGATGCTCCGGCAGATACCGTTCGGCCTGGCCAAACGTCGCGACAGAAATTCTTATCCTTCATGCAGACTATTGCTCGACGATCAAACCGTCCTGTTTGTATACAATTCCACCCTTCATCACAAAGTCGACTCGCTGCAGCAAGTTAATGTGCTTGAGAACATCGCCGCGGACCGCAATGATATCCGCGTACTTGCCAGCCGTGACCGTGCCCCACCTGTCCGATACTTTCATCATCTTGGCAGGCCAGTAGGTCGCCGCTCGCAATACCTCCTGCGGCGGAATGCCCATTACGTTCACCCATACGTCGAGTTCATTCCAGGTGGACTGACAATGAAACTTCATCGGAATGCCGCTATCGGTGCCGATGAGGAGAACCACCCCCGCGTTACGCAGTTGATGAATCTTTTTGATCAACGTCGGTTTGCGCTTGGGTGTCAGATCAAAGTACAGCAACTCCTTGGGGCTTTGTATGGACTGCTCAATGTCCGCGATCGTGTCCGACTCAAGACCGAGTTTCCAACAATCATTATCCAGGTGTTCCGGATTGGCGATGATCAGATCGTAGTTCCACAGCCCTTCGACCGTTGGCGTCCAGTAAAGCGGTCCGCCGCGCACACGACCGGTCGCGGTACGTTCCTTCAGCAGCGTCATTACGTCCGGCGGATATTCTGGTGCGGCGGCAAGGCCCGTATGTTCGAAATTATCTACACCAATCTCGAGCCCACGACGTATCTCTTCCGGTCTATGTGAATGTGCAACAACCGGAAGGCCGTGTTTATGCGCCTCGTCAACGATGGCCGCAGCCTCCTCGAAGGTCATTTCATCCTGATCGACCATTTTGATCACATCGACACCAGCCTCAGCGAGTCGCCTGACTTTGGCGCGTGCATCGCGGACTCCATTCACACCCCAACGAAAAGCCTCTGTACCGGGGTACGCAACATGCTGTATGAAAGGGCCGGAGATAAAGAGACGGGGACCGGCGATCTCTCCATTCTCAATCCTGGTTCGCACTTCGAGGGAATCTTCGAGCGGTGCGCCTAAGTCTCGTGCCGTGGTCACTCCCGCCAGCAATAACTGGTACGCCGACGCCGGCATGATCTCTGTGGCGAAACGATCCGCGTAGGTCTTGTCCCAGTGTTCGTAATCCGAATGGCCGTTGATCATCAGATGCACGTGCATGTCCCAGAGGCCCGCTAAAACAGACATGCCTTCAGTGGATATCTGTTCATAACCCGGCGGTACCGGCAGTGTTTCCGTCGTACCCACCGCCTCGATGATCTCGCCATCAATAAGAATGACACTGTTCGCGATGGGCGGCCCCAGCAGCCCGTCGATCAAGCGACCTCCAACCAGCGCTTTTTTCTCGCCTGCAAACGCATCCGGACTTGCGAACAGTGTGGCAACAGCAACAAGGATCGTAATGCCTGCATTACACTTTTTCATGATAGCCCCCTTGGCTCCGCGCACTTTGTCGCGCCGTATTCGACAGTACTTGTATTGGAGAGTGTATGCAGCGATTTACGATGGTGGCAAGCGGCGAAAGGCATCTATTGTCCGTGCAACCCTCGCAATGCGATAGAATTTCCTATCATGTCGCGCATTGTCGAAATCTATAAACAACTCAAAAACCGGAGAGTCATCCGGGCAGGCATAATTTATATCGCTCTATTTTGGCTGCTGCTGCAGGTGGCAGACGCAGTGTCGGGAACCGACTTGATCAGCGAGCGTGTTGTTCGTTGGTTAATCATGGGCGGTTTAGCCGGATTTCCTCTCGTGTTGATTCTGAGCTGGTTCTTCGAGCACCCCTGGCATCAACGCGAATTGTTGTCGATCGCAGGTGATGTGGCGCTACTTGCGATTGTCAGTGTTGCCACTGGCCTGCTTGCGTGGCAACAATGGAGCGACACCTTTAACCGGCCGGTGATCGCGGTGCTTCCTTTCGAGCCAACCGACACTCAGCCGGGCACCATTGAAATGACGCATCATCTTGCCCAACGATTCAGGATGCTGCTGGCCTCACTTCCCGAAATCAGGGTCATTGAAATAGAGAGTGCCTGGCATTCTTCGCTGGTCGCAATTCCGCTGTCAGAAAAGGCACACGCACTGGGTGCGGACTATCTGGTCACCGGAACGATCAATCAAACCCGGCTGAATATCCGGCTGAATGTGCAGCTGTTTGAAGCCGATGGCCAATTGCTGTGGACTCACCGCTTCCGTGACCGCATCAATGACCAGTATCACCTGCAAAATGCTGTCATGACCGCATTGTGGGAGCCGCTTGGCCTGGCAGACGCTGAGTTGTTACGCATCAGTGAGGTGCTCCAGTCCTGCGAATATCCGATAGACCGCGACTTGATCATCAAACTGGCTGCCGCCGGTCGGAGGCTCGCCGGGCCTGCGCGTCTGAGCCAGTCGGCACTGGAGCAGATGATAACGGACCTCGACCTTTGGGCCGAAGGCTTGAATGAAGCCGGCCTGGTCCATCTGCTAAGAGCGGAGACGCGCCTTGCGTTACTGCCACTCATCGATCCTGTCAGGCGATCCGTTGTTCAGGAACTGGCGCGGCAGGACCTGGAGGATGCACGTTTTCTTTGTCCTGCATTGCCCGCAATTGAGCGCTTGTCCTTGTTAAGTACACGCAGGCTCGAAGCGGAGAACCTGGATCTGACTCAAATCATGCGAAGACATCCCAATGATGCCGAATTGCTGCTGAGACTCGCCGAGATTTTGTCAGCCAAAGGGGACGACGAGATGGCCGCAGAATACCGGCTAAACGCCTGTCTGCTAAATCCGTTGTCAGTGCGATATACTTGCGATTAGCGCCAACTATTGCTGCCAATAACGGCACTTCAAATAATAAGAAAGCATTAAGTGTAAAGGTCAGGCTATGACCGAGTCTTCATTCTGGAGTGAACTGCGCCGCCGGCACGTTGTACGCGCTGCTATTGGCCATGCCGTATTTTTCTGGTTGCTGGTGCAGGTCGCGGAAGTGGTCTTACCCTACCTCGGCATCATCGACGATCCGGTTCGATGGTCCGTGATTGCAGGCATTGCGCTCTTTCCAGTCACTATCACGATTGCCTGGTTTTTCGAACACCCCTGGCACCATCATACCGGCCGCCGCGTACTTGTTGACTTTGTGGTCATCGGCGTAATCGCGATAACCGCCGGCGCCTGGGTTGTAAGAAACTTGCCGGAAGGAACGTTGCAGAGAAGCAGCATTGTCGTATTGCCATTTACGATCCAGACAGACGATTCCCTTGGCAGGACGATTTCACGAGCCCTGACATACGAAGTCACCAGTTTACTGATGAGATCCCGCTCTATTGACGTCATTCGCTACGAGTCTGCAGCGTCACCGCTATTGGCGGGAATGAGCAAGTCCGAAATATCTTCCCGGCTGAACGTCGAGCACATTCTAGCCGGCACCGTGCGGATGAACGACAACCAGATGCAAATTCGCGCCACACTCGAAGACGCCCTAGGCAACGTGCTTTGGCGCGGAGACCTGGACGAAGACGTGGATGAGCTGTTCAAGGCGCAGGAGGAACTCGCGGCCAGTGTCGCCGAAATTCTCGGCTCCGGCGACAATATGATTTCGATCGAAACGTTGGCGGCGCAACGCTGTGAAATGCCAACTGACCCAAGCGCATTGGAGCGCTATTACACCGCCCGGCATTATCTTGAACTGCGTGGAGCCGACCTCGAGCACAAGCCTCAGGAGAGCATCGATTTATATGAAGATTTGATCGAGGAATACCCAAATTTTGCCGAGGCAATGTCGGGCTTGGCGTGGGCGTACTGGGTACAGCCGACCTACGACCGAAACGTAACCATTGAAGAAAACTCGCCTAAAGCGATCGCTCTTGCAGAAAAAGCTTTTGCGATATGCGATCGCCTCGGCGAATCATTGCTCTTGCTGCCGAATGAATATGACCACAAAAATCCGTGGATCGGCGGTGAGCAACAGTTTCTGGCATTTATTGAAATGCAGCCGGACAAGAACGAACTGTATAACAAATACACGCGTCATCTGCGGGAGGCTGGACGGCTGAAGGAAGCCCGCCGAGTGGCGCGTGAGGTCTACGAGTTGAACCCTCTGTCAGTACGCAGTATCAAGATTTATGCAGTCGTAATGCAGTACATGGGGAACGAGCCTGACCTCGAAGAGGCGATATCTTTGTATGATTTGCAAACGGAACTCGGCAGTAGAACGCCGAATTTCGCTCGTTGGCAAAAGGGAGCAAATTCATGCGGCCAGGATATTGAGTGTATGGTAGACAATGGCGTGTTGCCTGACCCACTTCTTGAATACCTCGATGAGATGCGGATTGCCTACCGCATTCCAGAGAACGAAGCGCAGACCGCCGAGTCGATCGCTGTGGCGCGGCACGTCCTGGCCGAGACTGAGTTCATCAACTGGTTCAATGCAAGCGCCTGTATGTTTGATCACCTGACGCCGCTGTTTTTCGATGCATGGGATGCTGCGGAGTACCCATTTGACTGGTATGGGCCCAATGTATGGTTGCCCATGTGCGGCAATGTCTGGGCAACAGATGAATTTAAGGCATGGGCCGATGAACAGGGCCTGGTTGAGTATTGGCGTACGTTTGGCTGGCCGGATTATTGCTGGCCCGAAGGCGACAGATTTGTCTGCGCGGAGGCGAGCTAGACGATTCTGAGATCGATACTGGTCAATAGGCTCACTTTGGTACCTTTACTGATCGGGCTGAGTCTGTGCTCGGACGCAAACTCCAGTGCGCAAGAAGTACCTGCAGACGGTTCTCCGCTTTACTCCATTTTCCAAAAGTCGATGCCGGATGCCTGCTTGCCAACGTCGATGGACGCCCGCGTTTCGAACGTCCGAAGATCGATAACGTCGACCGTTCCCGGGTCGTCTGCGACTCCTTCGACGGTTACAAACGCGAAGCGGTTATCCGGACTCACGGTGACGCCGTGTGTTATGCGGCGGCTTGCGGCGACGTTTGCCAACTCCTTGCCTGTTTCGAGATCCCAGATTGCCGTTGAATTGTTCGACTTGCAGGTCGCAATGATCATCTTTCCGTCCGGTGTAACGGCCAGGTTATAGGGTCCTTTCTGCGTGTGGAACCGGCGCGTAATTTTCCAGCCTTGCAAACTGACTTCAACAATCTGGTCGGCTCCCTGCAGCGCGACGTACAACAGTGGCTTTGACGGGTGTGGCTGTACCCAGGTTGGCTTGACTACCACACTGTGATGGCCATCGTGGTCGACGTTCTTATTCGCGGAACTCTCGTCATTGGCAGTGAGATGCAGCGTTCTGCCAATCTTCAGATTCATGACGTCGATCTCGTACAGTGTGTCGTCCATCATGCCCACTGAGTAGTGAAACTTTCCGTCCGGGCTGGTACGCGAGCCATGTGGCATCAGGCCTTGTTCGATCTGCGCAACCTCGAGCATCGATACCGTGTCGATCACCGAGACGGTGCTGGGTTCCATATCGCCGTGAAGATTAAAGTTCACGACGAACATCAAGCCGGTCGAACTGCTGATATCCATGGTCGCGGGGAACAGCCCTACCTGTACATCACTAACCGAGACATCGTCTCCGGTTGCGTACTTGAAGACAGATCCGTACGGCAGGCCGTGCGCTATCGATACGTACCAGTATCGACCATCAGGCGATACCCGAATACCGTGAGGCCCCTCGATCTCCGTCGCAAAAGCGCCGACTCTTATCGTCTTTAGAACTTCTCCACCGTCGGGACCGAATCTCACCAGGTGCACGGTGTCTTCGGACTCGGCGGCAACGTATACGTAGTAGTTGTTCTCGACGGGATCGCCCGACGCCAGGGTCGTCGTTGACGCGAAGATTGCTGAAGCGACCCACCATGCAGCAAGAAACCTTATCGCACGACGCTCCATCATGGACTTGCCGAATCTTGCTCTTTATCTTCGTCTTCTTTTTCCTTTAGCCGGACCGCCCATAGACCGCTGTGATGGTCGGTAAAGAAAATGGTGCCTTTGTGCGGCTGTGGTCCCCAGACCATGGCCGCATTCGGAATAAATCCTTCGGGATCAGCGGAATAAAAGCTGCCAACCTCTCGCCCCTGCGCATACAGGTCTCCGATTAGCTCGCCGGAGACGTCAAGGACGCGCAGGCCGCCCTGGTAGTAGGCGGTGTACATGAGTTCCTCTTCCCAATCGATCCAGTAATTGTGAACACCGAAGTCCCCAACTCTGTACTGAGCAACTTCTTGCGGATTTCCCGGATCGTCGAATTCAATAATGTGAACCCAGCCACCCGCTCGAGATGGAATTTTCTCGTCGGGATCATACTCCAGCCTTTCGGGAACGCGCGGGTCGTCATAGAAAGTCTCGTCACCGGCGAAGACATACATTTTCCCAGCGGAACCGCTCTGCATGGGCCAGACGGCATGATTCCATCCGGTTATCTGATCGGCACGCCCCATTTCAACCGGACGCTCGGGAGAACCGCCAGGCCCAGTATCGCCGCCGCCACCGACATCGACCACGATGATGCCGTCCGTTGCGCCCGCTTGATACAAGATACCGTCCCGAACCCAGACATCGTGCACCGAACGACCCGGAGTGGTGGTCTCGAAACGGCTTACGCGCGACGGCTCGCTCGGGTTATCAATATTGATGACATCCCAGCGGCGTCCATTGTTCACCGCGTACACGTGATTATCGTAAATGAAAGCGTTGTGCACTCCGCCCGTCAGCTGATCGTCAAAAGTAGACAGGATCTTTGCGTCGCGAGGATCGCTAACGTCAAGAATGACGATGCCGTTCCTGCGATTGGATGCCCCTTCCCGACTGATGACAGCAATGCGGCCATCTTCTGATATCTTGACATCGTTAACCGTGCGCGCATCAACCTGGACGGTATCGACAAGCTCCATCGCAGTAGGATCAGTGACGTCGTAGAAATAGATTTTTCCTGGACCGCCCCAACTGCCAACGATGGCGTAATCCCGGCCGTCCACGCCTTCCCAAATCCAGAAATCTGACGTGAAGTGGTCGGAAATTCGGGCCTGGCCAAGAAACTCGAATTCGCGGGTCACATCGCGCCGCTCAATCCGGACACTTGCCCTCGCCACGGCGCTGCCAGACATCGCGACCACCGTGTATATGCCTTGCTGCTCGGCGACGAAACGACCGTCGTCGAGAATCATTGCAGATGCGCCGGCCCCGCGCGCTTCGGGATGATTGGGGTCAAGACTACTGCGCAGAGAAAATTCAACCGGCACATCGACAACGATCGCACCCTTTATATCCCGTGCGACCGCGTTGAAATGAATTACATCGCCGGTTCGGGCTTCGCTCTCAGATGCGGTGAGTTCGATCGAGCGAATCGGATTAGTCTTTACGTTGATCGTTGCGGTTGCCTCGACTTCATCGACGGTCGCGGTAATCGTGACGGCCCCCGCTTCAAGTCCAGTGATGGTGCCAAATCCATCGGTTTCTGCCGCGCCGCTCTCGCTGATCGTGAATACGGGCGCCAGGTCATGTCGCTCGACGCCGGCTTCATCAATTCCGCTGACGCGAAGCGCCGCCGTCGTGCCCGTGTAAAGTGGGTCAGGAATGCCGTCGATCTGAATGCTACTCAGCGGCGGCTCCGGTACGACGATTTCAAGCTTGCCGCGAATGCCGGGCTCCCACGATCTGGTGTAACTGTCCGGCTCGCCTTCGATACGCTGCGTGGGAGACAACGCCGTTACCTTGTGTTCTCCGGGATGAATGGCTGTCACCAGGCCGCCCGGCGTTACTGTGAGGTTGATTCGCGAACCGAAGAAAAGCACCTGCGCGTCGGGGACGATGTTGCCGTCCGCATCTTTGACCACTCCCTTGAGCTGGACAGTATCCCCGACTTTGAGCTCCAACGTCGAAGGCTCAATCTCCACCGTAGGAAACGTTTGCTCCGACAGGACTGTGGAAGTGAAGAAGGCAAGGTATATTGCTAACAAGCCTGCGAACGAATTCTTCATACTTATTCTCCAGGTAGGCGTAGACCCGACACTCACTGTACGCAAATCTCACGCATTGACGCATCGCTAATGATGGCCAAATTATCATCGAATGACCAGTAGAAGAGAACGCTCCAGTAGCGCCATGATGCGGGTCATTGCGCTCATCGAAGAACCCGAGTTCATCAAACGGATCCTCAGGCACTTGGAGATGTGGGACCCGTTGCCCGAGACGATCTCCAGCGCGGACCCCGCTCCGCCGTTACCCGACGGTGAACCCTGGCCGCTCACCTATCACCCGGTACTGGAACTGCAGGAGAGTGGTACTCTCTTTGGGGAATATAGTGAATGGAATTATGGCGAGTCCAACAATGTTGAATACCAAGCCGTGCGCAAAGAGATAGAAACATTAAAAAAATCGCTCGCCTCGACCCCTGACGTGATGTTCACTCACAGCGTTCACGCCTCCAGCGGCAATTGCGAATTTCTACCCATCCCCAGACACCAGCGTAAATGCCGTAAAGAATAATGGCCAATTCCATGCAACGGCGCCTCCTCCGCCGCCGCATCACTCAGTTGATCCTAAGCGTCTGCATGTTTACCGGCGTAACCTCGATTCGATGCCTACCACTCGCTTTTAACCGCCTGCTGGCCCGTGCCATCGGTCACTTAGTCTTCTGTATCCCCAGCTACCGTCGACTCATTGTCGCCAACCTGGCGATCGCCTTCCCCGACTGGGACAGCGCCCACCGCCTCAACGTCGGCCGGCAATCGCTGCAAAACATTGCCCTAACATTTCTCGAATCGATGTGGCTGCTTAGCCATCCAAAGCGCATCGGAGAGCTATTCAGTATCGACGCTAAAACCCTCGCCGCCGCCGCGCAGTCCCAACAGCAACCCATCGTTTTCGTCACCCCTCATCTGGGGAACTGGGAACTGGTGCAGATGGGCCTAAACGCCAATGATATCCCCTGCTCAGCGATCGCCGCGCCGATCACCAACGCCTACCTCCAAAGTCAACTACATCGTTGCCGGACAGCTTACGGGGGTGAGGTTATCGCCTCCCGCGGTGCAGCTAGAGGCATACTCTCCGCATTCAAGAATATGCGTAGCATTGCGATGCTAATCGATCAGAACACCAAAACCAGAGAAGGCGGCATCTATGTTCGCTTTTTCGACCTGCCCGTACCCGTCAGCCGGGCCCCCGCCGTGTTCGCTCGTCGGGTCAACGCCGCGATCGTCATTATCTTTTGCATTCGCCAGAGCAACAACACATACGTATTACAGTGTCGCACCCTATCCAAGCCAGTCGGCGACTATACCGACGACCAGGAAGTGACCCAGGAGATCACGTCCCACCAAGAAGCACTGATCAGGCAATTCCCTGAACAGTACCTATGGCTCTATCAACGCTGGCGCTATATTCCCTCTGACTGGCCGCAAGATCAGACCACCGCCTACCCCTATTACTGCAAGCGAGATTCCGCTCCGGAAGCCGTAGAGTAAAATCTACATCGCCCATGGCCTGACTTTCGCAAGCAATACCGAGTTGCCCAGGAGCAATGCACCCGCGACTGCGTGACGTTCATCGATGTTTCTAGAGAATGTCGTTGCCGGATTTCCTCACGAATCTGGTACATTTAGCGCTCGGTGGTCACGATCACAAGAAGCATATGAGCAGCATCTTCCAGGAACTCAAGAGGCGAAATGTATTTCGCGTCGGCGTAACTTACATCGTGATCGCGTGGCTGATCATACAGGTCATCGAGACGGTCAGCGATCCACTGAGCCTCCCCGAGTGGACTGAAGCATTCTTCATCGTTGCTCTGCTGGCGGGCCTACCTCTGGTACTGCTATTTTCGTGGGCGTTCGAAATAACGCCGGACGGCCTTAAGAAAACAGAAGACGTCGATGCCGATGAGTCTGTTACAGCGACGACCGGAAAGAAACTCAACTACACAATCATCGCTGTGCTGGTTCTGTCTCTTGGTTACTTCCTGTGGGAACGGCAAGGCCTCGTCGAGCAGGCCGAACGAACTGCGGCCGTTGGTGATGACGCAACCGAAGTAACGCAAACGTCTTCTGCAGCGTCGATCGCGGTACTCCCGTTCGTCAACATGTCGGCCGATCCTGACCAGGAGTATTTTTCCGACGGCATTTCCGAAGAGCTCCTGAACCTGCTTGCGAAAATTCCCAACCTGCATGTGCCGGCGCGAACGTCCAGCTTCCAGTTCAAGGGACAAAACGTCGACATCAGCGAAGTCGGGAAGAAACTCAACGTTAAACACGTTCTCGAAGGCAGCGTACGCAAAGCTGACGTCCGCATACGGGTGACCGCTCAGCTCATTGAAGTCGATACCGGTTATCACCTGTGGTCTGAGTCCTACGATCGCGAGCTCGATGACATCTTCGCCATCCAGGACGAAATCTCGGCGGCAATTGTTGCGGCATTGTCCGAGATTTTGGGGCTGCAAGTTGATGCCGCTCCAAAGGTGACCGCTGCAGCGAACCCGGAAGCGTACAACGCGTTCCTGCTGGCGCAGTACCAGATAAAGAAACGCACCAATCCGGATATCAAGGCGTCGATCGTCAGCTACGAGCGTGCGCTCGAACACGACCCTGACTACGCACCCACGCATGCGGGACTCGGCCTGGCCTGGTACCTTCTGACCGCAAGCAGCGGTACTTATGGCGACTTGACGCTAGAAGAATCCTTGTCCAAGGGGCTACCGCACATCGAACGGGCGCTGGAACTGGATCCCAACCTGCCGGAGGCGCTTGGAAATATGGGTCTAATTCTCAGCGCACGTTACCAGCAAGAGGAGGCAATTCCCTATTTCGAAAAGGCGCTGGCACTAAATCCGTCTCTTACCGACATCCGCAACTGGTATGCGTCGAGCCTCGGCGATCTCGGCAAGATCGAGGAGTCGCTTCGGGAAATGGAGAAAGCCTACGAGATTGACCCATTGTCTGTACTAACATTGAATAACTACAGCAATGAACTGCTCATACGCCGGCAATTCGACAAGTTGGGGCCCGTGCTCGATCGATTGTCGCAAATCGATCCGGTACGAGGTGCGCTCTGGAAGGGCAGCGTGTTTGTCACGCAAGGTCGTGCGGCAGACGGCGTCGAGCAGTGGATGCGAGGAGTAGATCTGGATACGTCCAATTTCCGGTCGCGTTCTCAGGCAGCGACCGGGCTGTGGAACCTCGGTCTACATGATGCCGGCGTCGCTATATGGCCTCGTCCTGACAACCTGTATGACCTGGTGTCTGGCAGCACGGATTTCGACTATATTCTGGAACTCGCGCAACAGGAATTCAACGATGATCCAAATAACCCCCAGGCCCTATCCAACTTGGCATGGGCGCAGTGGGACGCGGGCAACAAAGACGAAGGAATCAAGCTCGCAGAGCGGCACCTGCGTTCGATAGGGGATACACAGCGACCGGTCGACTCTGTCAATTTTATGTTCGTGCTCGATGCGTGGCACCGTGGCGACAAAGAATTGATTTTGGAACGTATTGGCCCGTTGGAAGCGTTCGTAGACGAGGCTCTTGACTCTGGCATTGATTTCTTCTTTTTGCACCTCCTCAAAGCTGTGATCGCGCAAATACATGACCAACCTGATGTTGCGATAGGGCATCTGAGCAAAGCCGCGACTCGCAGCATCATGCCGGTTGATCGGCTTACTTATATGTATGAAATAGCGGGTTGGGATGAAATGCCTGAGTTTGCAGATCTCAGAAACACGCACCGTGAGTACATGTCTGCCGAGCGGGACAAGCTACTCAAGGTAGCCTGTGGTCCCGATGGTTTCGAAGTCTGGCAGCCATCGTCCGCGGCCTGCGGCAAGAGTCCAGCCTCTAATTAGGAACTCATAGTTAAGAATGATCGAACCACCGACACGCGGATTTTCAGTAAACAGATTTCATAATCCAGCGTAACCTAACGTAACCCGACAGAATGTATTGCTGCCGATTCCCTGCCAGGTAGGCACCCCGACACATGGCCAGAAAAAAAAATCAACCTGTCGAAGTCCGAATCGAGATCGATGGCCTCTACGTTACCGCCGTGCCGAACAAGCGCAGCGCCGAATTCGAGCGCTTGCTCGAGCAACGGGGTGCCGAATCCTTCGTGTTTATCCCGTTGGCGAGACTGGGTAAAAAGGGACAACGACTGTTCGGTAACCCGGCCGCCATGGCCCGCAAGAAGGCAAAGTTACCGGCGGTCGATTGGTACGACGGCGAACTGCGAAGTCTCGATAACGACAATGCGGTACCTGGCGTTCTTGCATTCGATATTCGACGGCGCACCGCTCGCGAGATTGCCGAGGCGGTGGGCGTGAATCAATTTATATGGGGTACGTCCGGTGCGCCGGTCGAACCGCATGACGTTAAGATATTCGAGGACCACGCCCGCCATTCC
>JADFNV010000040.1 GCA_022563195.1 Pseudomonadota bacterium
GTCTCAGGAGGAATCGCTTGCCGTTGAGAGGTTGAACGAATCGTAGAGCGTTCGATGTAGCTTAAGATCCCAAAGGCGCTAGTGAGAAACAGTGTAACCACAATAGCTCCCCCGAAGAGTGTTTCAGCGAAGCCCGCATAAAAAATGTCATCTGACGCGCCGCATACGCCGCCTCCGTACCGACCTTCATCAGGCTTGCAAGATGATCATCGCGTCGCGGGAGGAGCGCGCGCAACGCAACACCACGCGCTGCTGCTCGTGAGAGCAGATGCGTTTCGTTCTCAAATCGTACGGAGAGGCCGAGGCGCTCGCCGAGTCCAGAGAGCGACTGCAGCGTTATCTCGTCGAGAACCCCATCGATAATCAATTCCTGCTCCTCGCCACCGATCTCTCCGCGGAAAAACCGGAGAAAAGAAGTAAGCTCTGTGATGATTCTTTCGGCCCGTCTTCCTCCTTCTGATGTCTGATCGTCGGTTTCTACAAAGGCGGGAAGGCTTCGGTGATGGAAAAGCCGAACCTCGCCCTGCGCATCCACGCCTGCTGCCAACAACGCATCTGGGTGGATAAGTGCTATATAGGTTACTCCGCTCCCTTCTTGTATCCGTAGGCCCCGCGCGATACTCAACGTTATAGGCTCCACCGCAACGACGCCAAGCCCCGCGCTCTCCGCGGCATCGACGTATGGGTCTACCTCGCCATGCCTTGCACTTGCGAAAAAAAAGTCCAAGATTCCCTTACTCGAAAAAGACGTGCGAAGCACCTGCCAGTCGGTATAGGTCTCCTCGATAGGAAAAGGCAACATGCCCTCGATCACCAGCAAGAGCGCCACGGCAGTCAGAATTTCCGTCCAGTACACCTCGCCGTCTCAATTCCTGGAATGGCTTACCGAATACCATCCGACTGATTCAGGTAGCGGAAGAAATCGTTGTTGGGATCGAGTACCAACAAGTCGCCTGGCTGGCCCATCGACTTCCGGTAGGCATCCATGCTGCGATAGAACGCATAGAATTCCGGATCCTGGGTATAGGCACTGGCGTAGATCTCGGCCGCGAGCGCGTCACCATTACCGCGAACAATTTGCCCGTCCCGGTAAGCATTCGCGAGGATAATCGTAACTTCCCGGTCTGCAGTGGCCCGCTTTTTCTCGGCCTCTGCTTGTCCTTCCGCCCGTCGTTGACGCGCAATTCGCTGTCGCTCTGCAGCCATCTGTAAGTAGACCGAGTTCTGCACTTCGTCCATGAACTCGACCTTCTTAACGCGAAAATCAATCAGCTCGACGCCCAGGTCCTCGGCCGTCAAGGACGCGGTTACGAGCATGTCGCGCATGAGTTCGGCGCGCCCCACCGATATCGCCTCGCTCACCGTGCGTTTGCCAAATTCGGTGACCACAGCGTTTTTGATAATTTCCGACAGCCGGTCATTCGCAATCAGCGCAATGCCACCCGTCGACGTGTAGAAGCGTTCAGGATTCACTATGCGCCACTTGACAAAAAAGTCGACCTGCAGTGCCTCGTTCTCGGCCGTGAATACACGCTCCGGTCGATCGCTGATCGTCAGGATTCGTCTGGGAAACTTGCGCACGTTCTGTATGACGGGCCATTTGAAATGCAGGCCCGGTTCGTAATTCGCTTCGACGATCCTGCCCAGTTGCAGCTTGATGGCGAGTTCACGCTCATTGACTGAAAACGCCGACAAACCGATAGCGACGAGGATGAGACCGAGCACTACCACAAATGCAAATCGTCCGCTGGTCACTGTCTTACCCTCCTCTCGCGAAGATCGGGCTGATCGAATCGCGTGTCAGCCGCAGACTGGCCCGCAGTGGGCAAGTCGGACGCACGCGTCGAACCGCCTGATGTCCTCGCTCGGTTTCCCTGGTTCATCAATTGGTCAATCGGCAAGTAGAGCAGATTGCCACTGCCATCGGAGTCGAGGATGACTTTATTTGACCGTGAGTACACGTCTTCGATCGCATCGATATACAAGCGCTCTCGCGTGACTCGCGGCGCCTTTTTATATTCGGTCAGCAGGGCGACAAATCGTGCAGACTCGCCCTCGGCATCGGCAACGACGCGCTCACCATAGGCTGCAGCATTTTCGAGAACACGTGCAGCATTACCGCGCGCCCTGGGGACAATGTCATTCGCGTAGGCATCGGCTTCAAAAATATACCGTTCGCTGTCATTGCGTGCCTTCTGGGCATCGTCCACGGCAGACTGAACTGCCTTTGGATAATTCACATTCTCCAACGATATGGACGTAATGGTAATACCGGTGCCGTAGCCATCGAGCGTGTCTTGCAACACCTCAAGGGAGCGCGACGCGATTTCGTCACGCCGCGCGGCGATGAGAACGTTGAGATCGCTCGTGCCGACAACCTCACGCAGCGCACTTTCTGTAACATCCTGCAAAGTCAGCTCCGGATCGACAACTTCGAAACTGAATTTAACCGGATCTGTACGGCGATACTGCACGACCATGTCGATGAACACGTATTGCTCATCGGCGGTGAGTATTTCTGTGCTGTATGAATAATTCTCCACAGCACTGGTATTGACGATATCAACAGTTTCAACCGGATAGGGCAGATGCCAGTGAAGGCCCGGCAGCGTTGTGATGGTGTATGCCCCGAATCGTTGCACGACACCACGTTCCGCCGCATCGACGCGATAGAGACCCGTGGCGCCCCACGCGATCATCAACATGACGACGAGAATGTATCCGCCCGATCCGCCGGGCCAACTACTTCCGCCACCACCGATAATGCTGCTAAACCGTCGCTGCCAGTTTTGCACGATCTGGTCGAGGTCGGTCGGCCCATTATTATCCCGCTTCCAGGGATCCTTGCCGTTTCCTGAGTCATTCCAAGCCATATGTTATCTTCTTAGGTCGAAGTTGCCGCCGTCGCCGATGCGCGCATGGGTAACGGTTCCAAAAGATCTGCCTCGAGGTTTTCGCGCTTCAAGAAGCGCCGCAGATCCCTCTCGACGATTTTCAATTCCAGTGTCCAGCCTCCATCTTCGCATGCCTCTTCATTGAGGACAGCGCCGAATTCATAAAGTTTGGCACGTTGTCGGCCCTGAGATGCTTGCAACCGTATGACGGCGTGCAGCGTTTTGCGCCGCAGGCGACCACCAATTGCGTCCAGCAACAACGGAATACCGGCACCTGTAGCCGCCGAAATCCAGGCGGCCCGACGCGCTCCGGAGCGATTATTCGCCACTTTAAGTTTGCGATCCAGCTTATCGATCTTATTGTACACCCGGATCTGCGGCACCTGGTCCGCATCGAGTTGTTTGAGAACCGAGTTCACTTGACGAATTCGTTGCCAGCAATTGGCATCACTGGCATCGATCAGATGCAAAAGCAGGTCAGCTTCACGCGCCTCTTGCAGCGTGGAGCGAAAAGCAGCAATGAGTTCGTGCGGCAGGTCCCGAATAAATCCCACCGTATCGGCGAGTACGATCTCGCGGCCGTCTGGCAGTTGCAGACGTCTGACCGTTGGATCCAGGGTTGCGAACAGCTGATCCTCAACGTAGACGTCCGCTGCCGTCAGCGCGTTAAATAAGGTCGACTTGCCGGCATTCGTATAGCCAACCAGCGCTACGGTCGGTATCTCGGCTCGAACCCTGTTCTGCCGATTCATCGTGCGCCTGGAGTCGACCTGGGACAGCCGCGCACGCAATTGCCGGATGCGGGCACCGACCAGTCGCCGATCGGTCTCGAGCTGAGTCTCGCCCGGCCCGCGTAGGCCGATGCCACCTTTTTGGCGTTCCAGGTGAGTCCAGCCTCGCACGAGGCGAGTGGACAGATGCCGCAGTTGCGCAAGTTCGACCTGTAACTTGCCCTCAAAGCTACGGGCGCGTTGCGCGAAAATATCCAGGATCAAACCAGCACGATCTACAACGCGACATTGTAAATATCGCTCAAGATTGCGTTCCTGGCTGGGTGTCAATGTGGCCGATGAGATTACCAGGTCGGCGGCGTGCTGCTCGGCGATGGCCGCAAGCTCATGCAACTTGCCCTTGCCAATGAAGTAACGCGCATCGGGCCGCCGGCGCGCAATGACGAGTTGATCGACAATGACTGCCCCTGCCGAGCGTGCCAGTTCAACGAATTCCTCGCGTTCTGCGTTGTCGGGTGCGCCGCCGGGACTCGTGTGCACGAGAATGGCGCGTTCACCGCTTTGCGGTCGCTCAAACATATAAGAGCTCCCGCCGCCGGAATCGGGTCAAACTATTCTTCTCCCACCTCGTCATCAGGCAGCGGCAGTCGCACATTGCGCGATGGCACAACGGTCGAAATCGCATGTTTGTATACCATCTGATTGACGCTGTTCTTGAGCAAGATAACGAATTGATCAAACGAGTCCACCTGACCTTGCAGTTTGATGCCGTTGACAAGGTAAATTGATACAGGAACCTTTTCCTTACGCAAGATATTCAGGAACGGATCCTGAAGTGATTGCCCTTTAGCCATTATGGGGTCTCCTTATTGTTAGTCGTATTTGAACATCGCACTCCGGTGGCGCCGGATGCCCATGCGTGTTCAGCTCAAGCGTTCAAAAATTCTATCACAGACCGGAAACTCTACACGCCGTAATTCACGACAACTTCCCGGCCAGATGCGCAGATATGGCGTCGATTGCACGCGCTTCAAGTGGGTCGAACGACGTCAGTTCTGCTTCACTTCTGAGCCAGGTCATTTGTCGCTTCGCGAGCTGGCGTGTCGCCGCCAGTGCCTGGACCTTGGCCTCATCAAGTGAACACTCGCCGACGGCATGATCCCAGAATTGACGGTAACCGACGGCTCGCATTGATGGCAGCCCACGCGTCAGGCCTGACCGGCGCCGCAGCGTCTGCACTTCGTCAAGAAAGCCGTTATTTATCATGCTGTCCAGTCGTTTCTCGATGCGTGCGTGCAGGACCTCCCGCGACTTTAGTTGCAAGGCAATCTTGACGTAAGTCCAGTCATCATCAGCGGGATCCTGCACCGCTTGGTCTTGCCATGCAGTCAATGGCTTGCCGCTCGTGAGATAGACCTCGAGTGCACGTTGAATGCGCTGGCTGTCATTGCGGTGGATTCGATCGGCCGCGACGGGATCGACGTCGCGGAGCTTTGCGTGCATCGCTGGCCAACCCTGCTCGTCTGCATCGGCATCGATTTTCGCCCGGATTCGGTCATCTGCGGTCGGTAATTCGGCGATCCCATCGATCAATGCGCGGAAATACATCATTGTGCCGCCGACAAGCAATGGAATGCGGCCAGCGGCAGCGATCTGATCCATTTCGATACGCGCATCCCTGATGAAGTCGCCTGCCGAGTAGGTTTCTTCCGGATCGCGAATATCGATCAAGCGATGCGGCACGCGGCGCAAAATTTCGGCATTCGGTCTTGCAGTGCCGATATCCATGCCGCGATAAACCAGTGCTGAATCGACGCTGATCACGTCGAACGGAAATCGTTTGCAGAGACTGACCGCGACGTCGGTTTTACCGGACGCGGTCGGGCCCATCAGGCATACGGCAGTTCTTGCCACGATTAAGCCTAGCGGCCGCGCAGGAACAGCCGGTCCAGGTCGGCCATCGTGATCGCCATCCAGGTCGGCCGGCCATGATTGCATTGATCGGCATGATCGGTCGTTTCCATCTCACGCATCAACGCGTTCATTTCATCGAGTGTGAGCAACCGATTGGCGCGCACTGAATGGTGACAAGCCATTGTTGCCAGGGTGTCGAGGCAGGCGTCCTCAACGCGATTGCTCTGCCCTGCCTGCGCGAGATCGGCCAGCACATCGCGTGCCAGGGCTTCGGCATCGGAGTTGCGCAGCAATGCCGGCACCTCTCTTACCACGACGCTCGCAGGACCGGCACGGTCAATGACAAGACCGAGCTTTTCCAACAAGTCCGTGCATTGCTCGACCAGCTCCGCCTCGCCTTCGGCGACTGCGATGGTTACTGGCACCAGCAAAGGCTGACGCACTACCGCTTTGTCGTCGAAATCCCGTTTCAGTTTCTCGTAAAGAATTCGCTCATGAGCTGCATGCATGTCGATCACGACAAGACCTTCGCGGTTCTCGGCCAGCACGTAAGTACCCGCGAGTTGTGCGACGGCGAAACCGAGCGGCGGAATATCGGCAGGGTCGGTATCCGCATGGATTGCCGCCGAGCCTGCTCCTCCTGCCAAGGCCCGATAGGCCGTGAGTGTTTCCCCGATCGCACCGCGACCGGGACGATTGAAACCCGGTAAATGCATTGATCCCTGCCTGTAGGCCGTGTCGCTCGAGACTGCCGCTGGCGGCGGACCATGACCCCCGGGTCGCGTATCCCGTAACGCGACCTCCAGAGCCTGTGTCACTACACCGTGAACACGTCGTCCATCGCGAAATCGAATTTCGTGTTTCGCCGGGTGCGCATTGGAGTCGACGACGGCCGGATCCATTGTCAGGCTGAGCGCATAGGCAGGATATCGGCCATGAAACAGTACATCCCGATACGCATGTCGGGCGGCATGCGACAGCGTCTTGTCCGTTATGCTGCGGCCATTGACGAACCAGAATTGCATGTCGGGCTGGCTGCGATTGAATGTCGGCAAGCCTATCCAGCCGGACAGCGCGATGCCATCCGTTTCGTAATCGAGGTACACCGCCTGGTCCGCAAAAGCATTGCCATAGATTTTCGCAATACGCTGCAATCGCTCGTCCGGCGTCTGAGCTGACGGCAGTTGCAATACGGTGCGCCTATTGTGTGTCATCGTGAAGGCTACATTGGGCCGGGACAATGCCAATCGCCGCATCCACTTCTCGATGTGACCGAACTCCGTTCTCTCCGTGCGCAGGAATCGTCGCCTCGCCGGCGTGTTGTAGAAGAGATCATGCACTTCTACCGTGGTACCGGTCGGATGTGCAGCGGGGCGTGCGGCGCTGATTTCTCCGCCGTCCACCTCAATTTGCCAGGCCGACTGCGCGCCGGCAGCATTGGAACACAAGGTAAGCCGCGCAACTGATGCAATGCTGGGTAGTGCTTCGCCGCGAAACCCGAGGGATACAATCGCCTCGAGGTCGTCGAGACTTGAGATCTTGCTCGTCGCGTGTCGCGACAGCGCGAGCGACAACTCGTCTTTCGGAATACCAGCACCGTCGTCGCGAATGCGGATCAGCTTCTGGCCACCCGCCAGAATATCCACCTGCAGCGTGGCAGCGCCCGCGTCCAGACTATTTTCAACAAGCTCTTTGACCACCGATGCCGGACGCTCGACTACTTCGCCGGCGGCAATCTGATTGATCAGGTGACTGGGCAATTGTTGTATCGGCATGTTTGAATATCGGACACACAGTAACGACCCGCCATTTTTTCAAAATGGCGGCGAAAAGTCTTGTGCTGTTGGAATCAGGTGCCCGAAAAGATCGGAATTGACAGTGTCTGGCCAATGCGAATGCTGTCGTTGTTCAATCGGTTTACCGCACGGATCGCGGCAGTACTGACGTTGTAGCGCTCAGCGATCTGCGAGAGCGTGTCGCCGCGGGCGATGACATGCCGAACCTGGTCACCAGGTTTGCGGCGCACATCCATGGCAATTTGCGTATCCGGCGGCGGATTCGAGTAGTAATAGTTGCGGATTCCCGCGAATATGGCACTAGCCAACTTGCCCTGATGCCGGCGATCCCGGAGCAACTTCTCCTCGGTTGGATTCGAAATGTAAGCTGTCTCGACCAGTATCGAAGGCATGTCCGGCGACTTCAGAACGATCAGGCCCGCCTGTTGCACCGTGCGGCGGCGTACCCTCACGATTTTCGCAAGCTCACCAAGAACTCTTGAGCCGATATCAAGACTGGCGCTCAGTGCCGCATTCTGTGACAAATCCAGCAGAACGGACGCCAGCACCACATCCTTGTCCTCCAACGACACGCCGCCAACCCATACAGACGCATTCTCGCGCTCGGCCAGCAATCGCGCCTCTTCGTCACTGGCACCCTGAGTCGACAAGGTGTACACGGTCGCACCGTGCGCACGCCGATCATTGACCGCGTCCGCATGGATCGACACAAACAGATCTGCGTTTTTGCTCCTCGCGATATGCATGCGTTCGCGATGATCGACAAAGTAATCGCCGTTGCGAATGAGAATCGCCTTCATGCCGCGCTGGGCATTGATGCGTGCCGCCAGGTCCCGGGAAATCGCCAGCGCAATGTCTTTTTCTTTCGTCCTGGCCCTACCTACCGCGCCAGGATCGTGCCCGCCATGGCCGGGATCAACCGCAATGATAATGTCGCGACCCGGTTTGTATCGTTCTGACGCTCGCTTGACGGGCTGTAAGGCACCTGTGCGCTGCAAGTCGATGACGAGGCGATCGCCGTATTGACTGTTCGGCCCGGCAGTAAAGCTGCGCGACCGGATATTTTCATTGAGGTCCAATACTATCCGCAGCTGGCCATTGGCTCGCAGGCCGCTTCGAATCGAACTGACAGAGCCGACGCCGTTAGGCAGATTCTTAAGCGACCTGGCCAGGCGAGCGTCTTTGAGATCCACGACGAGGCGATCCGGCCCGCGCAAAGTAAAAATCGTGTGATCGGCGGGGTCGCTTAGATCGAGTACGACGCGCGTTTTGCCGTTTTCGGCCCAAACACGAATGTTTTCAATCGTCGTTGCAGATTGTGCCGCTGCCGTGAACAGGAACAGAAGTGCGGTCAGAAACAGGCGTCGGCAGGGCATCGAGATAAAATCGCTCATCACTCGGTAACATGTCCGGCAAGTATACGATTTTGCCCGGAAAAGCCAAGATTTTTGTTTCAAAATTAGAAAGATATCGCACTTTGTTAATCCTGCAGCGAGGTACTGCTCGCGTCGAGTTTTGAGACTAGTCGCCTGCCACGTGCGCTCAGTCCATCAATATCGGCTTCGCGGCCCGAGCCCGCATAGCGCAGGCCGATGCGGATGTCAGCCTGGTTTCTCAGGGCGGGAACCCGATCCGGCCATTCGACGATCCGCAAGCCGTCGTCGAGCTCGTTCCAGCCGAGGTAGCGCAACTCGTCCTCGGAGGTCACCCGATAAAGATCAACGTGGTAGATAGTCCGTCCGGCAAGCCGGTAGGGCTCGACGAGCGTATAGCTAGGGCTCGGGACCGGACCCGAGTGCCCCATCATCACTATCATCGCGCGGGCAAATGTCGACTTGCCGCTCCCCAGTTCGCCCTCGAGCAGCAGTATCCAGCCCGATGTGTCATCGGGCAACAGGCCACACATGCGCTCAGCAAGCGCCGCGGTCGCTGCAGCGTCGGGAAGCTCCACCGTCATCAATTGATAACGCCTCTGATCTCCGCAAGCAGGTCCGATGCCAGCAGACCGCGTTCGCCCGACCTTGCTGCTCGATCGCCTGCGCGTGCATGAATCTCGACACCGGCCACAGCCGCTTCCTCGACAGAAAGCCCTTGTGCGATCAGCGCTGCAACGATGCCGGTCAGTACGTCTCCCATGCCAGCCGCGGCCATGCCGGGATTTCCCGAGGTACACAGCCAGGGGACGCCGGCGGCACTTGTCACCAACGATCCCGCACCTTTGAGGACCACCACGCCGCCGTAGCGTTCGTGCAGCTTCGCGAGCGCCGCCCTGCGATCGCCTTGAACATCGGCGCTTGTCGAATCCAGTAAGGTACCGGCTTCCCCTGGATGCGGAGTGATGACACGATTTGCGGCCTTTGTGGGTGACTCTGCAAGCCAATTCAGTGCGTCCGCGTCCCAGACCGATGGGCGCTCGTCGTCGGTGAGTGCAGCAACGAGTGTCGCGGCCCATTCAGACCGACCCAGGCCCGGACCCAATGCGATGACGCTGGCTTTTTCAAGGAGTGGTTCGAGGTCCCCGGCATTCCTGATCGCATGCGCCATCAGTTCGGGACAGGTAGCAACGATGATCGATGCATGCCCAGGATCCGTTGCAACACTGACACGCCCTGCCCCAGATCTAAGCGCCGCCTCGGCGCACAGACGTACAGCGCCAGGCATCCCCGCACCGCCCCCGATTACGAGCACATGACCGAAGTCGCCTTTGTGGGCGGCCCGGCGGCGCTTCGGCAGCAATGTCCGGGTCCGCTGCGAGTTCATGCGTCGAAACTCGGCCACGGCATTCGCGCTGCATTCGCGGGCGATGCCCAGGTCTGCAAGGACAATCTCGCCGCAACGATCAGGACCCTGATCAAGAAACAAACCGGTCTTGCAAGCGACGAATGTCACCGTCATATCAGCCCGTACGGCACACCCCAGCACGGCACCCGCATCGCCGTGCAGTCCGGTCGGGATATCAAGCGACAGGATTACACCTGGGTGGCCGTTGATCGCTGCAACAGCGGCTGCAAACTTCCCCGCCACATCGCGTGTCAGGCCGCTGCCGAGAATGGCATCGACGATCAGGTCAGCTGACGCATCGAGCTCTCCTGACCACGGGTTGGCGACACCACCTTCGGCCGCGAAATCCCTATGAGCGGTCGCCGCGTCACCTTCGAGCGACTCGGGATCGACGAGCGTAATCACCGAAACGACGATGCCCTCGCTGGCCAGAAGCCTTGCGACCACGTAGCCATCCCCGGCGTTGTTTCCCGCGCCGCAGAGCACTTGCCATCGCTTCGCCTCCGGATATCGGCCACGCGCCTCGCTGACCGCCGCGGAGCCTGCCCGGGTCATCAGTGTGTAACCCGGTATGCCCGCATCTTCGATGGCAGCGCGGTCGATTTCGCGCACGGTGGCTACGGAATACATTTCGTCAGGTAAATTTGTCATTGCGGCGATTATACTGTGGCCGGACGAGGAATCTGAATTGCCGCATACACCCACAACCGCTGCGCAAGATATGTCGGCGCTCAAATCCGACATCATTCGCTGGGGCAATGCACTCGGATTTCAACAAGTCGGCGTCAGTGATATCGATCTTGCGGTCGCCGAAGCACGACTCGATGAGTGGCTGCGTGACAAATTCCACGGTGAAATGAGCTACATGCAACGTCATGGCGTCAGGCGCAGCCGACCTGAGCTGCTCGTCGAAGGCACCGTCAGGGTGATCTCCGTGCGCATGGACTATCTGCCCAACGGGCAGGATGAAGCGCAGGATCTGCTGGATCATAAATCACGTGCCTATATCTCACGGTATGCGCTTGGCCGCGACTATCACAAGGTGTTGCGCGGCAGGCTGCAGCGCCTGGCAACGCAGATCGAAGAGCATATTGGTGCATTCGGCTATCGCGTGTTTGTCGACAGCGCGCCCGTGCTCGAAAAAGCCCTCGCCGAGAAGGCCGGAATCGGCTGGATCGGCAAACATACAAATCTCCTTAACAAGAAAGCTGGATCCTGGTTTTTTCTTGGCGAGCTCTACACGGATTTACCGTTACCGGTTGACGCGGCAGCAACGGCACACTGCGGCACCTGCCGCGCCTGCATTGATGTGTGCCCAACCCAGGCGATTGTCGCTCCTTACAAACTGGATGCTCGACGCTGCATTTCATACCTGACAATCGAGTTGCGAGGCTCGATTCCGGTCGAGTTTCGCAAGCCGATCGGCAACCGAATTTACGGTTGCGACGATTGTCAGCTGTGCTGCCCATGGAACAAGTTCGCGGAACCGACGGGCGAAGGCGATTTTGCGCCGCGGCATGGACTCGACTCTGCAAAACTGACTGAGCTGTTTGCATTGAGTGAATCAGCCTGGCTCGAGATAACCGAAGGCAGCGCCATACGTCGAATCGGCTACGATTGTTGGTTGCGCAACATCGCAGTTGCCCTGGGCAATGCCGAGACCAGCGAAGAAGTTGTACGGGCGCTCAAAGCCCGTCTGTATTCGAATTCCGCACTCGTCTCCGAGCATGTAGAGTGGGCGCTTCAGCAACACGAATAGTGTGGCCCAGTCGATGGTGATCAGCGCCACATCCGGCAACAATTAGTAATTCCAGACAGGACAATAGTTTGTCACACGCGTTGGGTATAAATTCGGACTACAAACGCTCGTTGCTCGAGGGACTTGAGCTCTTCCGTGGCGTTCGCGCCGAGGACGTGCAGGATTTATTGCAGCGTTGCGACCGTCGCGACCTCGAAGAAGGCGAATTGCTATTGTCCCCTAGCAGCAAAAATGAGTATGTGTTCGTCGTGTTGTCGGGAAGTCTTAGCATACATGTCGGATCGCTCGATACGCCGGCACTGGCGACGATGGAAGTTGGTGCATGTGTCGGCGAAATGTCAATCATTGAAGATCGTGATCCATCGGCCTACGTCATTGCTGCTGAGCCAACCCACTTGTTGCTCATCCACCAAACCGTACTCTGGGACATGGTAAATGCGTCGCATGAGTTCGCAAAGAACCTGCTCGTCGTGATGTCGGAACGTGTTCGCAGCCACAATCGGGTAATTGCCCATAATTTTGGGGAACTCAGAAAAATCGAACGGCGCGCCCAAACCGACGCGCTGACCGGGCTTGGCAATCGACACACCATGGAAGAGTCTTTTCTGCGTGAAATCAATCGTTGCTCGCGAAATGAACAACCGGTATCGCTGGTCATGATTGACGTTGACTACTTCAAGGAATTTAACGACGAGTATGGGCACATAGCAGGAGATCGTGTTCTATCAGCAGTCGCAAGCATTCTTACCACTCAATTTCGCCCGCGCGACTTGCTGGTACGTTACGGTGGTGACGAATTTGCAGTATTGCTGCCCGAGGTTGACGAGCAGCAGGCGGTGACGATCGCCGATCGTGTACGCGAATCCGTGAGCGGGAGTACAGGCGACGGCAGCGACTCCCTCATTAAAATACCCATCAGGATTTCGATGGGCGTCGCCCAGTTGTCCGACGATATGACGCTGGAAAAACTTATTCGCGCAGCGGACGAAGCACTTTATCGCGCCAAGCACGCAGGTCGAAACCTCGTCTCCAACTAGATTGTCACTACAATATTATCGATAAGCCGCGCCAAACCGAGAGTTGCCGCAGCCAGCACCACGATCTCGTCACAATCGCGATCCGGAATACTCAGATCTTCGGCGCGCCGTATCGCCACATAATCGGGCACGAAACCGGCCACTTCCAGCGTGGCGTTGGCGTCACTTTCCAGATCGTCGTAATTGCGCTGGCCGGCCTGCAACTGATCGCCAATCGCCTTTAGCGTCTCATAGAGCTGCGGCGCAACAGCGCGTTGCTCGTCACTCAGGTAACTATTTCGTGAACTCATCGCCAGGCCATCATCTTCACGAACAGTCGGCGCTGTAATGATGTTAATTGGCAGACTCAGATCTTCCGTCATGCGGCGAATGATCATTTGTTGCTGATAATCCTTTTGTCCAAATACGGCGACATCAGGCTGTACCAGTGAAAAAAATCGTGCGATGACGGTCGTCACGCCATCAAAGTGGCCAGGCCGAATCGAACCACAGAAATTCTCGCTCAGGTACGGGACAGATACGAGCGTGGCATGGTCGATTCCGAACGGATAGACCGTATCGACCTCTGGTGCAAATAGAATATCGGCGCCAATTTGCCTGAGACGACGAGTATCGCGCTGCAGCGTGCGCGGATAGCCATCGAAATCCTCGTTCTCGCCAAACTGAGTCGGATTGACGAATACCGTAACGACAACCCGCTCGGCATGCTCGCGAGCCAATTCGACGAGACTCACATGACCTACGTGAAGATTCCCCATCGTCGGTACGAGCGCAATGTGCTCACCCGCGACGCGCCACTCGCTGATTTGCGCCTGGAGTTCTTGCTTGCCTTGAATGAATTGCACGGGCACCTGCTACCGGTTGATTCGATAATGCTCAGGAAAAGCAGTGTTCGGGGGCAGGATAAGTGCGGTCTTTGACGGCACGTACATAGGCTTGTAGCGCCGCAAGCGGCGAGTCGTGGCCCTGCTGAAAATTTTTGACGAACCTGGGTGTTCGTCCCTGTGTAATATCAAGAATGTCATACAGCACGAGAATCTGGCCATCAACATCGGGCCCTGCCCCGATACCGATTACGGGGACCTCCAGTGCTTCGGTCGTCGCCTGACCTACTTCATTGGGCACGCATTCGAGCAAGACGATGTCCGCGCCCGCATCTTGCAATCGCTTCGCTGATTCGACCATTTGCTTGGCCTGATCCGGTTCCCGCCCCTGGACTTTGAATCCGCCGATCTTATGCACCGACTGCGGTTTTAAACCAACGTGTGCACAAACTGGAATATCATGTCGTGCGAGATGCCTGACGATGTCCACCTGATCGTCACCCGCTTCAAGTTTGATCATCATCGCACCGCCTTTTTGCATGATCCGCACTGAGTTTTCCAGCGCTTGTCTGGGTGTTGTATAACTCATGAAGGGCATGTCTGCGACGAGAAATGCGCGACGTAATCCGCGCGCCACGGCGCGTGAATGATAAACGATATCGGCAACGGTGACGGGCACGGTTGTGTCATGTCCCTGAACCACCATGCCAAGCGAATCGCCGACCAATACCAGGTCCGCTTGAGCGGCATCGACAAGCGCCGCGAAACTCGCGTCATAAGCCGTAAGGCAGGCGATCGGCTGCCCCTGTTGCTTCATTTTCCGCAATGTCGTGATAGTGATGGGCGGCTCAGCCATGCCGCGTTGTTCAAGTTGCGTGTACATCGAGTCCTCGCTTAGGCCAGTGCAGCAGACATGGGATTGAAGAAGTGACGACCACCTGTCGTTTGCTCGATTTGCTGAAACAGTTGTTCGTAGTCAGCATCGTTATTGATTGGATCTATCTGTGACGCATTGACGATCAACAGCGCACTGTCATCGTAATCATGAAAGAAACGGGCATATGCGTCGGTGAGTCGCTCCAGGTAGTGACGGTCGATTGCCCGTTCAAATGAGACCCCTCGCCGCGCAATGCGATCGAGCAATGCGTCAACCGAGGCCTGAAGATAGATCACGAGGTCCGGTACCGGTGCATCGATCGCGAGTGTCGCTTCGACTTGCTTGTAAAGGCTTAGTTCGTCCGCACTCAGGTTCAACTCGGCGAACAGCCTGTCCTTGGAAAACAGGTAATCCGACACCCGAACACTGGTGAACAAATCGGATTGACGCAGGCTTTCGATTTGGCGTGCGCGCGCAAACAGGAAAAACATTTGTGCCGGCAATGCAGCCGATTGGCCGTCGAGGTAGAAGCGCTCCAGAAACGGGTTCTCGTACGCCTCCTCAAGTACGAGGTCCGCCGACAGGCTATCCGCCAGCCGCCTGGCGAGGCTTGTTTTTCCCACACCAATCGGCCCGTCGACAGCGATGAAACGTGACGAATGCGAGACTTTACCTGGCTTGCCAACTATCAAAAGTTCTGATCCCGTTATGAAATACGTTCAATTCGCGGCTCGTCCACATCAACGACGATATCGGACAGTGAGCCGAGCCCGGGAATGAGCAGATTTGGCGCTATTTCCCGTAACGGTAACAATACAAAATTTCGCTCGGCGATGCCCGGGTGTGGCACCGTGAGCTCAGTTTCCGTGATTTCCTGATTGCCAAATACGAGCAGGTCGAGATCAATCACGCGCGGTCCCCAGCGTCCGTGTTCTCGCGCCCGACCCTGCGTACACTCGATGCCCTGTAACAGCTCCAGCAAGAAACCTGCCGGCAGCATTGTCTGCAGGCCGGCGACTGCATTAATAAAGTCCGGTTGCTCGACAGGACCGTAGGGTGCCGATCGGTACAATGAAGAGCGCGAAACGACATTGGATTCTGGTAGCGAGTCGAGCAATTTGAACGCGTCGTCTATTTGGCGAATCGGGTCATCCAGATTGCTGCCGAGCCCGATGTAAGCCGACACGGGCCCCTGTCGGCCGCCATTCACGACCCGCTCGACGCGCCGCGCCGTCGGCGCCGTCGGCGTCTCTTGCGGTTGCCCTCGGGCGGTGTACTGAGTTGAAAACTCTGCGCACGCTGCACAACGGACTGGTCCTGTACCTGGGTCCAGAACTGAGCGATATCCTTATCGACCAGACCGACCTCGCTCTGCAATAGCATGAAATCGTAGGCCGCTCTAAAGCGACGGTGGTCAAGCAATTTTATCGCTCGTTTGCCCCTTATTAGCGTAAATCGGGGTTGCAGTGCCAGCATTTCACGCATCGGAATCGTGAAGCGTCGCGGAATCGCAATTCGACGTTGTTGTTGGGCTACGAGCTCATAGGATGCAAGACTCAGGGATTGAGATTCCGACATCTTTTCCTCGGCGCGACGAATCACGGCGAGGCGCCGGGTCGGTGCCCACAGGAATACGCCGATCAGGAACATCGGTGTCACCGACTTGCCCGCCGCAACCCGACTGTCCGAATTACGCAAAGCCGCACTGACAAACTTCCTGAACGATGCGTCCTCATTGAGTTCCTGGTCGGTAGCAGGAAACAGTTGCGCAAAAAGTTTGTGTTCACGCAGCAACTTAAAGGTTTTTTCGGCGAATCCACCCTGAAACAGTTTAAGAAACTCGTCGAACACGCGCGCGGCAGGCACATTGGCCAGCAACTCGACGTTCTTGTGCATTGCCGTGATGACATCCGGATCGATCGTGAAATCCAGTTTGGCCGCGAACCGCACCGCGCGCAGCATGCGCACTGGATCCTCACGCAGTCGCACGTCGGGATCACCAATCAGGACCAGGCGCCGACGCTCGACATCGCCGAGGCCGTTCGTGTAGTCCCAGATACTGAAATCAGCGATGTTGTAATACAGCGCATTGCAGGTAAAATCGCGGCGCCAGATATCTTCTTCGATACTGCCGTAGACATTATCCCGAATGATTCGGCCTTCATTGTCATGCGCGACATCGTCGGCCGCATGATTAGCGGCGGCTCGAAACGTCGCGACCTCGATAATTTCGCGGCCAAAACGAATGTGCGCCAGTCGGAAGCGCCTGCCGATCAGGCGGCAGTTGTCGAACAGCGCCCTGACCTCCTCCGGCGTCGCATTGGTGGCAACGTCGAAGTCTTTCGGATGCAGGTCAAGCAGCGCATCGCGTACGCACCCTCCCACCAGGAACGCTTGGTAGCCCGACTTATGTAGCCGATACAACACTTTCAGCGCGCTCGCTGATATCTCTTTGCGAGAGACAGTGTGAGCAGCACGGGGAATGATTTTTGGGGAATCGGACTTGGGCTTCCCGCTGTTTTTCAAATGAAATTCCGCTTGAGCATTGAATAGGCGGCCGTATAATAGCAGCCCGCGTTCGGCCGGGGCAGAAATACACCGGCACTCCGCTCCCTTCGTCTAGTGGTTTAGGACGCCGCCCTCTCACGGCGGTAACAGGGGTTCAAATCCCCTAGGGAGTACCAATAAAATCAACGGGTTGTCAAGTTTTCTTGCTGCCCGTTTTTCATTTTCCAAAACGGTTCCAAAACGCATGTAACAGAATTGCGGACTTAGCCTTGCAAAATTCTACGCAATAATACGTCCGGATCTGACTCATCAAGCTGATCGATGTCCACAAACCATCGGCTTCCCTGCCGGACTGCCGGTATATCACCACGCTCTGCCATTCGGCATCCAGAAAATACAGAATACCTCTTGATTGCACCCACCTCTTTACTGCGCTGGGTCGAGTTCGACCCGAAAGCTCGGACAGGTCAGCAAATGGCACGATAGCTCGTTGCTCTTTTGGTTCAGTCAATTTACGAATAACTCAGTTAGTCGGAATTTTCGCCGCTTATCGTATCGCGTCAAAATTAAGTTTTGTTTTTCGCCGCTTTGCCCGCCCCATGATTGATTGGGTTAGAGCATCGGCAGTCAAAAACAATCGACCGTTTGCCTCTTTGCACAAAACTCACACAGGTCAACGAACGGGATTATCGTCTTGTTGAGTTTCATTAAGACCCCTCTCTGTCTACTCATTCGTGATATTCAGCAAGAGCATCTCGCGAATTCAAGCGTCAAGCGGTATCTCAGCAATATAACTAACGTTCGGCCCGCGCTTCAACTCATCAGAAATCCAAGCAATCTTACTCATCTCAATATTAGTAAGGGGCCGTTCTAGCGGCCAAGCAATGGTCTCATTTTTCCTTGGCCAAATCTGCGCCAGTGGCCCGAACCGAAAAAACTCCTCGGCACGAAAGTTATCAAGGCGGACATTCAACACGAACACCATCAATGGGCCGAAAAGAATCGAGACAGTCTGACAGTTTTTACTGCGACCCTCGAGCTTTGGGGTCGGGCCATCTGACGAAAATGCCATTGTCCATGATTGCCGTACCCACGCGGAATTGTGCTCGGTCGTTTGCCATCCAAGATAGATCGAAAAGTAGGGAGGTATCTCAGAATCTGAGCGCAGTCGGAGGCGGTCCACTGTTGGCGTTATATGAATATCTTGTTTTCTCTCTGCATGCTCGCCGGTAATCACTTTCATGGCAATCCAGCGGGCCAAAAGCTCTTGCTGGCTGGCGTCGAGATTGATTGATCGTGTATTGATGAGGTCTAGTAATAACGGTTTCACTTTTGCCTCTACGCCACTCATCCAATTGTTGTTGCAATCAGCGCATACGACCTGGAGTTTCAGACTGCTTAGGTGACCAGCGCGCTCGAAAGTGTCGTCACTAAGCTGTTGGAACTCTTGCTCCGTAATTGAACCGAACCAGTGCTTTTCCTTCCCGGTTCTGGGGAACATTTTTCCCATCCAGGCTGGCCATATGTGCTCCTTGGTCATCTGACTAAGTGCGTCACAGAAAATGCAGCGTCTACGCACTACGACTACAACCTAGAGTTAATGATGTTGTCGTCCACTGTTACCAATCCCCAGTTATCGGGCCATCCCTGGCCTTCTGGCGCTCTCCCAGCTGAGCTACGACCCCACACGGAGCAGTTAGTCTACACCTGAGTAACAATTTGCAACCACAGGTAGGCCAGATCAGACTGCTGGCCATTGTTAGGTGATGCTCGTTTCCCGAGTTATCCGAAAAGCCCAAAAAGCTAATCCCGCTGGGACCATCAAACCAATCCACGATGCCAACATGGGAACCACGAAGTCGTCGATCTGGATCGACATGCCATTCACGACTCTTAGCAAGTGTGCTAGAGCAACCAACGAAAAAACTACGCCTGACACTAAACAGTAATTTTTATGCTGCATTTTCGTCCTCCTCATTTGGCGAATTCCAGAATCTTCAGCCGTTATCGAAATTGTAGCTCACCTGCAGCCACGCAACGACAGCCAGTTCGTCATCGATTACGCCCGCATCCCACAATTCCCATACCTGATCAGCCAATTCCTCATCAACCAGCAGGGCCTCGATGTAGATTTCGACAAGCATGGTTTAAGGTTACGATGATTGAGTTCACATGACCGGTGCATCAGTCGATGACCATTGCAGATACAGAAGCTCTAATAGGCCACGTTCAAAAAATTGTTCGTCCTGTTGACGAATTGCCAGCGTTGACTGAGGAAACTATAGGACAGCCTCAAGGTAGCCCTGATGATGCGTATCCCAGAGTACAAACTCCCTGGTGGGTGATCGAAAGACCGGCCGACTTGTCGCCAATCTCAGTAGACACTGAGCTGATACTTGAAAACGACGCAAGCTCTACAGACTTTGGCAATGCTGTCAAAGATGTGACCAAGAATCCGAATCCGGATGTTTATGCTTTCTACTGCCCATTTCATTTTTATAGAAATGCCTGGGGAATTTACATCAAAGCCAGCGGAGTTCTGGCAATTTCCGCATTTGTGTTGGAACAGTCGCGCCTTTCGCCTTCCAATACCGCAGTTATCAATTCTGTATTCAAACTCCTGCTACACCACGAAAGCTTCCATTATTGGACTGAGCTGGCCTGTTCACGATACGAAATACCGACGATTGATTTTCAACGATTAGCTGGAATTCGGTACTATCCATACGAGTCCCACTTTCTTGACCGACTCGCTACCGAACACGAAGAAGCGATGGCTAACGCGCATGCGTTCCGAGAAGTGGTCAAATACCATCAAAAATCAGCACTTCCGTCGAGTTCAAGCGCCGGTATTCAAAGCCTGTTATCGAAGTTCATGGAGCAGCAGCCAGTCGGATACAGAGACTTTGGTAGGTATCTATTGAACACCGACCATAGACGCGGACAGGATCAGATTTTCGATAACCTTCGTGAAACCGTGCATCTCGACTTGGCAGTGTCACCTCCCCCATCACAAATTCTCGGACGGTACTTTTTCTCGGATCGACAAGTGTCACCATGTCCAGTCTATCTAGTCAAAGACAGACTCTCATCTGCTCTGCAAGCAGGAAAATCGTTTCCAGTATTCAACGGAATGCGAATTGTCGTGCATACAAAGGAACATGATCCTCCCCATTTTCACCTCGAATCTCCGATTGGGAATGAAATCGGTAGATATCAATGGCCTGACCTAAGTCCCCTGAAAGGTGGCAAGAAGTTATCTGGAGCAATCAAGAGGAAGTTAGAGAAGTATTTGAGAAAGTATGGCACTGAAATTGACAACAAGATTCAGAAAGTCTTCAGATAACATCACATCCGGACTCCAATTTGGCCGCAGGCGGTTCTGTCAATATTGACAAAATCGGCGAAAACCCTGTAATCCCGCTTGGAAGAAAGTTGGATTACGCCAAAACTGCATTTTAAGTCATTGATTATAAAGGCCCAAAATCAGCAAATATGACATTTAGATACCTATGGTACTGAACGTCAAAAATGGGCATTTCACGGAGTTTTTCTGCTAAACCGTGTCATAAGTCTGGGGATCGCAGTACTAGCCGTCACCGGTCCTGTGCGGACGCTGACAGACACCACAGCCAACCACGCCACAATCGCATTTACATCGCCAATCTCCCCTGTATCCCAAGCCTCCCAAACCTGATCAGCCAGTTCCTCGTCAACTAATAAGGCGTCGATGTAGATTTCGGTGAGCATGGCCGTACCGTTGCAGTCGTCGGGAATTCCGAGTCCCCGGCGTCGTACACGTGCGGTTGGTAAAGGCGAAACGCTATCGACACAGACCGTCAGCCAGCTTAGGATTCGGCAAACATGGTGCCAGATTTGTATTTACAGGTGATTCGGATTTCGCCAGAATGGCACCACAGACAGCATTTGCAAAAGCAATGACTCACCCTCGATATCTGCAGATCAAGAACGAGATCCTGCATCAGATTCATACGGGCGATCTGCAGCCCGAGGACCGGATTCCGTCCGAACACCAGCTCTCCAAGCAATACCAAGTATCCAGACTGACGGTGCAACGCGCCATCAGGGAGCTGGTCTCCCATGGGCTGCTGCGGCGCGTGCAGGGGTCGGGCACGTTCGTCACGAACTTCAGGCATCGGTTTTCCTTAATCGAGGTGCGCGACGTCGTTGAAGAAATCCGGCGGCTGGGCGGGGAGCCGACAACGGAGGTATTACTGCACAGACGCTTCACGCCGCCTGAGGACATTCAAGAGCTCCTGGAGATCGAGCCTGATACAGACGTATTTCATGTGGCCTTGGTGCAGAGCATGGACGACGAGCCAGTGGCCTACGAAGAGCGCTTTGCCATCGTGGAGGTCTACCCGGACTTTCTGGAACAGGATTTCAGCAAACATAGTGTCTTTGACTACCTTGCCAGTCGCTCGGTCCTGGAAGATATAGAAAACGTCGTATCCGCCGTCCTGGCGGACAAACGCATGGCCATCATGCTGGATGTTAATCAGGCGGAAGCCTGCGTCCGTGTGCGGCGCCGCAATTGGTACAAGGGACAGTGCGTGACGCTGACACGCATTACTTACGCGGGCACCCGACAGGTTCTGGCCAGCCGCTATCGCCCCTACGAGATTGAAAAGGGACGTTGAGAATGGACTGGTAAGTAAGGTGAGTGCACCGGCACGAGCCGGCGCTGCAGCGTATGATTTGGAATTCGCTCACAGCGGCAAAATATCATGCCCCTGATTACAGACAGCGAAATGGACGATTTCGACGCGGTGATACTCAAAGCTGGTTTTGATGTGAACGACTTTCACGTCGTAGACTTCGAAGATGAGCCGACAGCAAAGGAGCAGCACCCGATAACTGGCACGGTGACGGTGCACCGGATATCGACGGACCATGCCATAACATATCGGGCCGGACAGGGTTCGACATGGGTGGCGGACTTTTTGGTTGATTTCTACACAGGCGAATACGGCCGGCCATAAACTTGAGCACCTCAGGCTGTCTATGGGCCGTCCCTGGCCTCACCACGAAGTCTGGGTTGTATAATCCGTTTACCAACAAAGTAGAAGGGGGCTTAGATATGCCTACCTGGCAAGACGAATTTGTAAGGCTGTCGGAATTGCACCGGCATGAGGTGGAAAAATGGCTGGAAGGCGCGCGCAACGCTAACCAAGTCATCGATGCAG
>JADFNV010000041.1 GCA_022563195.1 Pseudomonadota bacterium
CGTCCAGATGCAGGTCATTGTATATGGAATCGGCGAGCGAGCGGCTGATGCCCCGAACCTTGATCAGGTCATCCACACCGGCAGCGATGACACCCTGCAAACCACCAAATTGTCTGAGCAGCTCGCGGCGCTTCTTCGGCCCGAGACCTGGAATCTCCTCAAGCCTCGATGTCTTGCGTGTCTTGGCGCGCCGTAGCCGGTGTGCCGTAATTGCAAATCGATGCGCTTCGTCTCGAATTTGCTGAATCAGCAACAACGCCGGCGAATCCGGGGGCAAAATTATTGGCAACTTGCGGCCGGCCAGGAACAGCCTTTCTGCACCGGGTTTGCGAGACCGTCCCTTGGCGACGGCAACCACTTTTAGCCAATCGAGCTCGAGCTCGTCCAGCACCGTGAGCGCCGCAGCGAGTTGTCCCTTGCCTCCATCGACGAACAGCACGTCCGGCATCGGGAATTCGCCTTTCTTCACCCTGATATACCGGCGTCGCAGCGCCTCTGCCATACCGGCATAGTCGTCACCCGCGGCCTCCGGACTCAGATTATATCGTCGATAATCGGTCTTTAGCGGCCCGGCGCCATTGAACACCACGCACGATGCAACGGTCGCCTCACCGGATGTATGGCTGACGTCAAAGCACTCCACACGCTCGGCCGGCGCGTCGAGCTCCAGGACCTCGGCCAGCGCGATAAATTGCCGGCGAATGGTCGCATTACTCGCCACCTGCAATCTGAGTCCCTGTTCGGCGTTGGTCCTGGCCATCTGCAGCCATCGCGATCGGTCTCCGCGCACGCGACTCTTGATAACAACCTTGTGCCCTGCACGTTCGCTGAGCTCCGCCTCAAGCAAAGCAACATCCTCGATGTCGGTTTCCAGAATGATCTCGGCTGGTGCATCTCTCCCCAGGTAAAACTGGGCAACGAAGCCATTGAGAATCTTCTGCCGATCGGACTCACCAGCCAGCCGTGGAAAATGATCGCGACTGCCAATGATCGCGCCGTGACGTATGAACAGCACCGTCACCACGTGGACAGCGCCATTCGAAGCAAAACCGAGGATGTCCAGATCCTTGTCCGCGAATTTCGTGATGAGTTGCTGCGCCTCGATTTTCTTGAGCCGCGCGATCTGGTCCCGAAAACGTGCCGCGAGTTCATAATCCTGTGCCGCCGAGGCGCCATCCATGCGCGCGACAAAGGTGTCGATAACGCTTTGGTTCTTGCCCTCCAGGAACTCGATCGCGGCGCCGATATCTCTTGCGTACTGCTCGCGCGTCACCAGATCGACACACGGTGCGGTGCATCGTTTGATCTGGTACTGCAGGCAAGGTCGGGTTCGGTTACGAAAAAAACTTTCATTACACTGTCGAACCATGAACAATTTCTGCAACTCGCTGAGCGTCTGGCGCACCGCGCTGGTGCTCGGATAGGGACCAAAGTACCGACCCTTGCCTTTGCGCGGCCCGCGGTGAAACTGCAGCCGCGGAAAGCGATGTTCCGTCGATACGTAGATGTACGGATAGCTCTTGTCGTCACGAAGCGTGACATTGAAACGCGGTTTGTGTCGCTTGATCAGGTTGTATTCGAGGATTAAGGCCTCGGCTTCGGTGTTGGTTACTGTCACGTCGACGTTGGCTACAAGGCCCAACATCGCCGCCGTCTTGACAGAGGACTGCGTGCGGTGAAAGTAGCTGGCCACGCGCTTCTTGAGGTCGCGCGCCTTACCGACGTAAATCACTTTGTGTTTCGCATCTAGCATGCGATATACGCCGGGGCGATGCGTCAGGCTGCGCAGAAACGGCTTCGCGTCAAATGTGTGTTCAGGATCCACGTTGCTAGTTATCCAGCAACTCCCGTGCCTGCGCAAATATCGCCTCGAACATGTCGTTCGTCAGCCGGCGCGTGTTCGTGTTGTAGCGGCTGCAGTGGTAGGAATCGAGCAACCGCAAGCGCTCCAGGTCGTGTACAGCCGCATGTGCAAATTTGAATTCAGCCTGCCGGAAACCCAGTGCTTTGAGGATTGCGCGATGCGCAATACCGCCCAAGGCCAGAACGACAGACTGATCCGGCAGTTGCGCCAACTCGTGGGACAGAAACGTGTTGCAGGTATTGATCTCGGCGCCGACGGGCTTGTTGTCGGGCGGCAGACACTTCACGGCGTTAGTAATGCGGCAGTTCGACATCTGCAAGTCGTCATCGACGGAGATCGACTCACTATGGGACGCGAAACCGAATTTGTGCAACATCTGGTACAGCAATATTCCGGCATGGTCGCCCGTAAACGGCCGGCCTGTGCGATTAGCACCATGCATACCGGGCGCCAGACCGACAATCAAAAAGTTTGCGGCAGCATCGCCAAACGACGGTACCGGCCGGCAATAGTAGTCGGGAAAGCGATCTCTGACCGAATCAAGAAATTCGGCCAGCCGCGGGCAGGCGTGACAATCGATGTCGAATAGGCGTTTGTCCAAGCGCGAGAGCTACTTATTGGCTTGATGCAGACCGGCGATTCTCATGGCGATCTCCATCGCCTGTTCATAATTGAGTCGCGGATCCACGGTCGATTTATAGGCGCGCGCTAGATCACTATCGGTCAGGCCCCGCGCACCACCGGTGCACTCGGTGACGTTCTCACCGGTCAGTTCGAGATGCACGCCGCCGAGGTGGCTACCCATGGAATTGTGCACGCGAAACGCCGCCTCGAGCTCGCTGACAATTTTGTCGAAGCGTCGAGTCTTGGTGCCATCTGCCGTGCTTTCTGTGTTGCCGTGCATTGGGTCGCAGACCCACAATACCGGCGAGCCGGTTTCACGCACGGCCGTAATCATGTCTGGCAGACATTCTTCGATGGCTTTCGCGCCAAAGCGATGGATCAACGTCAGGCGACCCGGTTCGTTGTTCGGATTGAGCGCAGCGATCAAATCCTGCAGCCATTCACGTGTCATGCCCGGACCAATTTTGACACCGATTGGATTCGCGATGCCGCGGAAATACTCGATATGAGCGCCATCCATCGCCGCTGTGCGCATACCAATCCAGGGGAAGTGTGTGGTCAGGTTGTACCAGCGTTCACGCCGGTCAAGGTATCGCGTCTGCGATTGCTCGTACAATAAATGCAGTCCTTCATGACACGCATAAATGTCGGCCCGCTGGGTCTTGTGCAGCTCGCGTCCCGAAATCGTTTCGAGAAAGTCGAGCGAATCTGAAATCGAGTCGACGACAGCGTGATACTCGTCAGCCATGGGCGAATGCCCTACCCAGCTGAGGTCCCAATACTCAGGATGGTGCAGATCGGCGAATCCGCCATCGATCAACGAGCGCACGAAATTCAAGGTCAACGCCGCGCGTTCGTAACCGCGCAGGATTAGCTGCGGATCGGGCATGCGGTCATCCGCCGTAAACGGAATATGATTGACCAGATCGCCGCGAAAACTCGGCAGTGTCGTGCCATCGCGTGTTTCCGTGTCGGCCGAACGGGGTTTCGCGTATTGACCGGCCATGCGTCCAATCCGCACGACCGGTTTCTTCAGACCGTAGAGCATGACGAGGCTCATCTGCAGCAGGATCTTGAGCTTGGCGACGATATTCTCCGACGTACACTCGTCGAATGTCTCTGCGCAATCACCGCCTTGCAGGACGAATGCCTCATCGCGCTGGGCTCGGGCGATAAGGTCCTTCAGCGCGTCGACCTCCCAGGACGTGACGATCGGCGGCAACCGGCTCAGATCGGCAACGGCCCGGTCGAGCGCCACCTGGTCGGGATAGCTCGCTTGTTGCGCGGCCGGCAGGCTCTGCCAGCTCGCGGGGTGCCAATCTGCTTTGGCAATGGTTCTGCTCACGCGATTTCCTGTATCGAAGTCTTCAATTCACGGGCTTTGTACCCGATTGAGACCACAACTATGCCATGCCGTGGCACCGTACTGCAAAAGTTTCTTGCGAAATCAGTAGTTTAGGATCGTGTGGAAAGCGCGCCGGGACCTAGGCACAATGCGCGCCAAATGGGTGTCGGTCCACACCGGCCTATTTCTTATCCCAGGAGCTGAAATGCAGGACATTCTCGACAAGCTCGGCCTCGATGCCGAAAACCCCGGAACGTGGTACGGCGCCGAGCATTCCGAAGATACCTCGGCAGATCTGATCGAATCCGTCAATCCCGCAACGGGCGAAGTGATCGCAAGCGTCCGCGCAACCACGGCGGCGGAATACGACGAAGTCGTCCGAAGAGCGCGCGAAGCCTTCCTTGAATGGCGCACGATTCCTGCACCGGTGCGTGGCAACGCTGTCCGCTTGATCGGCAACGCCCTCAGAGATCATCGCGACGCGCTCGGCAGCCTGGTGACGCTCGAAAACGGCAAAATCAAGGCTGAAGGTATCGGCGAAGTGCAGGAGATGATCGACATCTGCGATTTTGCGGTCGGCCAGTCACGCATGCTCTACGGCAATACCATGCACTCCGAGCGACCGCAGCACCGGATGTATGAGCAATGGCATCCGCTCGGTGTCGTTGGCATTATCACGGCCTTCAATTTCCCGGTAGCCGTCTGGTCATGGAATGCCTGCATCGCGGCGATCTGCGGCAACGTCAACATCTGGAAACCGTCACCGAAGACTGCACTCTGCGGTGTCGCGGTGCAGAAAATCGTCAACGAGGCGCTCGCGTCTGAAAACCTGCCGGCGGCGTTCTACCTGATCAACGATGGCACAAACGAACTGGCGCAACAATTTGTCGATGACTCACGAATCAATTTACTGTCTTTCACGGGTTCCTGTGCCGTCGGCCGCCAGGTCGGCGCAACAGTGTCTGCACGTATGGGCAAGGTTCTGCTCGAACTGGGGGGCAACAATGCCATCATCGTCGACGAGCACGCGAACCTCGCGCTGGCCGTTCCTGGCATTGTCTTCGGCTCGGTCGGCACTGCCGGCCAACGCTGTACGACAACGCGGCGCGTGCTCGTGCATCGATCGCGATTCGAGGAGCTCAAAAACAGCCTCGTCAACGCCTATGGCCAGGTTCGTATCGGCGATCCACTCGATGACGATACGCTGATGGGTCCGGTGATCGAAGCCGTTGTCATCGAACGAGTTGCAGCGGCCTGCGCTGCTGTTCGCGATGCCGGAGGCGAGATCCTGTGCGGCGGCGAACGGATTGACCGCCCGGGCAACTTTATTACTCCGGCTATCGCTGTCGCTCAGAACGACTGGGACATCGTGCAGACTGAAACATTCGGCCCGATCTTGTACCTGATTCCTTTCGACACTCTCGATGAGGCGATCGCCATGCAGAACGGGGTGGTTCAGGGACTGTCATCGGCGATCTTCACCGACAATCTGCCCAGTGCTGAATACTTCCTGTCGCATACCGGATCGGACTGCGGCATCGCCAACGTCAATATTGGTACATCGGGCGCCGAGATCGGTGGCGCTTTCGGCGGCGAAAAGGAAACCGGTGGTGGCCGTGAGGCCGGATCGGATTCGTGGAAGGCCTATATGCGGCGCCAGACGACCACGATCAACTGGGGCAAGGACCTGCCGCTCGCACAGGGATTGTCTTTCGATCTGTAGACGATTTGCGCGGCCCGCGACCGTACTCATGCGCGGGCGCGGTATCGGTGCCATGCGTGATGATGTATCGCTCTGCATCATCATTAGCGACAAAGTCGTGCAATTGCCGTCGATCCGCGTCGGTCATCTCAAGACTGTCTTTTTGCATCATCGGCACGACGTCGTAGTCGATACTCACAAGTCCATCGGTGAGGATGTGGCGAACCTGCGATTCGCCGACCTCGAACTGACTGAGCTCGTCGAAATAGATCTTGTCGATCGTGCCACCGGTTGTGATGAATCGAATGAACATATGTGCGATTAGCCCTGCTATTATCAGATCATGAAAACCATCACGCGGGGCAGCCGAATCAGGAAGCTGCGGCGACCAATCTGCGCCGCTATCGCCACCGTATTCCTGGGAATTCTGGCCAGCACTGCGTCGGCCGACGGCAATGTCATTGTTTTGGAATTGAAAGGCGGTATTGGTGTCGCCACGGCTGACTATATCATTAGCGGTATCGAGCACGCCGAAGAGACGGCCGCCGAGTTGATTATTATCAACATGGATACACCTGGTGGCCTGATGGCACCGATGCGCGACATTGTGCAGGCCATCCTGGGATCGAGCGTGCCCGTTGCAACCTACGTTACGCCTGCCGGTGCCCGGGCCGACAGCGCCGGCACTTACATATTGCTGGCGAGTCACATTGCTGCGATGACACCAACGACACACCTGGGTGCCGCTACACCGGTGTCATTGACCGGCGATGACGCGACACCGACACCTGACGAATCGACGGACGAACGCAGCGACGACGATGCCGAGCGTGTACCGCAAACACAACCTGGCACATCGATGGAACGCAAAGTGCTCAACGATGCCGTAGCCTACATACGCAGCCTCGCGGAACGCTACGGTCGCAATGCCGAATGGGCCGAAGAAGCCGTGCGCGATGCGGCCACGCTGACGGCCAGGGAAGCGCTCGAGCAAAACGTCGTCGACTTTATCGCCAAGGACCGCGCCGACCTGTTGCAACAGATCAACGGCTATGAGGTTGAGGTCGACTCCGAGCCCAGGACGCTGGCGACGAATAATGTCGTAATTGAAAAATACGAACCAAACTGGCGCATCAAGATTCTTTCGGCGATTGCCAACCCGGAAATCGTATTGCTGCTCGGACTTATCGGCCTTTACGGTCTGATGTACGAAGGCTGGAATCCCGGCGCCATCGTGCCCGGAGTTGTCGGTGTCATTTGCCTTTTGCTCGCGGCATACGCGCTGCAGGTACTGCCCGTGAATTACGCCGGACTCGCGCTGATCCTGGTTGGACTTGCTTTGATGACCGCGGAGGCGTTCGCCCCGAGCTTCGGTGCGCTCGGACTGGGTGGAATTGTCGCATTCGTCTTCGGTTCGATCATGATGTTCGACAGCGACATTCCCGGCTTCGGTATATCACTGACCTTCGTTGTCGCAATCGCCATGGTTGCTGCACTTGTCTTTTTCTGGCTCATCAGTTTCGCTTTGAAACTTCGCAAACGTGGTGCGGTCACCGGACGTGATTCGATCATCGGCGGTATCGGCACCGCCATGCAGGATTTTTCCGGTGACGGCAGAGTCTGGCTCGAGAGCGAGGCATGGTCAGCACGCAGCAAAGCAGCCATCCGCAAAGATCAACAGGTCATCGTGCTTGCATTGGACGGCTTGACTCTTGAAGTTGAGCCCGTCGCCGAACCTGATACCGCAGATGCACAACCGCAAACCTGAAATAATTACAACAGTGGGGAAAATCTAATGCCATTTGCAACTTTTGGAATAATCGCCGCCCTGGCGATTGTCATCATCTACAACACGATCAAGATTCTCAAGGAATACGAGCGCGGCGTTATCTTCTTCCTGGGCCGCTTTCAGGTCGTCAAGGGCCCAGGATTGATTATCCTGATTCCCGGATTGCAAAAGATGGTCAAGGTCGATCTGCGAGTCATCGTTCTGGATGTGCCGACGCAGGATGTCATCTCTCGCGACAACGTCTCGGTCAAGGTTAACGCCGTCATCTACTTCCGCATCGTCGATCCGGAGAAAGCGATTATTCGTGTCGCGAATGTTTTTGAGGCGACAAGCCAGCTTTCACAGACAACGCTGCGCTCGGTCCTCGGTCAGCACGAACTCGATGACATGCTCGCCGAACGTGACAAGCTCAACACAGACATCCAGGGTTTGCTCGATCAGCGCACTGATGACTGGGGTATCAAGGTTTCGAACGTCGAAATAAAGCACGTCGATATTGACGAGAGCATGATTCGTGCGATTGCCCAGCAGGCCGAAGCCGAGCGCGCAAGACGCGCCAGGATCATCAACGCCGAAGGCGAAAGACAGGCCGCCAAGATGATTGCAGAAGCAGCGCACATGCTCGCACAGGAAGAGCACGCTTTGCAGTTGCGCTATTTGCAGACCTTGAAAGAAATTGCCAACGAGAGAACCAACACCATCGTTTTTCCGCTGCCGCTCGAATTCATCGAGCCCTTCATCAAGCATTCCAAATCTGCGCGCGATAAAGACGCGTAGGAGCCCGCTCCTTCAATCAATTCAAATCGGCGGAATTGTTACTGTGATCTCGGCTCCGCCCAGATCCGACTTGTGAATCGTCAAGTGCCCGCCGTATGCACGGGCAATGTCTCTGACGATGGCAAGACCGATGCCATGACCGGGTGTCGACTCGTCAAGACGGGTTCCACGTTGTAACAGAGCCTCTGCCGCCTCTTCCGGAATTCCGGGTCCATCGTCGGCAACCACCAATATCATGCCGCCCGTCGCTGCGCGCTCGTCGCTACCGGACTGGATCGTGATGCGAACACGCCCATCGCACCACTTGCAGGCGTTATCGAGTAGATTGCCCACCAACTCGAGAAAGTCTCCGGTGTCAGCACGAAAATTGATGTCATCCACTATGTCAACATCGATCGAGGGATGCTTGTCGCGATAAACCTTGTGCAAACCTTCAACGAGTCGATCGACTTCACTTGCGACCTGCACTGGCGCCAATACAAGATTGTCGGCAAGCGATGCTCCGGGTTTTCGCAACTGATAACGGACGATCTCGTCCATGCGATCGATCTGTTCGTTGAAGCGACCCGAAAACTTTGCATGGTCGCCATCACTGAGCAATGCGCGCATCGCGGCGAGAGGTGTTTTCAGGCTGTGCGCGAGGTTGTCCAGCGTATGGCGATACCGATTCGAACGAGCCCGTTCACTGTCAATCAGCAGATTCATGTTGCGCGCAACGCCCGTAAGTTCCGTTGGGTACTCATCCGACAGCGACGCGCGTCGGCCTTCCTCGATCGCGCCAATTTCGGTTTCGATTTGTCGCAACGGCCGCAGCAATCGCCGCATGACAACTGAAATCAAAAACAGCATGATTAATGCGACAGCGGCAAACCAGCCGAATAACTGGCGGCGAAATTTTGTCAGCTGCAAGTTGAACGAGTCGAGACTCTCGGCGACCTTGAAGACAAATGGCTTGAGTTCTCCGCTAGGAAACTCCCATTGCACAGCAAGGCTCAGTATCAGCAACGGCGTGCCGTCCGCCAATGCTTCCTCACCAAACAGGTGACTGCCGTCCTCGGGAACGATACCGACCGGAAACTCCATTCCGATCGCAGACCTTGAGCGCCACACCAGCACGCCGTCGTTATCCCGGATCTCGGCGTACAGACCCGAACCTATGTTGCCAAACCTGGGCTCGTGCATATCGGGTGGCATGCCGAGAATACCGCCATCTGTGGGTTCGGCGGCGGCCAGCAGCGCCATGAGGTGACCGTCGAGGATGTCTTCCTGCGCCTGTTCACCGGCCTTGCGAAATGCCGTATCGAGAACCACGATCGTGACGCCGAAGAAAAACAACATCAGCACACTGACGGATACCAGGAGTCGAGCGCTGAGTGAGGACATCGGCAGAATCAGCCGGACTGCTTGCGTTCCAGTGCAAACCGGTAACCACGCCCGCGTAAGGTTTCGATCGGATTGATCGTGCTGTCCGGATCCATTTTCTTTCGCAGGCGACCGATGAATACCTCGATAACATTGCTGTCACGCTCGAAGTCCTGGTCGTAAAGACGATCGGTCAACTCGGCTTTTGAGATGACCTGCCCGGCGCGAACCATGAGGTACTCGATGATTTTGTATTCAAAGCTCGTGAGTTCGACAATGACGTCGTTGACCTTGAGATCCTGTCGTGACAAATCGAGCGTAACCGGTCCTGCTGCCAGCACCGATGTCGCCCAACCACCACTGCGTCGCAATAACGCCTGCACACGCGCATGCACTTCTTCGAAGTGAAAAGGCTTGACGACGTAGTCGTCGGCACCTGCCTCGAGCCCGTCGACCTTGTCCTGCCATCGGTCCCGTGCGGTCAGAATCAAAATTGGATAACTCTTGCCCTTGTCTCGCGCTGCACGAATGAGATCGAGACCTGACATTTCAGGCAGACCGAGGTCGATGATCGCCAGGTCGATCGGAAATTCGAGCGCGTAGTACAGGCCTTCTTTTCCATCGGCTGCCTGCTCAACTGCGAACCCCGCTTCTTTAAGTCGGGCAACCAGCGAATCACGCAGAGTGGCGTCGTCTTCTATTACGAGCAATCGCATGTCAGATCCTAAGGTCTGCGGCCTGGCACTTTGTGCGTCTTGACCTTGCCGTCTTTGGTGAGCACCTTGATGTGATGCACTTCACGACCACCGCTCACTTTCGTTTCAGCCCTGACGATGCGGCCATTGGTTTTCCGGCGAACCGATTCAATCGCCTCGGAAAGGCTCATGCCGCCACTTTTCTGTGCGATCTGAAAATGCTGCTGATCGCGGTTCTGATCTTGCGAACTGAGCTCACGATGTGTCCGCTCGATCTCGAATGCCTGCGCCGTTGCTGGCAATACCGCCAGCACGCCGATTAAAAGCATTGTGGTTAGAAATTGCACTTCACTTTTCCTCTCATCGAGCCCGCGCATGTCATGCAATCAGCACTGCCGACCAGTGTGGTATGTCGGCAGGCTTATTGCAATGAACGAAGTCACGTGGCTATCCGGCCGGTCGAATGTCGATGCGGACGCGAATTCTGCGACCCGGGTCATTCGGCATCCTGGTCGCGTACTTTCGGCCATTGTAGCGATACACGACGTCGTATCCGTCGATGCGCTCTTCCTGATGCTCGCGATAATGCGTTTTGCATCGTTTGACGGGACGCGAGTGCTGTGTCCGACTGTAGTGTCCTCCACCGTGCCTGAGGGCGGCGTCACTACCAATAGCGGCACCGATCAGCGCGCCCGCAACCGTCGCCGCATCATTGCCCCGTCCGCTGCCGAACTGATGTCCGACGACACCGCCAAGGATTGCGCCGAAAAGTGTGCCGCCAACAACTCCGTGAGGATGATGATTCACCGTGTAGTACTCGGTTTCCTCCCAGCATTCCCGTTCCGGCGTCCTAATCGTGACATAGCGAATGATCGGTACCGAGCTGATCACCTCCGCATAGTCGTAAATCGGACCCGTGCTACGGCCCGAGTTCTGGGCATAGCCGCTCGTCGATACGGTCGTTGCCCGATAGGCGCCGCGGTCATGGTCTGCAATCGCCTGCGTTGATAGGCCAAGCAGCGCGGTGGCTGCGGCCAGACCTGCTGTAAGACGAATATTCATTGTCATGTTCCTTGCCAAGCTTCCGACCGACCCTATTGCCAGCCTGTGGACAAGATTAGACGCTGGCCAATGAACATTGGCTGAATGAGGAACAGAGGAAATTACCAGAAATCTGAACGGCTTATGAACCGATGCGTTTCTTGGCAGCGCGCCATTGCTGATCGAGAGACTCCAGGGAAAGCTCCTTCAGGCCCTTGCCCGATGCTGTGATGGCCTGCTCCATATTGCGGAATCGGCGTTCAAACTTGGCGTTCGCCCCGCTCAGCGCTTGTTCGGGGTCGACCTCGAGATGCCGCGACATGTTGACCAGTGCAAACAACAAATCGCCGAATTCCTCGTTAATCGCCGCGACATCACGCGTACCAATGGCTGCTTCGAGTTCACTCAATTCCTCGACGATTTTCTCCCGAACACCATGCCGATCCGGCCAGTCGAATCCAACCGTACTCGCTCGTTTGCCCAGTTTCTCAGCGCGTTTGAGCGCTGGCAGTGCCCTGGCAACGCCTGCCATGGCACTTTGATCTGACTGCTCAGCACGCTCGCCAGCCTTGATATCTTCCCAGCTTTCGGCCGTTTGGCCCGCCGCGCGTTGCTCGGGGCGGCCGAAAACATGCGGGTGCCGCCGAATCATCTTCTCCGATATGGTCGACGCGACGTCGTCGAAGTCGAAAAGACCAGCCTCTTCGGCCATGCGCGCGTGAAAAACGACCTGGAACAGCAAATCGCCAAGCTCCTTTTTAAGGTCGGTGTAGTCCTCACGGGCAATGGCGTCGGCGACTTCGTATGCCTCCTCGACCGTATACGGCGCAATGCTCGCAAAGTCCTGTTGCACATCCCAGGGACAGCCATCGTCTGGATTCCTGAGGCTCGCCATCATTTCAAGTAGTTTATTGATATTATTCATAACTTATTAATTTCTAATCATTTTCATTAATTGAAATACGATAAAAGCCGTCGAGCCCCAGATGCGTTGGCCTTCGTAGTGAAATTCAATCATGGGCACTTTGCTGCCGTGAATCTCCCGCTCGACCATGCGTTCATTACTCCTGTCGAGCAGGAATTGCAGCGGCACCTCAAAAGCATACTCGACCTCGGTCTTGTCGATCTTGAGTTCGATCGATTCGTCGACCAGCGCGACAACCGGTGTAACCGCGTAGCCCGTAACGGTCGGCATCGGATCGAGATAAGCAATGATCTCGATATTTTCGCGTGCAATGCCAACTTCCTCATAAGTCTCACGCAATGCCGTAGCGGCGATATCCGCATCGCCGGGATCCATCCGCCCTCCCGGAAAACTGACCTGGCCTGCATGGTGCTTGAGTTCGGCTGATCGTTGCGTGAACAGAATGGACAGCCCTTCGATACCACGATCAATGAATGGCACGAGCACGCCGGCAGGCGTCAGCGAAGCCGCCAGTTGCTCGCGCATGCTGGCTGGCCATTGCTCACTACCGGGCGGCATCACGACATCCGTGGGATCGGTGGACAAAATCGTACCTGCCAGGCGAGCGCGCAGTGTGGCCGCGGAAATGAACGCTGAGTCAGTCATGAGGAATTGCAAGCGACAACTAGCCCGGACTATTCATGAATAGTCCGGGCTAATTTTTGATGCCGCCCTCGGTCAGAGCCGCCGGATCGAGCAACCGATCGAGCTCCGCATCGGACAAATCAGTCAGTTCTTTCGCAATCTCCTTGACCGACCGACCTTCGGCGTAGGCCTTCTTGGCGATGACCGAGCCCTTCTCGTAGCCGATAACAGGATTGAGCGCAGTGACGAGAATCGGATTGCGCTCGAGAGCCCGGTTAATATTGTCGATATTGACCGTAAAGCCGGCAATCGCCTTGTCGGCGAGGCAGGTACTGGCGTTCGCCAGTAATTCAATACTTTGCAACAGGTTGTAAGCGATGACGGGCAGCATGACATTGAGCTGAAAATTGCCCGATTGCCCCGCCATCGCAATGGTCGCGTCATTGCCAACGACCTGGGCGCATACCATGGCAACGGCTTCAGGGATGACGGGATTGACCTTGCCCGGCATGATGCTGGAACCGGGTTGCAAGGCCGGCAACGCAATTTCGCCGATGCCAGCGAGCGGACCCGAATTCATCCAGCGCAGATCGTTCGCGATCTTCGTCAGACTGATGGCTAACACCCGCAACTGGCCCGATGCCTCCACGGCGGTATCCTGTGTGCTCAATGCCTCAAATTTTGACGGCGCTGGTCTGAAATCAATGCCGGTTCGCTCGCTGAGCAATACAGCCACTTTGGCACCAAATTCCGGATGCGCATTGATTCCGGTGCCTACGGCCGTACCGCCCTGAGCAAGAGCCGTCAGGCGTTGCATCGTGTCAGCGAGGCGAGCGATACCGTTGTCGATCTGTGCCTGCCAGCCGGTGAGTTCCTGGCCCAGAGTTACGGGCATGGCGTCCATCAAATGCGTGCGCCCGGTTTTGACGATATCCGCACACTCGTCAGCTTTCTTCTCCAGTACCTCTGACAGATGCTGCAGCGCCGGTACTAACACGCTATGAATCGCGCTCGCCGCACTGACATGCACACACGTTGGAATCACGTCGTTGCTGCTCTGGCTCATATTGACGTGATCGTTCGGGTGCACTTCCGAGCCCAGGCTTGCGCTCGCAAGGTGGGCGATGACTTCATTCGCGTTCATGTTCGAGCTGGTGCCGGATCCGGTTTGAAAAACGTCGATCGGAAAATGTGCATCGTGATCGCCGTTCGAGACTTCCAAAGCTGCCGTTTGTATGGCGGCTGCAACGTCACTTTTGAGCAGCCCGAGTTCGGCATTAGCGCCGGCCGCCGCCCATTTGACCTGCCCAAGCGCCGCAATGAACTGACTCGGCATGGTCAATCCACTGATCGGGAAGTTCTCGACAGCTCGTTGCGTCTGGGCGCCCCACAGCGCGTCCTTGGGGACCTCAAGTTCGCCCATGCTGTCAGTTTCGGTGCGAAATTCCGTGCCGCTCATTGCCCGTGATACCCCGTGGTGTATGATGCGCGCTTTGTGCGCATGGTTGAATTGCGCGGTGCGCGCGCAAGTCTACACTGGTTTCGTTTACATGAAAGTCTCAACGCTCACGGCCCTGTCGCCAACTGATGGTCGCTACGCCGACAAGGTTAACGGGCTACGCGATTTTTTCAGTGAATACGGCCTGATCCGGTTCCGCGTGCTGGTCGAAATACGTTGGCTGCAATGGCTGTCCGATGCCACGCAGATCACCGAACTGCCACCCATCTCAAATGTCATGAAGGACGTTCTCAATCGCATCGTCGATGACTTCTCGCTCGATGACGCAGCGAACATCAAGAAAATAGAGGCGACTACCAACCACGACGTCAAGGCAGTGGAGTATTTCATTCGCGAACGTCTCGGCAATGGCCCGGAAACTCAGCCCCTCAAGGACTTCGTGCATTTTGGCTGCACATCCGAGGACATCAACAACCTCGCCTACGCATTGATGTTGCGTTCAGCCCGCAGTGACGTACTGCTGCCGCAGATGCGCAGACTTCGAGCGAGACTTCAGACGATGGTCAGGGAATATGCGTCGCTGCCGATGCTGTCGCGAACTCACGGTCAAACGGCCAGCCCGACGACAGTGGGCAAGGAATTTGCCAATGTCGCTGCGAGACTTGATCGGGCACAAGGATTATTCAAAGATCTTGAGATTCGCGGCAAGTTCAATGGCGCGGTCGGCAACTTCAACGCACTCCAGATCGCCTACCCTGATGCCGATTGGCGATCGATCAGTCGCGACTTCATTGAATCCCTGGGGCTCGATCCTAATCCGTATACGACGCAAATCGAGCCGCATGACTGGACTGCCGAGTACGCCCACGCACTGATTCGCTACAACACGATTCTCATCGATTTTTGCCGCGATGTCTGGGGCTACATTTCACTTGGCTACTTCAAACAGAAGATGGCGAAAGACGAGGTCGGATCGTCAACGATGCCGCATAAGGTAAACCCGATTGATTTCGAGAATGCTGAGGGTAATCTCGGCCTGTCAAATGCGCTGCTTAGCCACTTTGCCGAAAAACTTCCAATTTCGCGATGGCAACGAGACCTGACCGATTCGACCGTGCAAAGAAATTTTGGTGTTGCTCTCGGCTATCTGGTAATCGCGTCTGAATCGATACTCAAGGGTCTGGCAAGACTTCAGGTCGATAGCGACGCAATTCGAAAAGACGTCGCCGATGCATGGGAAGTGCTGGCCGAAGCAGTGCAAACCGTTATGCGTCGCTACGGTATTCCCGAGCCCTACGAAAAACTTAAAGCGTTGACACGCGGCCAACCGGTGACAAAGGACGTTTTGCACGATTTCATTCGCGCGCTCGATATTCCTGACGCCGAGAAATCACGCCTGATCGAATTGACGCCCGAGGCTTACATTGGTCTCGCCGCCGAACTCGCCACTGAATTCGCGGCCACCAAAACGTGACGCAGTACACACGGCAAATCTTGTCCAACCGCTAGGATGATGGTCCTGCGCTTAGTCTGGCCAGCGCAAGGGGAATAGCGTCGGCGGCTCGGCGAAGCACGGACTCATACCGGACGATCATCACTGGGCATGGAAAAGGCACGGGAAAAAGGCAGGCGGTGGGTTATATCCACGCGTGACGAAATGCGTCAGGCCGTCATTGAGGTGGCGCGCGAGGCGACGCGCAAGGTATCGATTTTTTCCCACGACCTCGACCCTGGAATCTACGACGATCCGGATTTTCTTGAAATCATCAAACGACTCGTACTGTCGCAATCCTATTCGCGAATTCGGGTATTGATTGCGGACCCTGCAAGCGCCATCAAGAATGGCAATAATTTTGTGCACCTTGGCCGTCGCCTGAATAGTTACATCGAGTTTCGACATGTCCGTGAGGACCTGCGCACACACGCCGAGTCATTCTGCATCGCTGACGAAACAGCCCTCGTTTACCGACTTCAGTCGAGCCACTGGGACGGTATCGCCGATACCTACGAACCAGCCGTCGCCAAACTTTACGGCACGATGTTCGATGAAATCTGGTTGGCGAGCGAGGTCGAGGTCGAGTTCCGCCAGCTAGGCATCTAACAACAGCAAGACCCCCCTCACAAACTGCGCACACGGGCACATCATCGGGTATTTGCTCGCGCTTAACCTCGCTCGGCGTCCTGCCTCGCTCGCATCGGCCTCCGCTGGCTTGGGCATCCTGCGTCGCAGCGCTCCGGACGACGCGCGAGCAAACACACCGATTCCGCGCCCCTTTCGATCACCGCGAGGTCGGCCCCTGTTAGAATCGCTCGGCTATGTTGGGGAAATTGAAAAATACGCGTGTCATCCTCGGCCTGTCCGGTGGAGTGGACTCGGCTGTCGCCGCGATTTTGCTAAAGGACGCCGGTGCCGATGTGCAGGCCTTGCACATGACCAATTGGGAGGACGACGACGGCTATTGTACGGCCGCCGAGGACCTGCAGGATGCGCGTCGCGTCTGTGAACAACTGGACATTCCCCTGCATCAGGCAAACTTTGCCAGGCAGTACCGCGACCGCGTATTCGACTATTTCCTCGACGAGTACCGGGCCGGGCGTACGCCGAATCCCGATGTGCTGTGTAATCGGGAGATCAAGTTCGGTGTTTTTCGCGATTACGCGAAGCGACTTGGCGGTACCTGGCTCGCCACCGGACACTACGCGCGTTCCGCTGTCGTCGATGGTGTGGCGGTACTCTCGAAAGCGGCCGATTCCGACAAGGACCAAAGCTACTTCCTGCACGCCGTCAGCGCCGAGGCTCTGGCCGAGACTCTATTCCCATTGGGCGAGCTGCAAAAGTCTGAAGTCAGGCAGATCGCTCGCGACAGGGGTCTCACCATCCATGACAAGAAAGACAGTACCGGCATCTGTTTCATTGGCGAGCGGCCATTCCGTGAATTCCTGAGTACCTATCTGCCGGCCAATCCGGGCCCGACACGCACGCCCGATGGTATCGAGGTTGGACAGCATCATGGCCTCATGTACTACACACTGGGACAGCGCCAGGGCCTCGGCATTGGTGGTCGCAAAGATGCTACCGATGAGCCCTGGTACGTCGTCGACAAGGAACTCGTCAGCAACACACTCATCGTTGTTCAGGGCGACAGCGACTTGTTGCTGAGCAACAGCTTGCTCGGCATTGACGCGAGCTGGATCGGGCCAGCCCCGGTGGATATTGATACGGGCTATCGCTGCTGCGCGAAGATTCGATACCGGCAAACCGACCAGGATTGCACCGTGACACGCAACGATGCCGGTGATCTCGTCGTCGATTTTGATGCGCCACAGCGTGCCGTCGCGCCAGGCCAGTTCGTCGTCTTTTACGACGGCGATGTTTGCCTGGGTGGCACCGTCATTGATCGTATTCTTGAGCCAGCAACCTGCGCCGCAGCCCCTCAATTAGCGGCAATTCGATAAGCGTGGTAAAGCACCATCGGCTATAATGCGTGCGCTGCAGTCCGCTTGCTGCACGCGACAATCATGGTCCCGGAGAAATGACGATGAACGACAGCTTCGGTGCGCGTTCGACACTGACCGTCGACGGCAACAATTTTGAGATCTTCCGCCTCGATGCGATCAAGGAAGGTCATGTAGAGCAACTGCCCTACTCTCTCAAGGTACTGCTCGAAAACCTGTTGCGCCACGAAAACGGTCGCGATATTACTCGCGACGACATCCTGGCGCTGGCAAACTGGGACCCGAAAGCCGCGCCCAGTACCGAGATATCATTTACGCCGAGCCGCGTCATTCTGCAGGACTTCACCGGCGTACCAGCAATTGTCGACCTCGCCGCGATGCGCGACGCCGTGGTCAAGCTGGGCGGATCTGCCGACAGTATCAATCCGCTGTCACCTGCCGAACTCGTCATCGATCATTCGGTCCAGGTCGATAACTATGGCGCAGCCAACGCGCTCGACCTCAACAACAAAATTGAATTCAAACGTAACGTGGAACGCTACTCGTTTCTGCGTTGGGGCCAGTCCGCATTCAAAAATTTCCGTGTGGTGCCCCCCAACACGGGCATCGTGCACCAGGTCAATCTCGAGTATCTCAGCCGTGTCGTATTCGATACAGACCGTAACGGTACGCGCAGCGCCTACCCGGACACTCTGGTCGGGACCGACTCGCATACCACCATGATCAATGGCCTCGGCGTACTCGGCTGGGGTGTCGGCGGTATCGAAGCCGAAGCTGCCATGCTCGGCCAGGCAATCACGATGCTGATTCCGCATGTCATCGGCTTCAAATTGTCAGGAAAACTCAAAGAAGGTGCGACAGCGACCGACCTCGTGCTGACCGTCACTGAAATGCTGCGCAACAAGGGCGTGGTCGGAAAATTCGTCGAGTTCTTCGGTGACGGCCTCGCGCAGCTGCCTTTGTCCGATCGCGCCACACTCGGCAACATGTCGCCTGAATTCGGCTCGACCTGCGCCATGTTCCCGATCGATGGCGAAACCATTCGTTATCTCGAACTGTCGGGTCGGGATGCGGATCACATCGTGCTCATCGAAGCGTATGCCCGAGAACAGGGTATGTGGCGCCACGACGGCCAGCCTGACGCGCTTTACAGCGACACGCTCGAACTCGATATGGCCACCGTTGAGCCGAGCATTGCCGGACCGAAGCGCCCACAGGATCGAATCGCGCTCAGCGTCGCGGACAGCACCTATAAGAAACACCTTGAGACAGCGATAGCGGATCGCGAAGGCGGCGGCTCGGCATTGGCGCGCCTTGATGGTGAAGACGTTGAGATTCGCGACGGCGCCGTCCTGATTGCAGCAATTACGAGCTGCACGAACACATCGAACCCGGCCGTCATGATTGCCGCCGGCCTGCTCGCTCGTAATGCCAGGCAAAAGGGCCTGCAGAGCAAACCATGGGTCAAGACGAGCCTCGCGCCCGGCTCGAAGGTCGTCACAGACTACCTGCAGAAGTCTGAATTGCTCGATGATCTCGATGCGCTGGGCTTCTACACGGTTGGCTATGGTTGCACGACCTGTATCGGCAACTCAGGACCGCTGAGACCCGAAATCGCCGCGGCCATAAAGAAAGCCGATATTGTCGGCACGTGTGTGCTCTCGGGAAATCGTAATTTCGAAGGCCGCATACACCCTCTGGTACGAATGAACTTTCTGGCGTCGCCGCCGCTCGTCGTAGCCTATGCCCTGGCAGGCAACCTCGATGTCAATCTGTTCAATGATTCGCTCGGTGATGACAAAGACGGCAAGCCCGTCTATCTCAAAGATATCTGGCCCGGCATGGACGAAATTAACTCGATAATCTCCGCAAACATCAACTCCGATATGTTCAAGAAGAATTACGGCAGCGTTTTCGAAGGCGATGACAACTGGAATAGCATCGACGCACCTGCAGGCGAGATCTACACCTGGGACGATGCGTCGACCTACATAATAAACCCACCGTACTTCGAGGGCATGACATTAGAGCCAGCGGCGGTTACTGAAATTCGCGGCGCACGTGTTCTCGCGCTGCTCGGTGATTCCGTCACGACCGACCACATTTCGCCGGCGGGCAGCATCGCGGCGGACAGTCCGGCGGCGCAATACCTCAAGGCGCACGGCGTTGAGCCAGCCAACTTCAATTCCTATGGTTCACGCCGTGGCAATCACGAGGTCATGATGCGTGGCACATTTGCCAATATTCGTCTCCGCAACCAGCTCGCGCCGGGTACCGAAGGCGGGTGGACGCGTCATCAGCCCAGCGGCGAACAGATGTCGATCTTCGACGCGTCGCTCAAGTACCGCGAAGAAGGCACTCCGCTTGTGGTCATCGGCGGCTCAGACTATGGCGCCGGTTCATCACGCGACTGGGCAGCGAAGGGCGTCTTGTTGCTGGGCGTCAAAGCCGTCATCGTGAAAAGCTTCGAGCGTATTCATCGTTCCAACCTGATTGGCATGGGGGTCCTGCCGCTGCAGTTCTGCGATGGCGACGACGCGCAGTCACTTGGGCTGACTGGCACAGAGAGCTTCGACATTTCAGGCCAGACCGACCCCGATGCCCGGACCGTGACGATCACAGCAACGCCAGCCGATGGCGATCCGGTTACGTTCGAAGCGATCGTGCGAATCGATACCCCCAAGGAACGCGACTACTACGAGAATGGCGGCATCCTGCACTACGTGTTGCGCCAGCTCGCCGCATAAAGCATCTTTGCTGTGAAATCGAAGTCTGCCGAGCGTATGCTCTCCAAGCCTCTCTGGATCAGGGTCACAGGCTATGGGCTCGCCGCATTGATGCTGGTCTTTACCGTTTTGAGCATCTACTGGTCGCGTACGCCTGACATATTCTGGATCAACCAAACGATCGATAACGACAGGGTCGTTGTCGGCTACCCGACCACCGACACCCTGATTCGGGTTGCCGAGACCTTGCTCGACAAGCCGGGCGGTTACCTGAGCAATGACCGAATGCTACCCAGCGTTTTTCTCGACAATATTCCGAACTGGGAATATGGCGTTTTGCAGCAGATACGCGACCTCGCACGAGTCATTCGCAACGATTACAGCCGCAGCCAGTCGCAATCGAAAGAAGATGCAGACATTGCGAAGGCCGAGCCACGGTTCTTCTTTGACAACAACTCCTGGGTCTTACCACGCACCGAATCCGAATATCGAGACGCGATCAAGGGATTTACCCGCTACCGTGATCGGCTGGCCGGTCTCGGCGACAGCGAGGCGCAGTTTTATGCGCGTGCAGACAATCTGCGCGAATGGCTGGCCCAAGTGGAGAAGCGTCTCGGCAGCATCACAAGACGCCTTGGTGACAGCGTCGCCTCAACGCGCATCAACGAAGACCTTGCCGGAGACGGGGCGGCAGTCGCTACATACGCACGAGCGGATACGGTCGATGTGCGTACCTCGTGGTTCGAGATTGACGACATTTTCTATGAGGCGCGCGGTACTGCGTGGGCCCTCGTGCACTTTTTCCGCGCGGCCGAATTCGATTTTGCACGGGTACTCGAAGACAAGAACGCCATTGCCAGCGTGCGCCAGATCATTCGGGAATTTGAGGCAAGCCTGCAGTCCATGCACTCACCCATAATCCTCAATGGCAGCGGCTATGGCCTGTTCGCCAACCACTCGCTCGTACTGGCCAATTACCTGGCGCGCGCTAATGCCGCGATCATCAACCTTCGCGAACTCCTCGACCAAGGATGATACTTTAGATTAAGTTTCTATCTTAACTTATTGTTTTAACAGAAGCCTAGCCAAACCGGGATCTGTTTCCAGGCCTCAGTTAACGCCCTGTCGAGGCGCTTGCAGTCCGGTTCGAACTTGCCGACGAGACGCCAGAATCGCCGCGAGTGGTTCATGTGCCGGGCATGACAGAGTTCGTGAATCATCAGGTATCGAACCAGGGCCGGGTCG
>JADFNV010000010.1 GCA_022563195.1 Pseudomonadota bacterium
GTCAGGCAACTCTTTCTCGTTATTGCTCGTAATGATAATGATCGGTCGATGTACTGCCTTGATCAGCTGTTTCGTTTCGTACACGAAAAATTCCATCCGATCGAGTTCCCGCAGCAAGTCATTCGGAAATTCGATGTCGGCCTTATCAATCTCGTCGATGAGCAATACGGGTTGCTCAGCGCTGTCGAAAGCATCCCATACGTTGCCGCGCACGATGTAATTCGAAATGTCATGCACACGAGCATCGCCTAACTGAGAATCACGAAGTCGCGCCACGGCGTCATACTCGTACAGACCCTGCTGCGCTTTGGTCGTCGATTTGATGTGCCATTCGTACAATGGCTTGCCGAGTGACTTCGCAACCTCGATCGCCAGCTGCGTCTTTCCGGTCCCGGGTTCTCCCTTGATCAGTATGGGTCTCTGTAGCGTAACGGCCGCGTTAACCGCGAGCGTCAGGTCGTTAGTGGAAACGTAGGTGCTGGTTCCTGTAAATTTCTTGTCTGTCATCAGTTTGTCCGGGAATCGTGCCGCGCAGCGCCCATCTTACCGCCTGAAGGTTTGCGCACAAGGATCGCTATTCGCCGAGCGGCGCCAGGGTCAGTGTGTGGCGGGTTTCCCCGGGCAGGAACGGCGTCGCTCGCCCTTCGACCCAGTCCTGATGACCCCGCCTGTAATATTCTGATAGCGGATGCCCGCTCTGCCCGGCAGGCATGTGCATCAGGCCATTGGCTTCGTCACCCGGGGCGACCGAAAATCGCTCCGAGGCGCCCCAATTCCTACCCTGGGCCTTTGGCATGTGGCTGTCGCCAGCCAGCGGTTCGCGTGGCATGTCGAGAAAACCCGCGAGGAACGGCAGTGCCCGGCTCAGCGGATGCCTGATGCTGGCCATGTTGCGTTCGCCCCAGTTTCGATCGGCAAGATCGCCGTCAAATCCTGTTTTGAAGTAGCGAACATTTTCATTGACGGCTGCCAGCAGCAGCGCATTCCAGCTGTCGTAGTTGCCAGGCAACAAATGCTGTGGTTGTTCGCGGAGCAGCAACCACAGCGGTCCTTCGAACTGGCTGCTGCGGCGCAGTCGGACATCGTGGTCGTAGGCATCGCGAACCGGGCCCGTCAGGGCATGAAACACGCGCGACTGAACTTCGAGGCGAAATGCACGCACCAAACGATAGCCGACCGAGTCGGGTGCCGCTCGTGGGATCCATTTCTCTGCCAGGCGCCGGTATTCCGCCAACTCAGGATCTGATGCGGTCGTCTCCTCGTCCAGCACATCGAGCAACAGCTCACGCCAACGTGTGAGAAACAGCGCACGATCGTCGGTTTGAATCGCGAGCATGTCGACGGGTTCGAAATTATCCCGGGCCAGCAGTGCGTCGCGGACCTGTGACGCCCTGGCACCGAGATCGTAGCCACCGTCACCGATAATGCCCAGCGACTCACGGTCCGTAACGCGTGCATTCGCGGTCCAGATGCGACCATTGTCAGGATTCAGGATTCGCGGGTACGCGTCGGCATCCAGCCAACCGTGCCAACCCTGGGCTTCGCTCCAGTCGGTCGGCACCATCGCATCGAAAGATGACTTGCGCGGAATTTTTCCCGCGATCGTCCAGCCGATATTGCCATCGGCGTCACCGGTAACAAAGTTTTGCGGCGGAATGCCCATCGTATTCGCAACGTCTAGCGCTTCAACCACAGAGCCAACTAACTCGAGGTCCATCAGCCGAAGATTCGCGGCACCAGTCCGGTGCGCGATCCAACTCACGACCAGCTCACCATCCGGATAATCGACGTCATCTATTACGGGACCCCAGATCGTCTCACGCACGATGTGTACGACTGGCTCACTGTCTTTGACCCGGATCACTTCGCGATACACGTCAAAGGATCGGTCGCCGCCAGGCGTCCGGTACGTATCCGGAGATTGGCCCGGCCGCAGTATTACCGCATCGGACCAGTCGCCATAGCTATTCGTGAAGCCCCAGGCAACTTTGCCATTGCTACCCGCTACGACAAATGGCGAGCCCGGCAGTGTGACGCCCGTGACATCGCGCCGGACATCATTGTTGACGACGAGGCGCGCACGATAATAGATATTCGGTGTCCTCAACATGAGATGCATATCATTGGACACCAGGGCACGACCGGTGCTGGTCAACGCCCCATGAACGGCCCAGTTGTTGCTGCCGTCAAGAGGCGGCGTGGCGTGTTCAATTGCAGGCGGAGAGGTATCACGAATATGCCGAATGGAATAGGTTTCCGCTGCTGGAAATGCCACGCTCGCACGAGCAACGCCCATCAGAGGCGCATCCCAGGACGTGCCCTGCGGATACATCCACGCATATACCTCGGCAGGCAAAATGCGCTTCGCGAATCCACGCTGCACATCGCGAGTCGCACGCGAATCATTGAGCTGAACGAACATAGCGTAGGCAACGAGCACCGTGTCCTCGGGCTGCCAGGACTCAGGGTCTACGCCGAGAACAAAATACTCGAACGGCTTTGCGCCGAGACTGGCGAGACCGGCATTGACACCATCAGCATAGCTCCCCAGCACAGCCGAATCGTTGTCCGATTGGGTCGCGATTGTGGCTCGCGCCCGGCTACGGAATCGATGCAAGCGAAAGCGCCGGTCCAAATCCAAGGCCGCTTCGCCGATGACCTCTGCCAGTTCTCCGGCCGCCTGGCGACGAATCATGTCCATTTGAAAAAAACGATCCTGGCTGTGTGCAAATCCTGTCGCAAATGCGAGATCAGCCCTGCTACTCGCCGTAATCGTCGCGATGCCGGCAGCGTCGCGTTCAATGCTTGCACTCGCTTCGAGCCCGGCCAGCGATATCGTCCCATCCAGCATGGGCAAGCTGGCCCGAACGGTCAGCCAAATGACAACAGCCAGCATGATCGTTACAAGGACGACACCCGCGAGCAGACGAAAAAAACTACGCTTCATAGCCGGCTAAATTTCTTCGGTGACCTTGAGAATCGTCATTGAGTTGGTGCTACCGGAGACGCCCAGGAGGTCGCCTTTGGTGAAAATAACAAGGTCGTCAACTTCGACAAGATTATTTGACAGAAGCGTCTCGAAGATGTCGATATACAATCGATGCTGCCGGGTGTCCTGAATGGCAAACGCAACCGGATACACACCACGGTACATGGCAACGCGTCGACTCGTTGCGGGATAGGGAGTGAACGCGTAGATCGGAATATCGGATCGAATGCGCGACATCCACCGCGTCGTGGAACCCGACTCGGTCAACGCGATGATCGCTCTAACTTTCAGATGATTCGCAGCGTACATCACCGCCATGGCAATAGCTTCATCGACATTTTCGAAATAGTCGCCAAGCCGATGCCGGGTTCGACCCTCCGGCAGCTGGAATTTCTCTGCCCCGGTGCAAACTTCGTCCATCGCACGAATTGCATGGACCGGAAATTTGCCGACGGCCGTTTCACCCGACAACATTACCGCGTCGGTGCCATCCATCACGGCATTTGCGACATCCGATACTTCGGCGCGTGTAGGAATCGGGTGTTGAATCATCGACTCCATCATCTGCGTCGCCGTAATCACGATCTTGCTGCCTTTGCGAGTCTTGCGGATCAGCTTTTTCTGGATGCCGGTCAGCTCGGCGTAACCCAATTCGACGCCAAGGTCGCCGCGCGCAACCATGATTACATCCGCAGCATCGATGATCGAATCGATGTTCTCGACGGCCTCAGCACGTTCGATTTTGGCAACGATCAGACCGTGTCCGCCGGCTTCCTTGAACAATCGGCGTGCTTCGAGAACATCCTCATCGTTACGCACGAAGGATACGGCGAGAAAATCCATTTCGAGCTCGGCCGCCAACTTGATGTTTTGTCGGTCAATATCGGTCAGTGCGGGGGCGGATAAGCCGCCGCCCTTCTTATTGATGCCTTTGTGATCGGAAAGAATGCCACCTGTGGCAACATTGGTGTGGATACGCGTACCCTCGACACGACCGACCTCCAACTCGATCATGCCGTCATTCAATAGCAGCATGTCGCCCGCACCCACATCCTCGTGCAAGGTATCAAGTGCAACGCCGACACCCTTTTGGGTACCGTCTTCGGCACCCACGGAGCTGTCGAGAAAGAAAGAGTCTCCATCGCGCAACTCGACACTGTGCTCCTTGAAGCGCCGAATCCGGATCTTGGGCCCTTGCAGATCTCCCATCAGTCCAACGTCACGACCGCACTTCGCGGCCTCCGCGCGTAGCTCAGCTGCACGTCTGCGAACTTCTGCCGCATCGCCATGTGAGAAATTGATTCGCGCGACATCAAGGCCCGCCTCGATCATCTGGTGCAGCACTTTGGTGTCGTCGGTCGCCGGGCCCAGTGTCGCGACGATTTTTGTTCTTCTGAGCATGGCCGCGATTATTGCACACGCCGGAGGGCCTCGTATCAGCAACACGGGTTCCTTTCTTCACGCGCTTTCATTTTAACGATATGCTGCGACACTGTTGTGGACGTTGCGAAGTGTCGCCTTGGATAGACGAAATTTTCTGCGCAGTCTCGCGATTATTGCAGCGAGCCCTGCCCTGCCGCAGTCGGGTCGGGCCAATGAATCGCCACTCGGCCCACTGCGTCGTGATCCGAATGGCATTCTCGATTTGCCCGCGGGCTTCAGTTACCAGGTCGTATCAAGAGCCGGCGATCGCATGAGTGACGGACTTCTGGTCCCGCATGCTCATGATGGCATGGGCGCGTTCGCCGGTGCTGACGGTCGCGTCATACTCGTGTGCAACCACGAACTTGATCCCAGCAATCTCAACCAGAGCGCATTCGGCCCATCGCCCAGGCATCTGCCGCGCGATGTATTCAGCAAGCTGTACGATGCAGGTAAAGGATTGACGCCAGGCGCCGGCGGGACGACGACGACGGTCTATGACCCGCATTCCTGTGTAACCGAACGACAGCACCTGAGTCTCGCAGGCACCGAATTCAACTGCGCGGGCGGCTCGACGCCCTGGGGAACGTGGTTGTCCTGTGAAGAATGCGTCGAAGCGCCGGGGAAACGCTGGAACACCATTCGCGAGAAACCGCATGGCTACGTATTTGAGGTGCCGGCTAACGCAGCAGGACTCGTCGAGCCACGACCGATCACGGCGATGGGCAGGTTCGAACACGAAGCCGCCGCAGTACACGAGGCCTCGGGCATCGTCTACATGACAGAGGACAAGCGCCAGAGCCTGTTTTATCGCTATATTCCAGATTCGCCGGGAAAATTGCACGACGGTGGCCGCTTGCAGGCACTCGCCGTCGCCGACAGGCCGTCGCTTGCAACGAATAACTGGTCGGACAAAATAACAATGCGAATCGGCGAACCCCTGCCGACATTCTGGATCGATATCGACGATGTCGACAGCGACAATGACGATCTCAGAAATCGCGGCGCGTCGCTGGGTGCCGCAAAATTCGCCCGCGGCGAAGGACTCTGCGCCGCCGGAGACGAATTTTTCTTCGCCTGTACGATCGGCGGCCCTGCACGGCTCGGTCAGGTGTTCGCGTACCAAACCAGCCCGAGTGAGGGTACAGAAAAAGAACAGGAGCAGCCCGGCGAACTGACTCTCGTTGCCGAGGCCGCGACGCACTCGCTGCTGCGCAATGCGGACAACGTCATCATGGCGCCCTGGGGGGACCTGTTGGTATGTGAAGATACGGCGTCGCATTGTGGAATCGTCGGTGTCCGCCCGAATGGCAGCATGTATGAGGTCGCCGACAACGCCTACTCGAATTCAGAACTGGCGGGCACGTGCTTTTCGCCCGACGGCACCATCATGTTCGTGAATATTCAGTACCCGGGCATGACGCTGGCCATCACAGGTCCTTGGCCGCCGTAGGTCTTGTTTTCATCGCGGCAGGAGCCACCGCTACGCTTTGCTGCCACGTTGCTCCAGCATAGCGACAGCCGGCAACTTTTTTCCCTCCACGAACTCCAGAAAAGCCCCACCACCGGTTGATATGTAAGAGATGTGCTCCGCGACGCCGTACTTGTCGATCGCGGCCAGAGTATCTCCACCGCCGGCCAGGGAATATGCGTCGCTTGCCGCGATGGCTTCGGCTAATGCCCGCGTACCTTCACCGAACGCATCGAACTCGAACACGCCGACGGGTCCGTTCCATATGATCGTGCCAGCGCTCTCGATAATACGACAGAAACGTTTCACGGTTTCCGGTCCGATGTCGAGAATCAATTCATCAGAAAGCACGGCGTCAACTTTCTTGACCGTTGGCACGGCGTCGGCTGTAAACTCGTTGGCGACGACAACATCGCTGGTAGCCGGAATCTCGGCGCGATCATCCCGACGGGCCGCTAATTTGCGTGCCGTGTCCAGCATGTCTGGCTCATGCAGTGATTTGCCAACATCGTGACCCTCGGCTGCGATGAAAGTGTTGGCGATGCCACCACCAACGATCAGGCAGTCAACGATGTTCGACAGAGCGTCCAAAACCATCAATTTCGTCGAAACCTTCGATCCGCCAACGATGGCAACAAACGGTCGCTCCGGATTCGTCAATGCCTGGCCCAATGCTGCCAGTTCGCCAGCCAGCAATGGTCCCGCGCAAGCGATCGCTGCGTGTTCGGCAACGCCATAAGTACTCGCTTGCGCACGGTGTGCCGTGCCGAACGCGTCCATGACGAATACGTCGCACAGCGCCGCCATCTTGCGCGACAAGGTCTGGTCACAGGCTTTCTCACCGACGAGAAAGCGGACGTTCTCCAGGAGCACGACGTGGTCCGACGCGATGTCGACGCCGTCGATCCAGTCTGTTACGAGCGATACCGGCCTGTGCAGTAGTTCCGACAGGCATGCAGCCACAGGCTGCAGTGAGAGCGCCGCTTGCGGCTCGCCTTCGGTCGGTCGACCGAGATGCGACATCAGCATCACTGCGGCATTCTCAGCCAGGGCTGCCTTGATCGTCGGTAACGCCGCACGAATTCGAGCATCGCTCGTCACGATCCCGTCAACCACGGGCACGTTCAAATCCTCACGGATCAATACGCGTTTGCCGGACAATTCGACATCGACCATGTTAATGACGGGCATGACGGCTCCGGTCGATTGTGAAGATTTCCTTCAGGTGCTAGGCGTTGTGGAACGCGATTGTCGTATCGAGCATGCGGTTCGAAAATCCCCACTCATTGTCGTACCACGAACAAACTTTTACGAGCGTACCTTGCATGACCTTGGTCAGGCCCGCATCGTACGTGGACGACGCCGGATCGTGATTGAAGTCGATCGACACGAGCGGCTCATCGTTGTACGCGAGGACGCCCTTCAAATAACCTTCGCTGGCTTCTTTCATGACCGTATTGATTTCCTCGATGCTCGTCTCGCGCTCGGCGACAAACGTCAGGTCGACCACCGATACATTGATCGTCGGCACACGCATCGAGAAACCATCAAGCCGGCCATTGAGCTCAGGCAGTACCAGCCCGACCGCTGTCGCAGCACCCGTGCTTGTTGGAATCTGCGACATCGTGGCGGAACGCGCGCGGCGCAAATCCGAGTGGAACACATCGGTCAGAACCTGGTCGTTCGTATACGCATGAATTGTCGTCATGATGCCGTGCTTTACGCCAATCGTATCGAGCAGCGGTTTGACCAGCGGTGCGAGGCAATTCGTCGTGCACGACGCATTGGATATAATCGTGTCGCTCGCCTTGAGCACGTCGTGATTGACGCCATAAACGATCGTGGCATCGATGTCCTTACCGCCCGGTGCCGAGATGATGACTTTTTTGGCTCCGGCTTCGATGTGCTTGCCCGCCGTCTCACGCGTGCGAAAAAACCCCGTCGATTCGAGAACGATATCGACGCCGAGATCGCCCCACGGTAAATTGGCCGGGTCGCGCTCGGCTAAAACACGAATGCGATCACCATTCACCACCATGTGATCGCCGTCGACTTCAATCGTGCCCGGGAAGCGACCGTGCGCCGTGTCGCGACGCGTGAGATGCGCGTTCGTATTGGCGTCGCCAAGATCGTTAACGGCGAGAATCTCGATTTCCGAGCGCTTGCCACTCTCATACAAGGCGCGCAGGATGTTTCGGCCAATTCGACCGTAGCCGTTGATACCAATCTTGATTGTCATACAGGTCTCCCGAAGATTTCACTGGCCGGGGTGCCGGCCGAATTCACTGTGTTGAGTTGGCGGCCAGCATGTCTTTGGCAACCTTGACCACATTGTCGGCTGAAAAACCAAAGTGCTCAAAAAGTTTGTCCGCCGGCGCCGACGCGCCATATTGATCAAGCCCCACGATACGCCCGCTTGGTCCGGCATAGCGCCACCACGAGGCCGTCACTCCGGCCTCAACAACGACTCGCGCCGTAACATCGGCTGGCAAAACCTGTTCTCGATACGCCTCGTCCTGCGACTCAAACAAGTCCGTACAGGGCATCGATACGACGCGCGCCTTGACACCCTCGCCCGCCAGAACGTCGGCCGCCGCCACAACCAGTGCGACCTCGGATCCGGTTGCAATCAAGATAAGGTCGGGCACACCGTCGACATCCTGCAAAACATAGCCGCCGCGCACTATTGCGGCGATCTGTTCGCTGTTTCGTTGCTGATGCGGCACGCCCTGCCGCGTAAGGATCAGGCTCGTCGGCCCATCGCGACGTTCGATGGCATCGCGCCATGCGACCGCCGTCTCTACGGCATCACAAGGCCGCCAGACACGCATATTGGGCATGAGTCGCAGCGATGCCGTGTGTTCAACCGCCTGGTGCGTCGGTCCGTCTTCGCCAAGGCCGATCGAGTCGTGCGTATACACAAAGATATTCTGAATCTTCATCAACGCAGCCATTCGCAATGCGTTTCGAGCATAGTCGGAGAACGTCAGAAACGTTCCCGAATAAGGCATGAATCCGCCGTGTAATGCGATGCCATTGCAAAGCGCCGACATACCGAATTCGCGAACGCCAAAGTAGATGTAATTGCCGGATGCGTCGTCGCCCGTAATAACAGACGAACCCGAGTGCTTGGTCAGGTTGGACCCTGTCAGGTCGGCCGAGCCGCCCACCATCTCTGGCAATAACGGCGAGAACGCGTTGAGCGCAACAAGTGACGCCTTGCGAGTCGCCATGGATTCGCCGGCCGTATCGATTTCAGCGATCGCCTTGTCGGCCAATTCGTTCCAGCCATCAGGCAGAGAGCCATCCAGGCGCCGCGTCAACTCGGCGGCGAGTTCGGGGTGTTGTTTCGAGTATTCATCGAACAGTTGTTGCCAGGCTTTTTCACTTGCCGCTCCACGTGAGCGCCCGTCCCAAGCCGCCGCAATGTCGGCTGGCACTTCGAACGGCGGTGCATCCCAGCCCAACTCAGCGCGAGCCGCAGCGACTTCGTCGTCACCCAGCGCTGCGCCGTGAGTTGCAGCGGTACCCTGCTTGTTCGGCGCACCAAAGCCAATCACGGTCTTGCAGCAGATCAACGATGGACGCCCGTCGTCGCTCTGCGCCTCGTCAATCGCGGCTGCGATCGCCGCGCTGTCATGACCATCGACAGCAGCGATAACCTGCCAGCCGTACGCCTCGAAGCGCTTGACAGTGTCGTCGGTAAACCAGCCGCCCACGTCGCCATCGATCGAAATATTGTTGTCGTCATATACCGCGATCAGCTTGCCGAGCTTCAAGGTACCGGCAAGCGAGCATGCCTCGTGCGAGATGCCTTCCATGAGACAACCGTCACCGACGAATACCCAGGTCCTGTGGTCCACGACATTCAAACCCGGTCGATTGAACTGCGCGGCGAGCATTTTCTCGGCCAGCGCCATGCCGACCGCATTCGTGAGGCCTTGCCCAAGCGGTCCCGTTGTCGTCTCAATCGACAATCCGGGCTCGTACTCGGGGTGTCCTGCTGTCCGGGAACCGAACTGCCGGAAATTACGAATCTCGTCCATGGACAAGTCGTAGCCGGTAAGGTGCAGCAAGCTGTAGAGCAGCATGGAACCGTGGCCGTTTGACAATACAAAGCGGTCCCGGTTGACCCAGCGCGCGTTGCCGGGGTTGTGCTTGAGATAGTCATTCCAAAGCACTTCAGCGATATCGGCCATCCCCATCGGTGCACCGGGGTGACCCGAATTTGCGGCTTGTACCGCGTCCATGGAAAGTGCCCTGATGGCGTTCGCGAGATCTCGCCGGGCAAGCTGCCCGGCCGGTTCAGGTTTTTGTGACATGTGGTCTTTTATTTTCGGCCGTAGGCCTTATGTTGGATAGGTGAGAATTGCGTTCTCGGCAGCGGCGCATTTTCGCTGTTTAACCGTTGGGCCGCAAGGGATAGTACCTGTTCCGTCTCCTGGCACGATGTTGAAACCATCAATCATTGCGATACAATGCGCGTCCCCGCTCGCCAATTGAAGTAAAGCCTTATGAGCAATAGCTTTTTGTTCACGTCAGAATCGGTATCCGAGGGCCACCCGGACAAAATGGCCGACCAGATATCTGACGCCGTGCTCGATGCGATTATCGAGCAGGACACCAAGGCGCGGGTCGCGTGCGAGACAATGATAAAGACCGGCATGGTTATTATCGCCGGTGAGATAACGACGACAGCTATGGTCGATTATGAGGAGATCGTTCGTAATACGGTGATCGATATCGGCTATGCCAATGCCGAAATGGGATTCGATGGCGCTACCTGTGCGGTACTCAATGCTATCGGCAAGCAATCTCCCGACATCGCTCAGGGTGTCGACCGTGACTCCGAGAAACAGCAGGGCGCCGGAGACCAGGGCTTGATGTTCGGCTATGCGACGAACGAAACAGACGTTCTGATGCCGGCTCCGATCACTTTTGCACACCGCCTCGTGCGCCGCCAGGCAGAAGTTCGCAAAAATGGCACGCTATCCTGGTTGCGACCGGATGCGAAAAGCCAGGTAACGTTTGCCTATAAAGACGGCAAACCGGTCGCGATCGATGCCGTGGTGCTATCGTCACAGCATCATGCCGACGTCAGCATGTCCGATCTCCGCGAAGGCATCATGGAGGAAATCATCAAGCCCGTGCTGCCGGCCAAGTGGATCAGCAAGGACACGAAATACCACATTAACCCGACAGGGCGGTTCGAGATTGGCGGCCCTATGGGTGATTGTGGCCTCACAGGCCGCAAGATCATCGTCGACACCTATGGCGGTTCCGCACGGCACGGCGGCGGCGCATTCTCAGGCAAGGATCCGTCCAAGGTCGATCGCTCGGCCGCCTATGCAAGTCGTTATGTTGCCAAGAACATCGTCGCTGCAGGCCTGGCTGATCGTTGCGAGATCCAGGTTTCATACGCCATTGGCGTTGCCGAACCGACATCGATCAGTGTACAGACCTTCGGTACTGGCAAGGTGTCCGATGACAGGCTGATCGTCTTGATTCGCGACAACTTTGATCTGACCCCGTACGGAATTCTACAGATGCTCGACTTACTTCGGCCAATTTACAAAGCGACAGCCGCGTACGGGCATTTTGGGCGCGAAGACATTGATCTGAGCTGGGAAAAAACAGACATGGCCGAGGCCTTGCGCGGCGACGCCGCGGCTTGAATTGAACACAAACAGGAGAACCGCATGAGCAGCGAAGCCGTTGCCCTTCAGACAAGCGACTACAAAGTCGCCGATATCTCGCTCGCCGAGTGGGGGCGCAAGGAAATCGCGATCGCCGAAACCGAGATGCCCGGTCTCATGGCGTTGCGCAAGGAACATGCCGGGCAGTCGCCGCTCGAGGGCGTGCGCCTGGTCGGCTGCCTGCATATGACAATTCAGACGGCCGTGTTGATTCAGACGCTCAAGGCGCTCGGCGCCGACATTCGCTGGTCGTCATGCAATATCTTTTCGACGCAGGATCATGCCGCCGCTGCGATTGCGGAGTCTGGCGTACCTGTTTTCGCCTGGAAAGGTGAAACCGAAGAGGAATACTGGTGGTGCGTCGAACAAACCATCAATGGTCCGGACGGCTGGACACCCAATATGATTCTTGATGACGGCGGCGACCTGACGCTCATCATGCACGACAAGTATCCGCAATTGATGGAAGATGTCCGCGGTCTGTCGGAGGAAACGACGACCGGCGTCAAGCGACTGTACGACATGATGAAGGACGGCTCACTGCGGTGTCCTGCATTCAATGTCAACGATTCGGTAACCAAGTCGAAATTCGACAACCTGTATGGTTGCCGTGAGTCGCTCGTCGACGGAATCAAGCGCGCGACCGATGTCATGATCGCTGGCAAGGTCGTCATCGTCTGCGGCTATGGTGATGTCGGCAAAGGCTGCGCACAGTCGCTCAAAGGTCTGGGCGCGACCGTCTGGGTCACCGAGATCGACCCGATTTGCGCATTGCAGGCCGCAATGGAAGGTTATCGAGTCGTCAGGTTTGACGAGGTCTGCGACCAGGCCGATATCGTTGTCACCGCGACTGGCAACTACCATGTCGTCACCGGTCCGCAGATGGAGCGCATGAAAGATCAGGCTATCGTCTGCAACATCGGCCACTTCGATAACGAGATTGATGTCGAATACCTGAAGCAGTACGAGTGGGAGAACATCAAGCCCCAGGTCGATCACATTATCTTTCCCGACGGCAAGCGCATTATCCTGCTCGCCGAAGGCCGACTCGTAAATCTTGGCTGCGCAACCGGGCATCCGAGCTTTGTCATGTCCAATTCGTTCACGAACCAGGTACTCGCGCAGATCGAGCTATGGCAGAATCAAGGCAAGTACGAGAACGAAGTCTACGTGTTACCGAAGTACCTGGACGAGAAGGTCGCGCATTTGCACCTCGACCGAATCGGCGTCAAGCTCACAGAATTAACCGACCAGCAGGCTGAATATATCGGCGTCGCAAAACAGGGACCGTTCAAGCCCGAGCACTACAGGTATTAGAATTGCTTCGGGTTCTGCACTTAACGGACCCGCACCTGTTCGCCGATCCAGGCGGCGATTTTCGCGACACAGTGACTTATGAATCGCTGTCTTCGGTACTCGCACATTATCGCAACAGTGACTGGCGCGCCGATCTTGTCGTCGTGACCGGTGACCTGATCCAGGACGACAGCACGGGTGCCTACGAACAATTCCGTCATTTGCTCGGCGATCTCGAATTGCCCATCCACTGCTTACCAGGTAACCACGACGTTCGGTCGAAAATGCGCGAAACTCTTTCGGCCCCGCCTTTTTTTTACTGTAACTCTGTCGAACACAGCAACTGGCTAATCGCTGGCATCGACAGTTGCGTCACCGGACAAGCCGGCGGCCTGGTATCTGCGCAGGAACTCGCGCGGCTCGATGGAATGATTGCAGACTCAGCGGCATCGCACATCATGATTTGCCTGCATCACCCTCCTGTCGCGGTTGGGAGCAAATGGCTCGATTCGGTCGGACTGGAGAACGGCGACGAGTTTCTTGATCGGATTTCGGCAACGGGCGTCGTTCGACTCGTGGTTTTCGGTCACGTGCACCAACCCTACGATGACGTTCATGGCGGTATCCGGATCATCGGTACGCCGTCAACCTGCCGCCAGTTCGCACAAAAAAGCGACAAATTTGCCGTCGACGATAATCCGCCCGCATATCGCCGCATTGGCCTGCATGCGGACGGCCACTTTGATTGCGAGCTGGTCTGGGTCGATCATGACTAGCATGAGCCTCTTTGAAAACGCACGACGGGTCATTGCTGGTGGTGTCAATTCACCGGTACGCGCTTTTGCGGGCGTTGGTGGCGAACCCATCTTTATCGCAAGTGCCGAAGGGGCGTGGCTTGTCGCCGAAAATGGACGGCGTTACATTGACTACATCGGATCATGGGGCCCGATGATTCTAGGACACAGTCATCCGGCCGTCATCGATGCCGTTGTCAAAACCGTGCAGCACGGCCTTAGTTTCGGCGCACCGTGCGTGCTCGAGACGCAAATCGCCGAAAAGATATGCGCACTGATGCCATCGATTGAACGAATACGCATGGTCAGTTCAGGAACCGAGGCGACGATGAGCGCGATTCGCCTCGCGCGCGGTCACACGGGTCGTGACAAAATTATCAAGTTCGAAGGCTGCTATCACGGCCACTCTGACTCATTGCTGATCAAGGCTGGCTCGGGCGCGCTGACATTAGGTGTGCCGAGTTCACCGGGCGTGCCAGCCGTACTCGCCGAACATACGATCACATTGTCTTTCAACGACGCAGACGCCGTCTGTAAGGCATTCTCCGAACTCGGCGGTAGTATTGCTTGCGCCATTGTTGAGCCGATCGCGGGCAATATGAATATGGTCCCGCCCGAGGACGGATTCCTCGATACTTTGCGAGATCAGTGCACGGCGTCCGGCGCAATACTGATATTCGACGAGGTCATGACGGGATTCCGTGTCGCCAAGGGTGGTGCACAAGCGCTATTTAATATCGAGCCGGACTTAACGACATTGGGCAAGATTATCGGCGGCGGAATGCCTGTCGCAGCATTCGGTGGGCGGGCAGACATCATGGCCAGCATCGCACCCGACGGGCCTGTATACCAGGCCGGCACACTGTCGGGTAACCCTGTCGCAATGGCCGCAGGACTCGCGACCCTGGAGCAAATTGACGCACCGGGTTTTTACGAATCCCTCGGCGATCGAACACAAGAGCTCGCGCAAGGGCTGGCGGCTGCAGCGCAAGACGCCGGCATTCCGCTGGCGGTAGAACACGCTGGCGGCATGTTCGGTTTCGTCTTCACGAGCGGCGGACCCGTGCGCAGTCTTACGCAGATTGCGAGTGCGGACATCAATCGATTCAAGGCGTTTTTTCACGGCATGCTTGCCGAAAGTGTGTACCTTGCGCCTTCGGCATTCGAGGCAGGCTTTGTTTCGGCCGCACACGGTGACAGGGAGATCAGCAAGACGCTAGCGGCCGCGGCCAAAGTGTTTGCGACTCTGTAAGGCCCCGCCGTATTTCAGGACCGCGTGGCGGGATCCTACATATCCTTATTCAGCAAGTCGCGCACAATCTGCAAGCGTTCGACAGGATCACCCTTTTCAAGACATTGCTGTTTTTTTTCGAGCGCAATCGGCAGAATTTCCACAAATCGGGCAGAAACCCAACCTGCATCGTCGTAATGGCTTTCGAGCGATTCGTAAAGCCGACCCAGATCATCAAGCACGCCTGCCAGAATTTCTGCCATCACACGATACTCGTCGGGCAACGGCATCGTCGGCTCATCTGGCAAGACTTCAACCTCGCCGATGCTGAGCCCATTTGCCTGCTGATGACTTGATGTCAGTCGAAACCTGCGCTCACCGACCGCCGTAACGCCAAGGAGTCCGTCGCTTCCCTGGTACCAATCGGTTATACGCGCGAGTGTTCCCATACTGTAGGTCGTCGCAGAACCGGTCTCACCACCTTCGCGGATTAATAAGACGCCAAAAGAAGATTCATTCCTCAGACAGCTGCTGATCAAGTCCAGGTAACGTGGCTCAAAAATCCGCAGCGGCAACGGGCCGCCCGGAAACAACACGGTACTTAAAGGAAACAGCGGAACTTGCACGACCCGCCCTTCGTCACTGCATCAAACTCTAAGTATAGACGTGCAATGCCGTTCAGCTACGCGTACGCTGCAATACTGCGGTCAATGTCTGGCGGGCAGCCCCAAAACCACCGTTGCTCATGAAAATCACCTGGTCACCGGAAAGCACTTTGCGCGCCATATCCGTCACGAGCTTGTCGTAATCATCGAATGAGCGTAGCCGGTCTTCCAAAGGCGCCAGGGACGCTGCGAAGCCCTCATCCATATCGGGCGGTTGGTACATCCACACAACATCTGCACCCTCAAGCGACGCTGCCAGCGCGGCATTGTGCACTCCGAGCTTCATCGTATTGGAGCGAGGATCGATTGCGACGACGATGCGTTGCCCAGGGTAGCGCCGTTTCATCGCTGCGACTGTACGGCGAATTGCGGTCGGATGATGGGCGAAGTCATCGTAGATCGCGATATCGCCCACTGTCGCGGTACGCTCCATTCGCCGCTTGACGCCTTCGAAGCGTGACATTGCATCTAACGCTTGCTGCAATGACACACCGGCCGATGTCGCAGCAGCAATTGCGGCCAGCGCATTTTCCAGGTTGTGTCGACCGCCTAGTTTCCAGCGAGCTTCGCCTGACTCCCCTGCCGGGTTCCGAACGCTGATGCGCCGTTCAGCTGCATCCAAAAACCTTGCCCTCCACTGGGCCGTATTGTCGAGCGCAAATGTCTCAACCGGCGTCCAACAACCCATTTCGATGACCTTGAGTAGATTTTCGTCCAGCGAATTCATGATGATACGGCCGCTGCCTGGCACGGTGCGCAACATCTGATGAAATTGCCATAAAATTGCGTCGACATTTTCGAAGATATCAGCGTGATCATACTCAAGGTTGTTCAGCACGAGCGTATTTGGACTGTAGTGAACAAACTTGGCACGCTTGTCAAAAAATGCCGTGTCGTATTCGTCGGCCTCGACAACAAAAAATCTGGAATCCCCGAAGCTTGCCGAAACACCGAAGTTGGACGGAATTCCCCCGATCAGGAATCCCGGGGCGAGACCTGCGTCGTGCAGTATCCACGCCAGCATGCTCGCTGTTGTTGTCTTGCCGTGAGTACCAGCGACAGCCAGTACATGTCGGTCGTGCAGCACATGATCGGCAAGCCAGCGCGGACCTGATGTATACGGCAGGCCACGGTCGAGCATAGACTCGATGACTTCCATGCCGCGACTCATGACATTGCCTACAACGACGCAGTCCGGATTGATGTCGAGCTGTGCGGCATCAAATCCCTCGTGAATCTCGACGCCCAGGTCCTTGAGCTGCGTACTCATCGGCGGATAAACGTCACCGTCACAACCCGTGACTTTGAAGCCGGCTGCTCTGGCGAGCGCAGCCACACCGCCCATGAATGTCCCACAAATTCCGAGTATGTGTATGTGCATGCGACTCATCAGGGCACAGACGCTACAAGCGAGTTGATGAAATATTGCAAGCCGAAGACTGTTACAGCCAACAATATGCCGACATACCAGTGACGATCGATTGCGCTGGCAATGATATGCCCTTCGACGGGTATGGACCAGAACAGGATCAGGGTTGCAATCAGGCCCGCCCATCCCTCGCCGATAAACGGCGTCAGCAATACGTACTCAACGACGAATACCAATGTGATCAGGGCGCCGCAACCGATTACCGCCGAGATCGTCTGCAACAACCGGTCTGGCTGGCCGGCAAGAACGACGAGTCCCGCGTAGCAAAGAATACCGACCATGCCGCTGAATATGCCCAGAAAAAATTCCGATTCGTCGAAGCGATCGATGAACGCGAGCATAGCCAGTGCGGAAAACAGCCACAGTGCAATATTCATGATCAACATTACGACTGAACGCGGAATGTGTTGCGGTCCTTTGCGCAGCAATGTGATGTCAAACAATGTTTTGAGAAGTGGCAGCAATTCTGGGTGCGCTGTCGACCAATCGGAAGTGGCAATCATCGCATGTTAACCTTCGGATCCGAAACCAGAACTCCATCAAGATGATATTGATGGGTTCGGAGCCACCCCTCGAACCGATGTCTGCATATACCCTAGTCGAACGACCTAACACGATAAGCGCTGATCTGAACCGCCATGACTGTATCGGTGTTGATACAGAATTCATGCGTGAGAAGACTTTTTTCGCTGAATTGTGTCTCATCCAGATCGCAACAAATGACGATATTTACTGCATCGACCCACTCGCAAGCGACGCCATGCGTTCTTTTTGGGAGAGCGCAACGGACAGAATCTGGGTCGTACATTCGGCGCGTCAGGATATTGAGGTCGTTTACCAGACCTCACAGCTCATGCCGAAACGCATATTCGACACACAGATCGCGGCGGGCCTTCTTGGCTACGCACCGCAGCTTGGGTATGCCAACCTCGCCAGTGAGCTGTTTGGCGTTGAAATCGCCAAGTCACACACGCGCGCGGACTGGTCGAAGCGTCCGTTAACCGACGCATTGCTGCAATACGCGGCCGAAGACGTTGAATACTTGTTACCGGCTTACAATGCTCTCGCGGAAAGGCTGGACCGACAAAGCCGACTCGCCTGGGCCGAAGAGGATTCGGCACGATTGCTCAGCCCGGATCTTTATGACATCGATCCGCGTCTGGCCATAGATCGACTTAAAGGCGCAAGAAACCTGCGTGGTCAGCGCAGGTCCGCGGCGGCTGGCCTCGCCACTTGGCGCGAATCGCAGGCCTTGCGATCAAATTGCCCGCGGCAATGGGTCGCCAGGGATTCTGTACTGATTGATCTTGCTTTCAAGCTGCCAGCGAGTATAGAAGAACTGCAGGCTATAGAGGGCCTTGCGCCCGGACTCATCCGTCGTGCCGGCAAGACCATCATCGAAATCATTGCCCTGTCCGATGCCGATGATGACCATTATAAGCCACCCGCTGTACCGGACGAGGCACAAAAAGTACTGCTGAAGAAAATGCAAAATCATGTTGCCGAATGCGCAGCTGACCTCGGCCTCGCGGCCGAGACCCTTGCCTCAAAAAAAGATCTGTCCGGCGTGATCATGAGCGGTGCTCAAGACTCGCGATTGCTCAACGGCTGGCGTCACGAGGTAATCGGAGAGCAAATCTTAAAATTGTTGTAGGAGGACGAGTACGTTCGACCGCGCTCGGGGGTCTTGGTCCGAAACGTCAGCCCACTGCTTCGAGCATGCGCTCATACACAGCATCGATTGAACCCTCAGCATCAATGGTCTTCAATCGCTTGCGCCGCGCGTAGAACTCGACAAGCGGTTCCGTCTGTTGCCGATACACCTCGAGACGATTGCGGATAACCTTCTCATTGTCATCCTCGCGCTGAATCAGTTCGCCACCTGCGTCGGTACACTCATCGAGCTCTGCTTGCGTTGAGAAATAGATATTGAGCAACTTACCTGTCAGCGAACAGGTCCTGCGTCCCGTGAGGCGTTTCATCAACACCTCAGAATCGATGTCCATGAGTATGGCCGCATCGAGAGGCGTGCCGAGCTGATCCAGAAGCTCTTCGAGATCGAGTGCCTGCTGCTCCGTGCGTGGAAAGCCGTCCAGTATGAATCCCTCGCCTGCGTCCGGCTGAGAGAGTCGCTCGCTGATGATGCCGAGCATGATGTCGTCTGACACCAGGTTTCCGGCTTCCATTATCGATTTGGCCTGCTGGCCGAATCGAGTGCCGGCCGCGACCGCCTCGCGCAGCATGTCTCCCGTCGAGATCTGCGGAATATTCCTGTCAGCCATTAATCTTTTGGCCTGCGTGCCCTTACCGGATCCGGGCGCGCCGAATAAAACAATGCGCATGAATTCGTTCTCTTTTTAGCCCGGACTATTCATGAATAGTCCGGGCTTGTCACCAATAGTACCGGCCGCCGCCACTGGATGGCTGGCGAGGTACGCTACCACAGGTCGATCGGCCAGGCGGCATTTGCCGATGATCAATGACGGCGTTTCCGCTATGCTCACCCGCTTTGAACGATACGCCGGAGAACAAGAATCATGTCGGCAATGAACGCATTCTATGCCCAGTCCGGTGGCGTAACGGCCGTCATCAATGCAACGGCCTGCGGCGTCATCGAAACCGCAAGGAAAAATCGCAACAAAATCGCCAATGTTTACGCGGGTCGCAATGGCATCATCGGCGCACTGACAGAAGACATGATTGACACCAACAAGGAGTCGGCGCGAACGATCGCTGCCCTCAAACATACTCCTGGTGGCGCGTTCGGATCCGCACGCTACAAGCTCAAGAGCCTCGAAGACAATCGAGCTGAGTACGAGCGCCTGATTGAGGTCTTCAAGGCCCATGACATCGGTTACTTTTTCTACAACGGTGGCAACGACTCGATGGACACGGCTCTCAAGGTGTCAATGGTCAGTAAGCGAATGGGATACCCGGTCATCTGCCTTGGCATTCCAAAGACGGTGGACAACGATTTGCCGGTCACCGACAACTGTCCGGGCTTCGGTTCGGTTGCGAAATACGTTGCGATATCGACGATGGAGGCAGCACTCGACGTGCTGTCCATGGCCAAGACGTCAACCAAGGTCTTCGTGCTCGAAGTCATGGGCCGACATGCCGGCTGGATCGCTGCCGCAGGCGGACTTGCCGGCAACAAACCGGAGGATGCGCCACACATCATCCTGTTCCCCGAGATACCGTTCAGGAAACGAGCATTTCTCAAACGTGTTCGCGAATGCGTCAATCAATACGGCTATTGCGTGATCGTTGTCAGCGAAGGTGCTCGCTACGCCAACGGTAAATTTCTGGCCGAAGCCGGCACACGAGATGCATTCGGCCATTCCCAGCTCGGCGGTGTTGCACCCGTCGTCGCAAACATGGTACGCGACAAGCTCGGTTACAAGTACCACTATGCTGTCGCCGATTATTTGCAGCGCTCGGCACGGCACATCGCCTCCGCTGTCGACGTCGATCAGGCCTATGCTGTCGGCCGCGCCGCCGTGCAATTCGCGCTGCAGGGCAAGACGGCTGTCATGCCTGTCATCAAGCGTGTTTCGGACCAGCCGTATCGCTGGCGCATTGATGCGACACCGCTTGCGAAGATCGCCAACCGCGAAAAAATGCTGCCTCGCCGCTACATTTCCAAAGATGGCTTCTCAATTACAAAGGCCGCACGGCGGTACCTGTTGCCTCTCATTCGCGGTGAGGATTATCCTCCATATATCAAAGGCTTACCGAATTATGTACGCCTGAAAAACGCCTCCGTTACACGGCGGTTAAAGTCAAAATTTGTGGTATGATGCGCCGCCGCTGCGCATGGGGCCCACCAATTGGGTCGGGGAGCTTGCGCAACGAATTCAAAATCGAGCGCAACCATCACTGTGACACTTAGTGCCACGATTGGCGATTACGCTTGAGTCCTAATAATCGGGTCAGGAGATAATCTGATGCTCAAAGACATGGCACTGTGGCTTGCCATTAGTGCGGGTGCACTCGCACTTCTATTTGGTCTGATATACACACGATGGGTTCTCAAGCAGCCGGTCGGTAACGATCGCATGCAGGAAATCTCAAGAGCGATCCAGGAAGGCGCTGGTGCTTACATGAATCGCCAGTACTTTACGATTGGCGTCGTCGGCGTCATTCTATTCTTAGTGCTGGGAATTGCGCTCGATTGGATCACCGCTATCGGTTTCGCAATTGGTGCTGCGCTCTCAGCGTTGGCCGGGTACGTCGGCATGTTCGTCTCCGTGCGTGCGAACCTGCGCACAGCCCAGGCAGCAACCTTGGGCGTTAACCCGGCGCTGCAGGTTGCGTTCCGCGGCGGCGCGATTACCGGACTACTCGTCGTCGGCTTGGGGCTGATCGGTGTAGCCGGTTACTACATGGTGCTACTGAATACTGGTGCCTCGGTTGACCGCGCAATCCACGCGCTCATCGGCCTGGCATTTGGCGGCTCACTGATTTCGATATTCGCTCGTCTTGGTGGCGGCATATTTACCAAGGGCGCCGACGTCGGTGCCGACCTGGTCGGCAAGGTCGAAGTCGGCATTCCCGAAGACGACCCCCGCAACCCGGCTGTTATTGCCGACAATGTTGGCGACAACGTCGGTGATTGTGCGGGCATGGCAGCCGACCTGTTCGAGACTTACGCAGTAACCATTATCGCGACGATGCTGCTCGGTAGCCTGATGGTCTCGAGTTACGGCACCGAAGCCATCGTCTATCCGCTCGTGCTCGGCGCCGTATCGATCGTTGCCTCGATTATCGGCACGTTTTTCGTGAGGACGTCTGAAGGCGGTAAGATCATGGGCGCGCTGTACAAGGGTATGATCGTTTCGGCCGTTCTGGCTGGCATCGCTTTTTACTGGATCACGATGTCGATGATGGACGCGAGCGGCAATGCGCAGAGTATTTATTATTCGGCATTGATCGGCCTGGGCCTGACAGCCGCGATGGTTGTCATCACCGAGTATTACACCAGTACTGACTACAAACCGGTCAGGACCATCGCCGAGGCATCTCTTACAGGCGACGCAACCAATATCATTGCCGGCCTCGGCATTTCCATGAAAGCGACGGCATTACCGGTGCTGGCGGTTTGCGCGAGTATCTGGGGCGCGTTTGCGCTGGCTCCCGAGGGTGACACCTTTGCCGGCCTTTATAACATTGCCATCGCCGCGACAACCATGCTGTCGATGACGGGCGTCATCGTTGCGCTGGACGCGTATGGCCCGATTACCGATAACGCAGGCGGAATTGCGGAGATGGCGGACATGCCGGCTGATGTCCGCAAGATCACGGACCAGCTCGACGCCGTTGGCAATACGACCAAGGCCGTCACCAAGGGTTACGCGATCGGTTCTGCCGGACTCGCGGCACTGGTCCTGTTTGCCGATTACAACTACGCTTTGGGCAAGGCCGGACTGGACGTTACCTTCCTCCTGAACGACTACCGCGTTATCGTCGGCTTGTTCATCGGCGGCCTTGTGCCGTTCCTGTTCGCCTCCATGGCTATGGAGGCCGTTGGTCGTGCTGCCGGCTCGGTTGTCATTGAGGTTCGCCGCCAGTTTCGGGAAATCCCCGGCATCATGGAAGGCACGGCAAAGCCGGATTACAGTCGTGCTGTCGACCTGCTGACCAAGGCCGCGATCAAAGAGATGATCGTGCCATCGCTGCTGCCGATTCTCGTGCCGCTGATCGTTGGCTTGTTGCTCGGACCGGAGGCCCTCGGTGGCTTGTTGCTCGGCACGATCGTTACAGGTCTGTTCCTTGCCATTTCCATGACGACCGGTGGTGGTGCCTGGGATAACGCCAAGAAATACATCGAAGACGGCAACTTCGGTGGCAAGGGATCTGACGCTCACAAGGCTGCGGTTACCGGAGACACGGTAGGCGATCCGTACAAAGACACGGCTGGCCCGGCCATCAACCCGCTGATCAAGATCATCAATATCGTGGCGCTACTGATGGTACCGTTACTCTAAGCGATCGCTGGACAACGCGGCACGGCGGGCAGGAGAATCCTCTCCCTCATTTGGGAGCGTCAGCGTTGTCTGAACGGCGACCCCGACACGGCAGCTCCTCTCGCCACAAAAGGTGCTAGGTTTATTTACAACGAATATGACGTACGGGCACGCCACCGGGTATTTGCTCGCGCTTAAGCTCGCTCGGCATCCTGCCTCGCTCGCATCGGCCTCCGCTTGCTTGGGCGTCCTGCGTCGCAGCGCTGCGGACGACGCGCGAGCAAACACACCGATACCGCGCCCCTGCCAAGTCTTGCGCGGAACATGCCGCCCGTTGTCCCCACGAAGATCGGAGGGCGGACACGATACGGTGGCTCGTCGAGCGTCGTCGAAGCCGAGCGGAGCAGGGACAGCGAGAGCGAGGATTCGCGGATTGGAGCGAGGCAGGGACGTCGAAGCGACATTGAGCGAGAGGAGCTACCGTGTCGGGGCCGCCGTTTAGATATTGCGGTAGGTGCCCGTGGTCGCGCTGCCGAGTGGCACCGGCGCTTCGATGAAGTGGCCTTGCACGAAATCGACGCCACTGTTCCGGAGCCAGTCGAAATCCTCCTGATGCTCGACTTGCTCCGCAATGACTCTGAATTGCATCGTTCGTGCCAGTTTGATCATCGTCGCAACCATTTGCTGGTTGACTTCATCCGAATTCAGATTGCGCGTGTAGGTTCCATCGATCTTCAAGTAATCAATTGGCAAATGTTTGAGGCTCGCAAACGAACCGAGCCCACTGCCGAAGTCATCCAGAGAAAATTCGCATCCGATGCCATGCAACACCTCAATGAATCTTTGCGCATGTTGAATATTGGACAGGATTGCCGATTCAGTTACCTCGAAACAGATTGCTGCCGGAGGCACGCCGGATCGATCGAGCACATCAACAACGAAGCCCAGAAACGACTCATCCCCGAGTGTCTGTCCAGACAGGTTGATGGCACAGCTGCGGCCGCTCGTGATTTTAATCTTGCCGCTGGCAATAGCTGTCAATGTTGCATTGATTACCCATCGATCGATCTGCGGCATCAGTTGATAGCGCTCTGCTGGTCGTAGAAATTCGGCGGAATCGACCGTACGTCCATGTCCGTCTGGCAACCTGATCAGCACTTCGACGGCCGGTCCGGAATCGACGCCGCCGCTCATCGCAATAATTGACTGAATCGCGAGCTCGAAACCGTCTTCATGCAACGCAGTCTGCAATCGCCGCAGCCATTGAATATCACCGCGCTCTCTCGCAACTGTTTCGTCGCGCGCCGAGTACACATGGACCTGACCCTTGCCCTGTCGTTTTGCAACGTAACACGCTGAATCAGCCGCACTCATTACATCCTGAAGAGAGCCGCTGACATGACTGATTTCGACAAGACCCACTGAAATGCCAATATTGAAAATCTTGTCTTTCCACACGAATCGGTAATCAGCGATCGCATTGCAAATATCTGTCGCAATTTGCCTGGCCTTTTCGATCGGGCAGCCGATCAACAGTGCTCCGAATTCATCGCCGCCAAGTCGCCCCAGGAAGTCAGAGTCACGCACCTGGTCCCTGATTAGTCCCGCTACTTCCCGCAGCATATTGTCGCCTGCCAGGTGACCACAGCTGTCATTGACCGCCTTGAAACGATCGAGATCCATGTAGAACAACATGTGCACAGCTTCCTCGGCATGCGCCGAATCCATCGCCGCATCAAGCCGGCGCTCGAATTCGCGACGATTGATCAGCCCGGTCAAGGGATCGTGCGTTGCCTGATAGCTCATCTGTCGCGTCAGGCCACGAATCTCGCTCACATCATGGAATACGACAACCGCACCCGAAATGCTGGTACCGACCCCGCGAATCGGCGACGCCGTAATCTCGACGGAATGCTCGTGTTCTCCGTCCGTGCTGATCATGACAGCACGTCTGCCCATATTCACGCGCCGTCGCATTGCAAGGCAGCGCTCAACCGGATCGCCCAGCGGTCGCCGATCCGCGTCATCAACCAAGGTGAACAGCTCGCCGATCTTGTGCCCTGCCGCATCGTCGCGATTGGTGCCAATCAGGGCTTCAGCCGCAAGATTCAGGTAGTCGATACGCCCATCGTTATCGGTCGTAATCACGCCTTCGGCTATAGACTCCAGTGTATATTGCGCCTGGCGCTTGCTTCGACTCAGTGATACCTCAAGACTCTTGCGATGACTCACATCCCGGGCAACGGTCAGGATCGCAGGATGACCGTGAAACTCGATGCTTGTGCTTTGTGCTTCTACCCACAGCCCCGCCTCGTTGCCGTTAATGAGCTGAATCTCAAGGCGCCGCGGGACGTTCTCGCCGGCGAGACGTTTCGCCATCGTATTGCGAAACAGCGCCCGGTAAGCTGGTTTAACAAGGTCAGCGATGTCGCGCCCGACCAGTTGTGCAGAATCAAGCCCCATGAGGCTCGCCGCAGATTCATTTGCCAGTCGAATTTTTTCGTCGTGAATGATGACGATTTCCGGCAAGGTTTTCGCGAAGTCCCGAAACAAGCGATCGCGCCCCTGGATTTTTTCTTCCTTTTCATCGAGCGCGTCAAACAAACGATTTATAGTATTTGCCAGATGTGCGGAATTCGGATCGTCGGGAATAGTAAGCCGTCGACCGACTGAAGCATCCCGAGAAACCTCGAGCATTTCCTCGTTGAACATTGCAATGCGTCGTGTTGCTCGACGCTTGCCTCTCCAATGCCCGAGACCGCTCACGACGGCCAACAAGAGCAGAACAGACAGTGCGAAAATGATATTAGTGAGGGAAGGCATTCAGACCTCAATATCCGGCAACCGCGATGCGCCCGCAGGCCTCATGCGTTGCCAATAAGTCCAATGCCGTATAGAAATCATTTGTTATTATTCACTGGCCGATGTGCATCTCCATGTGGAGATTTGAGGATCAATTTGCGCTCCCAAGCTGAGCATTATGAAGCATATCCCAGCAGCCACAGCAGGCTGCGGCGATTCACCATAATTCGGCAACCGGCCACCGGTGGCGCGTTACCAGACAGCAGAATTACCGTATCATAGCGACAATTTCTCCCGTTTTTTCAAAAAGTTACAGGTAAGCCAACGATGAACCGCGATTTCGCCCGACAACAGATGGTCCAACAGCAAGTCCGCGCATGGGATGTGCTCGATCTGAACATCCTCGACGTACTAATGCAGGTACCGAGAGAGCAGTTCGTACCTTCCGGATTCGAATCCTTGGCATTCGCGGACACCGACATTCCGATCGGACATGGTCAGTTGATGATGACACCCACGCTGGAGGGTCGTGTCCTGCAGGCGCTGGCGCTGCAAAAATCGGACGATGTTCTCGAGATCGGAACTGGCACAGGATTTCTGACTGCCTGCCTCGCGCGCCTTAGCAACTCGGTCACAAGCGTTGACCTGTATGAGGACTTTCTGCAGTCAGCATCGGCGAACCTCGAAACCATAGGTGCCAATAACGTCGAAATTCTCTCTATGGACGCCATGCGGCAACTTCCCGACGGCCAGTTTGACGCCATCGCCGTAACAGGCTCGATTCAGAATTTCGACCCACGGTTTGTCGCGGCGCTAAAGCCGGGCGGCCGGGTGTTCGTGATCGTTGGCACCGCACCGGTAATGGATGCACGAGTTGTGTACCGCACCGGCGACAACAACTGGCGCACAGACAGCCTGTTCGAGACCGAGGTGGCGCCACTTGTGAATGGCACACTTGCGCCGCAATTTTCGTTTTAGGCGATGAAACCACTTTGCACGCTGTCGCATCTAATCAATAATCGCGTGCCGTGATGACCCAGAAAAAATGCCAGACTTGAAGCCTGCCGAGAGTGTGCGGCGCGCAAATCGGGCGAACTTTGGCGGTGATCGAGCGTCCGAGAGCATGGGAAATCGAAATCGTCAAAATCGACGATGCCTGTAGTCTTGTGTACTACTACGGAACAAAATGCAATGGTTGTAGGCTGCCTTATGCAAATATCGACTGATTTAGTGATATAGTTGACTATAACACCTTGGCAATGGCTGATGGCCGACCAACCCGCGGAATCCAAAAAATGAAAAAAGCTATTAATCTTAAGACTTTACTTATCATGCTTTGCGCTCTGGCGGTGCCCGGCGTGGGACACTCGGCGTCACTGCTCGAAGTGTACCAACAGGCCCTGCAGAGCGATCCGAGGATCCACGAGGCCGAAGCACTCAGGCTCGCGGCGCTTGAGGCTGAGCCGCAAGCGCGTGGTGTATTGCTGCCACAGATCGGTTTTGGCAGCGACTGGACGAAATTTAAATCATCGGGAACGAGCACTCGCGAAGACTCCCAGGGCATCTTCACGTCTTCGTCGGACAGCCGCGGCGAAACCACGCGCTGGCAGTTCACTTTGCGCCAGACCCTGTTTCGCTGGGACCAGATCGTCGGCCTGCGTCGAGCGAACAAGATCGTTGCCAAGGCCGAAGCCGATCGCGAGGCCGCGCAACAGGACCTGATTATTCGAGTCGCGCTGCGCTACTTCGACGTGCTCGCTGCCGAAGACCGGTTGACGTCGATACATGCCGATCGCCAGTCAATTGCGCGTCAGCTCGAGCAAGCGAAGCAGCGATTCGACGTGGGCCTGATTGCGATTACCGATGTTCAGGAGTCTCAGGCTGCTTATGACCAGGCCGTAGCGGCCGAGATCGGCGCAAAACGCTCGCTCGCAACATCACGTGAGTTCTTGCGCGAAATCACAGGTCAACACGTCAGCACATTGTCTGCGCCGGGCGATGATTTTCCACTGCAAAATCCGACTCCGAGCGACGAGGCGAGCTGGGTCGATCTTGCACTGAGTCAAAACCTCGTCCTCGTTTCCAGCCGACTTGATGAGAGACTCGCTCGAGATGAAATTTCCTTCCGGCGTAACGGGCGTTACCCGACGATCGATCTGGTTGCAAGCATGGGCGAATCCGACACATCCGCCGAACTCAGACTAGCACCAGCCCCTACATTCTCTACTGCCGACAGTGACAGCCAGAGCGACAGCATCAGTATTCAATTCAACCTGCCACTGTTCGCGGGCGGCTATAACACCTCTCGCGTGCGAGAAGCCGTCTACCTGCATCGAGCCAGTCGTGAGCAGCTGCAGCGCGTAACGCGCGAGACCGAACGGCAGGCGCGCGACGCTTATCTCGGCGTGTTGTCGGAGATTAGCCGGGTTCAGGCACTCAAGCAGGCCGTCGCGTCGAGCCGCACGGCGCTTGAAGCGACTGAGGCTGGATTCGATGTCGGTACGCGAACGATTGTCGATGTGCTCAACTCACAATTCAATTTGTACGCATCGATTACGAGTTTCTACCGAAGCCGGTATGACTATATTCTCAATGTGCTGGCGCTCAAGCAGGCAGCAGGCAATCTGCAAATTCAGGATCTCGAAAATGTCGATCAGTGGCTCAAAGATCGCCCGACACCTGAACAGGCAATTGCGGAGGAAGCCGCGGCAACGGGTTAAACTTCCGGGTTAAAGATTCTCGTCAGCGATCAGCGGATCGAGAAGGCCGAATAGCCTTTCGAGAGCGCCACGGTTGCGCTGTACGATCGCTCGCCCCTGGCTGCCCAGTTCGCTTGCCTTGGAGGGGTCTGCGAAGAACTCGGCAACTGCCGCCGCAAGTTCGGCGGCATCGTGCACCATACGACACGCGCCAAGCTCGACAAACATGTCCGCGATCTCCTGCGCGTTAAAAACATGCGGCCCGCTGATAACAGGCAGGCCGAGCGCAGCCGGTTCGAGCAGATTATGCCCACCGATGGGTACGAGGCTGCCACCAACGAAGGCGACATCACTTGCCGCATACAACAGCGGCAACTCCCCCATCGTGTCACCCAGAAAAACGTCGATGGACTGGTCGCATGCTCGTCCATCTGTTCGCGAAACACAGCTGAATTTCTGTTGGCTGATCATTTTTCGTACAGCTTCGAAGCGCTCAGGATGTCTGGGGACGAGCAGCAATAACAAGTCCGGTTGCTGCTTTTGAAGTTCACGATGTGCGGCCAGTACCTGCTGCTCTTCAATGTCGTGCGTACTCGCAGCAATCCAGACAGGACGGTCACCAAATAACTGCTTGCGCAACTGCCGGCCGTCCTCGCCAAGATTGACCGGCAACTCGATGTCGAACTTGATATTTCCTGTCACCCAGGTGCGCGCCGAACTGGCGCCGAGTGAGCGAAAGCGCTCGGCGTCCGCTTCGCTTTGTGCTGCGATGATAATGCCGTGGGACAGCGTTTCGCGAAACAGCGGCAAAAACCGACGATAGGCGCCTAGTGATTTGGGCGAAATTCGCGCGCTGACGAGAACCAGCGGTATGTTTCGAACACCGCAACCGCGATACAGGTTGGGCCAGATCTCGGTCTCCATGATCAGCGCCAGTCGCGGATGGACCGATGCAAAGAAGCGGTTTACGGCCACGGGCATTTCGAACGGAATGTAACAATGCGTGACCGAGTCGCCGAATAATGTCTTTACCCTCGCGGCCCCTGTCGGCGTAACAGTTGTAACAAGCACGTCATGATCGGGGAAGCGTTTCGCGGCTTGCTTGATGAGCGGTGCCGCGGCTTGCACCTCACCGACCGAGACAGCGTGGATCCAGATGCAGCGAGACAATTGCGGATAGCCGATGCCAAAACGCTGTCCTACCTTGTCGCGGTAGGAGTGGTGCACAAGGCCGCGAAACAGCCAGTAAGCGGCTACAGGAATCTGTAGCAGATAAGTCAGCAGGCCGTAGAGAATTCGCACGAATTATACGGGTGTGCTCAGACTCCCGATTACCCGCACATTGAATCGCCGCATGACAGGCAAGTCGTGCAACCGTCCATCTGGACCACCGCAGCCGTATTGCACTTGTGGCACAGCTGCGCACCCTGTGGATAATCGCTATCCGCAAACGCGTCCTGTTGTTTCTTTGCTTCCTCATACTCGGCGCGCTTTTTCTCGATGAGCTCTTTTTGACTATCATCAAGCTCTGGCAGGATGAGCAAGCCGATGGAAATCAGATGCTTCTCCACTATGTAGCCAAGTTCGGCAATGATTGAAGGCATGTACTTACCGCCTGGTTTCCAATAGCCACCGCGCGGATCAAAGACCGCCTTGAGTTCGTCCACGAGAAACACGACATCGCCGCCCTTGCGAAATACCGCAGAGATGATTCGTGTCAGCGCAACGATCCACTGATAGTGATCGAGGTTCTTTGAATTGATGAATATCTCAAATGGTCGACGTTTTTCGTGTTCCGTGCCCTGGTTCAGCACAATGTCATTGATAGTGATGTACATCGCGTGATCTGAAATCGGCGTCTTGACTTTATAGGTCGAACCAACAAGCACCTCGGGACGCTCGAGCTTTTCGTGCATGCGAATGATTTCGGCGCCACTGCTGCCGCCACCTTCACGCCGGTAGTCCGGCTTTGCCGCCTTACTGCCGGCTTCCGGCCGCGTGACCGCGTAGCCGACTATTTTCTTGTCTATCTTGATCATCGTCTGCTCAGAATTTTCCGTAGTAGCCTTCTTTGAGGGCGTCAAACAAATTGGCGGCTGTATGAACCTCGCCATCGTATTCAATCTCCTCGTCCCCCCTGAGCTCGATCGTCGTATCGTCGGCGAGCGTAAACGAATAGATCGTGCTCTTCAGGTCCTTCTCTTTGACCAATACGCCCTGGAACGCCTCCGGATTGAAGCGAAACGTTGTACATCCCTTGAGGCCCTTTTCATAGGCGTACCGGTATACGTCCTTGAAATCCTCGTAGCGAAAGTCTGTAGGTACATTAGCCGTCTTCGAGATCGACGAATCGATCCATTTCTGGGCGGCCGCCTGAATATCGACATGCGCTTTCGGTGAAATATCTTCCGCCGTAATGAAGTAGTCCGGCAAGTCGTTGCCGGTCTTTTCCGCAGCTTCGTCAGGAAAAGCGCGCTCGTCCACAAGTTCGCGGTAAGCCAGCAGCTCGAAAGAGAAGACGTCGATCTTTTCCTTGGTCTTCTTGCCCGGGCGAATAACGTTGCGGAAATAGTGATGCGCGAAACTCGGTTCGATGCCATTACTCGCATTATTAGCCAGCGACAGTGAGATCGTGCCCGTCGGAGCGATAGAGCTGTGGTGCGTGAAGCGTGCACCTACCTCGGCCAGCGCTTCGACCAGCTCCGGCTCTTCGCTCGCTATCCTCTGCATATATCGGCTGTAGCGTGCGTGCAAGATACGGCCTGGTACCTTGTCGCCCACCTGGTAGCAATCTGCGGCCATCTCCGGGCGCTTGCGCAGCATCTCCTCGGTGACCTCAAACTGTTCGCTCATAATTGGGGCCGGGCCTTTTTCCTTTGCGAGCTCGAGGCTTTCTTCCCAGCCCGCGAGCGCTAATTGGCGTGCGACCTCTTCGGTGAACTCCACGGCATTCTGTTCGCCGTACTTCATGCACTGCATCGTGATCGCAGAACCAAGGCCGAGAAAACCCATGCCATGGCGGCGTTTTCTCTGAATCTCGTGGCGCTGCTGTGGCAGCGGCAGGCCATTGATTTCAACAACGTTATCGAGCATGCGCGTAAATGTCCTGACGACCTTTCTGAATGCCTCCCAGTCAAATCGCGCTTTATCCGTAAATGGGTCGACCACGAAGCACGTCAGGTTGACCGAGCCAAGCAGGCACGAACCGTAGGGTGGCAACGGTTGCTCACCACAGGGATTGGTCGCACGAATATTCTCGTCGAACCAGTTGTTGTTCATCTCGTTGACCTTGTCGATCAACACGAACCCGGGTTCGGCGAAATCGTAGGTCGATGCCATGATCAGATCCCACACCCGCCGTGCCGGCAAAGTTTTGTAGATCTTGCACGCGACGAGACCCTGCGCATCAGACGCGTAATTGGCCGCTTCGGGCCACTCGCGCCAGACGAATTGCGTCGGGTCTTTGAGGTCGAGATCTTCTTGCTCAACTTCCTTTTTCGTCACCGGAAAAGCGAGGCTCCAATCGTCCTCGTTGATCACAGCCTGCATAAACTCGTCAGTAATCAGGAGCGACAGATTGAATTGCCGCAATCTCCCGTCTTCGCGCTTCGCCCTGATGAACTCCAGGACATCCGGATGCCCGACATCGAACGTTCCCATCTGTGCGCCGCGACGCCCACCTGCGGACGACACCGTAAAACACATCTTGTCGTAAATATCCATAAACGACAGCGGCCCCGAGGTGTACGCGCCCGCGCCCGTCACGTAGGCACCTTTCGGCCGCAACGTCGAGAATTCGTAACCGATGCCACACCCGGCCTTAAGCGTCAGGCCAGCCTCATGCACCTTGTTCAGGATATTGTCCATCGAATCGCCGACCGTGCCCGAGACCGTGCAGTTGATCGTTGATGTGGCGGGCTTATGTGCCTGCGCCCCGGCGTTCGAGATGATACGACCCGCCGGCACCGCTCCATTGCGCAATGCCCACAGGAACTCCTTGTAGAAATCGTCGCGCTTTGACTCGACCTCGACGCCCGCGAGAGCCCGGGCGACGCGTTTGTAGGTGTCGTCTATCGACCCGTCAATCTTGTTACCATCTTTGGCCGTCAGCCGATATTTCGCATCCCAGATATCGATCGATGCGGCTTGAAACTCGATGTCGCGGAGCGTGTGCGCAGGCAGATGCGCGGCAGACTTCATTGGTCTATGTTCTCCCATTTCTCCCTCAGGAGACCCCTCGTGTTGTTTTGACTCACATTTTTCAGAGGAAAAGCGCCCCGCTCACCGTGTATGAATTTCGACGCGGTGAGTGCCAGTATCAGCCCTTTTCCTGCATTAGTTGGACACAAGATGTTGTGTCCAATGCCCACAAGATTATTCCCGTACGGGTCGACTGTCAAGGGTTTAGTTGAAAAATATATGAGCTCTTTTTTCTAGTTTTTTCAAAGGGTTACACTATTTTCTGCAATAAGTGCTTTAAATACATAGAAAAAAAAACAGCACTTGCATTGAACTTTGTAGCCACTACATATAGTGGCATTAAGTCAAAATGTGTGATCACCATCGATCTTCGCACATAGTGGTCAAAATGGCCCATTCCTGTCCTTGAATTAGCGATCATCGCCCTTATTTCAGCGAACACAGACGCACAATCGGACGCCTCCCCGAGGCTTCGTTTGCACAAATGACAGGAGTAAAATCATGAATCTAGTACGTTTTCAACCCTGGTCGGTCGTTGACCTGCTGCACCGCGATTTCGATCGCCCGGCTTTGCGCCGCTTCGGCCGGGAAGATGGCAGCAACGCCGTCGCCGACTGGGCGCCGGCTATTGACATCGTCGAACAGAAGGACCGTTTCGTGGTACGCGCGGATGTGCCCGGGGTCGAACCCGCCAACATTCACGTCACCATGGACGGCCGTGTCCTCAGTGTTGCGGGAGAGCGCAAGGCGGAGGATCGCAGCGACGCCGATGGTGTGCAACGCTTCGAGCGAGTTAGCGGACGCTTCGAACGACGTTTCACACTCCCTGAGTCAGCCGACGCCGATGGCATCACCGCCAAAAGTGCGCATGGCATACTCGAGATCTCGATTCCGAAACGGCCCGAATTGCAGGCGCGACGAATTACGGTTAAAGCCGCCTGATTGCCGTCGGCAACGATGCCCGGGTACAACGATTGATTGCGCTCGGGCATCTTTGATTTAATGAACCGACCTTGAAGAAACAGGTCTGTCAACCGTATTCACAGTCGATACAGCCCGGTTGGCGTAACATGCACGACAGTGGTTCGAATCGAGAGGCTCAGATGAAAACGAAAACCCGACTTATGCTGACCGGCTTACTGCTGACTCTCGCGGCACCTGGTATGGCGGCATTTCCCGGCCAGATCGACGGTGACGCGATGCCTAGCCTGGCGCCGCTCGTAGAGAGAGTCTCTCCCGCCGTTGTCAATATTCGAGTCAGCCAGACAGTAAAAAGCCGATCGCCACTTGGCGACGATGCGTTTCGCCGGTTTTTCGGCCTTCCTGACGCGCCTGGAGGTTCGCGCGAAGTCGCCAGTGCAGGATCCGGCGTCATCGTCGACTCGGCGCGCGGCTACATTTTGACCAATCATCATGTCGTCGAAAACGCAGATACTATCCAGATCTCTTTGATCGATGGCAAAATTCTGGACGCCGAGATCATCGGCTCAGACCCAGCCACAGATATCGCGTTGATCAAGGTTGAGGCTGAAAACCTCGTGGAAATGCCGATAGGCGACTCGGAAGTCATGCGCGTCGGCGATTTCGTCCTCGCGATCGGCAATCCGTTTGGCCTCGGACACACGGTGACATCGGGCATCGTCAGCGCATTGGGTCGTACCGGTATCAACCGCAACGGTTACGAGGATTTTATTCAGACCGATGCATCGATCAACCCGGGGAACTCAGGTGGCGCACTCGTCAACATGCGCGGCGAACTCGTCGGTATCAATTCGGCGATCATCAGTCGCTCGGGCGGCAACGTCGGCATTGGCTTTGCCGTGCCAACCGCGATTGCCAGCTCAATTATGCTCCAGATTCTCGACTTCGGCGAGGTTCGTCGCGGACTCCTGGGGGTCAGGATTCAGACGATCGACGCTGCCATTGCGCGCGTGCTTGAGGCCAGTGTCGATAGCGGGGCCTTGATCGCATTGGTCGATCCGGGGTCGGCGGCCGAGGATGCTGGCTTGCGCGTTGACGACATCATCATCGAGGTCAATGACAAGAAAATTTCCAGCGCGTCTGAGTTACGCAACACTATCGGCCTGATGGGCTCCGGCGAGCAGATTAATATCAAGTACATTCGCGATGGTCATACTGAATCAACGATCGCGAGACTCGGACGACAAACGGTGACGCGCAGTGTCGGCAGCGACATTCACCCAGGGCTTGAAGGCGCCCAGTTCGCATCGTCATCGTCGACCAACACAGCAGGCGTTGAGGTTACCGAGGTGGAACCCGGCAGCCCGGCCGCCCAACGCGGCTTGCGAGCCGGCGATGTGATCACGGCTGTCAATCGCCGTCCCGTCAGGAATTTGCAGCAGCTCACAGAAATCGCGTTATCCAACCCAATCCTTTTTCTGCTGGTTCAGCGCGGCGATCGCGCATTGATGTTACAAATTCGCTGAGTCGTTGCGCACATCTGATCCAGGCAGTAAGGTCCGACGAGGAACTTATGCAGATACTCGTGTGTAGATGTCTGTGATTCGAATTGCCGCCGTCCGGTGCAGAAGTGGCCTTGCCGCGGTCGCGATCTTCGCAATTTGCGCACCAACCGCCATCGCCGATGAAATCGATGCGCAACGCAAACTATTTCAAAGTGTCTACGCGACGGCCGAACTAGGCAATTGGCGTGTAGTCGACAGGCTCTCCGTCGACGACAGACAACTGCTTGCCAGCTACGTTCTCTGGCCCGATCTGCGCGCCGCATGGTTTCGCGGCACGATCCGGAATGCCGTGCATGCGGATATAGACTCATTCCTTGCGCGATACGGCGTGTTGCGCCCAGCCCGCGACCTGCGCTACCGGTATGCATTGCACCTCGCAGAGGCTGGCGACCTGCCCGGCTACCTGACGATTTATCAACAATTTTACCAGGGCCTCGAAAATCCCAGACTGGATTGCCTGGCATTGCGCGCGGAGCTTGCCGCGGGAGGAAATCAGCGCATCGTCAATCGTGCAATTGAGCTTTGGACGGTTGGCAAGAGCCAGGTTGAGGAATGCGATCCCGTATTCGCTTACCTTGCCGACAACAAATTGCTGGAAAGCACTGACTACGCAAGACGTTTTGACCTTGCGATTGCAGCGCGTGAGTTTTCCCTGGCGCGCTGGATTGCAAGATCAATTGGTCAGGATCATGTCGACATCGCCAAACAGTGGCTCAGTGCGCAGGATAAGCCAGAGGCCTTTGTTCGAGCTCACAGGCGATGGAGCAAGGATGAGACAGCCCGCAGGCATCTCGTCTATGCGATCGAACGCGTCACGTTCAGCGATCCCATGCTTGCACTTGAATTGTGGCTGGATCTGACAACGGCGCATACCTTCTCAGTAGAACAGGACTATCGAACCAGGCGGCATATCGCGCTTTGGGCAGCTCGCGACCAGCTTCCCGGTGCGTATGACTTGCTCGCAAAGTTGCCGCAGCCCGCACAAAGCGAAGAAGTTCTGCGTTGGCGGGCCCGGTCGAGCCTCCGAGAGCAAGACTGGGAGACCTTGCTTGTGGATATTGCGCTGATGTCCGAAGGCGAGCGTAATTCTGAGCAATGGCGGTACTGGCGTGGTGTCGCTTTGCAACGCAACGGTGCGGCAAGCGCGGCCGACGCAACGCTGGGTGATCTGGCTATTGAGCGCAGTTACTACGGTTTTCTTGCCGCTGACGAGATGGGCCTGGCCTACGTGCTCGACGATGGTGAAATCGCAGCTGATGAATCTGTAATCTCGCAATTGGCAAGTCGGCCAGAGCTAATTCGCGCTCGCGAGTTATATCTCGTTGGCCTCGATGGCCGCGGTCGCGCAGAATGGGACGAAATCGTTGCATACCTGACGCCTGAGCAAAAGTTGCAGGCGGCGAAACTGGCTGCTCGTTGGGGATGGAATTCACGGGCAATTTCTACCGCCGCAAAAGTGGGCGAGTATGACGATCTGACGCTGCATTACCCACTGCCTTTCCAGAACTCGTTTCGGCAATTCGCAGCAAGCGCCAATATCTCACTGACCTGGGCGTACGGTGTTGCTCGCAGCGAGAGCCTTTTTATGCGTGACGTACGCTCGAGCGCCGGCGCGATAGGACTAATGCAACTGATGCCGACAACCGGTCGCAAAATCGCGCGACAAATAAACCTGCCTTATTCGGGACTCGACACGCTGACCAATCCGCACGACAACATTCGTCTCGGTACCACCTACCTCGGACAAATGGCCGAACGATTCGGTGGCAATCGCGTACTCGCGACAGCAGCGTATAACGCCGGACCACACCGCGTGGATCGCTGGATTCCAGAATCAGGGGATGTCGACGCGCGCGTCTGGATCGAAAACATCCCATATGATGAAACACGTCAGTACGTAAAACGAGTCCTTACTGCAGAGACAATCTTTCATTGGCGCATAACGGGTCAAATACGGCGTTTGTCGGATGAACTGTCGCTCGTCCAATCCGCAGCCGACTCTCAAAAGGTCGCGGAAAATCGGCATTAGCCCGGACGTTTCAGTGCGGCTAGCCCTGCTTCTCGCGTCTCTTTGTCCAGGTTCGAAAGCGTTTTCGCCTCCGCGTAGAAACATCTCAGGTCGTCCTTGCATTGTCTGAGTAGTGCCCTGAACGCGGGGACATGTCCGTTGTACAACACCAATGACGCGATGCGCGCATTGTTCAGTCCCGCTTCCAGCCAGGTTGGTGAGCTTTGACCTGCCTGTGTGAACTCAGCCCTGATATCTTCTTCGAGACGTGTGATGCGATCTGCCTTGAGTCTGCGTTTCTCGTTTTGACCGATCGCATTTGAGTAATACGTTCTCAAGTCTTCGCGGGCAGCATCGACGAGCTGCATCAATCTCTGTCGACGGTCGATTCGATCGTAATACTCGTCCAACTCTCCAACATTGCCAGTCAGCGCCAGCCATCTTTCGATGCCGGTCTGCTCGACAGCCGTCGCGAATGACTCGTTAAACGCTGAATCGTCCTTGATGTAAATAAGCTGGTGCGCGAGTTCGTGAAACATCACCGCCACGAGATCGACATCATCCCAGTGCATCATCGTATTGAGGATTGGGTCGTTGAACCTGCCGAGCGTCGAGTACGCCGCGACACCACCGAACGCAACGTCGTAGCCATTCGCTCTGAGCCGTGCTGCCTTGCGCTTCGCCGCCTGCTCCGAAAAATAGCCGCGATAACTCACACAGCCGACAATCGGATAACACCAGCGCTTTGGCTGCAGAGAGAACTCAGGTACGGCTATGACATTCCAGATGACGTAGTCGCGCTCCAGGTCCGCATAGCTTCGATAGCTGTCGTTGTCGGGAAGCCCCAGCACGTCGATGGAAAACACGCGCGCCTGCTCGACAACTCGCAGGCGATCGCCGAGTTCCACCGGTGTCTCGTCGGACCGAATCACGTCAGCGATCGACTCACGGGATCGCATGACTTCAAACTGGCCACGAGCTGCCTGTACGTAATAGCAGCCATGCAAAGATATCATGACGCCAATTACGGCGACGAACGCGAATCTGCGCGGAGAAAAGTCAAGCGGGACCAAAACAGGAAGTCGAAACTTAGCCATCATTGCGTAACGGAGCCCATCTCATCAATCCGCATGGCCGCGAAGCGGATTGATGAGATGGGTTCCAGATATTGCCTTATTTTCCCGAAACGCCGTGCATGCCACTGATCTTATTGCGAAACCTCGAGGTCAAGATTGGCAGTATAGCGCGATCGATCCTCTATTGTTCGAGACCCAAGCTGGAGAGTCAGGCGTTGCTGAATTGTTTTTGGCAGCGTATCGTGGCCCGCAAACCGTGACGACTACTTGCAAAGATCGGTACTCCGCCAAGGTGATATTGATGGCACTGACTAAATGCCGTGAGTGCAACCACAAGATCAGCAATCAAGCGCAGACCTGCCCTAACTGCGGTGCACTAAAAAAGACATGGCCGTTAACGAAATTCACACGCTTCTATTTCATTGGTGGATTCGTATTCGTCACGCTTTACGCACTTGTCTTCAATCCTGATTTGCTGGCTTACCTGGCTGCAGTTTGGCTGTTGATTGGTTTTGGATTAGCGCTCATCGTTTACGGCCGGGCACGCAGGAACGTAAGTGACATTGCGGGCCCAGTGTACTTACTGGGGATCGCCTGGTTAATAATGCTGTTTATCGCGGGCATCTTCAGAATTCTTGACCCACTCTATATTTACACTATCAGTAACTAGAAATGATTTTCTCAACATCCATGCGAACCTGAGCCGATGCAAGTGTATCTCGTCGGTGGCGCTGTTCGTGATGAGCAGCTCGGGCTTCCTGTGAAAGAACAGGACTGGTGCGTCGTGGGCGCATCGGCCGATGAACTGATTGGCCAGGGATACAGACAGGTCGGCAAGGATTTCCCCGTATTTTTGCATCCGGAAACGGGCGAGGAATATGCACTCGCACGTACCGAACGCAAGACCGCTGCCGGATACCACGGCTTCGAATTCAATACATCACCCGATGTCACGATTGAGGAGGATCTGAGCCGCCGTGACCTGACGATCAATGCACTCGCCAAAGACGACGATGGCCGCCTGATCGACCCCTGCAACGGCTTGGCCGACATCAAACAGCGTCTGATCAGGCACGTCTCTGACGCCTTTGCGGAGGACCCCGTCCGCATTCTACGCGCTGCAAAGTTTGCAGCAAGATTTGCGCATCTTGGTTTTCGGATCGCCCCCGAAACCCGTGACCTCATGCGGCAGATGGTTGCTGACGGCGAGGCCGACGCACTCGTGCCCGATCGAACCTGGAAAGAAACTGAGGCAGCACTATCCGGATCAAATCCAAGAATATTCTTCGAATCACTGCGGGCATGTGGCGCGCTGCGAGTCGTCTTTCCAGAGATCGACGCATTATTCGGCGTGCCCCAGCCCGCGAAGTGGCATCCCGAGATCGACACGGGTGTGCACACAATGATGGTGCTCGACGTAGCCGAAGATCTAAGCAATGATATCGAGGTTCGATTTGCGGCGCTGGTGCACGATCTGGGCAAAGCCACGACGAGTGCCGGCGATCTGCCGAGCCACCCGGGGCATGAACAGCGCAGCTGCGACCTGATCAGGTCCCTGTCGAATCGACTGCCCGTGCCGCGATCCTGCCGCGATCTCGCGCTGATCGTTGCGGAATATCACACGCATTGTCACCGCGTATTGGAATTACGCGACGCTTCCGTCGTTAAGGTTCTCGAGAAGACCGACGCATTTCGTCGCCCTGAGCGATTCTCACTGTTCCTGCTGGCCTGCGAAGCTGATGCGCGCGGTCGACTTGGCTTTGAGCACATCGACTATGAACAAGCTGACTATTTGCGTAGTGCGTACCAGGCAGCAACGGCCGTGGATGCGGCGAGTATTGCGCAGGACAATGAAGATGGCGAGATCGAGGCCGCGATCAGGCGTGCGCGCATCGACTCTGTGCGGCGACAGCGCGAGGCTGGTCAGCCGCCGCCGTAAAAGTACAGAAATACTGAGAAAAACGTCACGTCACCGTATAGCTCGGAATCATCGTAGCCGAGCCCAAATTCGATATCCGTCTTGCCGCTTGTCGGCATCAGATAGCGAACGGTCAGCGATTTCGTCCGTGACTGATCGACGACACCTCTCCACGTGGTGACATCAATCTCCCATCGCTTGACGCCACGGTCGATCGCAAATACGAGGCTCGCCTTGTCGTCGATGAGGCTGTTGATGAGCCCGAGTCGCGATACCGATATCAGGCTAATAACATCGCGATTTTCTGTGGGTTGAAAATCGACGCTGTAATCGTATTTCATTCCCGCTACGCGCAAACTTGCGTTTTCACTTAACTGAAATTTCACCATTGCACCGAAACCGTCCGCGTCGAACATTATCTCGCGCCCGGGAAACACGTCGGACTCTGGAATGGTAAAGTCGAATTCCCTGAATTCATACTCACCGCTGAGCGTAATTTTTCCACCTCGCCAATACAATGAACCACGCCAGTCGAACGAGTCGAGAATGTCAGAGTCGCCCCAATAAGCAACGCCGACGCGAACGCCGACAGGATCAAACCAATGATCCAGTTCGACGTCAGCATAGAACGTATCGATGTCCTGGCCCGTCGGCAGCTCGAAGGAACTCATGGAGAGGCCGCCTGAAAGCCAGGTTCTTTCGCTGATCCCGACTCCGCCGATCAGCGATCCCCTGATGCCGTCCTCAGAATCGCTCTCGATACCGCCACCGATCAGGAAGCCATCGCTCTCAGCAAGCACATTGCCAGCGACCAGGATTAGAACCAAAAATTTAAATGAGGACATATAGGATCACCGCGGCCAACGCGAGCCGGTAAATTGCAAACGGAAGCAATCCGATTCGGTTGACGAATCGCATGAAAAACTCGATGCTCAGATAGGCCACGACACCGGATATCAGCGCTGCAATCCCCAGTCGCCCCCACGCAACGGGCACATCCGCCGATAGCAGGCCGGCCAGTTCATAAGCCGATGCGAGCAAGATAACGGGCACCGCGAGCAGGAATGAGAATCGTGCAGCATCCTGGCGATCGAAGCCGAGCGCCATGGCAGCTGTAATCGTCACACCGGAGCGCGACGTGCCCGGAACGAGTGCGAGCGCCTGGGCCAGGCCGATAAGCAGGGCATCGCTGATGCGAATCGTGGCGATGGCGCGCGTTCGCTTGCCGAGGCGATCGGCCAAAATCATCAGTACCGCATAACCTGACAACGTATAGACGATCACAGACGGGCTGCGCAGGTTGGCCTCAATCCAGTCGGCGAGCATCAGTCCTGCGATCGCAGCAGGAATGGTGCCCAGCGCAATGCCGAGCGCCATGCGCGCTTCGATCGTCTCGACTTTTGCGCCAAGCACCTGAATCCCGCCACGCAGCAGTGACACGATATCGCGCCGGAAAAACACCAGTAGTGCACCCAGCGATCCAAAATGCACAGCCACATCGAAGGCAAGCCCTTGGTCGGACCAGCCCAGTGCGCTCGGCACCAATACGAGATGTCCCGAGCTTGACACCGGCAGGAACTCCGTCAGCCCCTGGATGACAGCGAGGACGATGAGTTGTAACCCGGTCACGAATGCCCTCGGCTTTTAGAACGCGACTCATGCGAATTAACGAATTGGGTGCTGGTCGCTGTTCTCATAGAGCTGCTGTCCTGTCCGCAACTGCGAATGCGCTGAGCGATGTGTCCATGCCGCGGCTCAGCCCGAGGCATTTGAAGTTCTCGCCCATTTCGCCCGGCAGAGTCAGTAACTTAACCTGTCCCGATAATTGGAGCTGTGCGGTAAGTGGCAAATCCGTCAGTCCCTCGAGTTCTTCGGCGAGACCACCGCCAATCAGGAACTGCGCCTGTGTAACAAAGCCGGCTATTTCGAGTCCGTGGTCCACGGCCGCTGCCGCAACCGTGGAAAAATCGACCCAGGCCGTCAGATCCTGTATGCCGGGCAGGATCAACGGATCGTTGTGCGCGTGGTGGCGAAAGTGACACCTCAGCCAGCCCTGCGTTCGGTCTTCGGCATAATACTCGCGCCGACTGACACCGTAGTCGAACAAAAACGCGACGCCCTGTTTGAGCAGCCGCGCGAGATCGCCGATCCATCCGGGCACAGCCAGGCAAACCTCAGATACATAGCCAATCGGAAGCCTCCGCCCGAGATCGATTTCAATCTGCCTGATCGCGGCGGCAAGAACGTCAGGTGCCGGGCGTTGTTCAATAAGGAACTTTTCGCCATCGAACCCAACACAGAGCTGCGCAGACCCTTCTGCCAGACGCGCAAATCGCTCGACAGGCATTGCGTCGAGCACTTCATTCGCAACGATGACACCGGTGTGTTCATCAGGCAATTGGTCAAGCCATGTCACCTTGTCTGCCAACTCAGGCAGCTCGCTCATCAGGTACGATTCCTGCCGCTGGCGAAGATCCGCAGATACCTCGAGGATTTGGTAACTCTGCGGCAGCGCATCGAGCTCGGCCAGCGCCTGCAGAAGATCGCCTGCCAGCTTGCCGCTCCCCGCCCCAAACTCAAGTACGCAAGGCGCATCAAGCTCAGCCAGTACGCTGGCACACTGTCGCGCCAGCACGCGACCAAACACCGGTGATACTTCGGGCGCGGTGACGAAATCGCCCGCCTTACCAAACTTGGTCGTGCCAGCGCTGTAGTAGCCGAGGCCAGGTGCATACAGCGCCAGGTGCATGTACTCCGCGAAACTGATCAGACCGCCCGCGCCAGCTATGGTTTTTCGAATGTAGTCGCCTACGCGAACACTGTGAGCCGCACTTGTGGCATCGGGTATCGGCAACGATGAGTCAGTTTCTTGTTGCATATGACCTGCAGAGTCTTTCAGAATGTTGCCCCACTGTCGTTTTCTCTCGTAAGGATCGCCGATGCCGTCGCCAACCCGCCTTAGTGGCAAAGTCGCACTGGTCACGGGCGCCGCCAGACGCATTGGCGCCGCCATTGCCACACGTCTGCATAAGGCCGGTGCCGACGTTGCTATCCATTATCGTGAATCCTCAGACGACGCGGCGGCACTGGCGGAAAAACTCAATGCTGAACGATCGAATTCGGCCACAATAATTGATGCCGATCTCACGATCACGTCGAATTTGCCCGGTCTCGTCGAAGCCGTGGTCGCGTGGCATGGCCAGCTCGACATACTGATCAATAATGCCTCGAGTTTCTACCCGACACCGCCAGGTGAAATTACCGAAGCGCACTGGGACGACCTGATTGGCAGCAACCTGAAGGCGCCGTTATTTCTTTCGCAAGCCGCATTACCCGAGCTGCAGAAGACTCATGGCGTCATTATCAATCTTATCGACATTCATTCCCGACGACCGCTGAAGAACCACGCGGTATACGGCATTGCAAAAGCGGGCCTCGCAATGCTGACGCGCTCACTCGCGAAAGATCTCGCACCGGCGGTGCGCGTAAACGGTGTGTCGCCAGGCGCGATCCTCTGGCCCGAGGACGATATGAATGACGCCACCAAACAGTCGATTTTGCGCCAGATACCGCTTGCACGAGCCGGTGATCCCGACGATATCGCCGGTTGCGTTCTCTATCTCGTTCGCGACGCAGGCTATGTGACGGGCCAGATCATCGCAGTGGACGGCGGTCGATCCGTCGGCTGGTAATCAGAACGCGCCGGCAAATTGCCGCCACGATGGGCCGCGGCGATCGAGTTGCCGGACTGATTCCTTAAATCCTGGCTTCGCCTGACCCACTGGCAATGTCATCACCGGGCACGACCCCGTATTGATGTACTCCAACGCGGCAATCATGTTCGGGTCAGCATCTGCGCCGACATCGATATTGAGATCATCGGCCGCGGCGCATTCCACAGGCAGGCCGTCGAAATAATCGCCAACACCGTCGGCGTTGACCGTTTGAAAGGTTACCGGGCGCAATATTTTTTCGCAGAACACGAAGCCGGACTGCCCGACGGGCTTACCGTAAGTCGTCGCCCCAACGATCGTAACCGCAACATGCGGGGCCATGCTGTTGGTGACGAGTTCGCTGGCAGAGGCTGTGTTCTCCGTCGCGATGACCAAAAGTCGTGACAGGCTCAGCGAGTTTTCAAGCCGCTCGAATAACTTCTTCGTATTATTCGCTGCACGATCGGCGTTGAATTGCGTTTCAGAAAATACGTCATCAATGGGGACGCCGCCGCCGAGATAATCGCCGAGCAGTTCTGCCGTACTGACGAGACCGCCACCGTTGTAACGCAGGTCGAGGATCAAGTCGGTGATGCCGGTGCCGTTGACGTCACTGGCCTGGAAGCTCGCGAATACCGTGTCAAAGACCGGGTCAGCCGTGCTGATAAACGTCGCCAGCTCCATATAGCCAACCATGTGCCCTGCTCCAGCATCGATGAGTCGGGTCAGCGGCACCGGGTCGATCGTCACTATCGCATGAGCGAGGCTTACTGGGGGCAACGGATCGCCGCTGCTCGACAACAAGGTGAAAATCAGGGGCGATGTGCCAAATACAACATTGATGCCTTCTGCCGCATTAATCTCTGCAATCGTGCGGCCGTTCAGTTCCAATATACGCTGCCCTCGTTTCAGGCCACCATCTTCGGCCGGGCTGCCGGCAAATACCCGCGTCAGTCGAACGTCGTCACTGGCTTCGTATCTGTAGCTAAAGCCGAAACCCTCGAACTTGCCCTCACCGAAAAACTGCGCATCGGCTTCGGCCGAGTTGATGAAACTAAAGCCGCGACTCTTGTCGATCGGCTGACCAGACCCGTCATCAGGGCTATAGGCCGTCAACGCGTCCAGCAGGTCTTCAGGGCTTGCGTAGTCGTCTACATCAATCTGCGCCGGCAACAGGTCGTTCCACAGGTACCAGTCCTGCATGACATCCCAAACGAACTGTTTCTGCTCATCGTTTGAGCAGGACACAGGACCCGTTTGCCCGCCAAAGTCGTCTGACGAGCCGCAACCAACAATAAACAGGCTCGCAAGGATGAAAAAGATGCTACGCATAGTGGCTCCTGGTTCTCTACAGGATAACGTCCTCGAGCGTCAGTGGGTGAGTGTCTTTGTCATATTCTGCCCATTGCGCCGCGATCGATTTTCCGGTCACAGGGTGAAGGAATCCCGGCGCGAGTTCGGCCAGAGGCCGCAGTACGAAACTGTAGTCGAGCACGTCCCGGCGCGGCAGCTGCAATCCTGGCTCGTCGCAAATGAGGTCATCGTAGAGAAGTAGGTCGATGTCAAGCGCACGTGATGAGTATTTCGGTGTAGTTGGCCCGCGCCCGATCAACCGATGAATTGCCGCGATCTCGTCCTGAATTTGTCCTGGGCTATCGTCGGTTTCAAGCCCGACCACCATGTTCAGGAAGTCGGCACCCTCGAAGCCGACCGCCGCATTTCGATAAACGCGTGACAATTCAAGGACGCCGTATTGAAGTCGGAGTTCGCGAACACCCAAGCGCAGGTGATTTTCAGAATTGATGTTGCTGCCGAGCCCGAGATAGACCTTCGCCATGCTGTCTCCAGGTCAGACAGATGCCGCCTTCGTGCCCCGTTCAATCGTGACACCAACATCTTGTGCGTTGCGAATTGCACCGGGCTTGTTGACGCGCACTCGCACCCAAGACACATCGAATTCCTCCAGCACTATCGCCGCAATTCTTTCTGCCAGCGTTTCCACCAGCTGAAAGCTCGATTCCGCAACGAACTCCTGGATGCGTTTCGCAACGAGTTTGTAGTTGAGCGTGTCGTGCACATTGTCGGTAGCGGCAGCTTTGCGTATGTCGGCGGACATATCGAGGTCGATTGACACAGTCTGCCGAATTTTTCGCTCCCAGTCCCAGATACCGATAACTGTATCGATTTTCAGATCATGCAAAAAAATGATGTCCATGGGACCTCGATTCTAAGCCAACGCAGTTATCGCGCCCGGTTTCGACAGTGTGTCGAGTGACCAGCGTGCCTGAGCGCGAATCTCGTTTGCGGCACCTGCGTCGGCCAGGCGCAACGCGCCAGCGACTGCGATCATCGCACCATTATCCGTACAGAACTCCAGTCGCGGATAGAAAACATCGCCATCGAATCTAGCGGTCATATCGCGGCGTAGCAGGACGTTGGCCCCCACGCCGCCCGCCACGACAATACGCTGGAGATTCTCGGCCTTGGCCGCCCGAAGCGCCCGGCCGACGAGCGTATCGACAGCAGCACGTTGAAAGGAAGCAGCGATATCCGCCCGACAGGCGTTCATTGTGCCCCCATCTCGCGCCTTTCTGACCTCGAGCATGACGGCGGTTTTCAAACCGCTGAAACTGAAGTCGAACCCTTCCCGATTGAGCATCGGCCGCGGAAAAACATACGCGCTATCATCGCCATCCTCGGCAAGCAGCGCGAGCGCCGGTCCACCAGGATAGCCGAGGCCCAACAATTTGGCTGTCTTGTCGAACGCTTCACCCACCGCATCATCGAGCGTCGTGCCCAAAACGTCGTAGTCGCCGAGTTCCCTCACAGCGATCAGCATCGTGTGGCCACCGGATACCAACAACGCGAGAAATGGATATTCCGGCGCATCATCTTCCAGCATGGGTGCAAGCAAATGCCCTTCCATGTGATGTACGGCAATAACCGGGCAGCTCCATGCAAGCCCAAGACCGTTAGCCATACCGCTTCCGACCATGAGCGCACCCACGAGGCCGGGACCGGCCGTGTAGGCAATCGCATCGGGCCGTTCGAGGCCGGCCGCCGCGAGTACCTGCTCAATTAAAGGCAGCAGACAGCGAATATGATCGCGCGAGGCGATCTCAGGCACCACTCCGCCGTACATTGCATGCAGGTCGACCTGGCTGTGCAGGGCCTCTGCGACGAGGCCCGCATCGGTGTTGAAGATGGCCACACCGGTTTCGTCACAGCTCGTTTCGATACCAAGAACGTTCATAAGCGGCAGATAATACCGTGGTCGGGCGGAGACTTCCCGCGTCGCGAGGCCCTAAAATGCTTTGAATCGGCGCGATTCTGCCGTTATAATGTGCGGCTCAGTCCCGGCCCTGTGCCGGGTTTATTTGTATCTGGAACGAAGATCGTATGCCCAGTGTTCGCATAAAAGAGAATGAGTATTTTGACGCAGCCTTGCGTCGCTTCAAGCGTGCCTGCGAGAAGGCCGGCATTCTGACAGAATTACGCCGTCGCGAGTATTACGAGAAGCCAACGCAGGAGCGCAAACGCAAGAAAGCGGCTGCGGTAAAACGTCACCTGAAACGTATCTCCCGCGAAGACGCCAAGCGCAAACGACTTTATTGAGCCCCTTGCTCCGTGGCCGCGGAGCTACCGAAATGTCCTTACAAGCTCAAATAAGAGAAGACATGAAGACCGCCATGAAGACCGGTGACAAAGACCGGCTTAAAGTGGTGCGCCTTATCATGGCCGCCGTGAAACAGGTCGAAGTGGATCAGCGCATTGAAGTCGACGATGCCGGCGTATTGACCGTACTCGACAAAATGGTCAAACAACGCCGTGATTCGGTCGAGCAGTTTGAAAAAGGTGGGCGCGATGACCTGGTGCGGATCGAGCTCGATGAAATTACCGTACTGGAGGGGTATTTACCTGAGCGCCTAAGTGACATTGAGCTTGACGCTTTGATCAATGAGGCGATCTCGTCAACCGGTGCCGAGAGTATTCGCGACATGGGCAAGGTTATGGGCCAGATAAAATCAAAAGCGGCGGGCCGGGCCGATATGGGCAGCGTGGGCGCCAAAGTCAAAGCACTACTCGGCTAAAACTGGCGCATTGCGCCAAAGTAACTATGATTTAGAGACCCGCTACCGCGGAGCTACCGAATACACCACTATGTCCGGAATGATTCCCCAGGATTTTATTGACGATCTGATCTCGCGTGCAGACATTGTCGAGGTCATTGGTCGCCGCGTTCAACTCAAAAAGGCGGGTCGTGAATTCAAGGCCCCGTGTCCGTTTCACGACGAGAAAACCCCCTCGTTTACGGTCAGCCCGGGCAAGGGCTTTTACCATTGCTTTGGCTGTGGAGCTCATGGCACGGCCATCGGCTTCCTCATGGAGTTCGACCACATGAGCTTCGTCGAGGCGATCGAGAATCTCGCCAGCTCGATGGGAGTTGATGTCCCGCGTGACAAAAGTGATCGTCCTGCACGTCGCTATGACGAACTGTTCTCACTGATGTCCAGCGTGGAAAAACATTGGCAGTCCTGTCTACGGGATGACAAAACCGCCGTCGAATATCTACAGCAACGCGGTATCGACGGTGAGACCGCGCGCCGCTTCGGCATCGGCTATGCCCCTGATGGCTGGCGCAACATTCTCGACAAGTTTGGCAAAACGCCCGAAGCCACCGAGCGCCTGCTGGCAACGGGGCTGATCATTCGCAAGGATAATGGCAAACACTACGATCGTTTTCGCGATCGCATCATGTTCCCCATTCGTGAGCAACGAGGCCGGACGATCGGCTTCGGCGGTCGCGCTGTTGGCGATGGCGAACCCAAATACCTGAACTCGCCCGAGACCGGCTTATTTCACAAGGGCCGCGAACTTTATGGCCTGTACGAAGCTCGCCAGGCGCTGCGACAGATCGACAGTCTCATAGTCGTTGAGGGTTACATGGATGTAATTGCGCTGGCACGGCATGGTATCGACTTCGCCGTGGCCACCCTCGGCACTGCTACCACGACGGAACATCTCAACCGTCTTTTCAGGCTCACCGGGAACGTGACGTTTTGCTTCGATGGCGATCGTGCCGGCAAAGCTGCGGCCTGGCGAGCTTTGGAGCAGGCGCTGCCGCAAATCCGAGACGGTCGCCAGGTACGATTCGTGTTCCTTCCCGACGGTCATGATCCGGACTCCTACGTCAATGAGCACGGCGCGAATGCGTTTATCAAAGCAGTCGATGAGGGTCTCGCATTGTCCGAGTATTTGATTCATGAACTAAGCAGTCAGGTTGATATGACGACGGTGGACGGCAAGGCGCGACTCGCCGAGACTGCGAAACCGCTACTCAACAAGATCCCACCTGGCGTGTATCGCGAACTGCTTATCGGGACGCTGGCTGACGCTGTAGGTTTGACGGCCGCGAAGATTGAGAAAATGCTCGGCGAGGCACCAGGATCGGTGACGCAGCGGTCCAGGCGGGGAACGTCAACATTGCTGGCTCGGCGCAATAAAGCCATGGCGGGCCAACCCTCTGTCGTGCGTCGAGCGATCGCCCTGCTGCTAAATCACCCCGAGGCATGCAGTAATCTCGACGTGGAAAAGCTCGCTGGCGTCACTCGCCCGGGTATCGAGCTACTGCACTCGCTCATTGAAACCGTACAGGCTGAACCCAATATCACGACAGCCGGGTTGCTCGAGCGCTGGAGAAGTGACGACGAGGGCCGCCATCTCGGCAAGCTGGCGGCCGTTGAGATCCCTGACGAAGAAGAATTTGATCCTGTCATCGAGCTCGAGGCGTGTCTTGACCAGCTCGCACTGGCGGGGCGTCGGGAACGAGTCGATTTTTTGATTGGAAAACAGAAACTTAACGCACTAACTGACGAAGAAAGGTCCGAACTCAGGCAGCTGCACTAGTATCAAGTACCGTGCGAATTTTGTAGCTTGTGCTTTGTCTGAATAGTATACTTATTCGTTTGCATTTTTAACTTGGAGGTCGTTCCGTCTTGATCCAAAAACGAGCAGAAATTGGCAACAACAATAAAGCCCGACAGCTCAAAGATTTAATTGCCCGCGGCAAGGAACAAGGATTTTTGACCTATGCCGAGGTGAATGATCACCTGCCCAACGACATCGTCGATCCTGAACAGATCGAGGACATCGTAAACATGATCAATGACATGGGCATCACCGTGCATGAAAAGGCGCCTGATGCGGAGTCGATCCTATTGTCCGATGCCGCTGTTTCAAATGATGACGATGCCGCTGAAGAAGCGGAAGCCGCACTTGCGAGTGTCGACGCTGAGTTTGGCCGCACGACCGATCCCGTGCGTATGTACATGCGCGAAATGGGTACGGTCGAACTCCTTACCCGACAAGGCGAGATCGAAATCGCAAAACGAATTGAAGACGGTTTGAACCAGGTCAAGTGGCACATGTCACATTTCCCGCCAACGCTCGAGAAACTGCTTTCGGTTGCCGACGCCGTTTTCGCCGAAGAGACCCGCATGCAGGATTTTGTCGTCGGCTTCATCGATCCCAATGCGCCGGACGAAATCAAACCACCTGTGCCAAAATCCGATGATGACGATGAAGTCATTGATACGGGGCCTGACCCACTTGAGGTGAAAGCTCGCGTAAGAGTCGTTCGCCGCCTGCACAAACGTTCAGTCAACAATATCGAAGGATACGGCCTCAAGGACAAAAAGACGATCAGAGTTCAAAGCGACCTCGCCGACCAGCTCATGGAACTCAAGCTGGCTCCGAAACTGTTTGATTTGCTCGTCCGCAACCTCCGCGGCATCGTTGCGATTATTCGCAGCCAGGAACGCCTGGTTATGCAGATCTGCGTTCGCGATGCCGGTATGCCGCGCAAGGATTTCTTGTCCAGCTTTCCGAAAAGTGAGACCGACCTGGCGTGGATCGAGAAACACATTCGCGCCAAGCGCAAGCATTCATCGACGCTGGCCAAGCTCAGGGACGACATATTGCGTGCACAACGCAAATTGATTGGTGTTGAGGACGTCACTCGGCTGAAAATCGCCGAGATAAAGGAAATCAACCGTCAGATGTCGATCGGCGAGGCCAAGGCGCGCCGTGCCAAGAAAGAAATGGTCGAAGCCAACTTGCGACTCGTTATTTCGATTGCCAAGAAATACACGAATCGTGGTTTGCAATTCCTCGATTTGATCCAGGAAGGCAACATTGGCCTCATGAAAGCCGTCGACAAGTTCGAGTACCGTCGCGGTTACAAGTTCTCGACCTATGCAACCTGGTGGATTCGCCAGGCGATCACACGTTCGATCGCCGACCAGGCACGCACGATTCGTATTCCCGTACATATGATCGAGACAATCAACAAGCTCAATCGTATCTCGCGCCAGATGCTGCAGGAAATGGGCCGTGAGCCCTTGCCTGATGAACTCGCCGAGCGTATGGAAATGCCTGAGGACAAAGTTCGTAAAGTCCTCAAGATTGCCAAGGAGCCGATTTCCATGGAAACGCCTATCGGTGATGATGAAGATTCACATCTCGGCGATTTCATTGAAGACCAGACTGTACATTCGCCGGTAGATTCTGCGACTTCGCAAGGTCTCAAGGAAACAACGCATAACGTGCTCGCCGGCCTGACGCCCCGCGAGGCCAAGGTGCTGCGTATGCGTTTTGGCATCGATATGAACACGGATCACACGCTCGAAGAAGTCGGCAAGCAATTCGACGTCACGCGCGAACGAATTCGTCAGATCGAGGCCAAGGCTCTCAGAAAACTACGGCATCCGACTCGTTCAGATCAGCTGCGCAGTTTCCTGATCGAAGATTAAAGATATTTTAGTCCGGCTTGCGGGATATGACGAAGCCTTCGTCGTTGAACCAAAGGCCGTTGTGCCTGTGCAGTATTCTTGCAGTGGCGTCGAGGTAATCCCTGGACGCCAGTGCAGCTTCCAGGCGTTGGTCTTCGATCTGCGCAACATAGATCGCGGCGTTCCAAGCCGCGAACAGAGTTGACGTGCCGATGCTCGTGGCGATCTCGTCGGGCAAGGTATGCATCCGGAATTGGAAGATGGCTTCCTCGTCGGGGGACGCGCCGATGACGTAGTTGCCCGACTCTGCGCCCAGCTTCTTCTTCAATTCCCGAAGCAGCTCATGACGATTGACCTGAAACGGATCCTCATCAGGCCACACTTCGCGAATCAATTCGAGACCCGGATCGCCACCAATCGAATGCACGGCCAGTAATCGGCCAGCCGGTCCAAGAGCACGGACCAGTGGCTCCAAGACATACTTCACCTTGAACTCGGCATCCATGCGTGCGCGCCAGGGTTGTGACGCCAGTATCAGGTCGTAGTCCGCGATGGCACTGCCCTCACGAGGAATGACGGAATCCAGCAAGAATCTTTGATCTTTGCGGTACATGACGAGCACAGAAGGTTTGACGTACAGAGGGTTACCTGTTTTCTCGCTCGAGGTCGCCTGCCAGGCTTCGACGAGAAAATCATCCATGGAGCCCAACTGCTGCCCGTACTCGTAGGCTGACGTACCGTCAATTTCGACAACATTCCAATCGATGTTCGGCGCTTTTTCGGCATCACGCAGTGTCAGCCACGGTGCCTCGGCATAGTAGAGATTGGTAAAAATGAAGACACTCGCCGGATGCTCCACGAAACGATCCGGAAGCTTTTCGAGACTGAGTCGAATATCTTCAAGACTGACTTCCTTTCCAACCACGTAGAGCGGCAGCGTCGGGAAGCGCTGGTGTATAGCGCGCAAGGTGTGGCTTAACACGGTGCCGTCGCCCATACCGGCATCGAATACTCTCAGTGCCGGCGGCTTGGGTTGTAGAAGCTCCAGTTCCTGGGTCGCACGTTTCGCGACCTGCCACTTCTCGTTGCAGGTATTGATGAAGGCGAGGTACTTTTGCCGGTTATCGTAGAAACGGAATGGACGATTCGTCGTTACGGTCGAATCAATATTCTTGCTGCCATTGGTGGCATCGGCACTCATCGGTTACAACCCCGTCCGCGTCAGGCGAAACATCGATTGGAACTGAATCCCCGGTGACGGTCAAACTTTCGATCGCAAGACACTGCAAGCAAATTCAGTATCGATTGCATCTTGATGCAGTGACGGTAGAGCACTTTCATCAATCGCTCATCGACTAGCAAATCTGTTAGAATTCGGCCCCCATCGTGGGCCTGTAGCGGGGTCGCGTAGCGATAATGTTTGAGCAGAGCGGTCGCATGGCCGCGCTCAATGTCAGAATAGTTTAATGAATAGAAATAGTTTATTGGGCCTGTAGCTCAGTTGGTTAGAGCAGGGGACTCATCAAAAAGGTGCGTTTGCATCGAAAGATGCAAAATGAACGGGATGAATTCAGGGAAACCTTAGCAGTTCGGCTGATGGCAATCCTGAGCCAAGCCGGCGGTACACCGCCGGAAGGTGCAGAGACTACCTGAGAACTTAAGTGTTCTTGATAACAGGCTAGAGCGTCCCGCCCCTAACAATTCGGTTGAGGGTGATGAGATAGTCCGCTCCATTCAGAAATGAATGGGTAGAGTGAATCCCTTGGTCCCAGGTTCGAGTCCTGGCGGGCCCACCATTTTTCTATCGATGGCAAGAACTCATCTCATCAATTCTCATCAGCCGGGTGCTAGATTACGGATTCAATGCCGGGCAGCCACGCGCGCCAGTAGTCAATCTTCTCATGAAGGTCTTCAATCGCCTGCGCAGCCGTGCGCTTTAGTAGTTGCAGATGGTCACCGGGTCGCAGCTGACCGAGCATGTGGCGGTCTGCACGCGCAATTTGTGCCACTGATGGATAACCACCTGTGGTCTGGGCGTCCACTGACAATATAAACGGACTGCCGCCTTCCGGGCACTGAATACATCCTGGAAACACCGGCGCACTCGGCCATCGGCCACCGGAGCTAACACTTAATGTCGCACCGTCGAGCTGTAAACCCATCCGATCCGCACGCTTGCCGATCGTGAAATGGGTATCGAACAGCAGGTCCCTGCTGTCATCATCGAGGATTTTCGCATCTGCACTGTCACAAGTACGCAGCGCCCAATTGCCCATAATCGTTGGCCGAAATTCGTTCGGTGTTACTCGTTCGGTCTGTAGGTCGTTTGCTACCATCACCGACAAGCGATCGTCTTTTTCAAGCGCCCTGCCCTCGTGACCACCGAATGCCGCCGGCAAATAGGTCGACATCGAACCCAGCAACTCGTCTGCGACGAATCCTCCAGCAACTGCAACATAGACACGGACGCCTGTATCTGCCGGCCCGATTTGGAGATTGTCGCCCGCGTTCGCATGACAGGTGCGAAAGAACTCGACAGCAGCACCTCTGAGTTCGGCGTTCGACGGGGCGCCCGTAATTGCAAACCACGCGTCGGACTCAAATTGCAGCTCAACACCGGTCAACGTCGTTTCGAGCGCCGGTGCCAGCAGCGGATTGCCCACGAGATGATTCGCAAGCGCCATCGAAAGCGGGTCCGCAGGGCCGGACGCCGGCACGCCCAGATGACGCAGACCCATGCGCGGGCTTGCCTGAATGCTGGTCTGTAAACCGGGGCGAATGACCAGAATGCTCATTGGCGATCTAATTGCCGAAATTCATCGGCATCGATGGAGTGGAATCGAACGCGCGTACCAGCATGCAAAACAAACGGCTGATCAGCGGCTGGATCGAACAATTGCATCGGTGTGCGGCCAATCAATGGCCATCCACCCGGTCCCGGCATGGCGTATAAACCGCTGCGGCCATCGGCGATACCGACCGATCCCGCCTCGACACGCAATCGCGGCCTTGCGAGCCGCGGTACGTTTAGCTCGTCGGGTAGACCGCCAACGTAGGCGAATCCGGGTGTGAACCCCAGCATGTCGACGCGGTATTCAGTTGCAACGTGAAGCTCGATCAATTCCTCGACGGACAGGCCAAGTGTCGTACACAGCACATCGAGGTCCGGCCCAAACTCGCCACCGTAACAAACCGGGACTTCGACCAATGATGTCTGAACGTCGGTCTGCGTTGATACCGTGCACACACTCGCCGCCAGATCGGCCCGAGCCGCGTTCAGGCTGGTTGTTAGCGCATCAAACTGAACCACGACGCAATCGATGCCGGCGACCGATTCCAGCCATGTTCCGGATTGCCTGAGTTGCTCCGCGACCACCTGGCACACAAGCGGGTCATCAAACGAAACGCCCAGAGTGTCGTCACCACAGATCCGGATCGGCCGATCTGCCCTGCGAAGCTCATCTCCTGGCATGTATCGCCACTCCGTTTTCGCGCAGAACCTCAACCACGGCTCGCGCAATGCCGGCGGCGCCGTCAGTATCGCCGTGTATACAAAGTGTATCTGCGACAATCTCAATTACCTGGCCACTTTGACAGACAAGCTCGCCACGCAACGCAAGACTGACAGCTTGCGCAGCAATATTCTCGATGTCGATGTGCACCGCGCCATGTTCCGATCGCGGCACTAATGAACCGTCAATACAATAAGCCCGGTCGATAAATGCTTCCGCAACGTAGGGCATGTGACAATCGGCTGCAGCTTCGGAGAGCTTGCTGCCGGGCGGACCGACCAGCGCAAAATCGCTGTGCACACCGGCGACCGCTTGCACCACGAGTTCGGCCAATGTTCGGTCAGCTGCTGCATCGTTATACAACGCTCCATGAGGCTTGACGTGGCTTAGTTCTGTACCGTGCGCGTGGGCCACTGTTCGAAGCGCCTGAATTTGTTCGCGCAGGGATTCGCTTAGCACGTCGCCGGTCACGTAGCCACTTCTGCGCCCGAAGCCCTCGCGGTCCGGGTAAGACGGATGTGCACCGATCGCAACACTGTTCGCCATAGCCGTACGAATCGTCTCGGCCATACTTGCCGCATCGCCGGCGTGTCCGCCGCAAGCAATATTGCAGCTACTGACAATGCTAAGCAGCTCAACGTCGCAGGCATCTCCTTCGCCGACGTCCGCATTTAGATCGATCGCCGTCATGCGCTTGATCTTATAGGAGCAGAATCGAAAAGTAGTGGCAGGCACTGCCCGCGATGACAAAAAGGTGCCAGATTCCATGACACCAGGGATACCAATTGTCGAGGACGAAGAAGATGATGCCCGTGGTGTAAAAAAGTCCGCCCGCCAACAACCAGCCAAAGCTTGCTGGCGACAGGGAAGCAACGAATGTGTCCAGGGCGACGACGCAGAACCAGCCCATGAACAGATAAATAAGCAAGGACGTTACGCGCGGTCCGCTGCGACGTACGGCGTCAAGGATGATGCCGACGCCGGCCAGACCCCATATCGTGCCGAGCATCCACCAACCAAGTTTGCCCTGAATCGCAACCATGACGAACGGCGTGTAAGTTCCTGCGATCAGAACGTAGATCGCCTGGTGATCCAGGACCCGGAATACTTTCTTGGCCGGACCGGGAATACTGTGATACAGCGTGGAAACGAGGTAAAGAAGGAATAGCGTTGTCGCGTAGACGCTGTAGCTGATGATCTTGTTGGTGTCACCTCCGATGGCAGCATAGGTCACGAGCACAGCGCCGGCCACGAGCGAGAGCGACGCACCAACGAGGTGACTGATACTGTTGAATCGTTCGCCTTTGTACATGCTGTGTTGCTTTCTCTGTCCCTTGTGTGCCTGGATGGCCAGACAATTGTAGGTGAATGGCCTGCCTAAAGCTCGGCCTCCTTGGCTCGCAATCGCGCGGCACGCCGGCGTTCACCCTCGGTCAGGAGCTTCTTGCGCAAGCGGATATTTTGCGGCGTGATTTCGACCAGTTCGTCATCATCGATGAACTCGAGCGCCTGCTCGAGCGAATATCGGATCGGTGTAGTGAGCTGAATGTTCTCATCCGTTCCAGCAGCGCGGATGTTTGTAAGCTGCTTGGCTTTCGTCGGGTTCACCGGCAAATCATTGCTGCGACTATGAATCCCGATAACCATGCCTTCATAGACCTGAACGCCGTGACCGATGAACAGAGCTCCGCGTTCTTGTAAATTGAACAGTGCGTACGCCAGAGCTTTACCCGCTACGGTCGATACCAGCACGCCGTTGCTGCGTTGACCGATTTCGGCGGCGACACGCGGTGCATATTCGTCGAATACAGAGTGCAGCAGACCCGTTCCCGCCGTAATGGTCAGATAGTTGGTCCGAAACCCGATCAGTCCGCGCGCCGGAATTCGATACTCAAGCCGCACGCGGCCACGACCATCAGGCGTCATGCTCAGTAACTCGCCCTTTCGATTCGCCAGCCGCGTCATGACAGCACCCTGATACTGTTCCGCGAAATCGACGGTGACGAGTTCCCAGGGCTCATGAATAACGCCATCAACTTCCCGCTCGATGACCGTCGGTCTCGATACGGCCAGCTCGAAACCCTCCCGACGCATAATTTCGATCAGCACGGAAAGGTGTAATTCTCCGCGTCCGGAGACGCGAAACTTGTCGGGATCGCCCGTTTCCTCGACCCGCAACGCGACATTGTGTTTGAGCTCCTGCTCAAGCCGCTGCTGAATCTGCCGACTCGTCAGGAACTTGCCCTCACGCCCGGCGAATGGTGACTTGTTGACCTGGAACACCATGCTGATGGTCGGTTCGTCAATCATGAGCGGTGGCAAACCGTCCGATTCGCCACGCGCACAAACGGTATCGGATATTTGCAGGTCGTCGATGCCACTAAACACCACGATATCGCCTGCACCGGCCTCCTCGATAGGTATGCGCACCAAGCCATCGAATCCATACAGGTGCATGAGTTGTGCGTTCCTGGTCGACCCGTCGCAACCAACAATGCTGATCCTCGAATTCGCACTGACAACGCCGCGGTTAATACGCCCGATGCCCAATACGCCAACATAGGAGTTGTAATCAAGGCTCGAAACCTGCAGTTGCAAAGAACCGTCCAGAGCCACGTCGGGAGGGGGTACGTGCTCAATGATAGCTTCGAGCAACGGCAGCACGTCACCATCGCCAACATCGGGTTCCGTGCCCGCATAGCCTTTGAGCGCCGACGCGTAGATCACCGGAAAATCGAGTTGTGCGTCGCTGGCGCCCAAGCGGTCGAACAGGTCGAATGTCTGGTTGAGCACCCAATCAGGTCGTGCGCCGTCGCGATCAATCTTATTGATCACAACCAGCGGTATATAGCCGTACGAAAACGCCTTTTGCGTTACGAAACGCGTCTGCGGCATCGGACCCTCAACGGCGTCGACCAGTAACAATACGCCGTCGACCATCGACAGTACGCGTTCGACTTCACCGCCAAAGTCCGCATGCCCTGGTGTATCGACAATATTGATACGCCAACCCTGCCAGCTAATGGCCGTATTCTTCGACAGGATCGTAATACCACGCTCGCGTTCGAGTTCATTCGAATCCATTGCGCGCTCGGGCACGACAGCACGCTCGTCTAGCGTTCCGGATTGCTGCAACAGTCGATCAACGAGCGTCGTCTTGCCGTGATCAACATGGGCGATGATCGCGATATTGCGTATTCGGTCGGTGGGAAACATCGTCGGATGGGTCGTAAAAGGTGGCGCATTATATAGGCAATATCCCGCGACCGTGAGCGGAATATTAATGCTCCGGCGATTGCGGTCTGAGATACACTGCAGAATACGATGTTAATTGGCCCGGACTATTCATGAGTGTTGCACTGATCACTGGGGCCAGTTCGGGAATCGGGGCCGCGATAGCGATCGAATTTGCCGATGCCGGATGGAGTGTCATGGCGGCTGGACGAGACGAAGAACGACTCGGGGAAGTTGCTGACGTCTCCGATAACATCGCCACCTGGGCGGGCGATCTTGCTGATTCGGAAGACTGCGACGAACTCGTCGCCGATACCATCGACGAATTCGGGCACCTCGATTGCCTCGTCAATTCCGCAGGAGTCCTGCCACGTGGCAACGCCGAGGAAACCAGCGACGAGGACTGGCGTGACACGATGTCGATTAACCTCGATGTACCGTTTTACCTGTCACGAGCGGCGCTCCCCTACTTGCTCATGTCCGAAGGCAACATCATCAATATCGCGTCGTACTGGGCCAACAGGGCCGGAGAGAGGGCCCTTGCCTATTGCGTGAGCAAAGGCGGACTACTGCAATTGACCCGCGCCATGGCGCTCGACCATGCGGCGGATGGACTGCGTGTTAATGCCATTTGCCCGGGTGGCGTCGACACTCCCATGCTTGCTGAGGGAGCACGAAAACAGGATCTTGACGTCGACAGCTTCATGGCCGCCATTGCAGATCACAGCCCGAACAAGCGTATCGCCGATCCGGGCGACATTGCGTCACTGGTATTGTTTCTTGCCAGCGATGCGGCGCGTCATATTACTGGCACCGCCATCCCTATCGACGGCGGCCTGGCCGCCTAGGAGTCATCTGTCCGTCATTTGGGCTCGACGATCAGGTACACGACCGTAGAATCGCCGATATTGACCACTTCGTGCCAAACGACGCCATCACTGGCGAAACTGCTCCCGGTAGCAAGATCAACTTCGCGTGTTCCGTTTGAATCGGTAATGCGCATACGGCCACCGACGATCGCGTAGCCGAAATTTCGCTTGTGATAGTGGCGCTCGTGCCCGACGGTTGGTGGGAACGTGCAGCGAAGAATTCTGTGATCCGAATCTTCGTGCAGTTTTTCGCAAACTGGCACACCGTTCCAGCCGGCCGCCAGCGGATCGGGAAGTATTGGCTGCGTCGCCCGACTACCAACTACCGCAAGACTTGCAATAAGTGTGAACAAACCAACTGCACCGATCAATTTCATGGCAAGACTCCCCCAATGCGAAATATTCGAATATGCCGTCTAGACACCAGAGAAATCGACGTCGGCAAAAACCAGCGATGGCGCGAGTGTTGATGAATAGGGATAGGGATCGTTGCCGACAAGTTCGAGTCGAGTAAACAGATCGCGCAGGTTCCCCGTCACGTTCATCTCACTGACCGGACGACCGATTTTGCCACCCTCGATTATGTGACCGCGCAGCCCGAGTGAGAAATCGCCGGTTGTACCGTCGGCATTACCACCAAGCCATGACGTGACGTAAATGCCATCGCCGACTTCATGCAACAGATCCTGGAGTGACTGCGTGCCAAGCCCAACGCGCCGATTTGATGCCGTCCCCGTCGTCGGTGTCATGTCGCCCTTGCGACCATAATAAGTATCGACATAAATGTTTTGCACAACACCGTTCTCGATGATCGGCAACACTTTCGCCGAAATACCTTCGCCGTCGTAGTGACGCGACGCCAGGCCACGCCGGATTAGCGGATCATCAATGATCGTTAGCTTGTCACTGAAGGCCAGCTCACCCAAAAGCGGCGCCCAGAATGACCGGCCTTGTTGCACGCTTCGCCCATTCGCCGAACGCAGTAGCCGGCCGATCAACGATGCTGACGCGCGCGAGTCCACGAGCATCGTTCCCTTCAGCGTCGGCCCCTTTTCCGCATCGAGCCGAGTCAACGCCCGTTCAAGCGATAGCGCACCTACCGCAGCAGCGTCGGGCAAATCGCCGACATGCGCGCCGCCCGCGTAGAAACTGTCCGAGGCGCGCTTTTCACCCTGATCCTTCAAGGTTACCTGGGCGCCGAACCAACAGTACGTCGACTCCTGAGTACCAAAGAAACCGTTGCTACTCGCCGACGCTGAAGTCTGCTTGCCGTCGTATACTCCGGACGTCGCAGATATCACACGTTCGTGGTCTCGTGACGTCTCGTCCAGTGCCTTACACCACGCAATGCGGTGGTCGCGATCGAGCAACGCGACTTTGTCGTCAACAAGATCGAGATCAACGGTTGGCCGATCGCTGAATAGATGTTCGGGCGTGATTTGCCTAAAAACATCGGGTTCCAGCGCCCGAGTGATCGCTACCGCTTCACGGATGAAACCCAGCAGGCGATCGGCCTTGAGGTCCGTGGTCTGGTGTGACGAATATCGCCCATCTGCGAATACCTGTATGGCGAGGCCGCGCGAGGTCGCGTCCTTGACCTTTTCGAGCGCGCCATCGCGATACTCGAATTCAACGTCGCGGCTCTGTGTTGTGGTCACCCAGGCATCCTGCGCACCGGCACCTTTGGCGAATTCTACCGCCGCAACGGCCTGATCCATGAGCTTAGCCGGCATTTTCGCCCCCCACCGTTATGCTGGAGACAAGCACTGTCGGAATGCCTTGTGAGACAGGTACTCGCTGGCCGTTCTTTCCGCATGTCCAGCCGCCCGTATCGAGGCGTGCGTCGTTTGCAACCATCGTAATGCGCTTGAGCGTTTCAGGTCCGTTGCCGATGATGTTGACGTCCTTGATCGGTGCGGTAATCTTGCCGCCCTCCACGAGCCAGCCGTTCTTGACGTAGAACGTGTAATCGCCGGCACCGATTTGTACCTGACCATTGGTGTAGGTCTCGGCGATAATGCCGTGATCCACCGCCTCGATGATCTCTTCTCTTGTGTGCGGTCCGTCTTCCATGAACGTGCAGCTCATGCGTGGCATCGGTGCAAATTTATACGATTCGCGCCGACCCGATCCGGTCGGTGGCAAGCCGTATTGCGTCGCACTGATGCCGTCATGCAGGTACGACTTCATGATGCCGTTTTCAACGAGCACGGTACGACCCGCCTTGTTGCCTTCGTCGTCGTAATTCAGTGCTCCGCGCTCGCGTGGAATTGTTGCCTGGTCGACAATCGTTATGAATGGTTCTGCGACTTTTTTGCCGATCATATTCGAGTAAATGCTCGTGCCTTTGCGATTGAAGTCTGCCTCCATACCGTGACCAATCGCCTCATGGAGCAGTATGCCGCTGGCGCCCGAGGCGAGAATTACGGGCATCTCACCAGCCGGAGGCCGGCGCGCGTCAAACAGAATCATCGTGCGATCGACAGCCTCTTCGACCATCTTTAGCAGTCGCGCCTCGGTGTACCACGCAAACTCATCTCGCGCCGCAATGTTCGAGAAGCCGGATTGTGTTCTCTCGCCTTTCCTGGCCGTTACCAGCACCGATACACGAGTCATCGGCCGATAATCCGTCACGAGCCTGCCATCCAGCGTCGCGATCATTACACGCTCTTCACCGTCGGACCAGAATACGGCGACCTTCTCGACGGCCGGATCCAGCGACTTGGCCTTCTCTTCGATGAACTTGAGAAGCGGCAGCTTCTGGTCGATACCCACATCGGCCCAGGGCACGATCGTTGTGTACATATCGCCCATCTCTTTCGGGCTAAACGCCTGCGGTGAAACAGTGCGACTGCCCGAAGCTATCGCCGCCGCTGTGCGTGCCGCCACCAGCATCGACGGCAGCGTGAGATCTTCGGTAAACGCATAACCCGTCTGCTCGCCTATCACGGCACGCAGACCGACACCCTGTTGAATGCCCGAGCTGGCCCTCGATACGATACCGTCCTCAAGCGTTAGTGAATTCGACCGGCTGTGCTGAAAATACAGGTCTGCCGCATCCGCACCGTTCGCCGTAACTTCGGACATGACCCGCGCGACGGTAACCTGGTCCACACCGAACCACTCCATGAACGGGTTGTACGGTGTTGCGTCAGTTATCGTGGTTGCCTGTTGCACGCCGCAGCCTGCGAGAAAGCCGGGTACGGTCAGAATCGCACTGCCCGCAGCTATGTGGCCGATAAACTCTCTTCGTTTGATGCTCATGCAACTCCCATATCGCCCGCATGTCTCGATCCCGCTTGACGGGAGCGGGCTCCTACAATAAGACTTTTACAAAGTGCTTCGTGAAAGCGCTAAACCGATACCGGCCGTCACAAAAAAACCACCCGTCAGTCGATTACGCATCGCCGAGTGTTTTTCGAACAATCGACGCGCCGGAGCGGCCGATACCTTGCCCAGATCATCGGCCACCTCGTTCCATGTGCGTACCATAGCGAAGGCTGTTCGCAACAACCAGCGCCGCATTTGGCCCGGGAATCATGACGAGGACCAGTGTGGCGGCTGTCAGGGTGAGCAAGTTAGCCACGGCGCGTCGGCTTTTTCCAATACATGAGTAACAAGAAGCCAAATAGCATACCGCCGAGGTGAGCGAAGTTGGCAACGCCAGGGGCGTTGCCACTGACCCCTAGATACAGCTCCAGCAAACCGTAGAACAATACGAAATATTTGGCCTTCATGGGTATCGGCGGGATCATCAGCATGATCATTCGATTTGGATAGGTCATGCCATAGGCCAGCAGGATGCCGAACACGCCACCCGATGCACCGACAGTCGGATAAAGACCACCCTGCATGCCGGCAACGATGAGTTGTATGAATCCGGCACCGACGACGCAGGTCAGGAAATAGATCAGGAAGCGTTTCGCGCCCATCATGCGCTCGAGGTCACGCCCGAACATCCACAGCCCGAACATATTAAAGAATATGTGCCCAATGCCGCCGTGCAGGAATCCGTAGGTCAATAATTGCCAGGGCGCGAATGGCGATCCCGGCTCGCCAACCGGCCACAGCGCAAAATTGATCATAAGAAAGCGCGGGTTCATCTGTTGCAGAGCGAATACAAGCCCGTTCGCTATCAGCAGCGTGAAAATAATCGTGGGTATGGCGCTGGTGTCCTGGCGCCTGAATTTATAGACCGGTGCGTTCATTCATTACTCAGGGTGACGATACACGGTTCGACCATCAAAGATCGTCATCGTTACACTGGCTTCGCTGATCTCCTGTGGCGCGAGATCGAACAGGTTGTAATCGAGCACGACGAAGTCCGCACGTTTGCCAACTTCAATAGACCCTTGCTGGTCCTCCAGCGACATCGTGTAGGCGCCATTAATCGTGTACGCCTCGATCATCGTCTCGAGATCCATGCGTTGATCTGCATCGAGAGGCGGCCCCTCATTGCTGTACGGGTCCTGTCTCGTCATCGCGACCTCGATGGCCAGCAATGGGTTCATATCGGTAACCCAGTAGTCGCTGGCGCCAACAATCCGGCCGCCAGACCTGTGCACATCGCCTATCCGATACATCTGAGCGGTGCGTTCCTCACCGATCATGGGCACGTCGAGTTCGATGAAGGCGGGATCTGCGTACGCCCAGAGCGCCTGAAATGTCGCGCCTATATCGAGTTGCGCAAATCTCGGGACGTCTTCGTCAGCAATCAATTGCAGGTGCGTAATGTGGTGACGATTATCCGACATACCGTTCGCATTTCGCATCACCTCGAACCCATCCAGCGCCATACGCACGGCCGCATCGCCGATTGCATGCACATGCACCTGCAATCCCATCGCATCGAAGCGCGTGAAATACTCGTCGATCTTAACCTGTGAATAGAAGCGCGGCCCAAGCCCAAGCGCGGCGTCCTCGTAAGGCTCAAGCAGCGCGCCCATGCCGGATTCGATGATGCCATCCAAAAATATCTTTACTGAGTCAACATCGATATTCGGTCGACGCCATGCTTCGCGACCTCGAAGGAATTCGTAGACGCCGTCATCAAAGGCACCCGGTTGCATGTTAATCGGTGACAACGACACCAGCGCACGAAGATCGAAGTCACCGGCATCCGAAAGTTCGAGCAACGGCGCAATGTAATCCTCGTCGATGCCCGGCTCGATGACAGCTGTGACGCCCAGTGCATGTGCCATAGCGATTGCGGCGCGCACACTTTCGAGCCGATACTCCATGGTCATTTCGGGCATCACGTTGATTACCAGCATCCTGGCGGAATCATGCAATGTGCCAGTCGCCTCGCCGGTTGCGAAATCTCGAACAATGATGCCGTCGGATCCGACCGTGCTTGTATCGCTGATTCCTGCCAGCTCAAGGGCCCGGCTGTTCACCCATGCGGAATGGCCGAAACTTGATTCGAGGAAGACAGGACGATCGGGATACAACTCGTCAAGCAGTGCCTTGCCCGGATCGCCATTGGGCCACAGCCATTCACCCCAGCCGCGACCGATAATCCAGTGATCGTCGCCGAACCCCTCGAGTGCCGTGCATTCCGCGAGCCTGGCCTCAACCGCCTCTCTTGGCTCCAGTCGCAGCAGATCGCAATTCTCTCCGGTGGGAACGCCTACAAGGAGATGTGCGTGCGAGTCGTGAAATCCAGGCAGCAACATCTGGCCGTCAAGATCGGTAACTTCGGTGTCCTCGCCGATCCAGGATTGCACATCATCGTTACTGCCAACAAAGGTAATCAGGCCGTCATTGACGGCGACCGCTTCGGCCCACGATCGCTTTGCATCGACCGTATAGACCGCACCGTTGAGAAATACGCGATCGGCTGCGTGCTCAACGACTGGCCCGGGCGAGCCATCACAGCCTGCGACAACCATGCAGACGACAAGACGAATTGCTGTCGATGAATTCAGCATCACCATCCGCCGCCGCCACCACCGCCACCGCCACCGCCCGAAAAACCGCCGCCCCCACCGCCCGATGACGAACCGGGCGGCGTTACCGAACTGCTGATGGCAGTGTTCAGGCCGCTGGACAGACTGCTGGTACTGGTTGTCAGATCAAAGCTGCTCCACGAGCCGGCGTACCACGCAGGATGATACGAACTACCATCCGGGTTTCGAATCGCGCCAAGGATGCTTGCAAAGCGCTCACCCCAATGTTGTTCAACTCCGAGTGCGAGTGCATAGGGCAGGTAAGCCTCGAAGAGCTCGGGTGTTTTCTCAGGCGGATTTCTCAGGTTCATCTCTTCTTTTTCGGCGATTTCGAGGTAGTCCTTGAATCCCATCATTTGGTCAAGCAGCTTGCGCCCGCGCATTGTCGGCCGTTTCATTATTATGGCGAAGAACACCAGCGTCACAAACATCGTGATGATCGTCGCAATGACGAACGGCGATGGTCCCATGCTTATCGCGACAACTGTCGTGCCGATAACGATAAATATCGCTGGAAGATTCAAAAGGCCATTGGTACGAAAGTAGCGCTGCTTGTAGTCGGTCTTGAGAGACTCGCGATGCGACGCCTTAGCCTCGCCGAGCAACTCGTGATATTCGACGTCGAGTAATACGGTATCGCCATCGCGAAACAAGCCATCAAGGAGCTCTCGTTCCCCCGCCGCCAACGTTAACGCATTATCTCCAGGATCTGTCTTGACCAGTGAATGCTCGCTCGCCCTTTCACCAATACCCAGGAATCCACCTGATGCCGCACTGACATCGATTCGCAAATAACCTTTGACCGCCAGGTTGACGACTGCAGCCGTCATCACTTTGTTGTCGTAGTACATCTGCTGAATATAGCGAAGGGACGCCGGTGAGAAGCCTTTTGGCGGTTCATAGCGCGTGACAAGCACCCCTTCGTCGGGATCCTTACCGAAGTGCACCCATACCGGAATGTAATAGATCAACAACAGCACAAGACCGCCTGCTGCAATAAGTAGACCCATATTGTCTTTGAGGAGCCACGCAAAGCGTTGCAACTGTGTCGGCTCTGCAACGTATCCCTTCGGCCAGCCAACGACAATCGTCAGGCCATTGACTGCCGACAGGGGATCGTTCGCCTTGAAGTGAGCGCGCCCCGAGCTGTCGACGCGGGATACATAATTGCGTTCCTTCGCACCGAATCGACCCGTGTAGGCTTCATGCGTGATTTCGCTCGGCGGCGGCGAGAATGCGAGGGTAACAGTCGCACTGGCATGGTCGATCGGAAACGCCCAGTCGAACCCGGTTACATTCCAATAAAGCTCATCATGGTTCTCGAAGAATCCGAGCATGCGGCTCGCCCGGTAACGAAATACATACTCATGTTCGCCGCTATTGAGAAAACGATTAGCACTGCCGAAATACACTCGGCGGCCATTGCGAAACGACTGCGAATGAAAATCCTCGGGGGCGCCGTTGCGCAGGACTGATAATGGCTCGAAGTCCACTTCGTAGCGATTGCCACGCTTGTCGCGATACTCGGTTGGGAAGTCGCGATAAATGCCACGCCGAATTCGTTCGCCCTCAGCTCGTATCCTTATGCTCTCGGTAACATCGAGCCAACCATCCTGCATGACAACGATATCACTGTGAAACTCGAGAATTCGTTCGTCAGCGAAGGAGACGGCAGGCAAAAACAGCAGCAATCCGGTTAATAGTCTCGTCATTCCACAGACCCTAAATTGACCATCGGTACATGAGCGACATCGTCCGAGGACTTTTGAAAATACACGCGTGGTTCGAAGCCAAATGCTGATGCGATAAATCTGCTTGGCACGGTCTCGGTCATCGTGTTGTAGTCTCGAACCGAACCGTTGAAGTACCGGCGGGCAAACTGCAGATAGTCTTCTGTCTCGACAAGCTCGTTCTGCAGATTCAGGAAGTTCTCATTGGCCTTGAGATCAGGATAGTTCTCAGCGAGCGCCAACAGTCGTTGTATTCCGGCGCCAAGCTCCGCTTCCACGCGGCCACGTTGCTCAACATCGGTTACACGTTTCGCCTGCGCGCGAAGCTCCGTCACGGCCTCGAGCGTCGCCCTTTCGTAGCTCGCGTACTGATCAACGGCTTTAACGAGATTCGGTATCAGGTCGTAGCGACGTTGCAGTTGCACGTCGATGTCGCTCCAGGCCGTGTCGACTCGATTACGACTGCGAATCAGGCGGTTATAAAGAATGACGCCGGCCACGGCCAGCGCCAGGATAGCGATAATGAGAATGTACATGGCCCGGCGATCGTATCACCTGCGCGGGATCGCGCGTGTGTGCCCAAGAGCTGGACATTTGACTCCGTCATGGCTCGCTTGCGCTGCGCTTTATTTCCGGCAAAGAACGCCCCTCCCACCGGCCTTACGATGATCGGCGGGTGGCCACGATACGGTGGCTCGTCGAGCGTCGTCGAATCCGAGCGGAGCAGGGACAGCGAGAGCGAGGATTCGCGGATTGGAGCGAGACAGGGATGTCGATGCGACATTGAGCGAGAGGAGCTACCGTGTCGGGGCCGCCGTATAAACATCGTGGCAATCGCCCGCATATGGCGTGCCCGTGTAACGGAAGCCCCCGCACAGTGGGCTGCTACGGGAGTAGTAGCGCCGGATCGATGGCGTTGCCGTTGAGGTAGGTGCCGAAATGCAGGTGTGGCCCGGTGACGCGTCCAGTCGCGCCGACCGCGCCCAAAGGCTCTCCAACTGAGACCAGCTGACCCTTCGTTACGCCGATTTCGCTCAGGTGACAGTACATCGTGACGAAGCCCTGCCCATGGTCGACGATCACGGTGTTGCCATTGAAGTAGTAATTCCCGGTCGCAGTCACCACGCCGTCGCGAGGCGCAAGGATGGGTTCGCCGCTACGCGCCGCAATATCCATGCCCTTGTGCGGGGAGCGCGGCTCATCGTTGAAGAAACGGCGTAAACCGAAACTCGAGCTTTGTGGTCCGGGTACAGGCGTGTGCAGGCTGATGTCGTCGAATGACACCTGGCGCCAGTTTGTCAGTGCTGCATCGATGAGCTTTCTTTCGCGGCCGACGCGCGCAAGATTCTCCTCGCTCAAGGACACGAAACCTGGCGCAACATCGAGGTGTTGCTCTCGATAGTCACGATCTGTCACTTCGAAAGTTTGCTGTTCTCCATCGGCGATGCTTACCGATGTGGTGCCGGTCGTCGCGTCCAGCGCGATGCCGACGGCCGCACGCCAGCGGCCATCGTGATTCATGATAAGTACACGTTTGCCGTCATATCTGACAACAGGCGCGAGCCCTTCGGCAGCGCCGAGATCGATAAATGCGATGCCACCGGGCCAGGAAAAATTCTCCGCAACTGCACTGGCGCAAAACAGCAATGCGACAAACAGCAGCCTAGCCATCCTCGTCCGTGGTCGTACTGACGGTCGCAATCAAATGACCGTGCGCGAGTCGCGCACGAATATCGTCGCCCGGCGCAATGTCGCTCGCGCTGAGCAACACCTTGCCCGAATGCGCATCCTCGACAATCGCGTAGCCGCGTTCGAGCGTTGCCAGCGGACTGACGGCATGCAGGCCGCGCATGGCGAGTTCGAGGCGATGGCTGATAATTGCAATTGAGTTTCGGGCACTGATGTTGAGTCGTTGTTGCAGACTTGCCAAATGCACTACCGAGCGCTGCACAACCGCAGACGGCGAGGCCTGCGCGAGGCGACGGCATAACCAATCCAGTGTTTGCGATTTGTCCTCGAGCGCCCTCTGGCCGAGGCGCGCAATACGTGTAGCAAACGTTTGCACCGTGCGAATCCACTCGTCGCGATCGGGCACGACAAGCTCCGCCGCACCCGATGGTGTTGGCGCGCGCAGGTCGGCCACGAAGTCGGCAATCGTAAAGTCGACTTCGTGGCCGACGGCGCTGATGATGGGTATGGGTGAGGCCGCGATTGCACGGGCGAGTTTTTCATCGTTGAAGGCCCAAAGATCTTCCAGCGACCCACCGCCGCGCGCCAAAATCAGTACATCGCACTCATTGCGGCGAATCGCCGTTTCAAGTGCGTCGATGAGCTCGGATGGCGCGGCATCCCCCTGCACCGCAGCTGGGTAGATGACGATCGGCACGGAGGGAAATCGACGTCGCAGCACACTCACGATGTCGCGTATTACGGCACCGCTCGGGGAGGTAATGACACCGATTCGACTGGGCAGCGTAGGCAGTTCCTGTTTGCGGTCCTCGTCAAAAAGGCCTTCAGCCGCGAGTTTCTTCTTCAATAGCTCGAACTGGCGACGCAATGCACCTTCACCCGCCGGCTCGACCTGCTCGACAATCAACTGGTAGTCGCCGCGCGTTTCGTAGAGGCTGACTTGGCCGAAAACCAACACCTGGTCGCCGTTTTTCAGACCAATCGTCGGGTCACGCTGGTGCTGACGAAAAAACGCCGCACGAATCTGCGCCGATTTGTCTTTGAGGCTGAAGTAGAGATGTCCTGAGGCCGGCCGGGCGATGTTGGAAATTTCGCCTTCAACCCAGAGCCGAGCGAGACCGGACTCGAGCAGGGCCTTTGCCTGGCGGTTGAGCTGAGTGACTGTGATCGCGGCCGCGATAGCGTTCGCTTGGCCCAAATTTTCCATGTTCGCCAGTATATAGAACGGTGCACAGCTTTTGCCGAAAAAATCATCGGCGTACAATTGACCGTTTAACCTCATTAAAGGATCCGAAGACTCCATGCGTATCGCCAAGGAAGCCCTGACATTCGACGACGTTCTCCTGCAACCGGGTTACTCCGACATTCTGCCCCGGGAGGTCGACCTGAGTACGCAGCTGACACGGGAAATCAGGCTCAATATTCCGCTTTTGTCTGCCGCGATGGACACAGTGACCGAGGCACGCCTCGCGATTGCGCTGGCCCAGGAAGGGGGCATCGGCATCATTCACAAGAACATGCCGATCGAGCAGCAGGCGCGCGAAGTCTTGCAGGTCAAGAAGTTCGAGAGCGGCATCGTCCGTAATCCCATCACCGTCGCGCCGGATATGACGATACGCGAAGTGATCGATCTGACACGCGCAATGGGCATTTCCGGTGTTCCTGTTGTCGACGGCAGGGAGACTGTCGGCATCGTCACGGGTCGTGACCTGCGATTCGAGACGCGCCTCGACGCGCCGGTGTCGAGCGTCATGACACCCAAGGACCGGCTCGTCACCGTAGGCGAGGACGCAGACAACGACGAAGTTCTATCGCTGCTGCACGAGTACCGTATCGAAAAAGTCCTCGTCGTCGATGACAATTTTGAGCTCAAGGGCATGATTACAGCGAAGGACTTTCAAAAAGCAAAGGATTACCCGAAGGCTTGCAAGGACGACAGCGGAGCGCTGCGCGTCGGCGCCGCTGTTGGTACGGGCTACGATACGGACGATCGCGTCGAGGCGCTCGTCAATGCCGGTGTTGATGTGCTTGTCGTCGATACCTCGCACGGGTTTTCGAAGGGAGTGATTGAACGGGTTCGCAGGACCAAGGCAAAGTATGCGGATATCCAGGTCATCGCCGGCAACATCGTTACCGGTGAGGCAGCGCAGGCGCTGGTCGACGCCGGTGCCGATTGCGTCAAAGTGGGCATCGGCCCGGGATCGATATGCACGACACGTGTCGTGGCGGGCGTTGGCGTGCCACAGATCTCAGCGGTCGGCGAGGTCGCGGCGGCGCTGAAGAAGAAAGACATACCGTTCGTTGCTGACGGTGGCATTCGATATTCCGGAGACATCGCCAAGGCGCTCGTCGCGGGCGCACATACGGTCATGATTGGCGGGCTTTTTGCAGGCACCGAGGAATCGCCGGGCGAAGTTGAGCTCTACCAGGGGCGCTCTTACAAGTCTTACCGCGGTATGGGGTCTCTCGGGGCCATGGGTCAGTCGTATGGCTCGTCCGATCGCTATTTTCAGGACGCGACAGAAGAGCTCGAGAAACTCGTCCCCGAAGGTGTCGAAGGTCGAGTGGCCTATAAAGGCAGTCTTGTCGCCATCGTGCATCAGCTGATTGGTGGCGTTCGTGCCGCGATGGGATACACGGGCTGTGGCACGATTGCCGAGATGAGAACGAAGCCGGAATTCGTGCGGATTACGGGCGCCGGTATGAAAGAAAGTCACGTGCATGATGTGATAGTCACCAAGGAACCGCCGAATTACCGTTCGAGTTGAAGGAATGGATGAAGATATGAGCCAGGCCGTCCCTTTGCCAAACGACCAACATTCCGAAATTCATGCGCACCGTCTGCTGGTACTCGACTTCGGCGGCCAATACACACAGCTGATTGCACGGCGGGTCCGCGAGTGTGGTGTGTATTCGGAGATTCATCCATGGGATATGTCCGACGATGACATCGCTGCGTTTGGCGCATCGGGTGTGGTGCTGTCCGGTGGTCCGGAATCCGTCAATCTCGATGATCCACCGCGTGTCTGGCCCGGCGTTTTCCAACTCGGGGTGCCCGTGCTGGGCATCTGTTACGGCATGCAGACGATGGCGGCGGAGCTGGGCGGCAAAGTCGAAGCTTCGGCACATCGCGAATTTGGCTACGCGGAGATAGTGCCCAGTGGTTCCGCACTCCTTGACGGGCTAAGTGACAGCGAAGGCCTGGAGCCGCGACTGAAAGTATGGATGAGTCATGGTGACCGTGTGGAAGCCGTGCCGCCGGGATTCGAAATAACGGCTCACAGTCAGAATTCCCCCGTGGCCGCGATGGAGGATCGCTCCCGGCAATTCTATGGCGTGCAATTTCACCCCGAAGTTACGCATACGCTGCAGGGCGAGCACATCATGCGACGATTTGTTCGCGATATTTGTGCTTGTCCGGGTGACTGGACGCCTGGCAATATCGTGGCCGATGCGATCGCGAACGTCAGGGAACGTGTCGGCGATGGCAAGGTATTGCTTGGTCTGTCCGGCGGCGTCGATTCATCGGTTGTCGCAGCATTGCTGCATCAGGCGATCGGTGATCAATTGACCTGTGTCTTCGTCGACCATGGCCTGTTGCGTCATCATGAAGGTGACCAGGTCATGAAGACCTTTGCCGAGCACTTCGGTGTCAATGTGATACGTGTCAATGCGGCCGATCGCTTCTTCGCAGCGCTAGAAGGTGAGTCCGATCCCGAAGCAAAGCGCAAGATAATCGGCGCATCATTTATCGACGTCTTCGAAGAAGAAGCAGACAAGCTCGAGGACATCGAATGGCTTGCGCAGGGGACGATCTATCCCGATGTGATCGAATCGGCAGGATCGTCGACAGGCAAGGCGCATGTCATTAAATCGCATCACAATGTCGGTGGGCTTCCCGAGCACATGCGCTTGCAACTCGTCGAGCCATTGCGCGAATTATTCAAAGACGAAGTTCGCAAAATCGGGCTGGAGCTCGGCTTGCCGCGCGAAATAGTGATGCGTCACCCGTTCCCGGGTCCGGGCCTGGGTGTCCGAGTGCTTGGTGAGGTCAAGCGCGACTACGTCGAAATACTGCAATTCGCCGATGACATCTTTATCGATGAACTCAGAAAAAACGATCTGTACGATCAGGTCAGCCAGGCCTTTGCGGTGTTTCTGCCGGTCAAATCGGTCGGCGTCATGGGCGACGGTCGTCGCTACGATTACGTCATCGCGCTGCGCGCAGTCGAAACGATCGACTTCATGACGGCGCGATGGGCCAGGCTGCCTTATGAATTTCTAGAGCACGTGTCGCTTCGAATCATCAACGAAGTCGACGGAATCTCACGCGTGACGTACGACATTTCAGGCAAACCGCCGGCCACGATCGAGTGGGAATAAGTGCGCGACCGTGACGTGGCGTTCATGCACTTGGCGCTGGAACAGGCGCAACAAGCGTCAGCAAGCGCAGAGACGCCGGTTGGTGCTGTAGTTACGGTTGGTAGTGAGGTAATTGCGACAGGTCATAATCGCTCGATTACGGATTGCGATCCCAGTGCTCATGCCGAAATCGTCGCGCTGCGAAACGCTGCACAGGCGCGTGAAAACTACCGGCTAACAGATGCAACCCTGTACGTCACACTCGAACCTTGCGCGATGTGCTTCGGCGCAATGGTACAGGCGCGAGTCGCGCGTCTCGTGTTCGGCGCATATGACCCGAAGGCGGGTGTCCTGGGCAGTGCGATCGACTTGAGCGACAGCGCGGCTTTCAATCATCGCTTCGAAGTGCGTGGTGGGCTGTTGGCCGACGAGTGCGGTGCGATGTTGCGAGAGTTCTTCAAGCAACGCCGACGCTAAATGCCTGCGACCGGGATATTCCTCTCCCTCATGGCTCGCTGTGCTGCGCTTTACTTCGGTCGAAGAACATCCCGGGCGCAGGCATTTCGTATTATGTCGTCGTGACCTCTGCAGGCTGTTTCGCGGAGATTTCGGACGGCACTGTCGGTTCCACGTCTGGCTTCCCTTCATTCGCCGTCAGCCACTTGAGAATATTGTAGTAGCTGCGAATGTTATTGACGTAGAGCACGGGCTCCCAGCCACGCGCATAGCCGAACGGCACTTGCGTGTACCATTTGCGTTGCGCGAGCAGCGGCAAGGCCTTGCTGATATCGACCCAGGTATCGGGATTACCGTTTTGCCATTCGACAATCCGGCGCGCATCCTTGATGTGATTGAATCCAACGTTGTATGCGGCGAGCGCCATCCAGGTTCGATCCGGTTCATCGACGGTGTCGGCTACGCGCTCCGTTTGTCTCGCATAATATTGTGCGCCACCGAAAATGCTGTTCTTCGGGTCCAGGCGATCACTGAGGCCCAGGTACCTTGCAGTGTCTTTTGTGAGCATCATGATGCCGCGCACGCCTGTTGGTGACACGGCCTGTGAACGCCAGTGCGATTCCTGGTAACCGATTGCTGCAAGCAGCCGCCAGTCTACGTCCCACTCTCTGCCTGCCTGCTCAAAATGCTCGCGATAACGCGGCAAACGACTCTCGTAATGGCGAATAAAGTTGCGCGTCCCGACATAGTCGAATTTATTGGTGTGCCCGTAGTAGCGATCTTTGACTCGCGCGAACATGCCGCTGCGGTCTGCCGCGATCAGAAAGTCGTCGGCACGACCCAGCAGACTGTCGCCGATTTCCCTGGGAAACGCCCAGGCCAGTGGATCGCCGATTTCGAGGTCGAGTGCGACGCGCAGATCCGGATAGAAATGTCGCTGAATGCTGAATTCGGTGCTGTCCGCCACGGTGAAGTCGACTTCACCGGCTGCAACTTTGGCGAGAAGATCGGCCACTTCGACGTCGGCATTTTCGGTCCACGCAAGTTCTGGGTAAACGTTCTGAAGCGACGCGAGCATGTCCACATGGCTCGTGCCAGCGACCACTTCGATCGGACGGCCGATGACATCGTCAATCGATCGCGGTTTGCCCGTCCCCAGTTTGTAGATCAGGTGCATATCGACCATCTCGTAGGGGTGGCCGAAATTCACATACTCACGACGGGACGGTGTAATGGACAATCCGGCCGCCGCCAGGTGAGCATGACCAGACATCAGGTAGGGCAGCACTTCGGAAACACTCTGGACGGTTTCGATCGAAAGCGAGACACCGAGTTCTTCGGCAAACGCCCGAACAAGATCGTATTCGGGTCCGGATGGACCCTCGGGACCAATAACGTAGGCCGTCGGGCTGTCACGAGTAACGACGCGCAGCTCGCCGATTTCCATGATCTGTTCCAGCAGCGGTGGCTGCGACGAACAGGTGCCCAGCAGTGCTGCTACCGCAGTAAAGAGCAATAGGCGCAAGACCCTTCTCCGTGCTCCAATGCGAGCGAATTCTGCCACAAAGCGCGGCTGCGGGGAAGCACGGGCCAATTGGGTTAGAACTGTGCGAACAAAATAAGCGATATGCCGTCTGCCATGAAAAAGCTATCAATCCTGTTCTAGCACACCTCATTGAGAATGCGTACAATCCGTGCCCGCCGGAGAGGTGTCTGGAGTGGTCGACAAAATTGCCGGGAGCAATTTTGAACCGCGTAGCGGCCCGCAGGGCGGCGGGCAGGATGTCCGCCGTTAAAGAGCTTGATTCGACCAATCGGCGCAGCCGATTAGGACGCACGCAGTGCGCCCCGAAGGGGTGAGCTCGCGAAGCGAGCGAATCAAATCAAGTGTACTGGCGCCGAGAGGCGCCTTGTTAGTAAAGTGTAAATCGAGTGGAGAGGTGTCTGAGTGGTCGAAAGAGCTTGATTCGAAATCAAGTGTACGGTTTTCCCGTACCGTGGGTTCGAATCCCACCCTCTCCGCCAAAATATTACGTAAGCATTTGAAAAAAAACAGAAACTAATATGTCTACGATTTCTACCTACAGAGGAACCTACAGCTAAGCGTTGACGCCAATTGCTAATCCGCGGTGAGTCAGAGCATCGTATCTCAGGATGTTCAATATTGCGTTGAGACTTCAACTTGACGTTTTCTATCGATGGAGTGCGGAGCCTGTGGGTAAATTACTCCGGGACACACGTCCACACCGCGCTCCCAGAATGGGATCACGTATTTCATTACCTGCCGAGCGTGGCGCAATATATTAGGCCGTACTCGATGTTCAGCCATCTCATCCCAATTCGTGGCTTTCGCTTCGATGATAGAGTAAGAAGCATCTTCCTCCTCGATGAGGATATCGATTCTGCCTCGGCGATCATTCTGAAGTCTTAAACACTGCTGGAGTGTCAATCGTAGATCCGCTAGTCCTTGCCACTCAGCAATTTCAGCACATTCGAACTGCCTACCCCGGGTTTGCCATTCTGGCGTTATCGTCATGCCGTTACTCTGACGGGTCTATGGCTTATTCTACCAACGCCGACAGTGATCTTATATGACTAAGTCGGTTTTGTAGCCATTTAACCCGTCTGCACAGTTTTCTTCCAGCTTCTCTGCCGGTGTGGTATAGCATATACTCCCCACGTCATGCCCCGAACGACCGTTAAAAAAGGGAAATTCCGACCGAACAGCGCCTCACAG
>JADFNV010000011.1 GCA_022563195.1 Pseudomonadota bacterium
GGCTCGATTTGAACAGAATGGCACAAGTCAAACAAAACAGGATCGGCAACCAAGGATACAAAGCGATGCGATGCGGTCGCGGGACATCTGGTTCTTTATACCTCAGCACAAACAACGATATGCCCACCCAAAAGATAAAAAACCAAAAGACGGGCGTGGCGAAATTAAAGAGACTCTCAAAACCGTTGGCATACCAGCCAAAACCGACAATCAGAGCTATGGCAATGACGGTTTGTAACAACAGTGCTCGAATCGGAGCATCCTGCCGCTTGTTCCAACGACCCAGCCAGGCATAAAGCCGATGTTCTTTTCCCAAAGCGTAAGAAATACGACTGCCGGTAAATATCATGCCGTTGATTGCTCCCAGGCAGGAGATGCAAACCAGCAAGCTCATGATGCGTGCTGCTGGGGATCCAAAATGAGTTTGAAACATATCCCAGGCAATCGCCTCGGAATGTCGGATTCCCTCCAGACCCAGTACGCGAATAAAAGCGAGATAAACCAAACAGTAGACCACCGTCACAGCCAACGTGCCAAATATTAAAGCACGCGCGAGATTGCGCTGAGGGTTTTTAACTTCGGCGGCAACGTACGACATTTCGTTCCAGCCGCCATAGACGGCAATTTGGCTATCGGCAAGAGCGGTGCCGGCGTCGGCACCTACCGCCAGAACGCCCGCAAAAGCGAAGGTGACCAGGAATGCCGATGTCACTGCCTGCTCAGCTTTCGCCAAGCATTTCATTTGCCCGAGTGCCCCCAACTGTTCCCGTTCGAGCTGTTGTTTTTGGCCGCAAAGGAGGCCACCAGTGCGAAGTTGCCAATGAGCCTGACCGATAGTGCTGTCTCTGCCTCGGAGTAGGTATTTGACGATCCGGACTCGACAACAAAGCCCTGCCGGAACTCGGCTGTCTCACTGAGCGTCCAAGTGAAATGCAGACCTCCGCGCAAAATCGTCTCGCTCTCTTGTGAGCCATCAATCAGATCTGACTGTCGGGCACCGGCGCCAATCTCAGCATTGAGTTTGTGGGCTTCTCCGTCGATCAGCCGATGGCCATAGCCGACAGTCTGCGAAAATTGCGTATCGTAGCCGCTGAAACGGTCCTTGCGCCAATTCAAGCGGCCAAACAGGAAATTGTGCTCGGACAGACTACGCTCGCTCTTCCAGCCCAACTCGAACGCTTCAGCCGTCGTCTCGTCATCTTCGGTCGCATTGATCGCTCGTGCATCGAACAGGTGTCGCCACATGCCTGTCGAGTAACTGACCTCGAAGCCGGTATTAAGATTCGAATTTTCTGTATTGCCCGACGTTGCGAGATAACCCAGTGTTGCCGTGCCGGCCCAAGGCCCATGTTCTTCTTCCTCAGCCGCCACAAGCGGGTTCGCAGCAGCCAATGCTGCCAGCATCAAAACGCTGCGCGAAAACATGCCGAATGCCCTCAAAAGTTGGTCGCGGAGTATACGTTGCAGGATTAGGCATTGCTATAATTCCTCCCATGCAAGACCGAAACCTGACTCCGCTTGACCGTTTCCTGTCAGGCGTAAATGATGCGCTGAGTGGGGTCACCACTTCGGCTGGTCGTTCGGTTCGTCCCAATCCCGCCGCGAACGTTGCTGAAGCCACGTTAAACGACAGACAAAAATCGCATGCCGCTGGACTGATGCGTGTCAATCATGCCGGCGAAATAGCAGCACAGGGCCTCTACCGCGGCCACGCGGCCGTTGCGCGTAATACTGACATCGAGGAGCAGATGCAGCGAGCGGCTGATGAAGAATTCGATCACCTGGCTTGGTGTGAGCAACGCCTGAGCGAACTGGATGCGGGGCCGAGTCGCCTGCTGCCGCTATGGTACTCAGGCGCTTTCGCGATCGGCCTGACCAGTGGCCTGCTCGGCGATCGCTGGAGCCTTGGTTTTATCGCTGCAACCGAGCGGCACGTCTGCGCGCACCTGACGAGCCACCTTGACCGGCTGCCGCAGGATGATGCGAAAAGCCGCGCTATCGTCGAGAAGATGCGCGACGAGGAACGCGAACACGGCGAAAACGCGATTGAGGCCGGCGCAGCCGAGTTGCCGACGCCCGTACTGCAACTCATGAAACTGACCGCAATGCTCATGACACGAACGGCCTATTGGGTGTGAAACCGATAAAATGCGGGCATAGCTTGCCCTTCCCGGCGAACTGTATTAAAAGAGGAACCGCTTCACGAGCCGCTGAACCCATCAATATCACTTTGACGGAGTAACTAGTATATGCAAACCACAGCGAAGACCCTGAGCGACGTACCGGCGATCAATCGCTTCCTGAGCTACTGCCGTGTGCGAACCGTGCCATCGAAGACAGTCATGATTCATGCCGGCGATCTACCGGATGTGTTGTATTACATCGTTGAGGGTTCAGTCGAAGTCATGATCGAGGACGAGGATGGCAACGAAATGGTTCTTGCCTACCTGAACAAGGGTCAGTTCTTCGGGGAAATGGGCCTTTTCTACGAGCAGCCGACGCGCAGCGCCTGGGTACGTACTCGCACGGAATGCGAAATTGCCGAAATGACTTACCCGCGCTTTCGTCAGATCGCCAGTGAAAGTCCAGGGCTCGTTTTCGAACTCGCCACGCAGCTGGCGACACGCCTTGACAAAACGAACCGCAAACTCGGTGATCTCGCTTTCGTCGATGTCACAGGTCGTGTTGCGCATGCCATCATGGATTTGTGCAATGAGCCCGACGCGATGACGCATCCGGATGGCATGCAGATCAAGGTCAGCCGACAGGAACTGAGTCGACTCGTCGGCTGTTCGCGAGAGATGGCGGGACGAGTATTGAAGGTTCTCGAAGAGCAGGGACTCGTCACGGCCAGCGGTAAGACCATCGTCGTCTATGGCGCGAGGCCGAATCGAAAACTGTAATAACGGCTAGCTGCTACGCAATATTTTTTATCTCCTGTCGCATCGCGGCAATCGTTGTCGCGTAGTCATCACTGCCAAAAATAGCCGATCCTGCAACGAATGTGTCAGCTCCTGCAGCGGCGATTTCAGCAATGTTATCGATTTTGACACCGCCATCGATCTCGAGGCGAATGTCGAGTCCGCTTGATTCGATGATGCTGCGCGCCTCGCGCAATTTGTCCAGTGCCGTCCGAATGAAACTCTGCCCGCCGAAACCCGGGTTCACCGACATGATAAGCACCATGTCGATCTTGTCGAGGACATGTTCCAGACAGGCTAGCGGCGTTGCCGGATTGAATACGAGCCCGGCTTTACACCCCTGATCTCGAATGAGCGCCAGCGAACGATCGATATGCCGACTCGCCTCGGGATGGAACGTGATAATGCTGGCCCCGGCCTTCGCGAAATCGGGAATGATGCGGTCGACGGGCTCGATCATCAGGTGGACATCGATCGGCGCTTCGATGCCATGATTGCGCAGCGCGGAGAGAATCAGGGGGCCAATCGTCAGGTTCGGCACAAAGTGATTGTCCATGACGTCAAAATGCACGATGTCGGCGCCCGCATCGAGAACCGCGCTGACATCATCGCCAAGTCGCGCGAAATCGGCAGAAAGTATCGAAGGTGCTATGAGTGGTGTCACTGTGTTTTCCTTTTCATGCAGTCAAAGTGTGTGGGCAGATCCGACGGCGCGACTAGCGAATCGATCGTCTGGCCTTGAGCATTTCATAGGCTCGCCGGATTTCGCGAGTCCGCCGCTCGGCCTCTGCGACAACGGCAGCGTCCGGGCTGCTTGATGCGATTTTATCCGGATGATTCTTGTTCATCAGTCGTCGGTAGGCCTTCTTGATGTCCTGGTTCGTCGTCGCTTCTTCGACACCCAACGCCAGGTAAGCGTTTCTGACCCGCTGTGCGTCGGCGTCGCCCGCCGGCGAATGTCTGAATCCTTTTTGCGCACGAATCATCGCTTCCAACTGCGCCAGGTCGACACGACCGATGTCGAGTTCGGTGCAAATCGTCCAGATCATCGCACGTTCCTTCTGGTGCAGGCGATCCTTGGCAAGTACAACCTCAAGCAGCAGGCGTACAAACAGCAATCGCATATCGGCCCGGCGCGCGTCTACGCGTCGAAGCTGGCGCATCGTTTGTACGAGCGGAAAAGCGGCTTTCTTGCCGTCCTCGAACCAGTTGATGGCGTGCCTGACTTTTGCCGGCCCAAGCCCGATACGGTGCATGATAGCGCGAGCAGCCCGAATCTCATCCTCACTGACACGACCATCAATTTTTGTCAGATGCCCCATCGTCTGAAACAATGCCCTTAGGTAAGCATCGGTCAGACGACCGATCCCTGCCCCCTGCCGCTGGAAACTCCGGTAGCGCTCGGCAAAGCCACGATCAAATTGGTGGCCAATAAACAGGCCAAGGAGCGCAAACCAGGGTTTCAGCGTTGCAAGTCCGGCCAATGTGCCGATGATTTTTCCCCAGTACAATCCAGATTCTCACTTTAATGCGATACGTAATCCTAACGGTTGCACGACCGGTTTCCTATTGCCGCAACTTGCCTCATCCCGGCTGAACAGCGATCATCCGTGGCGGGTTTTTGCAGCGGATGAACATGTCAAACAGAAATTCTGACGAAGCGTTGTTCGAGTCGGTGATCCCGGACCTGCCACTGATCGGTCGTGGCAAGGTGCGTGACATCTACAGCGTCGATAGCGAGCACCTGCTCATCGTCACGACGGACCGGCTCTCCGCCTACGACGTCGTCCTGCCCGACCCGGTACCGATGAAGGGCTGCGTGCTCACGAAGATATCGCTGTTCTGGTTTGGAATGATGGCCGACCTCGTGGACAATCAATTGACCCAACGGACCGTCGACGATGTGATCGCGGACCCAACTATTCGCGGGCCGCTGCAGGATCGCTCCCTTGTCGTCAAGCGGCTCAAGCCTTTGCCGATAGAGGCTGTCGTGCGCGGATATTTAATCGGCTCGGGATGGCGCGACTATCAGGAGACAGGTCAGGTTTGCCGGATTTCTCTGCCGTCGGGCTTGCAGCAAGCCGAGCGGCTGCCGCAAACCTTATTTACTCCTGCGAGCAAAGCCGAAGCCGGCAACCACGACGAAAACATTAGTTATGACGACGTGGTCGACTTGATTGGCGAACGTCTCGCCGAACGCGTTCGCGATCTGTCTATCGCGATTTATACGCGCGCCGCAAAGCACGCGCTGACGCGCGGCATCATCATCGCTGATACGAAATTCGAGTTTGGCCTTGATGACGAAGGCCAGTTGCACCTCATTGATGAGCTCATTACACCCGATTCATCACGATTCTGGCCCATCGACGGCTACGAGATCGGTATCAGCCCGCCGAGTTTCGATAAGCAGTTTGTGCGTGACTACCTCGATACGCTTGATTGGGACAGGACAGCGCCCGGCCCGGAATTACCGGCCGACGTGTTACAGCAGACCAGCGACAAATACCAAGAGGCCCTGGCCCGCCTGACATGATCGCAATGCACGCTCATGTACAATGACGCACTCAGCATGTTTTGGCTCGTGATACCGCAAAGATGATAGCCAGGCTTCGCAATCGCTTCGATCAGCTCGTTTGGGGCGACATGTTGACCCAACACGGTTTTCCAGGTCGCATACTTTCGACGACGCTTCGCTATGTGTATGCACTCCTGCGCGACATGGTCGCAGGACAGCTGATGTTGCGTTCGATGAGTCTCGTCTACACCACTTTGCTGTCCATTGTGCCCTTGATTGCGTTCAGCTTCTCAGTTCTGAAAGGCTTTGGCGTGCACAACGATCTCGAGCCTTTATTATTCAAATTGCTTGAACCGCTGGGCACACAAGGTGCCGAAATTACCCAACAAGTCATCGACCTCGTCGACAATGTCAAAGGCGGCGTACTTGGCGGTATCAGCCTGGCATTCTTTATTTACACCGCGATCTCGATGGTGCAAAAAATCGAGGAAAGCTTTAACTATGTATGGTACGTCGCCAAGCGCCGCAATTTCGCCCGGCGAGTGACCGAATACCTGGTCGTGATGTTGATCGGCCCTGTCGCGATCGTCATAGCGCTTGGCATCATTGCGTCGCTGCGCAGCACTACGATTGTGCAGTTGCTGCTGACATCGGATGCGCTCGGCCCCCTCGTTCTTTTCGCGAGCAAGCTGACGCCTTACGTGCTTGTCACGAGTGTTTTTACGTTCCTGTACATTTATGTACCTAACACGCGCGTACGATTTCGGTCAGCGCTGGTTGGCGGCGTCGCCGGCGGTTTCATCTGGGCGAGCATCAGCGTGATATTCGCAACGTTTATCGTCTATTCGACGCGCACGCAGCTTATTTATTCGGGTTTTGCCGTCGCGATCACAACTTTGATCTGGTTGTACATGAACTGGCTCATCCTTCTCGTCGGCGCACAGCTCGCGTTCTACCATCAAAATCCGGCGTTCCTGCGTATCGGACGTCGCGAGCCGCGTCTGTCAAATGCCATGCGTGAACGCCTTGCGCTAAACATCATGTTTCTTGTTGGCCGCGCATTTCGCAATTCCGACCGGTCCGTAACGGTTCAGTCACTCGCCAGTACGCTCAAAATTCCAACGATAACGCTGACGCCGATTGTCGCCGGGCTCGAAAATAGCGATCTGCTGACGTCAACCGAAACTGAATTCCTGGTTCCAGGTCGAGAAATGGCACGAATCAGGCTTGACGACGTCCTTGATGTTGTGCGCCAGCAGGGCGAAACGGGCTCTTATCGTGACCCTGAGTGGACCGATGCAATTCAAGGTCTCGGCAGCCAGCTCGATGCGGCGATCTCTGCGGCCGTAGGCGAAAACACGTTGGCAGACTTACTGAACCAGGCCGAGCCGTAGCAGCGGCATCAGTTACCGGCGATTGTCATTTCTTCCACAAGCAATGATCCGCAACGAATTCCTCCGCGCATATCCTGATCCCTGCCGATCGCGGTGATGCGACTGTACAGCTCTCGTAAATTTCCCGCAATCGTCACTTCGTGGACTGGAAACTGTATCTCGCCATTCTCAACCCACTGGCCGACAACACCGCGCGAATAGTCACCGGTCACCGCGTTGACGCCCTGCCCGATCAGCTCCTCAACGATCAGGCCCTTGTCCATCTGTTTAATCAGCGCCGCGAAATCCTCTGCGTTGCCGCGAACCAGCAGGTTTTGTGTGCCGCCCGCATTTGCTGTCGTCTTCAAGCCGAGGCGACGAGCCGAGTAACTGCTTAACACGTATCCCTGCAGCACCCCATCGGCCACAATGTCACGATCATAAGTGGTAACACCTTCGGCGTCGTACGGCGCACTGGCCATGGCCTTTAGCAGATGCGGCCGTTCCTCGATGCGGACGAAATCAGGAAATAATTTTTCGCCGACAGCATCCAGAAGAAACGATGCGCGCCGATATTGAGCACCCCCCGCGATAGCACCGATCAAGTGGCCTATGAACCCGCGTGCAAGCTCCGGAGTAAAAAGTACGGGAGCGCGTGATGTTTTGATCTTGCGTGCACCGAGGCGACCGACAACGCGCCGTGCCGCTGTTTCGCCAATATGCTGCACACTGTCGAGATCAGACGCGTCGCGCGCGGCACTGTAATAATAGTCGCGTTGCATTTCTCCATCGGCACTACCAAGTACAGCACAACTGATGCTGTGGCTGGTCTTCGAGTAACTGCCAATGAAGCCATGCGTATTGCCATAAGCACGCGAGCTGCTATTCGTGGACACGGTCGCGCCTTCGGAATTATTTATTCGTGAATCGAAATCGAGTGCCGCGGCTTCGCACTCGATCGCCATTTCGATCGCGGCCGATGAGTCGATGGACCAGGGGTGATCGAGATCGACATCATGTACATCCACACACATGAGATCTGCCTCGGCAAGCCCGGAGTGCGGGTCCTGGGCCGTATAGGTCGCGAACGTACAAGCCTTGCTGACCGCTTCCTGTACGGCCTCGGGCGATATATCCGATGTGCTTGCGCTGCCTTTCCTGGAGTCCCGATACACCGTTATGCCGATACCGCGATCGTTGGTGTACTCAAGATTTTCGACATCGCCAAGACGAGCGGTCGCCGACAGCCCCGTATCATGACTGGCAGCTACTTCAGCCTGATCGACACCCTGCTGCCTGGCGTAGTCCAACGCTTGTTGTACCAACGCCTCGAGTTCCCGGCATCCCAGCGACTGCCCTCGTGCGGTCTCATTCATCGTGCGCAACGTCCTCCGCTCCGTGGCCAGCCTGAGCGCGTGTTAAACTGCCGCGACTCATGGTCCTGTTCGATTCCCCGGGGTAGCTTAGCCGGTGACCCAAGCAAAGCCCAGCAAAAGCGCCAGAAAACGCGAGCAACTGGCTTTACAGGAACTCGGCGAAAAACTCATTGCACTTACCGATGCCGAACTTGACTCAATGTCGCTGGAGGAGAATTTGCTGACGGCGGTTCGCGACGCCGTGAAATTGAAATCACACGGCGCATTGCGCCGCCAAAAGCAGCTGATCGGTAAGTTGATGCGGCGAGCTGATGCCGCTCCGATCCGCAGAGGTCTCGAGGAAATCGGTGCTAGCGAACGTCAGTCGAAGCATGTCTTTTTGTCTGCCGAACACTGGCGCGATCGCCTCATTGAAGGTGGTTCTGATGAACTTTACGCATTTGAGACCCAGACCTGCCATCAAGACGAGGAACTTCGTTCTTTACTCACAGAGTTGACCATCACGGTCAACGACCGAACCGAGAAATCATTGCGCCGACAAATATTCAGACACGTTCACTCCATTCTTGCGGGCTGCATGTAGGAACATCACCGGCAACGCAAATGCCGTCGAAATCACACTACAGGCAACACACCAACGGAATAATCGGGTTAGAATTCGACGATGAGTATTCAAGTCAGCATCATTATGGGTTCCCGGTCAGATTGGGACACAATGCGTCATGCCAGCGAGACGCTTGACAGCCTCGGCGTTGAACACGAAGTTCGAATCATTTCGGCGCATCGTACCCCGGACCTGTTATTTGAATACGCCGAGTCCGCCGTGGAACGAGGGCTCAAGGTTATTATTGCCGGTGCCGGCGGCGCCGCCCACCTCCCGGGAATGACGGCTTCGAAAACACGATTGCCCGTGCTCGGTGTTCCGGTGCAGTCAAAGGCAATGCGAGGACTCGACTCACTTTTGTCGATCGCACAGATGCCGGCGGGCATTCCCGTGGGCAGCATGGCGATCGGCGAAGCGGGAGCGACCAACGCGGCGCTTCTCGCCACCGCAATCCTTGCGATTGCCGATGCACAGCTTGCAGCTGCTTTGGATGCTTTTCGACAAAAACAGACCGACCTGGTCCTTGCCGACAACCTTCCGGCGGCCTAACCGAGATCATTCATGAATAGTCCGGGCTAGATTTCGTAACCATGCGCATTGGCATTATTGGTGCCGGTCAACTCGGACAGATGCTCGGGTTTGCGGCACGGGACCTCGATCTAAGCTGTCATTTCGTTGACCCCTCTGTTGCACCACCAGCCGCCCAGGCAGGACCCGTCGTACGAGCGGCGTTCGACGACAGTCACGCGTTGGCGACGCTGGCCGATGCCTGCGATGTCGTCACCTATGAATTCGAAAATGTCCCGGTGACCGCGCTTCTGCAGATTGCTGATCGCGTGCCCGTGTATCCGCCGCCCGATGCACTTCGGCACGCGCAGGACCGCCTCGTCGAGAAACGATTGTTCGATACACTGGACATACCGGTGCCGGCATACCGGGCTATCGATTCGATCGCTGACCTCAATGAAGCGGCCGCCGCAATTGGTTTGCCCCTCGTTATCAAAACCCGGCGTTTGGGCTACGACGGCAAAGGCCAGTTCACCCTTCGACATCTCGATGAGATCGAGACTGCCTGGCGGACACTGGGTCAAGCCGATCTTATCGCCGAACAATGGGTCGATTTTGACAGTGAGGTCTCGGCGATCGGCGTGCGCAACGTTGATGGCGATATCGCCACCTATCCTCTGACGCGCAATGAACATGCCGACGGCATGCTGCGCATATCGCGCGCGCCGGTCGAAAACCCGGCATTGACACGCCATGCCGAGCGCTACGTACGCAAGCTGCTCGATCACCTTACCTATGTTGGCGTACTCGCCCTTGAGCTATTCGTCGTCGGTGACGAGTTGCTTGCCAACGAGTTCGCGCCACGCGTGCACAATTCGGGACACTGGACGATCGAGGGCGCCGAAACGAGCCAGTTCGCGAATCACCTGCTCGCGATCACCAATAGACCCCTCCAATCGTCGCAAATACGTGGGTTTGCCGGCATGATCAACCTGATCGGCCGAATTCCGGACGCCGCGCGGCGACTCAAAGTCGGCCAGCTTCATGATTATGGAAAACTTCCACGCGCCGGCAGAAAGCTCGGGCACATTACGGCCATCGCCGACTCTGCGGCTGAGCGTGACCGAATACTGGCCGCTATTGAGAAAAATGTGACGCAATCGACCCATCAGTCTGGCACTGGAACATAGCCTGTGACCCGAAAAACCGGGTAAACTGATTGCAAAACAAGAAAGGCAACATGTCCTACCTAGAGCAATTCAATCTCAGTGAGCAGCCATTCAGGCTGACAACCGACCCGGATTTCCTTTACTGGAGCAAGCAGCACGCCCGGGCCAAGGCTTACATGGAGTCGACGATCTGGCTCGCCGACGGATTCGTCATCATCACGGGCGAAATCGGTTCGGGCAAGACGACGCTATTGCAGTCTTTTGTATCCGAACTCGCGGATGACATCGTCTACGCCATAGTCTCTCAGACGCAGCTGACGCCCAAACAGTTTTTGCAATCCGTCCTGACCGAATTCGGCTTCAAACCATTCAACAAGCGCAAGGTCGAGCTGCTCGATATGCTCAATATGTTCCTCATCGAGCAATATTCGAACGGCAAGAAAGTTGTACTGATCGTTGACGAGGCGCAGAACCTGTCGAGAAAAGTACTGGAAGAAATCCGCATGCTCTCTGGCATCGAGACGCACAAGGAGAAAATATTGCGGATTATCCTGGCCGGGCAGCCTGAGCTCAAGGCAACGCTCGACTCACCCAAGCTCAAGCAGCTCGTGCAACGCATCCGCCTGCGCTTTCACATCGGCCCGCTTGACAGCGGCGACACACGTGAATACGTCGATCATCGTATCGCGGTCGCCGGCCGTGACCCCAACGATTTGTTCGACGACGATACTTATGACGTTATTTATCGCTACACGGGCGGCATTCCGCGACTCATCAACACGCTAAGCGATACGGCGCTCTTGTGCGCATTCGCGGACGAAAAGTCTGTCGTTGAGGGTGAGGATATTATGTCGGCCGTCTCAGAGCTCGGCTGGACAGAGCACGAATCAAACACGGGCCTTCATGAAAAGTTACGCCAGGTTATCGCGATGCCAACCTTGAAATCGCAGGTAACAGAGATTGAAGTACTCTCCGACGGTGAATCCCTGTCAGTGCACTCATTCCCGCTTGGGCGAATTATTGTTGGCCGCGCCCCTGACAACGAGATCTATATCAAGAGCAAATTTGTCAGCAGACATCACGCACAGCTAGTCAGCGACGAGCGTGGCTGCACGATAGAAGACCTCAACAGCACCAATGGTGTGTTCATCGGCGGGCAGCCGGTCAAAAAGCAGCGCTTGAAAAATGGTGACGTTATTTCGCTGGGCAGTCACGAGCTCGTGTACACAGATCTTCGTGAGATCAACGAAACGGATCATGCAGATCATTCCACAGAGGACGGCGAAGCCTCAGCCGTCGGCGAATAGCGCCAAAGAATTATTCAGTGTCCGGTGCGACGATCGGTCACTCGATAGTCACGACGTTTCAGTATCACCACGATGCCGGCAACCAGACACACGAGCCCGGTCACGAAACAAATTGTAGGCCAGTGCCAGTAATTGACATACATCGATAGGCCAAGCGTAATCGACCCTATCAACAAATAGAAGTACGGCAGACTTTCGTAAATTGGCTTCGATACCCACATGGCATCTTGATTGTCCATAGCTGCAGGTGCTTAGTCCAGTCGCCATGACGAGAGACCCCCGGTCAATGCCATTTGTCTTACTCCTCCTTGAGACAGGAGAACACTACACAAACGAGTTATCGACCTGAGTGAACAAATTCACAATGCGAACCGCAAACCGTCCATTAGGAACATTATGTCAAAAAAACCAGCGCGTCGGCCGTATCGCACGCGACCCGCGAGCGCGCGTTATGCCGTTCCGCCAACCGTAATTTCGTCGATTTTCAGCGTCGGTTGGCCGACGCCAACCGGTACCGACTGGCCTTCTTTTCCGCAGGTTCCAACGCCGCTATCGAGTGCCAGATCGTTGCCCACCATCGAAATTTTCGCAAGCGCTATTGGCCCGTCACCGATTAGCATTGCCCCTTTGACAGGTGCGGTAATCTTGCCCTTTTCGATCAGGTAGGCTTCGCTGGCCGAGAATACGAACTTGCCGGAGGTGATATCGACCTGACCGCCGCCAAAGTTTGGCGCGTATAAACCCCGGTCGACTGATGCGATGATTTCTTCGGGATCGTGCGGGCCGGCAAGCATGTACGTGTTGGTCATGCGTGGCATCGGCATATGGGCGAATGATTCGCGTCGGCCATTGCCCGTAGGCGCAACGCCCATAAGTCGCGCATTGAGCTTGTCCTGCATGTAAGCACGCAGCACGCCGTTTTCGATAAGTACGTTGTATTGGCTGGGTGTGCCCTCGTCATCGACAGCCAGTGAGCCGCGCCGGTTTGGAAGGGTGCCATCATCGACGATCGTGCAAAGTGGTGAAGCGACTTGCTCTCCGAGTCTGCCTGAAAATGCGGACGTGCCCTTGCGATTGAAGTCGCCCTCAAGACCGTGCCCAATAGCCTCATGCAGCAGAATTCCTGGCCAGCCGGGCCCCAGCACGACAGGCATCACACCAGCAGGCGCTGCAACAGCATCAAGCTGAATCAGGGCCTGTCGCACGGCCTCGCGCGCATAGTCCATTGGCAGATCGCCTGCGAGAAAGTAATTGAGATCGTCTCGTGCACCGCCTCCTGCATACCCTTGCTCTCTGCGACCGTTGCGTTCGACGATAACACTCACGTCGAGACGCACCAGTGGTCGTACGTCGGCCGCAAACGTGCCGTCAGATGCGGCAATCAGCACCATGTCATGACACATCGACAGATTGATGATCACTTGCTCGATGCACTCGTCGAGCGCTCGTGTTGATCGCTCGATTTCACTGAGCAAGGTTGTTTTTTGCTCGTCGCTGATGCTCGTGATGGGATCTCCTACAGGGTACAGCGCAGATGACTTGTTCCTTTTCCAGGCTTGCAGGGCCTTCGTTTCGCCCTGCCGTGCGATGGCTCTGGCCGCTCTCGCCGCACTCTGCAGTGCCGGCAACATCAGCTCGTCGGAATAAGCGAATCCTGTCTTTTCACCGCTAACGGCCCGCACTCCAACACCCTGATCGAGGCTGAAACTCCCTTCGCGAATAATGCCATCCTCAACTGACCAACTCTCCCGACGGCTTACCTGGAAGTACAGCTCCGCGTAATCGATACCGCCGCGCATCATTGAGCCCAAGGTCGCATTCAGGTGCCGCTCATCGAGCCCAACAGGCTCGAGCGTGCGCGAGATGACAGCGTCAAACGTTTGTTGATTGTTTCTGCTCAAAATAATATTCCGCTTGCTGCCCAGTCTTGTACTCCGTCAAGGCAAATTAAATGGGTTCAGAGGCGCCTGTTTGCAAGCGCCGGAAATTCACGGCGCAGTCGTAACGGCAACTCCGGATCGATATCGGCTGCGATGTGACAGTCGCCTGCAGCCCGCTCCGCGAGGATTATTCCCCATGGATCGATGATCATTGAGTGTCCATATGTTGACCGCTTGTCCGGGTGATCACCATATTGCCCGGGTGCGATGACGTACGCCAGATTTTCGATCGCGCGAGCTCGCAACAGCGGTTGCCAGTGCGCCTCGCCCGTCACAGATGTGAAGGCCGCTGGCACAGTGAACGCCGTTGCGCCATCGTCAACCAGGCGTCGGTAGAGTTCGGGGAACCGCAGGTCGTAACAAATCGTTAGTCCGACCCTGCCGATCGGCGACTCGACCGTCACGGGGTCAGCGCCCGCGCACATCGACCAGGATTCCTGGTAGGACTCGTCACGATCGGGCAGTTTCACGTCAAACAGGTGGATTTTCCGGTAACAGGCGCGCTCGATTCCATCCGCGTCATACACTGGACACGCCCCGAATACCTTCTCGGGTTCGGGTGCTACAAGCGGCATGCTACCCGCAACAATCCACAGACCGTGGCGACGCGCAGCATCGGCCAGAAATTCCTGAATGGGACCGTTGCCCGGTTCTTCGGCGTGCACTACCTTGTCCCGGCTGCGCTTGGGCATCAGCGCAAAATTCTCGGGCAACACAGCCATCTTGCAATCGTCTGCGGCGGCATCGCCCAGCAAGCGATCGCATAGGCGCAGGTTTGCCTCGACGTCGGCGCCACTGTTCATTTGAATCGCCGCCAAGCGCATGTCACGACCTCCGGGTTTGAATACTATTACGTCTCATTGACGCATTTCGATATTGCAACTTGCCGCGCGAATTCACTGGCGCTGGACGATTCGATCATTGGTTCATCCCAGGACCCACCAATTGCATAGTAGATCTGACTGACCTCTTGCAACGGTTTCTTGAAGATCTGTGAAAATACCAGTAACACGGCGGCGACCTGTGGGCCGCCGACAACGGCGCCGACGATGGGTAATGTATTGCCAAAGTTCGCGCTAACAACGGCTGTTTGCTCGTAGTCCCGGTTAACCAGTCCCGCTCGACCCACAATTCCGATATCGGCCGCGGGACCCTCCAGCGACAGATTGCACGTGTAGGTTTCGCCATCGACAATGCGAAAGGTACCGTTGATTGTGTCGAATCCGAAGCCCTTGGCAAATACATCGCGAAAATCGAGTGACAATCGTCGCGGCAGCGCGACGATACTCATGAGCCCGAACACTCGGCCTGCCCCGGGCTCGACGTCGTCGAGCTGCCCCGTACCAATCTGTATTTTGACCTCTCCGTTCAGCGATTCCATGAAATCTTCGCGAGGGCCGCCAGACCAGCTAAGGTCCAGCAGCATCGAGAACTGATCAGAAACAATTCCTGGCTCGTAACTTAAGCGCTGCATCGTACTCTCGACATTCTTGCTCGTCATCGTGAGCGTCAGGAAGCTGCGATAACCCGTTGAGTCCGATTCGTCGACGATCCATCCACCATTGCCGACGATCTCGAACGTATCGTCCTTGGTGATGATGCTGTCCGACACGAGGCCGTCAGCAGTACGCTGAAACTCGACCTGAACGGCGCCAAGAAACCGGTCTCCAAACGCAAATTCGCTGGCCCTGATCGAAATCGGCGGCAAGGAACGAGGATCGATTTCCGAGGCATCCTCGTCTGAGTCCTCGTCGTCGCCCGGGAGCACCATTCGTTCCATATCGATGGTCAGCGTGCGTCCCGAATTGAAATCGTATGGCACGAATGCGGAACCTTTGACATCGTCGCCGTCGATCTGTACGAGCCAGTCACGCGCACTTCGGTCAATGCGAATACGGTGATCGACGAGGTGCTGTCCAAGCAGATGCAGGTGGCCGATCGTCATCTCTATCGACCGAATGCGCTCGCCCATGCCGGTCTTCGCATTATTGCGCTTCGGCAAAGCAAACCAGTCCTGCACGCGCACGTAGTCAGTGCTGCCGCGCAAGTGCAGGCCCCGTATGTCGGTTGCCGCGTCAGGCTCCGTTGTCGCGGCGGTCGCGACACCGAAGGTCACAAGGCCGCGATCGAAGTCCCACTGCTCCTCCTCTTTGGTAAACCCGAGCTCCCAGGACAAGAGACCCTCTGCGGTGCCCGAGCTCACGATACGCTCGCCGCCTTGCGGAAATTCGATCCTGGCAAGTACTGCGACCGATTCATCTGGCATTTTTTGCAGCGGCTCTGGCAGGTCGAAGCCCAGACCAGCGAGGTCAGTATCGATCTCTATCGTGAATGGCGACGGCGCTTCGAGCTTGCCGCGCGGGAATAATAGCCGCATCGAATACGCAGTCTCGCCTTGCACCAGGCCCTTGAGCGGCAACCCGAGCCCCTCGGTCAGACCTTCAGCCGTGACAGTTCCAAGCGTATTTGCGATCACCCGAAATGAATCCATCTCCTCTGGCGCCATCATGAGCTCAATCGATACCGGCCGGCCGAGAAAAGTGCCCTCTAGCGAATCGCTACTGATATCGTCGCGCCGAATTATCACCGCACCATTCAGATCAGTGATCGGCGGGGCAAAACCATCCAATTGCAGACTTGCATTGCCGATCTGCAAACGTGATGTGAACTCGAAGTTCTGCCAATCCCGGATAGGCACGCTCAGATCCAGGCTGAACGATCCGTCACCGGTTACAGCGACACGATCAAGTCTGCCACCGAATACATCCGTGCCAATCGGGCTCTGCGCCATCAGTTGCCGCACAGACTCAAGCGTACCCGTGGAAAAAGCGTTGATCGTGAGTACGGGCTGCCTGAAGTCCTTGATCTCGAAACGTGCATTGGTAATTTCGTTACCCACATTGATAATGTGGTTGCGTTCCGAGTAGAGCCGCGTGTTGTCAATGACAAGGTCGAAATCAATCACCTCGGCCACTGGCCACCGCCGCTGATACATGATCAGCGCATCGCGAATGTTCGCTTCGATTAGCAGACGCCCCTCACCACCGTCGAACGGAAATTTGTCCAGGGGACCGTAAAGCCGAATAGTGCCGCGCGGGATGCGTCCTGCCAGCAGGCCTTCCTGCAACCATTCACTGGTCCTCGGAATTTTTGGCATGAATGGAATGTAGCGGCGCAACTTCGATAAATCACTGATGCTCCAGGTCGTCGCCAGGTCAACGATTGGAGTACGACTGCCGTCGGCGAGCGTAATCTCGACATTCGTTTCCATCTCAATAACAGCGTTTCGAATCAAGATGCTATCTGATAGAACGGTGGTGCGATTGTTGCTTCGACGCCAGATAATAGTCCCGGATACATCATCGAAAATTGCAGTCTCGTCAAGGTAATTGGGAAAGCTTACGGCAAGGTCTTTCGAGGTGATTTCGAGCCGGCCGCTTACGCGATCAGCCCGCAATCGTCCCGAGAACCCACGTATACCGGGCCGGTTGTCGACCGCGGCAATACCGATGTCCGTAAACTCGGCGGATACATCGAAGCGCATGAAATCCGTATCAATGCCGCTCAGCGTAGCAACCAGGTCGCGAACGACACCATCCGGATCGTATGCTGCAACCAGGTCCTTTTGTTGCTTTGTAAGCCAGGGATTGAGAACACCGATGTCAGCAAGGTTGATATAGGATGCGCGCGCATCAAGCATCGTGATCTGACCTTCGCTACCGGTTGTCGTTTCAACGCGCAATGATGAATCCGGCCATTCACCACCCGCAGTCTGCAACTGATAATGATTGGCAGCAACTAACCAGCCGTCAATATTGTTTTGAAATTCGAACAGACCATTAATTGAAAAACCCGTTTCATTGCCGACGGCCACATCCTGAAAATCAATATCAACCACCGCACTTTGTACAACATCGTTCGCGATCACGAGCGATAGATCCAGATCGCCGCTTCCAGAGCTGAAATGAGCGGTTTGCGCGCCATGCAACGCAGACACACCAAGCAAATTTATGTCATCAACCTCTATGGTCACATCCCAACTGCGATCTTCGTCTTGCTGAAAAAGCAATTGCGTTGCGGCCATAGTGAGACGACCGCCGAGGTCTGCAGGCAGATCAACGATCGCATTAACTGCGATACGCACACTATCCCGTCTCACAATGAGTCGTCGCACCGTGAAGATTCTCGGCCGTTCATCGCCAGGTTGCAGGAAATTCACCTCGATGTTTTCGCCGACCACCTCGATGGAACCAGCAGTTTCAGTGCCGTCAGGGCGAGCCGGTAACAATTCATTGGCCGGCCTGCCCTGAATCCACCACTCGCCGTTTTCCAGTTGACGAACCTCAATGCTTGTGTCGCGCAAGACTATTCGGTCGACTACAAATTTCCTGTCGATGAGCAGCCGCATGAGCCCAACGCCCACACTGACCTCGCCGGCTGAAACAATGCGCGCCATGCTATCGGGCGCAATTAGCTCGGCGTTGTAAAACTCGATCTCGGGACCGTTGAGCCCCCAACGCGCATCCATGCCTGTGAATTCAACATTCATTCCGATCGCGGTGCTCGCCCAGCCTTTGATGTCCTCCTGGTATTCGGGAAGTCGTGGCAGCAACAGACGAAATAATCCGACCGCGATTGCCAGCATTATCACAACAGCCCCGCCCGCATAAACGGCAAACTTGATCAGGCGTCGCATTAGATTTTTCATCATTAATTCGCGCTACAGCGTCATCACATCAAGACAACGTCAAACTGATCCTGCGGGTACAGGGCCTCGGGTTGCAGTCGTATCGACTTGCCTGTCTGCTCCTCGAGCATAGCCAGACTCTGTGCCTGTTCGTCAAGCAGTAACTCGATAACGTCCTGGTGTGCCAGTATCAGGGCCTTCTCAAACTCGAACTGGCGTGACTGACGAATGACCTCTCTAAATATTTCGAAACACACGGTTTCCGCCGTCATGACGAAACCGCGTCCTTCGCAACCTGGACACTCATCGCACAGGATATGTTGCAGACTTTCCCGGGTGCGTTTGCGCGTCATCTCGACCAGGCCCAGTGGCGATACGGGTGAAATCTGGTGGCGCGCATGGTCCCTGGCAAGCGATTGCTCCAGGAGTTGCAACACATTGTCCCTGTGTCCGACCTCTTCCATATCGATAAAGTCGATGATGATGATGCCGCCGAGGTTTCTGAGCCGCAGTTGCCTCGCGATCGTTACAGCCGCCTCGAGATTCGTGCGATAGATTGTCTCCTCGAGGTTGCGGTGGCCGACATATCCACCCGTATTGACGTCGATTGTGGTCATCGCCTCAGTTTGATCGAAAATAAGATAACCACCTGACTTTAATGTAATTTTTCGGTCGATCGCCCTGCGAATCTCGTCTTCGATCGCGTGCAGATCAAATATCGGACGGCGACGCCGATACAGCTCCAGCATCGGCGCCACTTCTGGCAGAAACGTCGCCGCGAATTCGTGCATTTCCTCATAACCCTCCTGCGAGTCGACCAGGATGTGCTCGACGTCACTCGTCACGAGGTCTCGTAATACGCGCAGCGGCAATGACAGGTCCTCGTGTACCAGTGTTTTTACACCCGCTTCGCTGCACCGCTCCTGAACGACGCTCCAGAGTTTTGTCAGAAACTTGAGATCGGCGGTCAACTCTTCGACGTCGGCTCCTTCCGCAACGGTTCGAACGATCACCCCACATTCAAGACCCTGATCAGCCAGCAGCTCCTCGACCGCCACGCGCAGGCGGTTGCGCTCTTCTTCATCTTCGATGCGCGCCGAGACGCCGACACTGCCACCCTTTGGCAACAACACGAGATGGCGAGACGGCAAGGTGATGAAGGTCGTCAACCGTGCGCCCTTGTTGCCGAGCGGATCCTTCACAACCTGTACGAGCAAATCGTCGCCCTCTCGCACAAAGTCGCGAATATCGGGCGACTCGTCGTTCGTGTCATCACCATTTTGCGGCCGAACGATATCTGACACATGCAGAAACGCCGTTCGCTGCAGGCCAATTTCAACAAATGCGGCTTGCATACCAGGCAATACACGCATCACCTGGCCATTATAAATGTTGCTGATCACGCCGCGGCGCGCTGCTCTTTCAATGTGCACTTCCTGCAGCATGCCGTTTTCAAGCAACGCCGCGCGAACCTCGCTCGGCGTCACGTTGATCAGGATTTCCTCTTTTGGCGACTCGTCGCTCATGCAGTCCGAAACTCTCATTACTCGATTGTTGCAGCGCCGCTCACAAGATCGTGGTGACCTTCGATCAGCGTTTCCAGGCCAGCCTCTCTCAGAAGCCTTGCCGTCTCAAACACGGGCAGGCCAACCACTCCCGAGTAGCTGCCAACGATGGCCTCCACAAACACGCCACCACGCCCCTGGATAGCGTATGCCCCCGCCTTGTCGCAAGGCTCTCCACTTTGCCAGTAACTTAGCGCCTCGTCAGGACAAATCTCCCTAAATTTCACTTCGGTGACTGAGAGTGCCGTCTGCAGGTCCGCGCCCCGGCACAAGGCAACACCCGTCATGACCTGATGTGTTCGACCGGAGAGCTTTGCAAGCATATTCAGCGCATCGTCCATATCCCGCGGCTTGCCGAATACCAGATCGCCAAGCACGACCGCAGTATCGGCACCGAGCACGAGCTGCGCATTGCGGTCAGTGGCCGCAGAGGCTTTGGCAGAGGCCAGCCGCAGAACCATGACGTCCGGTGTCTCACCCTCCAGGCGCCGTTCGTCGATATCGACGCCGGCCGCGCTGAATGACAGACCCAGCGCGGTAAGTATCTCGTGACGACGAGGTGACGAGGAGGCCAGATGCAATGAAGGTGCGGACATGGACTGAATTCAGCGGCGATCAGTCGCGATGATAGGGATGGCCAGCCAGCAATGACCAGGCCCGAAATAACTGCTCGGCGAACAGGACCCTGACCATTCCATGCGGCAGCGTGAGTTTCGACAACGACCAGACGAAATCAGCTCGTTCCCCGCACGCGGCTGATACCCCATCGGGACCACCGATAATGAAACAGAGATCGCAGCCATCTGCCTGCCAATCGGACAGACTCATCGCTAATTCCTGACTCGTCAATTGCCTGCCCTTCTCGTCGAGCAGCACGGCCCACTCAAGCGCGTCAATTTTGGCAAGAATCTGCTCGCCTTCGGCCTGAACCGCATTACTGGGTGGACTGTTCTTAGACCGACGTGCCGTGGCTATTCGGTCGCAGCGAAATTTCCACTGCCGCGGAAATCGCTCCGAGTAGATTTTGAACGCATCGTCGACCCAGGACGGTTGACGACCGCCGACGGCGATCAGGCGAATGTGCACGCGCCTGGCCTGAATACGTCATCGATCATTCGAATTGCCGACACTGGCCAGTTCGATCGATGGCCCAAGTGACCAGAGTTTCTCCAGATTATAAAATTCCCGCACTCTTGGCAGCATGACGTGTACGAGCACATCCTGCAGATCGAGCAGGACCCACTCACCGCCCTCTTCGCCTTCGACACCAATAGGCTTGTGCCCTGACTTCGACGCTTTTTCAGCGACGTAATCAACCAGTGCCCTGACATGACGGGTCGATGTGCCGCTTGCGACAATCATATAGTCAGTCACGGTGGTCATATCGCGAACGTCGAGATTGATGATGTCGATCGCTTTGGCAGCGCCGAGTACGTCGATAATGAGTGCGCTCAGTTGCTTGCTATTCATGCAGGGTGCTCGTTTTGGTCAACAGATAATTCTCCTTCACGATTATTATCGCCCGCATGGCGGGCTCCAACAGCGGGCTCCAACAGCGGGCTCCAACAGGGGCTCCAACAGGGGCTCCAACAGCGGGCTCCTACGATGCTTTGTCAAAATTTCTATTATTTATAACAACCACTGTTCATTATCACGTCGCGAACGACATCAGGCATCAGGAATCGTGGATCGCGGCCAGCCCCGATCAGATCGCGAATTTCAGTGGACGAAATCTCGAGTTGTGTCACGGCATGGATGTGTATGAAACCCTTACGGTGCTCATGCAAATTGTCGACGCGATGCGTGCCGTGCTCGGAGAGGAGCTCGCCCAGCGGACCGATATCCGGCGCCTGCCAGCCGGGCCGATGCGCGACTACGATGTGGGCGTAATCGAGGAGCTCATCCCAGCGATGCCACGATGCCAGGCCCAGGAATGCGTCCATACCTAAGATCAGACCCAACGGTCGATCGGTAAATTCCTCGCGCATCGCGCTGAGCGTATCAATCGTGTACGACGGACCATTACGCCTGAGCTCACGATCATCGACGACAAAACCCGCTTCGGCGGCCGTTGCGGCACACACCATATCGAACCGCAAATCGGCTTTTGCGATCGTCTGGTCACGGTGTGGTGGATCGCCACTCGGTACAAAACGAATTTCGCCGAAACGGAGCGCCTGGAGTATTTCGAAAGCTGTCCGCAGATGACCATAATGAATGGGGTCGAACGTGCCACCAAAAATTCCAATCGGGCTCATGCGGCCTTCCTGCTTCCCAGCGATATCCCGAGGACTATTTCGGTTGCCAGTTGCCACGGATCGGCGCGAGACTGACCTTTCGCTGCCTGATCGGCCTGACCGGCTGCTTTGAGCAAGCGGTGAAAATTACCGGCCTGGTGGCGACCGATACAGCTGCGCACGAGTGCCTGGCGACTGCGCCATACGCCGGCTTTACGCATGCCGCCGGACAGGTCCATACCGCTCGTTATCGCGTCGCTAAGGCTCGCCAGCGTCCGCAGTTCACGGGCCAGTGCCCAGATGACGATGACAGGCTCTACGCCCTCGCTGCGCAGTCCTTGCAATACTTTCATTGACCGTTTCGCATCGCCTGTCAGCGCTGCATCAACCAGCTTGTACACATCAAAGCGGCTGCTGTTCGCGACGGCTGTGCTGACATCTTGGGCGCTGACTTTGCCTGCACCCAGTAGCAGCCTGAGTTTCTCGATTTCCTGACCTGCCGCGAGCAAGTTGCCTTCGACGCGATCAGTGATCAGCGCGACAGCCTCGCGATCTGGCTGCAACCCTGCCTGACGCATACGCTGGGCGATCCAGGCAGGCAATTCACGCAGGCCAATCGGCCAGACAGGAACGTCTATGCCCATTGCGGCTATGGTTTTCACCCATTTTGACGACTGACTGCTCTTGTCCAGTTTCGGAGCGCTGACGACGAGCATGAGATCGGGTCCGGTTTGCCCAACAAGATCGACGATCGTCTGGCCGCCCGTTTTCCCCGGCTTGCCTGTTGGCAACCGCAATTCAATGATGCGTCGTTCCGCGAACAGCGACAGGTTGGAACTCGAGTTGCGCAGCTGTGCCCAATCGAAGCCCGCGGTTGCGATGTGCAAGTCGCGATATTCGAAACCCCGATCCCGTGCGGCTTCGCGAATTGCATCGAGAGCTTCGGCAACAAGTAAGTGCTCGTCACCGGTCACCAGGTAACACGGCGCCAGGTTTGTCTTTAGCTTGGATGCGAGCTGCTTAGCTTGTATTTTCACGCTGCTCAAAATTGCGTTGTTTGCCGGATCGTGTGGTCAAGTAACTTGCTCCATATTGACGGACTCGCCTTCGAGCAGGACGGGTATACCGTTCGTAACCGGATAGAGCAACTTGCCGTCATCGGTCACCAGCGCCTCGGACAGCGGCTCGGCAAGCAATCGACCGTCACGATTGCAGAGCTTTCCTGCCTCGATCGCAGCATTGACGTCTTTTAGCGTCGTGCGCTTGGCAAGTTGCAGTCCCTTGTGCGTTACGGGACAGCAAAGAATGGCGAGCAGACGTTTATCCATGGTCGTTGCCTTATTGTTGTGGGTCTAAGTGTTTGTTTTTCAAACGCTTGAAGGCAGTAATGTTATATTATATCCTTTCTGGCTCGCAGCATCGGCGAGGAGCTTCTATGGTCTCGTCCACGCAGCATAACGGCAATACTCAATGGATCAAAATTCGCTGAAATCGAACGAGTGGCTCGACGGCGTGGCAGGCACGTTGTCGGTGCTATGCCTCGTGCATTGCCTGGCGTTGCCGTTCTTCGTCGCGGGGCTGCCGTTTCTCTCGCAGTTCTCCGAGGGCCACTTACACGCCCAGGTGCTTGTTGTCGTCTTACCATTGAGTATATTCGCTCTCGGCATCGGTTTTCGTCGGCACCGTGACATGCGAATCGTTGCCGGTGGCGCACTCGGATTGCTATTACTTGTGACGGGCGCAACCATCGCGCATACAACCTTGGGCCTCACGGCAGACCGCCTGTTTACAATAAGCGGTTCGCTGACTCTCGCGATATCACACTACTTCAATAGTTATCGCAGGAAACTGATTAATTCTGCATTGTGACAGCGCTCGGCGGCGGCCAGGGCGAGCGGGATATCGTCGGGAAGCGGTCGAAACGCTTCGTTGACGAGCCGACACCGCATGATCACCTTGACGGCCGCGACATCTTCTTCGTCGTGCAATAGCTGACTCAGATACTGCTGTGCCAACTGCAGTGCCGCCACATTGTTTTCCCAGCGCAACATCTGCTCGAGAAACCACGGCCAGGCGGTCGCGGGATCAGGATCCTCTGCAAGCCAGCCGTAGACGTGCTCAAGGCCGCCGGCGCGATTACCGCGACTGATGAAACCGTAGGCATGATCGAGAACATCGGTCCGCGCACGGGTTTGTTGCGTGTCAATTTGCGCATCGCTGGGATCCATCGGCACAGCAATAGTGACCTCGCGATCCAGACGAAATGGTCTGATGACGCTGCCAATCAATGTAAAAAAACCAAAGAGCAGGTAGAAGCTCAAAAACTCCACCACAATATCGGGCAAGGACAACAGTTTGAGCCACTCCAGGACGACGGCCGCAGCAAGCAGGTATGTGGGCGCTATCCAGTAGCTTGCGCCGCAGCGGCGTATCAGACCGCCAACAGCGCGTGGCATCAGACTCTCGAGCGGAGATCGCGTTATCGCCAGCACAGCCAACGAAGCGGGTATCAGCGTGGCCAGGAGTAGGCCAGAGCCAAGCAATGCGGCGCTGCCAAATGAGCTGCCCAGAAGATAGGTCCCGTAACCAAACACCAGCATGTGCAATACCGGAAACAAACTCCAGGCATTGCCGACCCAAGAGAAAAGCTCTATACCCGGTGGTTCCGGATTTTTGCCCCTGGCTCGCGAGTCCAGCAACAACATCAGGTACCGGACCAGCGCCGGCAATGCCAGCAACGCGAGTGCCAACCCAAAAATTCCAGCAAACAGCGCAAACTTGATTAGCGCGAAAAAAACGACCAGCGCGATGAGTACCGTTGCGTGCGTCGCCGGATAGGCGAGTTCCCGTCCTATATCAAGCGCTTTTGACAGGGTCGTCTACCTTGTCCGGGACCGGGTCATAGCCCGACCCGCCCCACGGATGACAGCGCAGAATTCGTTGGGCGGTGAGCCAGCTGCCGCGAAAAGCGCCGTGCACTCGCAGCGATTCCATCGCATAAGCCGAACAACTCGGCGTAAAGCGGCAGTTGTTGCCCAGCCATCGCGAGATCGTGAAACGATACAGGCCGACAAGGCCCAGTAGCGGCCAGGCCAGGAATCTGCTCAGCGCGTTACTCATCAGGCTGCTTGTAGCGCTTGAGTGGCAAAGTGGCGGATCGCCTCAAGCATTGATGACAAACCGTTACTTCGCGTTGGACTCAGGTGCTGCTCGAGTTGCAACGCAGTAACGAAATTCGGTGGCGTATCGAGAATGTCCTGGGGACGCCGGCCACTGTAAATGCGTAGCAACATGGCAATCAACCCGGACACGATTGCCGCGTCACTGATCGCGCGAAACGTCAATTTGCCGTCTTTCTCGTCGGCAACAAACCAGACTTGCGCCTGGCAGCCCTTGATCTTGTTCTCGTCAATGAGTTCCAACTCCGACAACGCCGGCAGCCGTCGCCCAAGATCAATCAGGTACTGATAGCGATCCATCCAGTTATCAAAAAACCTGAATTCCTCGATCAACTCGTCTTGCGCTGCCTGTACTTCACTCACCATCGTGTCAATCGCTCCGTCGCCACGATGTCCCGTCAGGGCTGTCTTCGATCGAAACTCCTGAGTCGGCAAGCTGATCGCGAATCGCATCGGCAGCATCGAAATCACGACATGCCCGGGCTGCTTTGCGTTTGGCGAGCAGCGCGTCAATTTTGTCGCTCGACAATTGCCCTTCGACATGGCCGGCGAACCAGTCCTCAGGGTCAGTCTGCAGCAGGCCCATAACACTGCCTGCTGCCAGCATGGATGCCGCCATGCATCGGCGTTCGTCAGCATCTGATGTCTTATTTAATGCACGCGCAAGACCAAATAATTCAGCCAATGCTTTCGGCGTATTGAGATCATCTTCGAGCGCAGCGAGCAGCGCTTCGGGTGGCTCTGCAGCTGCACGCAAGTCGGCAGGCAGGTCGATGCCACGCACGGCGCCGTACAGCCGATCGAGCTTGCGTCTGGCCGACTCAATCGTTGCATCCGACCAATCGAGTGGCTGACGGTAATGGGCACTCAATAGCGCCAGCCGTATCACTTCGCCGGGTATCGTTTTGATCAGGTCGTGCACGAGCACAACATTGCCCAGTGACTTCGACATCTTCTCGTGGTCCATCGACAGATATCCATTGTGCACCCAGTAGCGTGCGAATTCGGTACCATCGTGAGCGCAGCGGCTTTGTGCGAGTTCGTTCTCATGATGCGGAAACACGAGATCCTGGCCACCAGCGTGGATGTCGATCGTCTTGCCCAGGTGTTTCTTCGCCATCGCTGAGCACTCAATATGCCATCCGGGGCGGCCCCGTCCCCAGGGCGAATCCCAACCGGGCAGTTCCGGTGTCGACGGCTTCCACAGAACAAAATCGTGTGCCGCCTTTTTGTAAGGCGCCACTTCCACACGCGATCCGGCAATCATTTCGCGTAAGTTGCGCCTGGATAAGGCACCGTAATCGTCATGACTCGAGACATCGAACAGCACGTGGCTCTCGGCCTCGTAGGCATTACCGTTTGCAATAAGCGTTTCGATCATCTCGATCATTTCGGCGACATGCTGGGTCGCGCGCGGTTCGATATCGGGTGGCAGAACGCTAAGAGCGCTCATATCTTCGTTATACGCATCGATGAATTGTGCGGTAATTTCGTCGATCGGTTTTCCGGTTTCAACAGACGCCGCATTTATTTTGTCATCGATGTCGGTAATGTTGCGGGCGAACGTCAGTTCGTAATCTCGACGTAGCAGGCGTACCAACAAGTCAAACACGACAGCCGGTCTTGCATTGCCGATGTGCGCATAGTTGTAGACCGTAGGCCCGCACAAATACATCGTCACCTTATTGTCGTGAAGGGGTTGGAAAGGGACCTTTCGGCCCCTCCTGGTGTCATGCAGGCGTAGTGTCATCGCTGGACAGGATTCGTGCGATCAAAGTCGTGCATGATAGCAATATTGCCGCCGCCGGCGATGCCTTGTATTCTGCCGCTCGGCAATCTGTAAACTTGGGAATACAAAATGTCAGTCGCAACGGTCAAATTTCGAGCCCGACTATCTACCGAGCAGGTCGAGGAAGGCGACGGTCTTGCGCCCAAGTTCGACGATCGTGGACTGATCACCGTGGTCACGACTGACTCTGAAACCGGCGAGGTGCTAATGCAGGGTTACATGAACGCCGAGGCGCTGGGCCTGACGATCAAGACGGGCGAGGCACATTACTACAGCCGCAGCCGTCAAACACTATGGCACAAAGGCGCGACCAGTGGTTTTGTGCAGAGTGTGCGTGAATTACTTGTCGATGATGACCAGGACTGTATCTGGCTCCGCGTCGACGTCACGGGCGGCGCAAGCTGCCATGTCGGCTATCGCAGCTGCTTCTATCGGCGCGTTCCTGTGGGTAGCGCGTTCGAAAAATTGCAATCGGATGGGCATGTCGATCTCGAGTGGACCGACAGGGATAAAGTTTTCGACCCCGAAGACGTCTACGGCGACACGCCGAATCCAACCCAATTGTAGGCTTTTGTCGTGCCGCCTGAGGGTTTTTCAACAGCCTGCTAGTACGGGCCTTCGAGGTCATGGCGTCTCTTCTCGCGTCGTCGTACGGCAGCGGGCTGCGGCTCCCGGTAGGCGATCGCCTTGGCCTGATACACATATTCTATCGTGCCAATCAGCCAAAGAAAGTAGCCGATCAATTCGATGAATTCCTCGACAGCAAGTTTGACGATACGACGATAGTCGTCGCCAAGTATCGACATCCAGAGCGCTTCATGGCCAACCATCCGGACAAAAGCGAACAGGATCACCGCACCGCTGAACAGGAACGCCAGGCCCGGTGACGGCCAAACACGGCCCAACGCAATTTGCAGGCGGCGTCGCTGCCGGTAGGTGTAGGCAATCACGAAAGCGGCAGCAATCACGATCAGGACCTGCCACAGGTTATCGATCAGGTAGCGATCAAAGAAATAATCCAGCTCGCGAATCAGAAAAACCAACGCGAGTCCGCCGAACGCAAATGCGATTGGTCGTTGGGTCGGGCAATACTTGGCGACCCATGCCATTAGCAGGCCGCAGACACCAAGGATCAGCGACTGGATAATCTCGATTGGCGAGAACTCACTCGTACCCAAACGATCGCCTTCGTCGACAATCACGTGCAACTTGAGACTCCCGGGAAATGACGTCTCGAGCTGAGTGAGCATCCACGTAATCAACGCGACGCCGACAAAATAAAGCACGTAGCGGATCCAGACCATACGTGACTATACACTGCGCTCATTGGCGATTGTCACCCCAGAAGGTCCCTTTGATCGACTTCGGACAGGTGTTTACAACGACGAAATTTGTTTGAGTACGATTCGAACGAGGTCGTTCACGATCGCCTCGCGCATCATCGCTTCTTCGTGGGCCTTGCCAAGCACGAGATTTTCGTTGTAAGTGTAATCCCGTGTCAGCGTAATCAATTGCGGAGCAAGCAAGCGGTTCTCGCCACTAAGCAACTCATATTCGACCGAGTAATACACCTCGTATTCGGTCGGCACATTACGCGCTGACACGGACAGGACACGTTGATCCGTTTCATCGACAAGAATTGACAACGTCGCCGTGGCTTCGACCGGAGATTCAACAAGATTTACGCCGGCAGCACGCAATTGCGACCTCAATTCCCGATAAAACTGACTGTGCGTATTTTCTGTGGCGAGATACGTGCGCTCCATTTCTGCAGGATGCGTCAGCGCACTTTGCAGATGGAAGCCGCAGCCCGACAGCAATAATACGAGCAGCCATGTCAGTGTTTTAGCAGCTCGTTGAAAAATTCTGAGGCGAGTGCGAGTCAAGGCAAGAATCGGCGAACGTCGCTCTCGCCCATCCATGGGCTCCGCGACATTGGGACATCCTGTCCAGCAAGCGCAGTTTACACGCCAGTACATGAGCATTTTGAGCCGATTCTTAACGCCGAATCGTGCCGCCTCAGGGTTTTTCAACAAGCTGCTAGACAACAATGTTGACCAGCCTGCCGGGCACGACAATAGTTCTGCGAATTTCACTCTCACCCACAAAACGTTGTACGTTAGGGTCGGCAAGCGCCTGCGCACTCACGGCGTCATTGTCCGCATCGGTGGGCACCGAAATGCGTCCGCGCAACTTACCATTAACCTGCACGACAATTTCGATGACCTCACGCACGAGCGCCTGCTCATCTGCCTTTGGCCAGGCCATATCGATGACTGGCGTTTCATGGCCCAGCACCGACCACAATGCATGACAGGCATGTGGCACGATCGGTGACAGCATCAGGACCACGGCTTCCAGCGCCTCCTGCACGACGGCACGACCGGTATCCGATTCATCATCAAAGCGATTAACAGCGTTGAGCAATTCCATTGCAGCAGCGATGGCAGTATTGAACGTGTAGCGTCGGCCGATGTCGTCGCCGATTTTTGCAATTGTCTGATGCGTTTTGCGGCGCAGGTCTTTTTGCGTGTCAGTAAGCGATTCCGGGTCCAGTTCGACAACAGGGCCACCGTCAGCATGCTCCCCAACGGTGTTCCAGAATCGCTTGAGAAAACGAAAGCTGCCCTGCACGCCGGCGTCGGACCATTCAAGCGCCTGCTCAGGTGGAGCTGCAAACATCATGAACAGGCGCACGGTATCCGCACCATATTTTTCGATCAAGCCCTGCGGATCGACTGTATTGCCCTTGGCCTTGGACATCTTGCCGCCGTCCTTCAGCACCATTCCCTGGGTCAGCAGGTTGGTAAATGGCTCACTCGAATCGATCAGGCCCTCGTCGCGCAGTACTTTGTGGAAGAAGCGCGCATACAAAAGATGCAAAATCGCATGCTCGATGCCGCCCGTATATTGATCGACCGGCAGCCAATAGGCTGCGCGTTCATCGAGCATCACCTGCTCGTTGTCCGGGCCGGCATAGCGGGCGTAGTACCACGACGACTCGACGAATGTATCGAATGTGTCGGTTTCCCGTTTGGCATCTTTGCCGCACTGCGGACAGGCGACGTTGATGAATTCCGGCATGTCCTTGAGGGGTGATCCATGACCTGTGAACTCGACGTCTTCCGGTAATACCACGGGCAATTGATCCACGGGCACGGGTATCGCATCACAATCGTCACAATAAATAATCGGTATCGGCGTACCCCAGTAACGCTGCCGCGATACTCCCCAGTCACGCAGGCGATAATTGATCGTCCGCCTGCCGCGCCCGCTTGCCTCGAAGAATGTGGCAATCGCATCGCAGGCCGCATCAAAATCGAGACCATTGAAGTCGCCTGAATTAACAAGCACGCCCTTGTCGAGGAATGCCGCCGCGCCGATATCTATATCGCTGCCGTCGCCAGGTGCGATGACCTGCACGATCGGCAGGTCGTGTTTTTTCGCGAACTGCCAGTCGCGCTCATCATGTCCAGGTACACCCATCACTGCGCCCGTGCCGTAACTCATGAGCACGAAGTTCGCGACCCAGACGGGCACTTCCTCGCCCGAAACGGGATGCAAGGCAAAGATGCCCAGCGGCATACCTTTTTTCTCCATGGTCTCCAGCGTCGCTTCGGCCGCATCCATCTTTTTGCATTCTTCGATGAAGGCTGCGATGTCTGCATTGTCCGCAGCCGCTTTCTCGGCCAGCGGGTGTTCCGCAGCAATGGCCATATACGTCACGCCAAACAGTGTGTCCGGCCGTGTCGTAAAGACGGTCAGAGGCTCATCCTCGTCCTGCACCTCAAATGACAATTCGAGACCTTCCGAGCGTCCGATCCAGTTGCGTTGCATGGTCTTGACCGATTCGGGCCAGCCGGGCATACGATCAAGTTCATCGAGTAATTCATCGGCGTAGGCGGTAATTTTCATAAACCATTGCGGAATCTCGCGTCGCTCGACCAGGGCATCCGAACGCCAGCCTCGACCATCGATAACCTGCTCATTGGCAAGCACCGTCTGATCCACGGGGTCCCAGTTAACGATCGAATTCTTGCGGTACACAAGACCCTTCTTGAAGAGTTTCACGAATAACCATTGCTCCCAGCGATAATACTCGGGGCGGCATGTCGTAATTTCCCGTGTCCAGTCATAGGCATAGCCGAGCCGCTTGAGCTGGTCGCGCATGTCATTGATATTGTTGTAAGTCCATTGCGCCGGCGGCACACCGCGCTGGATCGCGGCATTTTCGGCGGGCATGCCGAAGGCGTCCCAACCCATCGGCTGCAAGACATGCCGGCCCTGCATACGCTGATACCGGGCAATAACATCATTAATCGTAAAGACGCGTACATGGCCCATGTGCAACTTCCCGCTTGGGTACGGGAACATTGTCAGACAGTAAAACTTCTTCTTATTCTTATCTTCAGCGACCTCGAAGCATCGTGATGTCTCCCAGTATTCACGGGCAGTTTTTTCCACTGTTTCGGGATCGTACGCGATGCTCATTTCAGTCTTGCCATTCGTAGGGTTGCGAAAACTCGCAAGCCTACATCAAGAAGCGCGAGATCGCAGCCAGAACGCAGCAACGATCAGTAAGCACAATCCGATGATGGGCAGATTGCCGCGGTTAACGTAGGGCGTACTGCCCTTGCGTGGCTCGACGTCCATTGTCAGCGTCACCGGCACGAACTGTGGCCCGGATTTGAGGATGTGGCCTCGCGGTCCGATGAAAGCACTGATACCAGTATTGGTTGCACGAACCGCGGGACGACCCACTTCAAGCGATCGCATTCTCGCAATCTGCAGGTGTTGATGCGGGGCGATTGAATCGCCGAACCAGCCATCATTACTGACATTTATGAGTACCTCTGCCGCGGGTACCGCGTATAACTGCTCGGCGCCAAATGCATCTTCGTAGCAAATGGCGACCGCGATCTTCGTGCCATCGGCAGTGACGAGCAATGGCTGCATATCGGCACCTGCAGTCAAATCACTGAACGGCAGGTTCATCATTCGCATCCATTTACGCACTCTGTCCGGTACCGGAAAGTATTCACCAAATGGAACAAGGTGCCTCTTTCGATAGTACTGTCGACTGACGCCGTCGAGCATTATCATGCTGTTGCGAACTCGGACCTTGCCCCTGCCATCGTCATCTCGTTCGAGAATGCCAAAAAGAATCGTCTGCTTGTTGCGGATCCCGTCCAACTCAAGGGCCGCAATATAATCCTCCATCTGATCGGTAACAGACGGTATGGCAACCTCTGGCCAGACGACGACGGCACTGCCTGAAAGCTGACTTGTCGTGTCCCGGTAGAATTTCAATGTGGGCGCGAGTTGCTCCGGAAGCCATTTTCTGTCCTGTGAGACTCCGCCCTGTATTAGTGAAATCGAAATTGCTGCGCCTGCCGATTCCGTCCAGTCGACCGTTTTAAGACCAGCGCCGCCTATCCACGGCAGCACTATGATCGCGATTGCGATCCATCGCTGGCGGCTTCGCGTCATTATCGCCACCAGCATGGCGCTGGTACTTAGCATCAACATCGCTGATACGCCGTAAACCCCCAGCACTGGCGCCCAGCCCGCCAACGCCGAATCGATATAGCTATAGCCGAGCGTCATCCACGGAAATCCCGTCAAAACCCAGCCACGCAGCCACTCGATCGATACCCAGGTTGCCGGCGCCACAATCAGTAGCAGCCACGGCTCACCTCTCGAGAAACTGCTGATCATCCACCCCGTGATCCAAAGGTAGATCGACATCAGCAACGTGAGACCAAGCATCAGTAACAGGGCAACCCACGCCGGTGCGTTGCCATAGGTAACAACGGATATGTAGATCCAGTACGTACCGCTCAGAAACAGGCCGAAGCCATAGCAAAAAGCGTATTTCGCCGCATCGCGAGGGGCCTGGGTCAGGCATACAAACAGAAATGGCAAAAGCAGCAACGGTATGAGTAAGTGCCAGCCAAAAGGCGCGAAAGCCGTTGTCGTCAAGCAGCCGAGCACAAAGAAAACCAGCCTGCTAACAACCGGCCGGTCAATCGGCATCAATATCAGCGAATTCATACCAGGCATGCGCTAGCCGTTTCGCTGGACCTGGAGCGAATCAATGCGTCTCCTGTCAGCCTTGACGATCGCGAATTCAAAACCACCGAAGCCAATCTTTTCGCCACGACGCGGTAGCTGCCCAAGTTCATGCATGACGAGCCCACCGATCGTGTCGTAATCCTCGTCGCTGAACTCACAATTGAAATACTCGTTGAAGTCCTCGATTCTGGTTAATGCACGCACTGCAAAACTTGGCCTGCCATTGCGGTCACCATCGGGGCGGATGAATGCTGCTTCAGCATGATCGTGTTCGTCATCTATCTCACCGACGATTTCTTCGAGCACATCTTCAATCGTCACTAGTCCGGCAACACCGCCGTACTCGTCCACGACAATCGCCATATGATTGTGGCTGTCGCGAAACTCCTTGAGCAGCGCGTTGAGTCGCTTCGATTCTGGTATGACCGATACGGGCCGCAAGAGCTTTGGCAGCGACACTTCATTTGCACCGTCGCTGCCGAAATAGCGCAACAGATCCTTGGCCAGCAATACACCCAGGATCTCGTCGCGATCTTCGCCAATCACTGGAAAGCGGGAATGACCCGATTCGATAATCACCGCGAGAAATTCATCAATATCCTGTTCGATGTCAATGACGATCATGTGCGAGCGCGGAATCATCACATCGCGCACCTGCATCTCCGACACGTCAAGTACGCCGGAGAGCATGCTTTTCTCCTCAGCATCGAGATCGATCTCGGATTGATGAATGATGTCGTGGATTTCTTCGCGGCTCCAGGGAGCGCCCTTGAATGCGCGCTTTATTCGCGCGAACAATCCAGTGTTGAATTTACCGCTGGAACTTGAAGGTTTATCGTTCATCGAACCTGGGTGCTTGCCCCTCTATATCACCTTGACGGCGTACTGGATTGTAGCAGTTTGTCATTGTGAACCAGTACTCCGTCAAGGTGATAACGCAGTACTGGTATATGGGTCTGCAACGCCTCGCTCGGCAAGAATCCTGGCTTCAAGGCGCTCCATTTCGGCTGCGTCGGAATCGGCCTCGTGGTCAAAACCGAGCAAATGCAGGGTGCCGTGCACCAGCATATGCCCCCAATGATCAGCAATTTCCTTGCCCTGTGCCTCGGCCTCAGCGCTGACAACCGAGGCGCAGACAATAACGTCCCCGAGCAGTAACACATCCCCGCCAGGCAGACCATGCGAATCACCCGCTGGAAATGACAGCACGTTGGTCAGATTGTCCTGCTGGCGATACTGCCCATTTAGCGTACGAATCTCCTCGGCGCCCACAATGCGCACAGCCACCTCGATCTGGCCGTTCAACCCTCTGCCTGCGCTGTGGACCGCGAGTTCGACCCAACTCCGTATCTCGCCATCATTCGGTATGCCGGGATCGTTACAAGCGATCTGCACATCGACGGTAAATGAACGTTTGACAATCACCGCTTCGGTTTCGATTGAGCGCTGTGCGTAGTGTTGCTTCGATTGTCGTCGGACTCGTACGCTTCAACGACGCGTTGTACGAGCGCGTGACGAACAACATCCCTGGGATTAAAGAATGAAAAGTCGATACCGTCGACATCTTCGAGAACGCTTATTGCGTTTTTAAGGCCCGATAGCTGCGCATTCGGCAGATCGATTTGCGTGATATCCCCGGTTACTACGGCGCGTGACCCAAATCCAATTCTTGTAAGGAACATTTTCATCTGCTCCACGCTCGTGTTCTGCGCCTCATCGAGTATAACGAATGACTCGTTGAGAGAGCGCCCGCGCATAAACGCAAGCGGTGCGACTTCGATGACGTTACGCTCGATCAGACGCGCCACTTTATCTGCACCGATCATGTCATAGAGCGCGTCGTACATTGGCCGCAAATACGGATCGACTTTCTGTGACATGTCGCCCGGCAGAAACCCGAGCCGCTCACCAGCCTCAACAGCGGGTCGAACCAGAATGATACGCCGCACGTCGTCGCTGGTCAGCGCCTCAATTGCACAGGCCACCGCGAGGTACGTTTTCCCGGTACCCGCTGGTCCAATGCCGAAAGCAATATCGTGGCTTCGAATACTATTAACATATGCGGTCTGGTTGGCGCCACGAGGCCGAATCAGTTTGCGCTCTGTCTGTATGGCGGCATCATCATTCGTGCTTGACTGCGACGCGACTTCACCATCGTTCATAAGCGACTCCTGCAACATTATGTGAACGCGCTCGGGATCGAGGCGCTCGTTGTCAGTCATTCGAAACAAGGAACGCAGTATGTCGCTGCCGATCTGCGCAGCACCGGGTTGTCCCGTTACGCGAAAATGGTTGCCGCGGCTGGCGATATCGACATTGAGGCGGCGCTCGATCTGCCGAAGGTGCTCATCAAATTGACCGCAAAGATTGGCCAGGCGGTTATTGTCGGCGGGCTCCAGGACTACGTCCCGAGAAATTTGGACAGCATTCAAAGTATTTAAAAGAGTACCGCGATGCGCAAGGCATGGGAAGGATGAAAACGATTGAAACCCATCTTATCAGGCGGCTACCCGATCGCTTAACAGGCGGCCGCGCAACGAATTGGGTAGCGCTTCGGTGACAACGACGTCCACGAACTGCCCAATACACGACGAGTTCGCATCAAAGTTAACCCAGCGCATGTTTTCGGTCCGGCCGGCCAATTGATTGGCACCTTTTTTTGAAATCTTTTCCACCAGGACCCGCTGAATCGTGCCAACCATCGCATTACTGATATCCATGGCCTGCTGTCTGATTCGCGACTGCAGGATCTGCAATCGTTGTTTCTTGACATCCATTGGCGTGTCGTCAGCAAGACTCGCCGCAGGTGTGCCCGGGCGGGCGCTATAAATGAAACTGAAAGACTGATCGAAACCAATGTCGGCAACCATGTTTATCAGTGCTTCAAAGTCTTCGTTCGTCTCGCCCGGAAATCCGATGATGAAATCTGATGAAAGCGAAATACCCGGGCGCGCCTCACGGAGTTTTCGAATTTTGTGTTTGTACTCGAGCACAGTATGGCCGCGCTTCATAGACGCGAGGACGCGATCGGATCCGTGCTGCACGGGCAGGTGCAGATAACTGGCAAGCTTCGGCACTTCAGCGTATGCCTGTATCAGGCTGTCAGTGAATTCGACGGGGTGAGACGTAGTAAAACGGATCCTGTCCATGCGCTCGATAGCCGCAACATAGTAAATAAGGGTGGCCAGATCAGCGATTTGTCCATCGTGCATCGGTCCCCGGTACGCGTTGACATTCTGGCCGAGTAAATTGACCTCGCGCACACCCTGCTCAACGAGGCTGACGATTTCCGCGATGACATCATCGAGCGGTCGGCTGACCTCCTCGCCGCGCGTATACGGTACGACGCAGAAACTGCAGTACTTGCTGCATCCTTCCATGATCGAGACAAACGCTGTTGGCCCATCAGCACGCGGCTCGGGCAAACAATCAAATTTTTCGATCATTGGAAACGATATATCAATGACCGATTTCTTGTTGCGGCGGGCCTCATCAATTAATTCGGGCAGCCGATGCAAAGTCTGCGGTCCGAAAACGACATCAACAAACGGTGCTCGCTTGGTAATGCCTGCACCTTCCTGGCTGGCAACACACCCGCCGACACCAATCATGACTTCAGGCCGTTTCTCTTTGAGTGGCCGCCAACGTCCGAGTACGGAAAACACTTTCTCCTGTGCTTTCTCGCGAATCGAGCAAGTGTTGACGAGCAGCAGATCCGCCTCATCCACGTTGTCCGTCAGCTCGTAACCGTGTGACTCGCGCAAGATGTCCGCCATCTTGTCCGAGTCATACTCGTTCATCTGGCAGCCCATCGTTTTTATGAATAATTTCTTCGACACAAATTTAACCTGCTACGAATGAGTCATAGTTTGATCCTGGGACGCACCTGTTGGAGCCCGCTGTTGGAGCCCGCCATGCGGGCGATTGCCACGATGTTGGGTGGGAATCGCCCGCATGGCGGGCTCCAACAGCGGGCCCTAACAGCGGGCTCCTACAAGTCCCTACCTGATAAATCCCATGGCCTCCAGTTTAACCAGTATACGATGCGCTGCCTGATCCGGCGATATGTTAACCGTATCAATGACCATTTCGGCATTCTCAGGTTCTTCGTAGGGATCGCTGATACCTGTGAACTCTTTGATCTTACCGGCACGCGCCAGCGCATAGAGCCCCTTGCGATCGCGTTCTTCGCAAACCTCGAGCGACGTCGAGACATATATTTCGATAAAGCCACCACCAGTGCCGACGGTCTCGCGGACATATTGACGTGTACTCGCATACGGCGCGATTGGCGCACAGATTGCAATGCCGCCGTTCTTGGTGATCTCGCTGGCAACATAGCCGATTCGGCGAATGTTCAGGTCGCGGTGCTCCTTCGAAAAGCCCAGCTCGCTCGACAGGTTCTTGCGCACGATGTCACCGTCGAGGAGGCTGACCGGCCGACCGCCCATCTCCATCAATTTGACCATCAGGGCGTTGGCGATCGTGGACTTGCCCGACCCTGAAAGCCCGGTGAAAAACACCGTAAAACCCTGTTTGTGGCGTGGTGGGTGCGTCTTGCGTAATTCGGCTACAACATCGGGAAACGAGAACCACTCGGGAATATCCAGACCTTCCTGCAAGCGACGTCGCAATTCTGTGCCCGAAATGTTCAGCACTCGATCCTCGTCGCTGGTTTCGTCGATTGGAACGTATTGCGCACGATTTTCGGCGTAGACCAGTAACTGGAACGGCACCATGGAGATATCCAGCTCTTGCTCGTGTTCTTTGAGCAGTTCTTGCGCCTCGTAGGGCCCATAAAAGTCCTTGCCCTTGCTGTCCTGGCCCGGTCCCGCATGGTCGCGGCCAACGATTAGATGTGTGCAACCATAGTTTTTGCGAATGATTGCGTGCCACAACGCTTCGCGCGGTCCGCCCATGCGCATGGCGAGCGGCAACAAACTGAGCATCGTCGTTTGTTCCGGATAACGGCCCAAAATTTGCTCGTAGCAACGGACGCGCGTGAAGTGATCGATATCGCCGGGCTTGGTCATGCCCACTACCGGGTGGATCAGCAAATTTGCTTCGAAATCTCGTGCGGCTCGCATCGTGAGTTCCTGGTGGGCACGGTGCATCGGATTGCGCGTCTGAAATGCAACTACCTTGCGCCACCCCAGTTTTTTGAATCGATCCCGGATTTCACTGGGCGCATCACGCAGGTGCTTGAAATCATAGTGCGTTGGCATTTCGACGCCACGCAATCGACCGCCGACATACACCGGATTACCTATATTTTTCATATAGTTAATGGCGGGATGTGCGTCGTCATTGGTGCCATATACGCCCCTGGCTTCAGCATCCAGATCGGGTGACCACACGTCGCTGATTTCGAGCGTTGCGACGACGACACCTTCCAGATCGCGCAGCGCAAGCTTGTCACCGGTATTGATGCCTGCTGCGAATTCCTCTGTGACATCGAGCGTAACCGGGATCGGCCAGAGTACGCCGCTGACGAGACGCATGGTTTTGACGACCGAGTCGTAGTCTTCCTTGTTGAGAAATCCGTCCAGTGGAGAGAATGCACCGTTGAGCAGCAGCTCAATGTCGCACAGTTGGCGCTCGGTCAGATCCCAGGACGTATACTCTCGCGCAGCTTCCTTCTCGGCCACAACCTCTTCGGCCGGACAATACAAATATTGCAGCTTGCCGCCATGCGGCTCTTTAAACGCACCCATAGTTCTCGTGTCCTAAAATGAAAACGCGGTGCAGGCTATCAATCAGCCTGCGCCGCGCCAAATATCGAATTGTTTTCGTCCCAATCTAGAAAGGGATGTCGTCGTCAAAGTCATCGGGGCCCGGTTTCGGCGGCTCACTGACCGAGCTGGCGGAACTGGAACTCGAGTCCATCGGCGCCGATCCACCACCACCGCGACCACCGAGCATTTGCATTTCATCGGCGATGATCTCGGTCGTGTAGCGGTCGTTGCCGTCCCTGTCCTGCCATTTGCGCGTACGTAACTTGCCCTCGATATAGACCTGGGACCCCTTGCGGAGGTACTCGGCTGCAACCTCGGCAAGTCGGTTGAACATCGCGACCTTGTGCCATTCAGTACGGTCTTTTTGCTCGCCCGTCTGCTTGTCTTTCCAGCTCTCATTCGTGGCCACAGTAATATTGGTCACCGCCGAGCCGCTGGGCATATAGCGTGTTTCCGGGTCGGCCCCGAGATTGCCGACGAGGATGACTTTGTTGATTCCGCGGGCCATAGCAGGTCCCCTGTCTGATTTTCGATTCTTTATGTTATGCTCACGGGCCACTGAGCCCGTGAGGGTCGCCTATTGTAGTGCCTGAGGAGCGATTTACCAGCCCGATTTCTGTTATTTCGGGACAGTTTACCTAATCGCCCGCGTAACTTTTCCGCCACGCAGCTGATTAGGTAAACTGTCCCGAATTGCTGCCGAAATGCCGTCCCGAAATGCCTGATTACTTGCGAAACAGACCGGTTGCGGCAAGCCAGATCGCGGCCAGCAGAACGCAGACAAAAAATACATCGGCCGGACGTCCGGCCGCCAGGAATCGGCCGCCGATCAGCCCACCGACGAATGTGCCGAAAAACTGCACGCTGGAGAACACACCCAGCGATGCCCCTCTCGCCGCACCGTCGGCAAGTAATGACAATCTCGCCGGAAGCCCAGCTTCGAGGAAGTTGAATCCGGCAAAAAACAGCACGAGTGCTACGAATACCGGGGTCACACCGAACGCCCCGAAAGTCAGAGTGAGTTCACCCGCCAGCAGCAAGACGACGGCAATGCCGACGGTCGATGCCTTGCCTTGCCGCTCATCGCTGATAATCAGAGGTACGGTCACCAGCAACGATGCGAGGAGCGCGCCAACATAAATTTTCCAATGATCGGCGAGCGCCAATTCGAGCCTGTTCACGAACAGGAATGGCAGCGCGACAAAACTTGCCGTCAGGATTGCGTGTAACAAAAACACGTAAAAATCGAGTCGCAGCAGCTCAGGGCGCAAGGCGGGCCTGATGCTCCAGCGGTGTCGAGAGACCGGTCGTTCGATGTCCCTGGGCATAACAAGGAGCAACGCCGCCGCCGCCACCGCCAGGATCGCGGCGAATCCAAAGAGCGCGGCGACCCCAAATTTGGCTGCAATGGCCGGGCCCGCAATCAGTGCGACCATGAATGACGCGCCGATACCGATACCAAACACGGCCATGGATCGCGTCCGCACCTGTTCGCGCGTGGCATCAGCGATCAGCGCGGTCAGCGTCGCCGATATCGCGCCCGCGCCCTGTAACAGGCGACCTGCAATCACACCCCAGATCGAATCGCTGGTCGCCGCCGCAATGCTGCCCATCGCAAAAACAACCAGGCCGCCAGCAATGACCGGCCCGCGTCCTATGCGGTCCGAAAGCACGCCGAGCGGAATTTGCAGTCCAGCCTGGGTCAGGCCGTAGGCGCCCACCGCAAGACCGATCAACATCGGCGTCGCTCCGTCCAGTTTCGCGACATACAACGACAATACGGGCAGCAAAGCGAATAATCCGAACATTCGCAGCATTGCGATCAGCGCAATAACACCGACGGCGCGTCTTTCGGCAGGCAACATCGTGGTCATATCGCCGCCATTTGTCACTGTCATAGCAGACACTCTTTGCGCCGGAGTTGCACGGCGGCGTATATTAGCAGGTTGGTCGGCGACTAATGAATCACAGCTATGAAGTACATTGACATCCGCGGCGCAAGAACGCATAACCTCTGCGATCTCGATCTGAAGCTGCCGCGCGATAAACTCATCGTGTTTACGGGCCTGTCTGGTTCGGGAAAATCCTCACTCGCATTCGACACGATTTATGCCGAGGGACAGCGCCGCTACGTCGAGTCGCTGTCCGCATACGCGCGCCAGTTCCTGTCGATGATGGAAAAACCCGATGTCGATCATATCGAGGGACTGTCGCCTGCCATTTCGATTGAACAAAAATCTACGTCGCATAATCCACGTTCGACCGTTGGCACCGTCACTGAAATTTACGACTATCTGCGCCTGTTGTACGCCCGGGCCGGCATACCGCGCTGTCCTGATCACGATACGACGCTCGAGGCGCAGACCGTCAGCCAAATGGTTGACCAGGTTCTTACCCTGCCCGAGGGCACACGCCTGATGCTGCTTGCACCCGTGGTCGCCGATCGCAAAGGCGAGCACGTACAGCTTATGCAGGATCTCATGGCGCAAGGCTTCATTCGTGCCCGCATCAATGGTGAAGTCTATGAGCTTGATCAGCCGCCATCGCTCGACCTGCGCAAAAAGCACCGCATCGATGCGATCGTCGATCGCGTCAAGGTCAAGAAAGATATTCGCCTGCGACTTGCCGAGTCTTTTGAGACGGCGCTGCGTTTGGCCGATGGCGTCGCACGCGTCGCGTGGATCGACGATCCGGATCACGAGGAGATCGTCTTCTCCGACCGCTTCGCCTGCAATATCTGTGGCTACAGCCTCAGCGAACTCGAACCGCGCCTGTTCTCGTTCAATAACCCAAGCGGCGCATGCCCTGCTTGTGACGGCCTTGGGGTCAAACAGTTTTTCGATCCCGAGCGTGTCGTCGTCAATGCCGATCTATCTCTTGCCGGCGGTGCTGTTCGCGGCTGGGACCGCAAGACGACATATTACTACCAGATGATCCAAAGCCTAGCATCGCACTATAAATTTGATCTCGAAACTCCGTTTGCGAAACTCACGAAAAAGTTACGCGATATCGTCTTGTATGGCAGCGGTGGTGAAAAAATCGAGTTCTACTATGAGAATTCGCGGGGCATGCAGATCAAAAAACGGCACCGCTTCGAGGGCGTCATACCCAATCTCGAGCGACGGTATCGCGAAACCGAGTCGGGTGCCGTTCGCGAGGAACTGGCGAAGTTTCTCAACAGCCAGACCTGCCCTGAGTGCGATGGCAAACGCCTCAACCGTGCAGCAAGACACGTCTTTATCCTGGGTCTGTCGCTCCCCGAAATCACCTGCATGTCAGTGGGCCATGCGCGCAGTTTCTTCGAGACACTCGAACTCGAGGGCTGGCGCGCGACTATCGCCGAGAAGATCGTCAAAGAAGTTGGCGCTCGGCTCGGCTTCCTTAGCGATGTTGGTCTCGACTACCTATCACTTGACCGCAGTGCAGATACGCTGTCAGGCGGGGAATCTCAACGCATCAGGCTCGCGAGCCAGATCGGATCGGGACTTGTCGGCGTCATGTATATCCTCGACGAACCATCGATCGGCCTGCACCAGCGAGACAACAAGCGATTGCTTGGCACGCTCACACACCTGCGCGACATCGGCAACACGGTCATCATCGTCGAGCACGACGAGGAAGCGATATACACGGCTGACTATGTCGTTGACCTTGGTCCGGGCGCCGGCGTTCACGGCGGCAAGATCGTTGTTGCGGGAACGCCCGAAGACGTACGCAATTGCGCGCAATCACTCACGGGCCAGTATCTTTCTGGCAAACGCAAGATTCCGGTGCCCGACAGGAGGACGCCTGTCGACAACAAACGCCAGATCAAGATCATCGGCGCGAGCGGCAACAACCTCAAAAACATTGACGCAACGATTCCGGTTGGCCTGTTGACCTGTGTGACAGGCGTGTCGGGATCGGGCAAGTCAACGCTCGTCAACGACACCTTATATAAGGCAGTGGCTGACCTGCTCAACCGAAGCAATCGTAACCCATTGCCGCACAAGGAGATTTTGGGACTTAATCTGATTGATCGTGTGATCGATATCAGTCAAAGCCCGATCGGTCGCACGCCAAGATCCAACCCGGCAACCTATAGCGGTTTGTTTACACCGATTCGCGAACTCTTCGCGGGTACACAGGAATCGCGTTCGCGCGGCTACATGCCAGGACGATTCAGTTTCAACGTCAAAGGCGGACGCTGCGAGGCATGCCAGGGTGACGGTGTCATCAAGGTCGAGATGCACTTTCTGCCCGATGTCTATGTGCCTTGTGATGTCTGCCGGAGCAAACGATACAACCGTGAAACTCTCGAGATCCGTTACAAAGGCAAGAATATTTATGACGTACTTGACATGACGGTTGAAGATGCGGCCGGTTTTTTCAGGAACGTACCGGTTCTTGCCAGGAAACTGGAAACACTAATGGACGTTGGCCTGTCGTATATCCGACTCGGTCAGAACGCCACAACGTTGTCGGGGGGCGAGGCACAACGCATCAAGCTCGCAAAGGAATTATCGAAACGCGATACCGGCAACACTTTGTACATTCTTGATGAGCCGACGACAGGCCTGCACTTCCACGACATCAAACAACTCATGCGTGTATTGCATCGATTACGCGATCGTGGCAACACCATTGTCGTGATAGAACACAACCTCGATGTCATCAAGACAGCCGACTGGATCATCGATCTTGGCCCCGAGGGCGGCGACGGTGGCGGCGAAATCATCGCCACGGGCACACCTGAGGACGTCGCCGCGAACAGACGCTCGTTCACAGGCGAATACCTGCGACCGCTGGTCGGCGAAGCTCGCAAGCAGCGGCGCGCCTGAAGTTTGGTGGCCTGTAGCTGGCATATTTGTTAGCGAAATGGCTCGCTACGCTGCGCTTTATTTCCGCCAACAAACATCCCACCCACAGGCCTTACTAAGTTTTCGTCCGTGTGCCGGGCTTCTACAAGCGTTCGAGCGAAACGATCTCGACAGGTTCTTCGAGCAACTGGCCGCGAAAGTATTCGATTTCCGTTGCGGCATTGGCCGGCGACTCGTGGATCGCGCGCACGACATCCATACCGTCAACCACGCGGCCGAATACAGCGAAGCCCTGGCCATTGTCGTTGCGTGCACCGCCGAAATCGAGTGCAGGTTGATCGCCGATGCAAATGAAAAATTCCGTTGTCGCCGTGCCGACCTCGGCGCGAGCCATGGAAATGCTGCCATTGCGGTGCGGTAGGCCCGAATCTGCCGTCGTTTCGTGAGCCATCGGCGGAATCGGGCTCTCGGCATCGCCAATACCACCTTGAATGACGGAGATTACGGGACTGCCGTTGTCATTGTCCGGTGATACGACGCGATAAAACGTGCCACCTTCAAGATGACCGCCATCCACAAGGCGCAGAAAGCCAGCAACAGTGATTGGCGCCTTATCCGGATACAGTTCGAATTCGATGTCGCCGAGTGACGTGACCATCACGATCCGAACGACCCGCACCGCCGCTGCGTCGAAACTGCCTGTCTGCAGGAATCGAATAGTCAGCTCAACAGGTTTCCGCCTGCGCATCATGAACGCGTGCGAATTCTCGACGACCACGAAGTCGTCCATGCCCTCGAGTTTCGTATCCTCGACTGAGACCTTACCGTCATCAGGATTGTCGAGTACGGCTGATGTGATCGGATCGATGCTCCGATTGCCGGCGATAATTCCCAATTCGAAGTCGGCTGGCCCAAGCCGCAACGGCACACTTTCGGCACCTTTGCCCAACTGGCGACCCGCTGGACCGCTCACCCAATGGACGCCGGGCACATCGCCAAGCTCGTCCACAGCATCACTGCCCTGGTTGGGCGGGCCAAGCATGACAACCCGGCCAAGATTGGGTATTTCATTATTGCTCAGGTACTGTCGCACCAGGATGCCGCCCAGCGAATGCGTGACGAAGTGGACTCGATCACCCGCGCCCGCCGTATCACACAAGACCAGGCCTTTGCCGATGGCCATGGGTGCAAGCACTTCAATCGGATGTTTACGCGACGGGTAATCAATGTTAACGGTTGAAAACCCGGCCTCGTCCAATGCCTCGGCCATCGAATCCATTGACGCCGAGGTCCGGGCAAGACCGTGCAGCAGAATGACACACTCTTCCGCATGAACGGCTGATACCGCAAACAGCATGAGAATTGCTATCAGCCGCCGCGTCATTTGCCTAGTAATGCGGCGGCCGCTCATCGTCCGTCTGTACTTCATCCATTGCGCGAATCCTGTTGACAAGCGAATCGCAGAGTTTTTCGATTTGCATGATTTGTCCCTGCTGTTTAGTGACGACATCGTTGAGCTCATAAATGAGCTGATCCTGATGTGCCAGCTTAGTCTCGATATCGACCAGGCGTTCCTCGTTCATGATAGCCTCTGCCCTTCCCGGTAGGCGCGCGCCATATGCGCGTTTACCGCATTGTCGCGCCGCAAGCGGCGTTCCTGCAATACTTATTGAAGGTTTCCCGTAGAACTCACGTCTGATGTCATTACTGCGCTTCAATGAGGTTTCGCTCGACTTCGGCGAACTCAAGATCCTGACCAAAGCAGATTTCGCCCTCGAGTCAGGCGAACGCGTCTGCCTGATCGGCCGCAACGGTGCCGGCAAATCGACAACCTTCAAACTCATTACCGGCGAAATCGAAGCCGACCGCGGTGAGATTGTGCGCAGTGCCAATCTCGTTATCAGCCAGCTTGACCAATCGTTGCCCGAGGTGACAGACCAGCGCGTACATGATGTCGTCCGCTCAGGTCTGGGTGAACTTGAAAAATTGCTCGAAGAATACCAACATCAGTCCAAGCTTGAGCTCGATCGACAAGGCCTGCGGGAGCTCGAAGTACTGCATGCAAGAATCGATGCGCACGACGGCTGGCATATCGAACAGCGGGTTGCAAAAACAATGACCGATCTTAACCTGCCCGCTGACAAGAACATGAACGAACTGTCAGGTGGCTGGCAGCGGCGTGTTGAAATCGCGAAAGCGCTCGTACAAAAACCAGATCTCTTGTTGCTCGACGAACCAACGAACCATCTTGATATCGCAACGATAAAATGGCTCGAAGATCGGATCTACTCGTTCTCTGGCGCGGTTCTTTTCATCACACACGATCGGGCTTTTCTGCAACGCCTGGCCACGCGAATTCTCGAAATCGACCGTGGCAAACTGACAAGCTGGCCAGGTGACTATGACAACTTCTTGATTAAAAAGGAAAAATCCATAGACGACGAGAAAGCGACGAACGCCCGATTTGACAAGAAGCTCGCACAGGAGGAGATCTGGGTTCGCCAGGGAATCAAGGCCCGCCGCACGCGCAACGAGGGCCGATCAAGAGCACTGGTCAGGATGCGCGAAGAGCGCGCGCAGCGCATTGCTCGCGGCGGTAAGGCGCGAATCTATATCGAAGAAGCGGAGCAATCAGGTCGCAAAGTCATTCGTGCACGTAACCTTAGTTATCGTTACGGTGACGAACCACTCATCGACAATTTCTCGATCAAGATCATGCGCGGCGATCGTATTGGTTTGATCGGGAACAACGGAGTCGGCAAAACCACTTTACTGCGTCTGCTACTGGCAGAATTAGAACCGCAATCCGGTACGCTCAAGCACGGCACAAATCTCGAGATTGGTTATTTTGACCAATTGCGCCAGACACTCGACCTCGACAAGTCAGTCGCCTACAACGTTGGCGAAGGCCGTACTTACATCAAGCTCAATGGCAAAGATCGTCACATCGTCGGCTATCTAAAGGGCTTTCTGTTCAGCCCGAAACGAGCCATGACGCCGGTCAAGGCATTATCGGGCGGCGAGCGCAATCGCGTCATTCTTGCCAAGTTGTTTACACAGCCTGCCAATCTGCTGGTCCTCGACGAACCGACCAATGACCTTGATATCGAAACGCTGGAGGTGCTCGAAAGCAAACTGTGCGAATTCAGCGGCACGCTGATCGTTGTCAGCCATGATCGCGAATTCCTCGACAACGTCATAACGAGCACGGTCGTCTTCGAAGAGGACGGCAGCATACGGGAATACGTTGGCGGCTACAGTGACTGGCTTCGACAAGGTCGCCATCTCGCCGCAACCGACAGTCCCTATGCAGAGGAGGCGCGCAAACAGGCGGCTGCCGAACGGCGTCGACGAAAAACTCCGACCAAGCTCAGCTATAAACACCAACGTGAACTTGATCAGTTACCGGCGGAAATTGAAGCCATCGAAGCATCGATTGCGGGTCTGCAGCAATCCGTACTTGAGCCCGATTTTTACGCGCAGGATCATGACCGGGTGCAAGCAACGCTGCAAAAACTCGCTACCGAACAAACGCGTCTCGAAAAACGCATAGAGCGCTGGAGCGAGTTGGAAATTCTTAAGGCCAGCTACGACTCGAGTTAGCTAGCCCGCATTATTCATGAATGATCTGAGCCAGGAGTCTGCGCGGTAGAAAGTATTCCTATTGCGAGGTACCAAATAACCGGTCGCCAGCATCCCCGAGGCCCGGCACGATGTATTTGTCTTCATTGAGGTGATCGTCGATCGCAGCCGTATAGATCGGCACATCCGGATGCGCTCCTTCGACCAGCGCAAGCCCTTCGGGGCACGTAACAATGCAGACAACGACGATTTTCGCGGCGCCGCTTTCCTTCAGGAGCTCGATTGCTGCCACGGTCGACCCACCCGTCGCAATCATCGGGTCGATAATGATGCAGGTTCCGCCCCTGGCTTGTGCTGGCAATCGCTGATAGTAACTGACTGGCTGCTTGGTCACTTCGTCACGATACAGTCCGACAAATCCGACACGCGCGGTGGGAACGAGTTCGAGGATACCTTCGAGCATGCCGACGCCGGCGCGCAGAATCGGCACGACTACAAGATCTGTATCGATTTTTTTGCACGTCGCCTTGGCAACGGGTGTTTGCACAACAGTCTCTTTGACCTTGATATTCTTGAGTGCCTCGTAGCAAATGAATTTGGTAATTTCGGTCGCCAGTTCTCGAAAACGTTTGTGACCCGTATCGACGTCGCGAATGATGGCGAGTTTATGCTGCACGCATGGGTGATCGATCAGTTCATGCATTGTCTGGCTCCGTTATTATTATTGACCATCAGCTCGTAGACCGCATTGCGAATTCGGTGCCTACCGGATCGACGCAATGAAATCGTTTTCCTCCCGGGAAATCGAAGCGGTCGAAATAATTCGCTCATCCAATCACCCCTCAGGCGGAAAGGGATGCCTGAACGTGAAAGCCACCGCGGACGGGTCGTCTTTCCAGAGCACGTCGAATTTGCTCTTTGCCTCCTGCACGGTTGGAATGTGTCCCACTTCTATCCACCAAAGGACCAGTGGTGTTTTGCCAGCCGGCTCAAACCAATCTGCCCGCCTGCGAACCGCCTCGACATGATTGCTGCGGTATGCATATTCCTCAAGCGCTTTGACAGATTCCCAGACTGACATGTTGAAGAGAACAAACTCATCATCGAATACCTGTGCCTCGGTCGTATCACCCTCTTCAGTGATATAGCGCCAGATGAAACCAGGACTGGAATCTGCAAGCTCATTCAGAGGGTCCAGCCGTGCAACGAAACCCGCCATGATCGGATCGTCGATTGACGCGAGCATTCGTGCGACATTCGCATGGGCGAGATGATAATCAGGCACTTCGATCTTATTCGATGTTGTCCTATTAGTGCATTCAGTATCTGGCGCACCTGTTGCGAATGCAAGAGAATTACCAGACAATCTTGAGTTCGGAGATTGACACTTGTAGGGATAGCGAATTATTCATGGGCAGGTCCGCCATTAGAATAAAGTATGCGCTGCTTGCGGCGGCAATCCTCGTGGTGTCAGCAGGCACTTCGCTCTCAGCAAAAAATGAGTTAAGCGCAGCACCTTCAGTCGAAGACCAACAAGGTATGCTGCGAAGAACAATTCGCCACGATGATGTCGAGCGGGAATATTTTGTCCACTTGCCAAGCGATGTTGTTGCTGGTGACACAAGAATTCCAGTCGTTGTCGCAATCCACGGTTACACGAGTACTGCGACCGGTTTTCAAGCCGCCCATGGCCTCAATCGCCATGCGGACGAACATGGATACATCGTCGTCTATCCACAGGGAAGTCATTTTCTGGCGGATGATGAGCGAGGCAGCCCTTTTCGCGTCACGAGCTGGAACGAACTTGCGGCGAACCTGCCACAGACTTCGGCAGGGCCTCATTGCACGGCGGATAGCGTCCAATATCCATGTCCTCCCGAGTGCGGCGAATGTAGCCGCTGCGCCTGGAGTTCCTGTTATGACGACGTTGGGTTTATCGAAAAAATCCTCGACGAGATACAGCTCGAGTTTCGAGCCGATAGCCGCAGGACCTATTTGCTCGGCGTCAGCTCCGGCGCGATGATGACCTTGCGGCTGGGTTGCAATCTTTCCAACAGGTTCGCGGCGATTGTGCCCATTATCGGGCAACTCGCACCCGGCTACGCCTGTGGTCCTGATGTTGACTTGCCATTGCTGCACCTTTTCGGCGGGCTCGATGAAACCGTCAGGTTCGATGGCAGACCCGGTACTGCCGATGGCTTCATCTACACGACAGCCGAGGACACGGCTGCAATATGGGCAACGGCTTTAGCGTGTAAGAGTGGCCCAGGAAATTGGCAAACGGTTTTAAGCGACAGTGCCGGATTGCGCTGTACAGCCTATTCGGATTGTCATGTTGACGGCCACGAGGTCGTTAGTTGTCTGGATCCGGACGGTTACCACGAATGGCCCGAGCAATACGTCAGGGACACGTCAGCAACTTGCGTCACAGCTGAGCAATACGATTCCATTCCTGGCCAGGCTCACTGCGATCCTGCGACAGGTGAGTACGGTCATCTCGGCATGGATATAGTCTGGGCGTTTATGAAACGTTATCGATTAGAACACTGAGACCGGTTGAAGTCGCAAATGAGCTGACGTGGCACCATGTCACAAGTTCTTCGCAATTTCTTCTTTCATGATATTAACGGTAGTTACAAGCATTGCGTAGCTGATATGCTTGGCTTCATTATCCCGTTCCGCACATGGCTCGTCTGATTCGTTTTCCGGAGTCATTGCCTTTTGCAGAGCTATCAGACAGCGCCTCAGACCCCCCTCATTAGGCTGATAAATTGAAATAATACTTGTGGATAGCGCCGTGATGGCCTGAGCAAATAGCAATTTTTCCCGTGCGCCCAGCGAAGCTTTCTTTCGTGCAAGAAGCTCTAGAATTTTATCAGCAATCTCATTCTGCAGGGCCCCATCAATATTCCCCTCGCTTATCCGTTGACGCCAATCGTCAAATCGATCCATACGGCCTTACCATGTCTGATCTTTCTGCATCGTCTAATTTTTTTCCATATCAGATTTCGCGATTGTGTCTGTCTGTTGCAAGTTCAACAACAGGTTCACTCCGCCGTTTATAGTTATCTTCCAAGCCGCCGTAGCTTCCGCTTGCGTGTAACCGCGCTCCATGAGTTGACCAACATAGTCAACTCTCTGCTTGTTCCAATTTAAAATAACAGCAAGGACTTTAGCGATTAATCCAGCGCCAATCGACCAAAGCAGATTTGACCAGGGAGCAGCACTGGCAAGCGCAACATACAGAAAATAAATAGACGCGATAGCTGCGCCGATCCACAGCCATCCGAATCATCTGGCAAACCATTCCAAGATTCCGTGTTTTACGGTAGTCTCCGTTCGCTGCCAAATTAGTTGGTTGCATGAAATTGGTAATGACAATAGTCTTATTTTGTTGCCACAGTGGCAACGATCCATTCACTACCGAGAAAGTCTCGGAACCGAGAGCAAAGCATGATTAATAGGAGACACGCTGTAACGGCTCAGGCTGTTGTCGCGTTCGCACAGAATGGACTTAAGATTCTGGCCGATAAGTATGGGGGTGACTGCACGCTTAATGAGGTGCGTGTCATGATTCAGATCATCCGTTGCCACCTCGAAGGACGAACCTGTTACGTGACCGCACTTCACAAGGCATCCGGTATCCCCTTACCTACTGTCAGCCGGGCCGTAGCCAATCTCCAGAGCGACGGTTGGCTATCTGAACAACGAGACCCGATCGATGGTCGCAAACGCATAATTACATTTGGTCCTCGCTCCCTGCAGAACACACCCGACGACATTGAGCGGTCGATCCAGTGGATAAACAAATTTCGTGAGCACGGCCTGCCTAACTGATCGCTCCTGGTCGATACTGTTGAAAAACTCTGTATTACGATGATCAGAAAATTCAAAGGGATTTTTCATTCGCCTGGTGCGCGAATCAAAGATCAATTGTGCCGTTCTGCGTTGCATCAGGCCGGATTTTCATGCGACTTCTGCTATCCCGTCGTACATAGAGTAAAAAATAACGCTTAATTCGCAGATGAAATCGCCATTGATTTCAAAACAGAGTTTTTCAACAGTATCGACCCAAATCAGACGTTCGAGAATCACACCACGCTGAATAACAAGTCGAGATCTGAATTATGGCGCACCTGCATTTCTTCGTTCGGTTGTTAGTGTCTGGTATCACGATTTCTATACTGATGTCACTGTGCGAGGCGGAGGAACCGCCTTTCGAGCTGTACACGGTTGAGCGGCACGAGATCGAGTCCAAAATTGTCGGCCAGACGTTCACAATATCCGTGCAACTGCCAATCAGGCTTAAGGACGGTTCGGAACGGTTTCCAGTGCTTTACGTAACCGATGCCATTACAGATTCGCGATTTGAGAGAGAAAATTTCTATATGCAATGGCTCGGAGATATTCCTAGGTTCATTGCAGTGAGCGTTGGTTATCCCACATGGGCCGAATGGCAGCTTCGCGACAGAGACTTCACACCTACTGATACCGGCCCGGTCGAAGCCTACGGCGGTTTTATCGACTTCGGATCGATTCCTTTTGAAGGAGTGAGAACTGGTGGGGCTGCGAATTTTTTGAAATTCCTCCGCGAAGAATTAAAACCGTTCATCGATAAGAACTACCCAACGATTCCGCAGGACAGTGGCTACTTCGGAGATTCGTTAGGCGGATTATTTGGACTCTATGTGCTACTCAATGAGCCGACCACTTTCAACCGCTACATTTTGGGCAGCCCATCAACCTGGTGGGACAACGAGGTAATAATGAAGCAGGCCGAGGCCTTTGGGGCGTCTGGCAGAACCATCAATGCTCGCTTGCTCATGTCGGCCGGCGCTCTCGAAGAGGACGAACACCACATGGTTAGTAATATACCTCGGCTAGAAACGTCGCTCTCGAACGTTAAAGGGCTACAGATTGAGACCTATGTCTTCCCTGATGAGTCTCATATGACGGTTGAATCGATGAACTATATTCGCGGCGTACAGTGGACTTACAAGACTGCAGAGCCGTGGTTCTACGATGCTTATAAGACAAAAAAAGAAACCGATAAAGGGCCGAATTAAAAATAGTGTAGCAGTGCCGCTGCTACTGGAACACTAACAATCATGCGGTTATGTGACCCGCTTAACATCAGCCGTAAGGTTCTGGCGATAGATTGCTTTTATCAACACCTAAGTGGAGTGAGCCCAATGAAATGGCTAGTCATTGCAATCACGGTCTTTGTTTTTTCACCGTTCAGCCTAATGTCTTCCGCAATTGCCGACGTCGAAGTCAGCATTGTATTTTCCGATGACGAGATCAGAATTATCGGCGTCTGGTACCACGATCACGGATCAGTAGCAGATAAGAAACCCGGCAAAAGCAAGCGGAACAGGCTGCCGCCAGGCATCGCAAAAAACCTGACACGTGGCAAGTCGTTACCTCCAGGAATCGCGAAACAATACTTGCCCGACCGGTTACGTCAGACCTTGCCGGCACCGTCCGCCGGCTATGAGCGAATCGTTGTTGACAGCAAAATTCTATTGGTCGAAATAGCGACAGGCGTAATTCACGACATACTTGTGGACGTTGTTCTGGATTAGTCCCCACAGGTAACCGGTCGCTAATGGCCGATACTGTTGAAAAACTCTGTTTTGAAAAGAGCGGCGATTTCATTTGCGTTTCAAGCGTCTTTCCTTACTCTAGATATGAGGGGAATAGTCAGAAACACATGAAAACTCGCTCGGACGCCTCTTGGAAGCCCGGAAGATCACCTTAGATTGCGCGTCTGGCACTCAAAAAACTCAATGGAGTTTTGTGGTTTCGGAGTATCGGAGTTTTTCAACAGTATCGGCCTAAATCGGACGCCGTACCGATGGCCCTGGAAACGGCGACTTGGATGTCATTTCCTCAAATTAACGCCTTCGTCTACACCGAGCTGCAAAGTGGCCGAAAGCGCAAGTTGAACACAGCGGACTTGAAGAAAATTGAACTACCGATTTCGGGAAAAGTTGCCGTTTGAGTCCGATCATTTCGGGCACCGACAGTACGGTCGGGCCTGAGTTATTACAACCAGTGCTCCGCCAAAGTAGTATTGATGGAGTACTAGCCCAGTTTACGAATGCCAACCGCATCGCGAATCTCGGCAAGATATGGTATCGCGACCGCACGCGCGCGTTCCGCGCCCTGCAAGAGCTCCGCTTCGACGATGGCCGGATCGCTGATGAGGCGTTCGTACTTTTCGCGCGCTGGTTGGATGTGATCGTTGATGAGTTCGAACAGTAGCTGCTTCATCTCACCCCAGGCGATACCGTCAGCGTAACGCGCTTCGATATCCATGGTCTCCTGCGGCGTCGCAAATGCTTTGTACATGTCGTAGAGAGTGCTGCCATCAGTGTCCTTCGGCTCACCCGGTTCCAGAGAGTTTGTCTTGATCTTCATGATCAGCTTTCTTAGCTGCTTCTCATCGGCAAACAGCGGAATCGCATTGTTGTAGCTCTTACTCATCTTGCGTCCATCAAGACCTGCCAGCACCGCTGTGTCAGCATCGATTTGTGGGTCGGGCAGTACGAGGACATCGCCGAAATGGTGGTTGAATCGCTGCGCTATGTCGCGCGCCATCTCGACATGCTGCTTTTGATCTCGCCCGACCGGAACTTTCGTCGCCTTGAACATCAAGATGTCTGCCGCCATAAGGATTGGATAACTGTAGAGCGCCATCGTGATGCCCTTGTCCGGATCCTTATTGCCACCTTGTGCATTGGCTGCAACGGCCGCTTTGTATGAATGCGCGCGATTCATCAGCCCTTTCGCCGTCATGCTCGCCAGAATCCAGTTGAGCTGTGGTACTTCGGGAATATCCGACTGACGATAGAAAATTGCGTTCTGCGTATCGAGCCCCAATGCGAGCCAGGCTGCCGATATCTCCAGGGTCGACTGGCCGATCTTGTCGGGGTCCTCGTTTTTGGCGAGCGCATGATAATCCGCGAGAAAATAATAGTTTTTCTTCGTCGGGTCTTTGCTCGCTTCGATGCCGGGCCGAATCGCGCCAACATAGTTGCCGATGTGTGGTGTGCCGGTCGTCGTGATACCCGTGAGATAGATATCCTGGATCATGCTGCGATGCTTTCCAAATTAATAACCGGCCGCCTGACCGTCCTTGCGCACTTCGGAGGCGCCATAGTACACGCCTTCTTTCTCATCCCACAGTATCGCTTGATAGCCACCGAAATCGCCATCGCTCTCACCGAGCGTGTGTCCCAGGGCCTCGAGCTGTACGCGCATTTCGCTGCCGAATCCACGCTCGAGATGAACGACACCGCCATCGGTCATGGTCTGACCTGTTGGTTGCGACGATCCGCCGTGACGAATTCGCGCCGCATCGCCCGCTTCCTGCAGATTCATGCCGAAGTCGACCATGTTGATAATGATCTGCGCATGGCCCTGCGGTTGCATCGCCCCGCCCATGACGCCGAAGCTCATGAGCGGCTTGCCATCTTTCATTACGAATGCCGGGATAATCGTGTGAAACGGTCGTTTGCCGGGCTCGACGACATTTGCATGTCCTGCCTCAAGGCTGAACAATTCGGCCCTGTCCTGCAACACAAAACCCAGACCGTCCGGTGTCATGCCGGATCCCATGCCACGATAGTTGCTTTGGATCAATGACACCATGTTGCCATCGCGGTCCGCCACGGCCAGGTAAATGGTGTCGCCATCGTCGAGTATGGCGTCGCCCGCAGCGTATGACGTGGCCGCTCGATCCTGCAAGATGAGCTGACGACGTTGGTCTGCATATTCTTTGGAAATCAATTGCTCGACCGGCACATCAACGAAATCCATGTCCGCATAGAATCGGGCACGATCTTCGAACACCAGTTTTTTGGCCTCAACGAATGTGTGCACATACTCAGCGCTACCGAATCCCATCGCGGCAATATCGAAACCCTCGAGAATATTCAGTATCTGCAACGCCGCTATGCCCTGTCCGCTTGGCGGCAATTCATACACATCCCAGCCACGATAGTTAGTCGTCACAGGCGTCACCCATTCCGATGTGTGAGACGCAAGATCAGCGTAGCGCAGCAACCCCCCCTGTTCGGTCATGTACGCGTCGATCTTTTTCGCAATGTCGCCTTTATAAAAGGCATCACGTCCATGATTGGCAATAATTTCGTAGGTTTCTGCCAGGCGAGGATTGCGAAACAACTCACCCTTTTTTGGCATCTCACCATCGGGCATGAAGGTTTCCGCAAAGCCCGGAAAATCGGCTCGAGGGCCCGCATTTATCGAAAAGTAATACGCAATCGTCTCCGAAACCGGAAAGCCTTCGCGCGCATACCGAATCGCCGGAGCAAGAATCTCGGCCATCGACAGTCGTCCGTAGCGGCCGTGAAGTTCGAACCAACCGTCGACGGCACCAGGTACGCTGACGGGTAGCGGACCATATCGCGGAACGCTGTCGATGCCGTGCTGCTTGAAATATTCGAGCGTCATGAGTGCGGGCGCACGACCCGACGCATTCAAACCGGTCAGTTCCTGTTTGTCCGCGTCCCAGACGATCGCGAACAGGTCTCCACCAATTCCAGATCCCGTAGGCTCCATAAGGCCAAGCGCAGCATTTGCAGCGATTGCCGCGTCTACCGCGCTGCCTCCGGCCTTGAGAATATCAAGTGCAATTTGCGTGGCCAGCGGTTGGCTTGTCGCGGCCATACCATGCACTGCGATGACTTCGGAACGGGACGCAAACGCCCTGCCCGTTACACGGTCATATCCCGGCTCAGATCCCACCACATCAGCGCCTCCCAGAATCAAAAGTACAATGCTAACCAGGCTTGCTTGTCGTTTCATTATGCGTTCCACGCGAATGGTCAAGAACAACAATGATGCCTAGATTGCTCGTGGAATGAAACACGGTATTATTCCCGACATGAATGACGACTATTCGGACAGGAACCCCCAGCTCGGCACGCTGTATCCGGGTCACATCGAAGCCCTTAAGGCGCGTCACGACCACGCGCTCGAGAAATCGGATGCCAGCCACGCCGTCATTTTCTCAGGCAGCCCGAAGGACACATTCCTCGACGACATGTCCTACCCGTTTGTCGCGAACCCGCATTTTCTGAGTTGGGCACCGCTTGGCGGCCTGCCGCTCTCCTATATCGTTTACACACCGAACGAGATGCCACGACTCATTTACTATCAACCTCACGACTATTGGCATGTCGTTCCCGGAGATCCCGGCGGCTACTGGGCACCTCATTTTGATGTTTGTGTCGTACATTCCCTGGACGATATTACAGCGCTACTGCCCAAGGATCGTGATAAATGCATTTTAATAGGTGAAATCGACGAACCAGCACACGCATTCGGTATTGAGCGTGTCAATCCAACCATGGCCATCAATATTCTGCATTATGCTCGCGGCGTCAAGACAGAGTACGAGCTCGAATGCATGCGGCTTGCATCACGCCGTGGCGCCCGCGGCCACATTGCGGCCGAGGCCACATTTCGCGACAGTGCGTCCGAGTTCGAGATTCACCGGGCCTATTGTCAGGCCGTAAGCCACGTCGACAACGAACTCCCGTACGGCAATATTGTGGCGCTCAACAGCCACGGTGCCGTCCTGCATTACACGGACCTTGACCGTGAACCGCCTGACGAGATGCGATCTTTTTTGATTGATGCCGGAGCCCGGGTGTGCGGTTACGCCTCTGACATTACGCGCACCTATTCTTTCGACGATGCACGATTTGCAGAACTGATAGAACGCATCGATGTGATGCAACTCGAGATCGTCGGGAAGTTACGTGCCGGTGTGGACTACCGCGAGCTGCATGTTGATACACATCGACTGCTCGGAAGTGTACTGGTCGATTCCGGCCTGGCGCACGGTGATGCAGACACTCTCCTCGAGACCGGGGTTACATCCGCATTCTTCCCACACGGTCTTGGCCACTTGATCGGCGTGCAGGTACACGATGTTGGTGGGCATACGCAAAATGAGTCGGGCGCGATCGTTGATCCACCCAGTGGCCACCCGTTTCTTCGACTTACGCGTGTACTCGAAGAAAACATGACTTTGACAATCGAGCCCGGTCTTTACCTGATCGATATGCTGCTCGAAAAGCTTCGCGGCACACCCGCTGAAAGCCACATCAACTGGGAGGGCGTTGATTGGCTCAGGCCGTTTGGTGGTATCCGTATCGAAGACGATGTTCGGGTAACGCTTGATGGTTGTGAAAACCTGACGCGTGACGCGTTCGCAGCTATCTAATTTTCCCGCTTCCTGGCCTCTGCTTTCAGCCGTCGCTTGACCCTGGCGCCTTTGCGCTCGAGAATCGGCCGCAGGGCACGCCCAAGCCATGGCATCAGGTAAATCAGCATCGTTAACACACCACTAATCGCCGGAAGCGACTTTTCGCGTTGATAATTCCCACAAAGATCGAGAACAGTCTGCGCGACCTCGTCCGCCGTGCTGATCGGCTGCGAGAATGTCAGGTCTGACACGTCATCGATATTGGACATGATAAAACCCGTGTCGATCGGGCCTGGCGAAACTACGGCAATCTTGATACCGCTGTCTTGCAATTCCTCAGCCATGGAAAGTGTAAAAGAGCGCAATCCCGCTTTGCTGGCCGCGTACGCGGCGCTGTTGGGCACGGGTAAACGACCTGCGAGCGATCCAACGTTGATAATCGCCCCGCCTCCCGCTTCCCTCAAATAGGGTATCGCGATACGGCTCAGCATGATTGGCGCTTTAAGATTGACATCGATCATTTTGCCGAGGTCATTGGCGTCAACCGATTCAACGGACCCTCGCTTGTGGAATCCCGCATTGTTGACGAGTACATCCACACGACCGAATTCGAAAATCGCCTTTTTGAAAAGACTGACGCAGGCATCCGCATCGGAGACATCCATGGCGAAGATCTCAACACGAGTCTTGTCACGCAGTTCTTCGGCGATCGCTTCGAGATTTCTTTTGCTTCGCGCAACGAGCATCAGGTTGGCGCCCGCAATGGCGAACATTCTCGCCACTGCAGCCCCGACACCTTCGGAACCACCCGTTACGATGACCGTCTTGTCGTTAAAAATCATTCGCGAATTCTATCAGGGCCTGTGCCTGGGGTGTTCTTAATCGGAAGTAAAGCGCAGCGCAGCGAGCTCCCGTCAGGCGGGATCGAGACATGACGCTGAAGAATACGCCAGGTACAGGCCCAACAATCCTATAGGCCGAGGTAGCCCTTGATTTTTGCCCACAAAGAAAACTCCCACCCGTACACGTCGAGCCCCTCGGCACCGAGTGTTGCTACGGGCATGGTGGTATCGGCCTGAATGACTTCATTCGCCGCAACATCTTCGGGTCGCAATTCGAGTTTGCCATGTTCGCTCTCACAGGGATCAGTCAGGCCATCGACGGCCAGGCTCAGATACGGCAGGACATTATCATCGACAATGTCGTCAAGAAAAACAGCGTCAGGGTCGAAGCTTTCCTTCGACAGGATGACACAGTCATCATAGGCTTTGTCGTTGCTAATGGTGGCGCCCTCTGCAGTGAGTTGCCCTAGAATAGTCCGGTTAGTAAGGACAAAATGTGAGGAGACTCACAAGACCAGAAATTAGTATTTCCTTTTAAAGTCAAATACTTATAGTCCTGTTAGGCGATGGGTCGTCAGCGGTTCAACTTATGTAAAACGTCGGCGCACCTTAGTCCCGGCTCAGGCACAAAAAAGCCGGGCAATGCCCGGCCTCTTCAGTACTCGTCCAATGAAGACAAGCAGGTTGTCGAAAAATTCTCAGGCGAGTGCGAGTCAAGGCAAGAATCGGCGAAAAAGCGCAGTGTACACGCCAGTACATGAGCATTTTGAGCCGATTCTTAACGCCGAATCGTGCCGCCTGAGGGTTTTTCAACAGGCTGCTAGTTTTCGGTCGCGACTTCGGTCGCTAGTGCCTCTCCACTGAACATGACGATCGCCATCGGTGCCGCATCACCGGCACGCGGCCCCGTTTTGAGGATACGCAGGTATCCGCCCGGCCGATCCTTGAACCGCGGGCCGAGTTCCGAGAACAACTTGCCAACCACTTCTTTGTCACGCAGGCGATCGAACGCGAGCCGACGGTTCGCAACACTATCCTCTTTGGCAAGAGTAATAAGCGGTTCAACTACGCGACGCAATTCTTTGGCTTTGGCCAGCGTCGTTTTGATCGTTTCGTGCTTCAACATCGATGCTGCCATGTTACGAAACATGGCCTTGCGATGAGAGCTAGTACGACCCAGTCGACGACCGGATTTTCTATGGCGCATCTGATTATCCTAAATCGTATTTTTATGGCTGCAGCATGAGTTCATGCTCGGGACGCAAACTCGGCGGCGGCCAGTTCTCGAGCCGCATACCAAGGCCGAGGCCGTGTCCTTCGAGAACTTCCTTGATCTCGGTCAGTGACTTCTTACCGAGGTTTGGCGTCCGCAGAAGCTCAACTTCTGTTCGTTGAACAAGATCGCCGATATACATGATGTTCTCGGCCTTGAGGCAATTTGCCGAACGAACGGTGAGCTCAAGTTCGTCAACAGGCCGCAGCAGAATCGGATCCACCTGGCTCTCTGCTTGCGCACCGATGCCCTCTTCCTGGCCCTGCAAGTCGACGAAGACAGACAGCTGGTCCTTAAGAATACTGCCTGCGCGACGAATCGCCTCTTCAGGATCGATCGTTCCGTTCGTTTCGATATCGATGATCAGTTTGTCGAGATCGGTTCGTTGCTCAACACGTGCCGCTTCAACGCTGTATGTTACGCGTCGAATCGGGCTGAATGACGCATCAAGTTGCAGACACCCGATTGGCCCGGTTTGCTCCTCGAACAACGGACGCTGCGTTGCCGGTCGATAGCCGCGACCACGCTCAACCTTGAGAATAGTGTTTAGCTCGCCCGACTTCGTCAGAGTGGCAATCACGAGATCAGGATTCATGATCTCAACATCGTGATCGAGCTGAATATCGGCACCAGTTACCTGACCTGGTCCCTTCTTCGAAATACGCAGCTCTGCGACATCGCGCGTGTGCATGCGAACGGCAATCTGCTTCAGATTCAAGAGAATTTCGACGACGTCTTCCTGCACGCCCTCGATGCTCGTGTATTCGTGAAGCACACCTTCGATCTCTGCCTCAGTAATGGCCGCACCCGGCATTGACGAGAGCAAAATGCGCCGCAATGCATTGCCCAGCGTGTGGCCGAATCCGCGTTCGAACGGTTCAATGACCACTTTAGCCAACTGATCATTAATCGGCGTTACCTTGACAACGCGAGGCTTCAAAAATTCATGTACAGATTCCTGCATGGGTAAATACCCTCCTGACTACTTAGAGTAAAGCTCAACGACGAGGTTTTCATTGATATCGGGAAGCACATCTGCCCGTTCCGGCAATGATTTCATTACCCCCGACATCTTTTTCGCGTCGACCTCAACCCAGTCGGGCAGGCCGATCTGGCCAGCAATTTCCATCGCACTTTGAATGCGAAGTTGTTTACGAGCCCTTTCACGAATGCCGATAGAATCGCCTGCCGCAACCTGCGCAGACGGAATATTGACGACTTTGCCGTTCATCTCAATGCTCTTGTGGCTTACGAGCTGACGTGCTTCGGCGCGCGTTGCGGCGAAACCCATACGATAGACAACATTGTCCAGACGACCTTCGAGAAGGCGCAACAGGTTCTCACCCGTTGACCCCTTCAACTGCGCAGCACGCTTGTAGTAATTGCGAAACTGACGTTCGAGTACGCCATACATGCGACGCAACTTTTGTTTTTCGCGAAGTTGCAGACCGTATTCCGAAATACGCGGGCGACGCTGTGGCGCGCCTCCTGGCGGCACGTCAAGTTTACACTTCGACTCAAGCGGCCTGATGCCACTTTTCAAAAACAGATCCGTGCCTTCGCGGCGGGACAGTTTGCACTTTGGTCCTAAATATCTTGCCATTTACTTTAGCCTCTAAACGCGACGCTTTTTGGGCGGGCGACAGCCATTGTGAGGAATCGGTGTAACGTCCTCGATGTTTTGAATACGAAAACCCAGGGCGTTCAGGGCGCGCACCGCTGACTCGCGGCCCGGACCTGGTCCGCGAACTCGCACGTCCAGGTTCTTGACACCACAATCCAGCGCTAAACGGCCCGCCTTCTCGGACGCAATCTGCGCCGCAAACGGCGTTGATTTGCGAGACCCACGAAATCCGCAGCCACCCGCAGTTGCCCACGAGAGGGTATTGCCCTGGCGATCCGTAATCGTAATGATCGTGTTGTTGAAGGAAGCATGAATATGCGCTATCGCATCCACGACATGCTTTTTAACCTTCTTTTTCTTAGCTTCAGCCATTCTGTTCTCTCTATTACCGCTATCGCCCGGTCCGATCGATACCACTAAACCATTCGGTTGGTCCAGCGTTCTCTTCGTACGGCGGGCTCCTACGACACTTCGTCGTTCTTACCTTTTAATCGGTCGCCGCGGACCCTTACGAGTGCGCGCGTTAGTGCGAGTTCGCTGGCCACGCAAGGGCAATCCACGCCGGTGCCGAATCCCGCGGTAGGAACCTAAATCCATCAAGCGTTTGATATTCATGGATATTTCTCGCCGAAGGTCGCCCTCGACCGTAAATATCGCAACGGCCGTTCTGAGCTTCGCGACTTCCGGTTCCGCGAGATCTTTGACCGCTGTCTCCGGTGCGACACTCGCCGCCGCACAAATCTGTTGTGCGCGAGTTCGCCCGATGCCGAAGATCGCCGTCAAGGAAATCACGACATGTTTGGTCAATGGAATATTAATGCCTGCTATTCGTGCCACTTAGGTGTTCCTTTTTGTTTAACCCTGGCGCTGCTTATGTCGCGCGTCGGTGCAGATCACTCGTACAACACCTTTGCGGCGAATGATTTTGCAATTTCTGCAGATTCTTTTTACTGATGCTCTTACTTTCATGAGCTTGCTCCTGTATCCGCTGACAATATCAGCGTACTTGTCCGCCACGGCCGTAATTGCGCAGGTTGGCTTTCTGCATCATGCCCTCATACTGATGGCTCATCGCATGCGCTTGCATTTGCGACATGAAGTCCATCGTTACGACTACGAGAATCAACAAAGACGTGCCGCCGAAGCTAAATGGCATGGTCGGGTAGAACATACGCACAAGTTCCGGCAACAGACAGACACCTGCAATATATAGCGCGCCCCAGAATGTCAATCTCGTCAGTACCTTGTCTATGTAGTCGGCCGTGTGTGCGCCCGGGCGAATACCTGGTACAAACGCGCCTGACTTCTTCAGATTGTCCGCCGTGTCTTTCGAATTAAACATCAGCGCCGTATAGAAGAAGCAAAAGAAAATAATCAGTGCCGCATACATCAGCACATATATGGGTTGTCCGGGACCAAGGTTGGCGCCAATCGTCTGTAATAATCGTTGTAAAAAATTCGGCTCGGCCGCCTGGCCGAAAAATTGCGCGATTGTCGCCGGGAACATCAGGATACTCGATGCGAAAATCGGCGGAATTACGCCCGCCATATTGATCTTGAATGGCAAATGCGTGCTCTGCGCCTGGTACATTTTACGGCCCTGTTGCCTGCGCGCGTAATTAACCGCAATACGCCGTTGTGCACGCTCCATATAAACGACGAATACGATCGCCGCGATCGCACCGAGAAGCATTAATATCGCGGTTACAGCTGACATCTCGCCGCTGCGCACGAGACCAGCCGTGCTGGCAACGGCGGCAGGAAGGCCCGCAACAATGCCCGCGAGAATGATCATCGAGATACCGTTGCCGATACCGCGTTCTGTGATCTGCTCACCAAGCCACATCAGGAATATCGTACCCGTAACCAAGGTGATACAGGCCGGGATCACAAACGATGGCCCCGGATTGACAACGATGCCCACCTGACCCTGCAGCCAGGATGCCGCAGCGATCGACTGGAAGCTTGCCAGGAAAACCGTGCCATAGCGCGTGTACTTGACGATCTGGCGGCGGCCCTGCTCACCTTCTTTTCTGAGCTGCTGCAATGTAGGCACGATATGGCTCGCCATCTGCATAATAATCGACGACGAAATGTACGGCATGATCCCCATTGCGAAAATGCCGAAGCGTGACAATGCACCACCCGAGAACAAGTTGACCATGCCCAGCAGACCGCCAGCCTGCTGCTCAAAAAACGCAGCCAGCGCGACAGGGTCCACGCCCGGTACCGGAATGTAGGTACCTGCACGGAATACGATCAACGCACCAATCAGAAACAGGAAGCGAACCTTGAGTTCGCCCAGTTTGCTCGCTGATTTCGCGATATCTGCCGGATTTTGTTGAGGCGTTTTTGCCACGTTAATTCCTACGCTTTTCCTGTCTCTGCAATCGCCCGCATAGCGGGCTCCTACGATGGTTTCCTAATTCTTTATTCGATGCTGCCGCCAGCCTTCTGTATGGCTTCGCGTGCACCTTTCGTTACAGCGATGCCCTTGAGCTTCACTGCCTTGTCAATTTCGCCCGACTTGATGACCTTGACCTTGGAGACGAAGGCCGGCACGAGGTTAGCTGCCTTCAGTACATCCATATCTATGACATCCGCGGTCGGAATCGCGAGTTCATGCAAACGCAATTCTGCCGTCAGGCGAGCTTTACGCGACGTGAAGCCTACTTTCGGCAGGCGCCGCTGCAGCGGCATCTGGCCGCCCTCGAAGCCAACCTTATGATAGCCGCCCGACCGTGCATGTTGTCCCTTCTGACCACGGCCACTGGTTTTGCCCTGGCCCGCCGAATGTCCTCGTCCGAAACGTTTGCCGGTTTTTTTCGCCCCCTTGCCGGGCGATAATTCGTTAAGACGCATTTCAGGCTTCCTCTACCTTAACGAGATACGCGATACGATTGATCATGCCGCGATTCTCTGGCGTATCCTGTACCCGCACCGTCTGGTGCAGCTTCCTAAGACCGAGTCCGGCCACACAAGCGCGATGCTTTTTCAACCGACCGTGCTTGCTCTTGACGAGCGTTACTTTCAATTCTTTTGGCTTCGCCATGATCTTGTCTCTGCTATCTCACACTCAGGCCTAAGCCAGGATTTCCTTTACTTTCTTGCCACGTTTCGCCGCGATCGATTGCGGAGAATGAATATCGGCCAGAGCGCCAATTGTCGCGCGCACAACATTGATTGGGTTTCGCGAACCGTAACTCTTTGCCAGCACATTACGAACACCAGCGCATTCGAAAACAGCGCGCATCGCTCCGCCGGCAATAACACCAGTTCCTTCAGACGCCGGTTGCATATAAACCCGAGTCGCACCATGACGGCCTTTCTTCGCATATTGCAAGGTGTCATTGTTCAGGTTGATCTCAATCATATTCTTGCGTGCGTTTTGCATTGCTTTCTGAATCGCGATCGGTACCTCGCGTGCCTTGCCATAACCGAACCCAACCTGGCCCTGACCGTCACCGACCACCGTCAACGCTGTAAATCCAAATTGACGACCGCCTTTTACAACTTTGGCGACACGGTTAACCGTCACGAGTTTTTCAATCAGGTCATCGTTCGACTGTGCATGTTCATTTCTTGCCATAGTCTGTTCCCGGCAGCGTTACGCGTACCAACAATCCTCTTTTAAAACTTCAATCCCGCTTCGCGAGCAGCGTCGGCCAGCGCCTTGATGCGCCCGTGATAGCGAAAACCCGAACGATCAAACGCGACCGTATCAATGCCGATTGCCTTGGCCTTTTCAGCTATGCGCGCACCGACAATCGAAGCCGCCTCAACATTGCCGCCACTCTTGACGCCCTTGCGAACTTCTGACTCGAGTGTCGATGCCGATGCCAGCACTGTGCCACCATCGGGCGCGATCACCTGTGCGTAAATATGCCGTGGTGTACGGTGAACGCTCAGTCGGTTCATTTCTAGTTCCTGAATCTTTGCACGTACTTTCCGGGCACGCCGCAATCGATTTTGTTTCTTGTCCAATTTCATAAGCTTCTCTATTACTTCTTCTTCGCTTCCTTCATCACCACACGTTCATTGGCGTAGCGAACACCCTTGCCTTTGTAAGGCTCAGGTGGTCGAAAATTGCGAATCTCAGCTGCAACCTGGCCGACTTGCTGCTTGTCCATACCCTTGATGATCACTTCGGTCTGACTTGGTGTTTCAACGCTAACTCCCTCGGGTACTTCGTACACCACGGGATGCGAGAAACCAAGCGTCAGGCTCAATACTTTGCCTTGCAGTTGTGCTCGATAACCAACGCCGACGAGCTCGAGTTTGCGCTCATAACCATCGGTAACACCTCGAACCATGTTCGCCAACAGTGCGCGCGTTGTGCCCGCAACTGCCCCGGCAAACCGCGATCCCGAACGTGGCGCTACCATGAGCACATCTTCATTTCTTGTCAGTTCCACTTCCGAGTTCAACTCAAGCGTCAATGCACCCTTGCTGCCATTAATGGTGACAACATTGCCTTCCTGCTTAAATTCGACGCCTTGTGGCAACTCAACCGGAGCTTTTGCAATTCTGGACATAGTCTTGTCTCGTCTCGATCAGGTCCTGGCACTCATGAAACGATGCACAGAACCTCACCACCAATACCCTTCTCTCTTGCCTGGCGATCGCTCATGACGCCAGCCGATGTCGATACAATCGAAATGCCGAGACCACCGAGCACCTTCGGCAACTCTTCCTTACCGCGATATATGCGAAGACCAGGCTTGCTCGAACGCTCGATGTGCTCGATAACTGGCACGCCCTCAAAATACTTGAGCTCAACCGAGAGTTGCTTCGTCGCACCCTCTCCATCGCTTGAATAGCCCGTGATATAGCCTTCACTCTTCAATACTTTCGCCACTGCTTCCTTCGCGCTCGATGCCGGCATAGAAACGCTTACTTTGCGAGCCTTTTGCCCGTTACGAATGCGGGTCAACATGTCCGCAATTGGATCCGTCATACTCATATTCGTCTCCGCCTACCAACTGGCCTTGGTGAGCCCTGGAATTTCGCCCTTCATCGCGGCTTCCCTGAGCTTATTGCGGCCGAGGCCAAACTTACGATAGACACCACGCGGGCGCCCCGTAATCGCACAGCGGTTGCGTTGCCTTACCGGGCTCGAATCTCGCGGCAATGCGTTGAGCTTTGTCTGCGCAACTGCGCGCTCCTCATCGCTGCTGTGGATGTTGCGAATCGTTGCTTTAATCGCAGCACGCTTGTTCGCATACTTCGCCACGAGCTTCGTGCGCTTGAGTTCGCGTTGAATCATTGACTGCTTGGCCATATTTTCTTCTCTATTTCTTAAATGGAAAGTTAAACGCTTCAAGTAACGCCCGACCTTCCTCGACATTGCGAGCCGACGTGGTAATCGTAATATCTAATCCACGCAGCACATCAATTTCGTCGTAGTTAATTTCCGGGAAGATAATCTGCTCGGAAACGCCCATGGTGTAGTTACCCTGACGATCAAAAGACTTCGGGTTCAAGCCACGAAAGTCACGAATTCGTGGAATCGCAACGCTCACGAGACGATCGAGGAATTCGTACATGCGTTCACGTCGCAGGGTCACCTTGCAACCGATCGCCATACCATCACGAATCTTGAAGCCTGCAACTGACTTGCGCGCAATCGTTGTCACAGGACGTTGACCTGAAATTTTCTCGAGGTCAGCACGCGCGTGCTCCATGATTTTCTTGTCAGCAACGGCCTCACCCACGCCCATATTGAGCGTAATCTTGGTGACACGTGGCACCTGCATCGTGTTTTCCAAGCCAAGTTTTTTCTGGATCTCGCCCATCAGCTCTGCATGAAATTTTTTCTGTAATCTTGACATTATTCCTGTCTCTGCAATCGCCCGCATGTCTCAATCCCGCTTGACGGGAGCGGGCTCCTACGACGCTTTCTCGCAATTCCTCTCTATATGTCGACGACGTCGCCCGTACCTCTGAACACCCGTACCTTGCTGCCGTCGTCTTCAACCCGGATACCAATTCGCTCGCCCTTTTTCGATTTCGGGTTGAAAACGAGAACGTTCGAAATGTCGAGAGGCATTGCTTTGTCCTTGATACCTCCCGGCTCGCCAACGTTCGGGTTCGGCTTCGTGTGCTTCTTTGCAAGGTTTACGCCTTCAACAAGCACTCGCCCGTCATCGAAGATCTGTAACACGGTGCCGCGACGGCCCTTGTCTTTGCCAGTTCTTACGATGACGTCATCGCCTTTTTTTATCTTGTTCATTTGTCTCTTACCGTGGTAACCGAGTTCCTAGAGAACCTCGGGTGCCAACGAAATAATTTTCATAAATTTGACTGTTCGCAACTCGCGTGTGACCGGACCGAAGATTCGAGTGCCGATTGGCTCGAGGCGTGAATTAAGCAATACGGCTGCATTACCGTCGAAACGAATCAACGAACCGTCTTTGCGGCGCACACCTTTGCGCGTACGGACAACAACAGCGTTGTATATCTCGCCCTTCTTGACCTTCCCGCGCGGAATAGCATCCTTGACACTGACCTTGATGACATCGCCGACGCCGGCATAACGACGCTTCGATCCACCGAGCACCTTGATGCATTGAACACGGCGAGCACCGGAGTTATCGGCCGCTTCCAGCATTGTTTGCATCTGAATCATGACTTAATCCTTAAATCACACGTGGTCGGCAGCGCGTTCAATGACGTCGACCACTGTCCACGATTTATTCTTCGAAATTGGTCGGCACTCAGAAATCGCAACGCGATCGCCTGACTTGCATTCGTTTTCCGCATCGTGAGCAAGCACTTTGGTCGTGCGACGGATGTACTTGCCATATACCGGGTGCTTGATCAGGCGCTCAATCGCGACTGATACAGTCTTGTCCATCTTGTCGCTGACAACGCGCCCTACAATCGTGCGTCGTACTTTCTTGTCTTCGCTCATTAGCTTTCACTCGCTGTGCGCTTGAATTCACTCAGAACCGTCTTGATTCGCGCGATGTCTTTTCTTACGAGACGATGCTGATGGTGTTGTGGCAACTCGCCTGTCGCCTGTTGCATACGCAAGTTGAATTGCTCGCGACGAAGCGCGACGAGCTCTTCATCGAGCTCTTCAACCGACTTTTTGCGAAGTTCCTGAGCTTCCATTACATTACCTGCCGCGTTACGAATGTGGTCGAGAACGGCAGCTTTGCCGCTGCGAGACGAAATGCCTCGCGCGCGATCTCTTCCGACACACCTTCCATCTCATACAGGACACGACCCGGTTGAATCTGACAAACCCAGTACTCAACATTGCCCTTGCCCTTACCCTGGCGCACTTCGAGCGGTTTCTTCGTGATCGGTTTGTCTGGAAACACGCGAATCCAGATCTTGCCACCACGCTTGATGTGACGCGTCATCGCACGACGGGCTGCTTCTATCTGACGTGCCGTCATGCGGCCGCGACCCGTTGCCTTAAGGCCATAGGTACCAAATGCCACCGTGCTGCCGCGTATCGCGAGGCCACGGTTGCGTCCCTTATGCTGTTTTCGAAATTTCGTCCGTTTTGGCTGTAACATACTGAATCCCCGATAAGCGCGGGCCCTTACGAGCGTGCGCCTCCTGCTCCGTCTGCGGATTCTGCCGCCACTTCGACGGGCTTCTCGAAAACTTCGCCTTTGAAAATCCAGACCTTGACGCCGATAACACCGTAAGTCGTAAATGCCTCGGCCAGGCCGTAGTCAATATCCGCACGAAAAGTGTGCAATGGCACACGCCCCTCGCGATACCATTCCGAACGTGCGATCTCGGCACCGTTCAGGCGACCACCAACTCTTACCTTTATTCCCTCTGCCCCGACACGCATCGTGTTAGTTACCGCCCGCTTCATGGCACGTCGAAACATTACGCGACGCTCAAGCTGTTGTGCGATTCCTTCAGCAACGAGCTGTGCATCAAGCTCAGGCTTGCGCACTTCGCTGATGTTGATGCGCACATCGCTTATATTCATGCCGATCATTTTTGCGGCTTCTGCGCGAAGTTTCTCAATGTCCTCACCCTTCTTGCCAATCACGATTCCCGGCCTGGCTGTATGGATCGTGATATTGGCTTTCTTCGCCGGGCGCTCGATCGTAATACGACTGACAGATGCGTCTTTGAGCTTTTTCTTGATGAAAACTCTCAGCTGATGATCCGTGCGAACGTACTCGGGGAACGTCTTCGAATCGGCATACCACTTGGACGACCAGTCCTTGACAATGCCGAGGCGAATTCCAATCGGATGTACTTTCTGACCCATACTTATTACTCGTCTGCTACGCGAATAGTGATGTGACTGTTTCGCTTGATAATGCGTGCGCCACGACCCTTGGCGCGAGCACGAAAACGGCGCAGCGTAGGTGCCTCATTTATCTCGATGGTCGATACCTTCAATTCGTCAATATCCGCGCCGTGATTGTGCTCGGCGTTGGCGATCGCCGACTCCAATACTTTCTTCACGATGCGCGCACTTTTCTTTGGCGTAAAAGTCAAAGCCCGCAACGCGTCATCAACCGACTTGCCGCGAATGGTGTCGGCCACCAAACGGCATTTCTGCGGTGAGATACGCGCGTAGCGAAGTGTTGCTGCAACTTGCATGAGCCGTTACTCCTTTGACTTATTTCGTCTTACGATCACCGGAGTGACCGCGAAACGTCCTGGTCATCGCAAACTCGCCCAGCTTGTGACCAACCATATTTTCAGAAATCAGAACCGGTACATGTTGACGGCCGTTATGCACGGCGATCGTCAGCCCGACCATATCGGGCAGCACCATCGAGCGACGCGACCACGTCTTGATCGGTCGGCGATCATTGTTTTTTGCAGCTAAAGCCACTTTTTTCGCCAAATGTGTATCGACGAATGGGCCTTTTTTCACACTACGTGGCATTTTCTAATTCCTTAACCTATTTGCGCTTGCGACGACGCAGAATCATGCTATCTGTGCGCTTGTTCGAGCGCGTCTTTGCACCCTTAGTCGGCGTGCCCCATGGGCTCACCGGATGACGACCACCTGACGTACGACCCTCACCACCACCGTGGGGGTGATCGACAGGGTTCATCGCAACACCCCGAACCGTTGGGCGCACGCCTCTCCAGCGTGACGCACCCGCCTTTCCGAGCTTGCGCAGATTGTGTTCGCCATGCCCAACCTCACCAATCGTCGCGCGGCAATCGACATGAATCTTGCGTGTTTCGCCAGAACGCAGTCTGAGCGTTGCATAAGCACCCTCACGTGCAGCCAGCTGCGCTGAACCGCCTGCTGAGCGCACCAACTGGCCGCCCTTGCCCGGCTTCATTTCGATGTTGTGAATCAAGGTACCAACCGGAATTGCTTTAAGTGGCAACGCATTGCCCGGCTTGATTGCCGCGTCTTCGCCACTCGCGATAGGCGCGCCAGGCCCAATGCCTTTCGGCGCCAGGATGTAACGTCGCTCACCATCAGCATACTTAATCAATGCCAAATGGGCGCTTCGATTCGGATCGTATTCGAGACGTTCAACGACGCCAGGAATACCGTCTTTATCGCGCTTGAAATCAACAATGCGGTAGCGCTGTTTGTGGCCGCCACCCTGATGACGAACAGTGATGCGCCCATTATTGTTGCGCCCGCCCTTCGACGTTTTCTTTTCAAGAAGTTTGCTGTATGGCTTGCCTTTGTGCAGGCCAGGAGTCTTGACGGCAACAACAAATCGGCGACCAGCTGATGTCGGTTTTGCTTTATGTACTGACATATCCCGATACCTTATTCCGTGCCCAGCAGCGATTCGATCGAGCTGCCTTCGGCAAGCCTGACGTATGCTTTCTTCCAGTCGTTACGACGGCCGCGCGTCTGGCCAAATCGCTTGACCTTGCCTTTGACATTCAAGACAGTGACATCAGCGACCTTAACCTCGAACAACAACTCGACAGCCTGGCGAATTTCTCTCTTGGTCGCATCCCTGCGAACCTTGAAAACAACCTGGTTACTTTCGGCAGCCATATGGCTTTTCTCGGACAGATGCGGACCGCGGATAACGGTCATCAGCCGTTGCTGATGAGCTGCAACACTCATGACAAGCGCTCCTCGATCAATTTCAGGGCCGGCAGAGTGATCAACACTTTCTCAAATCGAATCAACACAACCGGATCGATCGATGCTGCATCGCAAATGCCGACATTTGGCAAATTGCGTGCCGCCAGGAAGATTTTCTCTTCGAACGCCTCGTTCAGTATCAGCACGTTGTCCAGACCCAGGTCTTGCAATTTACCCGCAAGCAACCTGGTCTTTGCTGCCTCGAGCTCTAGACTCTTGACGACAACCAGGCGATCCTGGCGAATAAGCTCAGAGAACACCGAACGCAGGGCGGCACGGTACATTTTCTTATTGACCTTCTGCTCGTAATCGCGCGGTTTCGCTGCAAACGTACGACCACCGCCTACCCAGATAGGACTGCGAATCGTTCCAGCGCGTGCCCGGCCCGTGCCCTTTTGTGCCCACGGCTTGGCCCCGCCGCCGCGAACCGCCGCACGATTTTTCTGCGCCTTGGTTCCGGCCCGACCGCCTGACAGGTATGCAGTGACGACCTGGTGAACCAATGGTTCGTTAAAGTCCACGCCAAACGCGGAGTCGAGAACGTCAACTGAACCACTGCCTTGCATCTTCAGTTTCATCGTCGCGTTCCTTAGTTGCCGGCCTTGACTGCTGGACGAACGATGACTCGTCCGCCGCTGTGGCCCGGGACCGCGCCCTTGATCAGCAGAAGATTGCGCTCCTCGTCGACGCGAACAACCTCCAGGTTCTGTACCGTGCGGCGAACATTGCCCATGTGGCCAGCCATCTTCTTGCCTTTGAAGACGCGACCAGGCGTCTGGTTCTGACCGATTGATCCGGGCGCCCGATGCGACAACGAATTACCGTGGGTCGCATCCTGCATGCTGAAGTGGTAACGCTTGATTACACCGGCGAAACCCTTGCCGATTGATGTGCCGATCACGTCAACCTTCTGCCCCACAGAAAATATTTCAACTCTTATTTCCTTGCCCTGCTCGAATTCGCCCTCGTCCGCATCATCAATGCGAAACTCAGCGATCAGGTCACCAGCCTCAACCTTGGCCGCTGCAAAGTGGCCAGCTTGTGGCTTGGACACTCGAGAAGGTTTCTTGTCACCCGCAGTTACCTGCAACGCACGATAGCCGTCCCTCTCAATGGTCTTCACCTGAGTTATCCGGTTTGGCTGTGCCTCAATAACGGTCACGGGAATCGACTCCCCGTCTTCCGTAAAAATACGTGTCATGCCGCACTTGCGGCCAACAAGACCCATCGTCATCTTCAAAACCTCACGCTGGCTATGAATGACCAGCGCCTCTAAATTTTCCCCATATTTCAGACACGCGAAAGGGCCAGCCGTCGCCGAGAACATCCTGTTCTCAAAAAGCTCTGGGGCTGACCCTAGCTCCGAACCAAACATGTTTTGGCCCGGCGGTCCGGGATTTGCCGTGTCGCCTTCGGTTTCCTGGCGACTGTAAATGTAAGCGTCACAGAGCAGTGCCTTGTGACGCCTTTCCCAGACTTGGCCGACTCCCGGCCCGGCCAAATCCAGCGAGCCCGCAATTATAGCCTCAATACCCTGTCCCGCAAGGGTTTTTCGGTCTTTCTCACAGCGTTTTTTCCCGCCCTGACGTCCGGATATGGCCTTTCGAGAGAACTTGTTGATTTTAAACGATTTAGGTGGCCGTATTGGGTGTGCTTGCTTGTGCAACATAAAGCTCGCGAAGCGAGCAGCAAACAAGCTCCCCGATAGCCGCGCCGCGGTGACCGCATGTGCAATGACTATTCCGCCCCCCTGAAGTGGGCCGTTTAGCGCGAAATCCCGCTAGTTCAGCTTGATCTGCACGTCCACGCCGGCAGGTAGCTCAAGTTTCATCAATGCGTCCACAGTCTTGTCCGTGGGGTTGACGATGTCCATGAGGCGCTTGTGCTCCCGGATTTCGTACTGGTCACGAGCATCTTTATTCACATGCGGTGAAATCAGGATCGTGAATCGTTCCTTCCTCATCGGCAGCGGAATCGGTCCCTTGACCGCGGCGCCAGTGCGTCTGGCTGTCTCTACAATCTCACGCGCTGATTTATCGAGCAGACGATGATCGAATGCCTTCAGGCGAATCCTAATGTTTTGATTTTTTGTCACAATAATTTCCTTTCAAATAATCAGGCAGTCACGCGCGCGAAGCGGCGCTTCTACGATGCCTTTCTACAATTCCTGACATCGCTATCGTCCGGTCCGATCGAAACCGCTTCACCATTCGGTTGGTCCAGCGTTCTCTTATTAGGGCGGGCTCCTACGATGCTTTGTCGTGCTATTCGATGATCTTCGCCACCACACCGGCGCCCACGGTACGACCACCTTCGCGAATAGCGAAACGCAGCCCGTCTTCCATGGCGATCGGTGCGATCAATTCCACGACCATCTGCACATTATCACCCGGCATCACCATCTCTGTGCCTTCGGGCAACTCAACGGCGCCCGTAACATCCGTCGTACGGAAGTAAAACTGCGGACGATAGCCCTTGAAAAACGGTGTATGACGACCACCTTCATCCTTGGTCAGAATGTAGACTTCCGCCTCAAACTTGGTGTGTGGTGTGATCGATCCCGGCTTCGCCAGCACCTGTCCACGCTCAACGTCTTCGCGCTTCGTGCCTCTGAGCAATACGCCGACATTGTCGCCCGCCATGCCCTGGTCCAGAAGCTTCCTGAACATCTCAACACCCGTGCAGGTCGTCTTCTCGGTGTCCTTGATGCCAACAATCTCGATCTCGTCACCCACATTCACAACACCGCGGTCTATACGGCCCGTCACTACCGTGCCACGACCCGATATCGAAAACACATCCTCAACCGGCATCAGAAAATCACCGTCAATCGCACGCTCGGGCACCGGAAAGTAGCTGTCCATCTGCTCGACCAGCTTCAGTACCGACGGTACACCAATGTCCGACTCATCACCCTCGAAAGCCTTCAGCGCCGAACCCGTAATAATCGGCGTGTCGTCGCCCGGAAACTCGTACGTCGACAGAAGATCCCGCACCTCCATCTCAACCAACTCCAAAAGCTCGTCGTCATCAACCTGGTCGGCCTTGTTCAGGTACACCACGATGTACGGAACACCCACCTGACGCGCCAGCAGAATGTGCTCGCGTGTCTGTGGCATCGGCCCATCAGCCGCCGATACCACCAGAATCGCACCGTCCATCTGCGCCGCACCCGTGATCATGTTCTTCACGTAGTCCGCGTGTCCCGGACAATCCACGTGCGCGTAGTGTCGGTTTTCACTCTCGTATTCCACGTGTGCCGTCGCAATCGTGATACCACGCGCGCGCTCTTCCGGAGCATTGTCAATCTGATCGTAGCCCATGACCTCGCCACCGTGCAGCTCCGCCATGACCTTCGTCAACGCCGCTGTCAGCGTCGTCTTGCCATGATCTACGTGACCAATCGTGCCAACATTGATATGCGGCTTGGTTCTTTCAAACTTCTCTTTAGACATTAGCTCGCCTTCTTCATGACTGTATCGGCCACGTTTCGTGGCACTTCTGCATACTTCTCAAATTCCATTGAGTAAACCGCGCGTCCCTGGCTCATCGATCGCAACGCGGTCGCATAACCGAACATTTCGGCAAGCGGCACTTCGGCGCGGATAATCTTACCTGACGGCGAGTCATCCATGCCTTTTGTCAAACCACGACGGCGATTTAAATCGCCCATCACGTCACCCATGTAATCCTCTGGTGTTACAACTTCGACCTTCATAATCGGTTCGAGCAGCACCGGGTCCGCCTTCAAAGCCCCATCTCGGAATGCCATCGAACCGGCTATCTTGAACGCGATTTCACTCGAGTCAACATCGTGATACGAGCCATCGTAAAGAGTGACCTTGCAATCTACAACCGGATAGCCAGCAATGACACCATTTTCCATCTGCTCTCGCGTACCCTTGTCGACAGCTGAAATATATTCCCTGGGCACCACGCCGCCAACAATCGCGTTTTCAAATTCGTACCCCGAGCCTGGCGGCAGTGGCTCAATACGCAGGAATACGTGACCGTACTGACCTCGTCCACCCGACTGCCGGACAAATTTTCCTTCCTGCTCCACTGACTTTCGAATTGTCTCGCGATAAGCCACTTGTGGCTTGCCGACATTCGCCTCGACTCGAAATTCACGCCGCATGCGATCGACGATGACATCCAGATGCAGCTCACCCATGCCCGAGATAATTATCTGACCCGACTCCTCATCCGTATGCACGCGGAAAGACGGGTCCTCTTTCGCCAGTTTTTGTAGCGCTATGCCCATTTTTTCCTGATCAGGCTTCGTTTTCGGTTCGACGGCGACCGAGATAACCGGATCCGGAAAATCCATGCGCTCCAGCGTGATGACTCTCTTTAAATCACAAAGCGTGTCACCCGTCGTCACATCTTTCAACCCAACAGCAGATGCGATATCGCCTGCGCGTACTTCCTTGATCTCTTTGCGATCATTCGCATGCATTTGCAAAATTCGACCAATACGCTCTTTCTTGCTTTTGACCGGATTATAAATCGTGTCGCCGGAATTCAAAATGCCCGAGTAGACCCGGAAGAACGTGAGGTTGCCGA
>JADFNV010000042.1 GCA_022563195.1 Pseudomonadota bacterium
GGATCTTGACCGGGTCCCGGACGATGCTGATAACTGCCCGAACATAGCTAATCCCGATCAATCGGATGTCGATAAAGATCAGATTGGCGATTTGTGTGATAACGACCCGGACAGTGCTGGTTAGTACCGATCCGACGAATACAAATACGGAAAACCGCGTTTAAATTGTGGTTATTGCGCTAAATGAAGGTGTCCACTAGACTGAGCAAGACCAGTTAGCTGCCTCTCAGCATCGTAACACTCGATTGGCCGCTATCGGGGGCAAAGCGGACGTCAAAAACGCTGGAAATACTAGATTCTGACTTCCGCTAACGGCCAGGAGCGGTCATTCGTACGTTGCCGTCGGCATATCAGTGATCTGCACGTTTTTGTGCACGGATGTGATTAGCCATGGCTATCAAATTGGCCGGTAAGGCCAGCGCATTGCTGTAAATATCATGACCGCCTGCCACCTCGATATAGGTGAATTCGTACCCTTTCGCGAGAAGAACATCCCGCATGTGCCGGTTGGCCTGGAGCAACGAGGTACTGTGGGGAAAATCGTGATCGTGTTCGAGCGTACCTACGCTGAGTACCAGGCGAACGTCCACCTTGGGACTTGCAGCAAGCTGCCGAATGATCCATTCAAACTCGAGTTCTTCTTTGTATACAGCTTCCTCCTCGAGCGGATCCCAGCTGAAATAGCCTGATTGGGAAAGTACATTTCCGAAAATATCCGGATGTTGCCAGCCGGCGCATACGGCCGCCAGTCCGCCCATGCTTGTGCCTCCGACAATCGTTTCAGTGGGATTCGCACTTACGTGATAATGCACCCGCAACCAGGGAATCAGTTCGCGAACCAGAAACTCATTAAATGGCTCATAGCAGCCCAGTTCCATTCCACGGTCGCGCTGGGCCACCATTACGACGATAGTCGGGTCCAATTGGTCGGCCGCCAGGAGGTTTTCCAGGATGGTGCTTGTCGGAATAATGTGAGCGTAGGTCCATCCGTCAAAAAGCACTAGTAGGCTGTATGGCTCGTGTGCCAGGGAGTATCCCGGTGGTGTATAGACCCAGAAGCGGCGTTCATTCTGCAGATACGTGCTTGGCAAGCGGTGCATCTCGGTACGACCCTTACGGATGTCCGGTCGCGAGACAATCCAGGGCACGGGGGTCGCGCCGGGTAGATCGACCGTGGATCTCACCCAGTCGCGATCCTCGTGGGCCAGCACAAAACGGTTCGGATTGAGCGGGTCTGGTTGTAGCGTCTCCCAATTCTTGCCGGTAGTACGCCGTGAGGCCGGCAGCAGCGGGTCATTTGGCGAAAAATAATAGGACAAGCGGACGTCGTGGCGAATTGTGAACGTCCGGTACCAAACATCCGTCCGGGGCAGACGGGTTAGTTGGCTTCGAGCGAGTTGTTCAGTGGAAAAATCCATATTGGCCCTGGTTGTGAGCACGGAAAACAGCACGACGTTTTTGGTTTGCTCATCTCCCCGCCACAGAAACGTGAGGAGAACATGGTCCGGTTCACCGGGTATGGATTCCACCAGGGGTGTGCCTTGCTTTGAGATCTCCCGCCAAAAGTTTTCCAGCACTTGATTTTTTATCGCACGTACTTCCTTCAGCAAGGCCGTGAGCCGGGGGCTTTCGAGTTCTACCGTGGAGCTGGCTGCAGATGCGTCAACGGAGAAAGTCGCCACGGAGACTGCCAGGAGAAGATGATACAAAGCGGATTTCATTAGTCTCTCCCGGCTGGTTTATGTCGCCAGTTCGTACGGCTGATACCCCGGATAGTTTAGACAATCTGTTTGAACCAGTGCAGGAATTCCGCGTCCGCTTGGGGTCACGAGCCGCCTGCCAAAAGCCTACCACGTGGATGACAGCTATAGGATGGTGATCTCAACCGATCGATAGCTGTCCTTGGCTTAGAATAGCTGCAGAAGTCTGTAGACGACTTAATATAGATATCAATAGGAGTGAATTTGAATCTAAAACTTTCAGAATTTGCGAGTAATAGCTGCCTATTGTTGATGTTCAAGCAAGGCTAATGACTCACTGATAGCGTCTCGTATTTCTGGGTCCGGATCTTCACGCGCGAGCGCCAAGCTCGTGTATGCCGCGTGACCGCCGATTTCTTCCAGTGCATCGATGGCTAGCATGCGCACATCCGGATCCGGATCCTGCAATGCCAGGGTCAGCGCGGGCACAGCATGTTCGCCGGGATCGTCGGCAAGTGCTTCGACGACTGTTGCGCGTACAGCAGCGTCTTCGTCCTTGAGTGCCTGGGCCAGATAGGCATCGGAAGAATCACCGCCAATTTCGGCAAACGCATTCACTGCCTCACCGCGAATCCATGAATCTTCGTCGGCCAGCGCGAGGCTGAGGGCGTCAATCGCTTCGGGCGAGCCGAGCTTTTTCAGGCTCTTGATAGCTTCTATCCTGGCACGCGTATTGCCCGTTCTGAGTTGGGACTCGAGAATCGTCGCGGCTGTCAACGCATCGGATGAGCCTTCTGAAAATATCCACAGAGTGCTGGAGCGAGAATGGCCTTCCAGCTCGTCGCTATTTGTCGGTTGAGATTGATAAAGCTGATAGCTGTCTTTCGCAAGTATTCGCTTGAGCGCCAGTCGCAAGGGTAGTTGCTCGAATTGCAACGAGATGGCCTGTTGCAGAGGGATATATTGAACGATCTTCAGATCGCTGAGACGCGCGATCTCATACAGGATGTCCTGCGTTGCGACATTTCTCGCCGTCACGCCGATATGATCGGCATCGACACTTACTTGCAGGTAACTCGCTGCCTGATCGTGGCTGCCGACCGCTGTGGCGGGATTGCCGAGAACCAGCAATCCCGCGCAAAGACCTATTAGTCTGCCTGTGTTAATCACCTTCTTCCTCTTCCTCTTCCTCTTCACAGCCTTCTTCTGTTTCATTGACGCAAATGTCGAATATCTCGGTAAACGTTGCATTATCGCCTGCACCGATTCCGCCAACCTCGATTTTCACGAGCGTGTCATCGGGCAGTGAGGCGAGATAGTCCGCAGGAACTGTGACGGCATGAGTGTCGGCCGATACCCGCACAATAAACTTTTGAGCTCCAAGCGGATCACCGTCTTCAACATCGGGTTCGAATACGGCTTCCCAGGCGACAACCTCAACCATTTCAGGATCGGGTAGCTTGCCGTCCGCGATCAATTCGTCCAATCCGTCCGAACACTCACCAAGATCGTCACCGGGGCTCCAGGAAATGACCGACGTGTTCACGTCAAAGGCAATGTCAGGCGCCGCCGGGAGATCGAAGGTCAGCGTCGTCTGGCCGAATGAAAATTCCCAGCCATCGCCGATGCCGATGAAGGTGTAAGTGCCCTCCTGCCAGCGATCCAGGAATTCCTCCAGCGTTACGACGTCTTCGCCAAATTCTTCGTCGCCTTCTTCGGGCTCCCAGCACAACGGTTCTGCGCTTTCCGCAAAGGTCTCCGTCAGGAATTGCTCTCGCAACGGGCCCCTTGCAGAATCATAGAAAATCTTTCGATGATTCGGCGCATAGATGGCGGCGCGAATCAGGTCATGGCCGTCCATCAAAAAGTGAAAACCGATATCGCCATCCGTAGCATTGATTTCTACCAGTACTTTGCACTCACCAAAACCGCCGCAGGGCTCGGTGGCATTCACGGTGCCGGCTCCAGCACCGACTAGTGCTGAGGCAGCTATGACCAACAAGGTCTTTAACGTTACACTGACTTTCTTCATTTGTATTTCCTCCCGCTCAAAGCGTTTTATGCACGCCGTTAGATGGAGGCGGGGCGAAGAATCGGTCGAAAGGACTGCCACCAGTCGTCATGTTTACCTATATCGACACCACCGTTCGCGAGCGCCTCATTGATGCGGGAAGTCTGATTCGCATTGGACCCGACGGCCTGATCATCGAGCCCGCAGGTTCCATAGTGAGTGGCTCGATCAGCATCCTCGGGCCTATTCCCTTGCCGCTGGAAATTGGCGAGCAGCATTACGAAGTGCAGTGGTATGCGTGTGTACGCAACACCGAGCTCTCGAAGATCGAAGATATTGCGGAGCAACTGCGAGCTCAAAATGCGCAGGAATCGTTTTCGAGGCTGGCATCATCGATGGCGGTGAACAGCGTTTTGCTAATAGGTGATTCCGGTTCATGGACGAATCCACTCGTGCGCGTGCACTCGAGTTGCCTGACCGGAGATGTGTTTGGGTCGCAGCGATGCGACTGTGGACCGCAATTTCAATCAGCGCTGCAGTTAATCAGCGAGGATGAACAAGGCGGCATGCTGATCTATATGTCGGGCCACGAGGGACGTGGTATCGGCCTGTGGGCCAAGGCGGCAACGTACTTGTTGCAAGATAGCGGCGAAGATACCTACCAGGCCAATCGCTCGCTCGGCCTGCCCGACGACTCGCGCGACTTCACCGATGCGGCGGCACTACTCAAATATTTTCGCAAAGGCGGACCGTTCCGACTGCTCACCAACAACCCAAAGAAGATCAATGACCTGGAGGCTGCCGGGCTCACCGGCATTACGCCGGTCAAGCACGTCTTCGGCGTCACCGACAGCAACCGGCGTTACCTGGCCGCCAAACAGGGTTGGGGCCACGATCTCACCGAAGAAGACATCGAGCCGGGATAGACACGGCTGCAGCTGCGACCGACACATTTCTCTTCGAAATGGCTCGCTACGCTGCGCTTTATTTCCGAAGAGAAACGTCTCGCCCGCAGCTACAGCCTCGCCTACTGCCTCCATAAACGACCGTTCGGCGGATCGGGCTCAAAATTCGAGCGAAACGGATTGATGTCAATGCCGCCGCGGCGCTGATAGCGTGCGTAGACGGTCAGTTGATCGGGCTCGCACCGCTCCTCGATGTCGAGAAACATTCGCTCGACACAACTCTCGTGGTATGCGTGGTGCTGCCGGTACGACACGATGTAGCGGAGCAGCGAATCGCGGTCGATGCGCGGGCCGTGATACGAGATAGCCACGCTGCCGAAGTCAGGCTGGTTGGTGACCGGGCACAGGCTGCGCAGCAGGTGGGAGTGAATTTGCTCGTTGATGACATCGTCGGTTGCTGACTGCAGCAATCCCGCATCGACGTCCCATTTATCGCACCTAAGGTTGCGCGAATCGAGGCAGTCTCCCGGCAGCGACTCAAATTTTATTCCGGCGGCACTGGACGGCTCCAACAGTCGCACGTCGACGCTGGCGCCGGTGCAGGTCCCAAGGTCGTGCGCGATCGCCTTTGCGACGGCGTCGATTGAAGAGTAATTCGTCATCGCAAACGAGTTGAGGTAGATCTTCAGGGATTTGGATTCGATGATGTTTGGTGATTCGACAGGCACGCGAATTTCGGCCGTGGCAACCTGGGGTAGCCCTCCAGAGCTGAGCCATGTCAGTTCCCAGGCATTCCAAAGGTCGCAGCCGTGAAATGGCAGATCGTCAGCAATACCCAGCGCTGCGCGATCGTCGGAGCGAACGATCGCATGCAGCGATTCTGGTGAATATTGCCTGGGGTATGCCGCCGGTTTGCCCAGCGGTGATCGGGTGGTCATTGCAGCGGCCAAATTGCTGTTGACGTTACAGTGTACGTGACTTCCTCGTGTACAATACCGGCCCTTTTTGGCGGCCGAAAAGAGAGTCGGCAACACCATGAGTCCAGCAAACAATAACAACAACACCGACCGCGGTTACATCATCCCGATAGGTGGCGCAGAAGAGAAATTCAACAATCCCGAGATACTCGATCGCTTCGTTGAAATATGCGGTGGCAAGAGCGCGCGGATCGGCATTATTCCTACGGCGTCGGAGCTTGACGATACGGGACGCAATTACGAAAAGCTGTTTCGCCAACTCGGTATCAAGCACGCGCGCGTGTTGCCATTCGAGACGCGCGAGGACTGCAATGCCAGCGAGCATCTCGACTACATCGAGAAGTCCGACGGCGTATTCCTGGCGGGCGGCAATCAGTTGCGTCTGTCGACGACATTGGGCGGCACCGCGGTTGCGCAAATGATTCGACGTCGCAATGCGGCAGGCATGCACGTGGCTGGCACATCGGCCGGCGCTGCGTTTTTGCCCGAGCACATGATCGCAGGAGGTTTGGAGGGCAGTACGCCGAGCCCCGACATGGTGACAATGGCGCCAGGACTTGGCCTGACGAACAAATTCATCATCGATCAACATTTTCGACAGCGTGATCGACTCGGCAGGCTGTTGACGGCTTTGGCCTACAACCCGTTTGCGGTCGGCATTGGACTCGATGAAGACACGGCGGCATTCATCCGTCCCGGCGATGATCTCGAGGTTGTCGGCAGTGGCGGCATCACGGTGATCGACCCCTCCGATCTGAGTTATTCTTCGATGGACAAGGCTCGTCGTGGCGAGCCCGTAACCCTGATTGGTGTCAGGCTGCATATTCTGGTGGCAGGTGGACGATTTTTGACAGCGTCCAGAGAGGCTGTGGCAGAGTAGCGACGACAGGAAACCATAAATGAGAATTGTCAGCACCAACGTATTCGTCGGACCCAACGTTTACGCGCACTTTCCGGTCATCCGCCATGTACTCGACCTCGGCGAACTCGAGCAATGGCCGACCGGGCGATTGGGTGATGCGTTCATCAAGCCGTTGCTGGAATTTCTTCCGGGGCTACACGAACACGGGTGCTCGTACGGTGAGCCGGGCGGCTTTGTGCGTCGCCTGCGTGATGACGAGGGCACATGGCTCGGGCACGTCATGGAACACCTCGCGATCGAGCTGCAGAACGTGGCGGGATCGGCGGTGACCTTCGGTCGTACGCGGTCCATTGACGATGAGCCCGGGCACTACAACATGGTGTTCCAATACAAGGACGAAGCGGTCGGCCGTGAAGCCAGTGCGCTGGCACTCGCGCTGATTCACAGCCTGTTGCCCGACGACATCAAACCTGGCGACGCACCGGCTGAGGACTGGAATTTCCCGGAAGAGCGCGACAGCTTTATACGTTACGCGCAACGACGGGCGTTTGGTCCGAGTACGGCGTCGCTCGTTGCTGCGGCAGAGGAGCGGGGCATTCCCTGGCTACGTCTCAATCGCCATAGTCTCGTGCAATTTGGCCATGGCCGTTACCAGCATCGCATACAAGCGACGACGACAGGAATGACAAGCAACATAGCTGTCGAACTGGCATCGGACAAGGAAGAGACAAATAGCATATTGCGCGATCTCGGACTCCCGGTTCCAAAGCAGAAACTCGTGCGTCGCGCACGAGATGCTGTGCGCGCCGCCGAGCGCATCGGTTATCCCGTCGTGCTCAAACCATTGGCCGGCAATCACGGTCGCGGTGTGTCGATCAACCTGTGCACGCCCGAAGAAGTCGAGGCTGGCTTTGAGAAAGCGACGGAGCACGGCAGTACTATAATCGTCGAGAGTTATATCGAAGGATTCGACCATCGACTTCTGGTTGTCAACGGCGAGCTTGTCGCGGCCGCCAAGCGCATGCCCGGCCACGTCGTTGGCGATGGCAAGCATACGATTGGGCAACTGGTCGACATCGTTAACGAGGATCCGCGCCGCGGTGTCGGCCATGAAAAAGTTCTGACGCGGCTCGAGTTCGATCACCAGGCGGAAAAATTGCTGGCGAAACTAGGATACGACCGCGATACCGTGCCGAAGAAGAGCGAGGTCGTGTACCTGCGATCCACGGCAAACCTGTCGACGGGTGGTACCGCAATCGATGTGACGGATATCATCCATCCCGATAATCGCGACATGGCGATTCGGTCAATCAAAGCGATCGGTCTCGATATCGGTGGCGTGGATTTCCTCACGCATGACATTACGGAGTCGTATCGTGATGCGGGCGGCGGCATCTGCGAGGTCAACGCCGGGCCCGGCTTCCGCATGCATGTCGCGCCCAGTGAAGGAACTCCACGTGATGTCGCCGGCCCGGTGATTGACATGCTGTTCCCGAAGGATTCGCCGAGCCGCATTCCGATTGCTGCCGTGACGGGCACGAACGGAAAAACGACAACATCACGCATGCTGGCTCACATTCTCAAAATGTCGGGTTACACGGTTGGTCTGACGTCGACAGATGGTGTCTACATCGACGGCAAGCTGAGCGTTGCCGGTGACATGACGGGCCCGGTGTCGTCGCAAATGATTTTGCGCGATCCGTCAGTAGATGCGGCCGTGATGGAGGTTGCTCGTGGCGGCATGCTCCGCGGTGGTTTGGGCTTTCAGCAATGTGACGTCGCATGTTGTCTCAACGTCACCGCTGACCACCTCGGGCTTCGCGGTATCAATACACTTGAGCAGTTGGCCGAGATCAAGCGAGTGCCCATCGAGGTTGCTACGAAGGCGGCTGTACTCAATGCAGACGATGCCCTGTGTTTGCAGATGGCGGACTACACGAAAGCTGAACGCCTCTGCTATGTCACGATGAATCCGCAACATTCGCTTGTGAAGCAGCACATTGGTGTCGGCGGTCAGGCCTTCGTGCTCGAGCAGGGCATGAACGGCCATATGATCACAATATATGACAACGAGCATCACACACCGCTGGTGTGGACGCACCTGATACCGGCGACGATCGAAGGTCGTGCCATGCACAATGTGCAAAACGCGATGTTCGCTGCGGCATTGGCCTACAACATGGACATCAGCCTCGAAGATATTCGACACGGTCTGCGGACATTCGATTCGACATTCTTCCAGGCGCCGGGCCGCATGAATATTTACAACGAGCATCCATTTCGGGTCATTCTCGATTACGCGCACAATCCGGCAGCCGTCGCCGCCATGTGCAGCCTGGTCGACCGGTTCGAGATCGACGGTAAACGCATTGCGGTGCTGTCGGCGCCGGGCGATCGGCGTGACGAAGATATTCGCGATATAGCTACGGTCGCGTCCGGGCATTTTGACCGGTTCATCTGTCGTTGTGACGACAATCGTCGTGGGCGTGGCGAGGACGAGATCGCCGTCATGCTGAAGAACAAGCTGCTGGAGGAAGGTGTGTCGGCTGACAGGATTGATGTTATTCCCGATGAACAGGAGGCGACCAGCAAGGCGCTGGAAATCGCCGCAGCGGGCGACCTGGTGCTTGTACTTGCCGACAATATCAAACGTACCTGGAAACAGATCATCTACTTCAATTCGGGCGCCAAGGTTGACGATGCTGCGCGGAAAACGCCTGCCTCCATCAATTTACCCGAAGTTGAGGGTTTCAGTTTCGACAATGAGCTCGAGATAATCAGCGATGAGCGCGGTGTGCGTATTGCACGTGAAGAAGGCGATTAACAGGCATTGCCCAGCCGATGACAATGGAGTTTCTCGACGCGCGCAGACTGACGGGCCCCAGCCTGATCTTTGATGCGCCCGGGGCGATTCTCGATGTTCGCTGCACAGCCGATGAAGCGGATCGGCTGATTCCGCTGTGGAAGAAACACGTGCGGCGCATGCTCGGCGACCTCGGTTGGGACGATTGCGGTCTCGAGTCACTCAAGTTAACAGGGGGCGTGAGCCTGGCTTTTCCTGCTGCAATCGACGCGTTGTACGCCGCATCAGAGGTGAACGAATGGGCATGGGCAGCCTGTGAAAGTGAATTGCAAGGTAGCGACGCACCAGACTACGACGAGGCTCTAACCGGGATTCGGTCTACACTGGCTGAAGAAGTGAACCCCGACCTGCTGCAACTCAACGCCGAATCGCAGGCGCATCAAAAGACGTTTCTGTGGGACGACGATGAAGTGTCGATCGGTCTCGGTCAAGGGTCACAGACCTGGCCGGTACGCGAGCTTCCCAGCGTACAGACGCTCGACTGGAAAGAGTTTGCAGACGTTCCTGTCGGCCTGGTTACCGGTACCAATGGCAAGACGACGACGGTGCGGCTCGCGACCCACATCTTGCGATCGGCCGACCGCAATGTCGGCCTGAGTTCCACAGACTGGATCGCCGTCAACGACAACATTATCGATCGTGGCGACTGGTCGGGTCCGGGAGGAGCACGCGCCGTACTGCGAGAGCAGAATGTTGATATTGCGATCCTTGAGTCGGCGCGCGGCGGGCTGTTGCGCCGCGGGCTGGGCGTTCAAGTGGCCGATGTTGCGCTGATTACCAACATCGCCGAAGACCATCTCGGCGATTTCGGATCGCAGAATCTCGACGAGTTGTTGAACATCAAGTGGATTGTCAGTCGTGCGGTCGTGCGCAGTGGCCGGCTCATCCTCAATGCAGATGACGCGCTGCTTGCTGGCAAGGCACGTGACTATGACGGTGAGCTCGTGTGGTTCTCCTTGACCGCCGACAACGAGATAGTGCGCGAACACACAGCGGCCAGCGGGCTGGCGTTCGCACTCGATGGCAATGAATTGTTTGTTGTCGATGGTGAAACCCGGGAACTGATCTGCCTCGATCACGAGATACCGATCGCCCTCGGTGGTGCGGCGCGTCACAACGTCGCGAACGCGCTCGCAGCGGCGGCATTGACCTGGTGTTTAGGCACGTCGCTCGCCGATATTCGTGCGGGTCTGACGTCGATGTCGCAGGATGACAATCCGGGTCGCTGCAATATTTACGATGTCGACGGACGCAAAGTGCTGGTCGACTTCGCACACAATCCACATGCGATGCAGGCGGTGTTCGACATGGCACAGGCTATGCCGGCCAAACGGCGTGTGCTGTGTTTTGGCCAGGCAGGTGACCGACCTGATGATCTCATTCGCGAACTCGCCAGGGATGCCTGGTCGATTGGTCTCGATCGCGTCATCGTCTCGGAACTGGAAGTTTATTATCGCGGCCGCGAGCCCGGCGAGGTCTTCGCCATCATTCAAGATGAACTACTGCGCTGTGGGGCTACGGCCGATCAACTCGATCACTTCGACGAGGAAACCGAGTCGCTGGCCGCTGCGATGACCTGGGCACAGCCCGGCGACCTCGTCATCATGCTCGCACTCGGCGGCGCCGCACCCATCCACGAACAACTCAAGGAAATGATGCGCGGCGTGTGATTACCGAATAGCGCAGCCCCGCGGACGGCATATTCCTTTCCCTCATGTCTCGATCCCGCTCGACGGGAGCTCGCTTCGCTGCGCTTTACTTCGGTCGAAGAATATCCGCCCGCGATGCTGCGCATACAGTTCCCCGCTCGGATTCGACGACGCTCGACGAGCCACCGTATCGTGTCCGCCCTCCGATCTTCGTCGGGCCGGCGGGATGTTCTTCGCAAAGCTCAGCAGGGGCACGGTATCAGTGTGTTTGCTCGCGCGTCGTCCGGAGCGCTGCGACGCAGGACGCCCAAGCAAGCGCAGGCCGATGCGAGCGAGGCAGGACGCCGAGCGAGCTTAAGCGCGAGCAAATACCCGGTGACGTGCCCGTGCGATTCGATCTTCACAGAACCGATTACTCGAGTGTGAGTATCAGGTCCCAGTGTTCATCGCGGACCGGCATGATTGAAAGACGATTACCCCGACGCATTAAAATCATGCCCTCCAATCCGGGCTGTTCTCTAAGTTCGGTCAAAGTAATTGCTCGGTCAAATTTACGCACAAATTCGACGTCGACCAGTATCCAGCGCGGATTGTCCTTGCTGCTCTTCGGGTCAAAGTATCTTGATGTTGCGTCGAACTGGATTGGGTCCGGGTAGGGTTCGCTGCAAACTCTCGAAATACCGACGATGGCTGGTACCTTGCAACTGGAATGGTAGAAAAAGATCTCGTCGCCTATGCGCATGTCGTCGCGCATCATGTTGCGCGCCTGGTAGTTGCGAATGCTATCCCACATTTCGCGACCGTCACGACGAAGATCGTCGATGCTGTAGACGTCGGGTTCCGACTTCATTAGCCAGTGAGCCATGGTTAATTGAACGCAACGCGCTGCGGCGAAAATGGTTGCGGAGTGTAACATGTAGTGGCCGTCACCCATCCGCGGAGTCGCGACACAATTGGTGTTGCCGGGGGTGGGATTTCCGATTTGCTGTGTTAGGATTGCGCCGAAAATGGGGCCAAACCCAAGGTTGGCCAGTCAATAGAGCCTGCCATTGGGGCACCAGAGAGGATCTTTTCGCATGGGAAATATGCTAGCCAACATTTTTGGCTCGTCACCTGTCGTCCCGCTCGAGAAGCACATTGAGATCGCCTATCGTTGCGCAAAACGGTTGCAGCCCTTCTTCGCCGCTGCGGTCGTCGGCAACTGGGCCAAGGCGGCCAAGGTTCGCGGCGATATCGAAATGCTCGAACACAAAGCGGACGATCTCAAGAAAGAAATCCGGCTGCATCTGCCCAAGAGTCTGTTCATGCCCGTGCCACGCGAAGATCTCCTCGAATTGCTGCTGGTGCAGGACAAAATCGCAAATCGCACGAAAGATGTGTCCGGCATTGTGATGGGACGCAAGATGCAGATGCCCGCGTCAATCGCCGATCAGTTTCTCGAATTTGTAGATCGCAACGTCGATGCGGCGAAACAGGCGAGAAAAAGCGTTCGCGAACTCGATGACTTGTTCTCGACAGGTTTTCGCGGCGCCGAGGTAAAACTCGTTTCGGCGATGATTGAGGAGCTTGATAAGATTGAAACCGATACCGACGACAAGCAGGCAGCGCTTCGCGGGGAGTTGTTCAAAATTGAAGCGTCGCTCAATCCGATCGATGCCATATTCATGTACAAGGTCATTGAATTGACGGGCGAGATTGCCGACATGGCAGAACGCGTTGGCCGTCGTCTCGAGCTGTTGCTCTCACACTAATCACCTATTAAACCAGAGCGATCCATACCCTCGGGGGTTATTCAATGGAAGCACAGTACGTCTATATCGGCCTTGCCGCGCTGTTTGGCATGTTTATGGCATGGGGCATTGGTGCAAACGATGTTGCCAATGCGATGGCGACGTCTGTTGGCTCCAAGGCGCTGACGATCAAGCAAGCGATCTTGGTCGCCGCGGTCTTCGAATTTCTCGGTGCTGTACTGGCTGGTGGAGCAGTTACGGAAACGGTGCGCAAGGGCATCGTCGATACGGATCTTCTGGCGGCAACGCCCGAATTACTGGTCTACGGCATGCTTGCGGCTTTGCTCGCTGCCGGTACCTGGCTGTTCATTGCCTCGAAGAATGGCTGGCCGGTGTCGACGACACACTCGATCGTAGGCGCGATCGTTGGTTTCGCCGCCGTGGGTATCGGCGTTGATGCGGTTCAGTGGGGCAAGGTCGGGACGATCGTTATGAGTTGGATCGCGTCGCCACTGGTTGCCGGTATTATTGCGTACCTGATTTATCAAAGCGTGCAGCGCCTTATTCTTCGTCAGGACGATCCGCTGGCACAAGCCAAACGATATGTTCCCATCTATATATTTTTTGCTGCGTTTACACTCACCCTGGTTACGATACTCAAGGGTCTCAAGCACGTCGGGCTGACCATCAGTCTGCGCGACAGCTACATTCTTGCGATTGCTATTGCAGCCACTATTGCGGTGGTTGGGGCATTCTTCATTCGACGCATCAAACCCGATAAGAAAGCGGAGAAACACCAGCATTTCCACACGGTCGAACGCGTATTCGGTGTCTTGATGATTGTGACGGCTTGCGGCATGGCTTTCGCGCACGGCTCGAACGATGTCGCGAACGCGATTGGGCCGCTGGCGGCGGTCATAAGTGTTGCACAAAGCGGTGTTATTACGGCTGAATCAACGTTGCCGATCTGGGTACTGGTGCTTGGTGGTGGTGGCATCGTTATTGGCCTGGCCACTTATGGACGGCACGTGATTGCGACTGTTGGCAAAAAGATCACTCAGCTCACGCCCAGCCGCGGATTTTCTGCCGAACTTGCGGCAGCCACGACCATCGTCGTAGCGACCGGGACCGGTATGCCGATTTCGACGACGCATACGCTGGTCGGTGCCGTACTCGGCGTCGGACTCGCCAGGGGTATCGAAGCTATCGATCTTCGCGTTGTCGGGCGCATATTCGCCTCCTGGGTCATTACGATACCGGCGGGCGCGTTCCTTGCTATCGTGTTTTTCTTCATCTTCAAGTTGGTATTACCCTAGCCTCGGAATTTAATCGTCCATGCGTCGCTTAATCGTTCTGATTGCCGCCCTGCAGGCGTCGTGCGTTATCGCGCAGGTGCCCGCGGACCCGCGCCTTAGCTTTGGATCCGTGCGCCACCCGGTTTACAGCACTACCGGGATCGTTACGGCACGTAACGACATTGCTGCCGAAGTAGGAGCGCAGGTACTTGCCGATGGCGGCAACGCCGTCGATGCTGCTGTTGCTGTCGGATTTTCGCTCGCAGTTACCTTGCCCCGGGCCGGGAATATCGGTGGCGGTGGATTCATGCTCGTGTACGACAGTGGGTCGGATCAGACCACAGTCATCGACTATCGCGAGCAGGCGCCGTTAGCTGCGCATCGCAACATGTTTCTCGACGATAACGGCGACGCTGATTCGCAATCGTCACGTTACAGCCATAAGTCGGTCGGTGTACCCGGAACTGTGGCTGGATTGTTCCTGGCACATCAGAAATTTGGGCGCCTGCCATGGGATCGACTGGTCAATCCGGCGATAAAACTCGCCCGCGACGGTATCGCGGTGACACGCTACCAGCAAACATCCTTGACAGCTCGACGTGATCGGATGTGTCAGAACGAAGCGACCTGTGGCTACTTCTACAAGTCTGGCGGTGTTCCATATTCGATGGGCGAGCGACTCGTACAGTCGGACCTGGCCGACTCGTTGCAGCTTATTGCCGAGCAGGGCCCCGATGCGTTCTATCGCGGGGCAATCGCCGAAAAGATCGTGGCTGAGATGGAGGCTGGCGGCGGCCTGATCGATATGGAATCACTGGCCGCCTACAAGCCGGTTGTACGCGAACCATTGCGTGGCAGTTATCGAGGATTCGAAATCGTGACGATGCCGCCACCGAGTTCGGGTGGGCTGCACATCATTCAAATGCTCAATGTGCTCGAGCACTATCCGGTTGCGTCCTTAGGTTGGGGCAGTGCCGACGGGATTCACTTGCTGGCGGAAGTGATGCGGCTCGCGTATGCCGATCGCAGTGAACATCTGGCTGACCCGGATTTCTACCCTGTGCCGGTCGAATGGCTGACAAGCGAAGACTACGGTATCGAACTCGCTGCATCGATCGATATGACGCAGGCGCGGGCGTCGTCCGATGTCGCGCCGGGCGTAGCTCCAGCCGACGAGAGCCCGGAGACGACGCATTTCTCGATCATCGACCGGGAAGGCAATGTCGTGTCAAACACCTACACCTTGAATTTCTCCTACGGTTCGGGAATTTCCGTTAGTGGTGCCGGATTCCTGCTCAACAATGAGATGGACGACTTTGTGTCCAAGCCAGGCGTGCCGAATGCCTACGGTCTTCTCGGCGATAAGGCCAATTCGATTGAAGCTGCCAAGCGGCCCTTAAGTTCCATGTCGCCGACGATTGTCTTTGCGGATGGCGAGCCCTGGTTTGCGACCGGCGGCATGGGTGGCAGCCGCATCATCAGCGGGGTATTGCAGACTATTGTCAACCTTATCGATCATGGCATGAACATCGCAGACGCATCGGGCCAGCCGCGCATGCATCACCAGTGGTACCCGGATAGGCTGCTTCTCGAACCCGGATTCAGTCCTGATACGTTTCGCTTGTTAAAGGAGCGTGGCCACGATGTGAGGTTTATCAGGGGCTGGACGGGGTCTGTACAGATAGCCGCTTACAAAGACGGTACGTTTCGTGGTGCTGCCGACCCGCGCATGCCGAACTCTGGTTCCGCAGCCCCTGTGGCCGTAGATGCCACAGCCAACTGAACCGATTGTCTCCAGCATCACGCCAGGAGTGCGGCGCTATGCGTTGGTCGTGCTTGCGGTCGTTTACATGTTTAATTTCGTTGACCGGCAGATCATGGCGATCTTGTTGCCCGCGATTCGTGAAGAATTTCAATTAGGTGACGCGGCCCTCGGTCTGCTCGCAGGAACGGCGTTCGCACTATTCTACGTGACGCTCGGCGTGCCGATTGGTCGACTCGCAGATCGCGTCAATCGACGTAATCTCATCGCCGTGGCAGTCGCCGTCTGGAGCGCGATGACAGCTTTGTCCGGACTTGCGGCAAATATCTGGCAACTGACGCTGGCGCGAGTCGGTGTCGGTATCGGCGAAGCCGGTTGCAGCCCACCGGCGCATTCGATGATCGCGGACTATTATCCGCCCGAGCGTCGCTCAGCCGCCATGGGTATTTATACGCTGGGAATTTCTGCGGGCATCATGCTGGCCTACCTGGCCGGTGGCTGGGTCGTGCAAAACATTGGCTGGCGCGAGGCGTTTTTTATCGTCGGCGTGCCGGGTCTGTTATTAGCATTAATCGTTAGATTCACGATACCGGAACCGCAACGTGGCGCGTCGGAACAACGCCTTGACAGTGGCAGTCAGCCGACGTTGCGTGTCGTAACTAAATTCTTGCTCGCCCGCCGGTCTTTTCTCTACATGGCCATTGCTGCCGGGCTTAGTTCGTTTGTGGGCTATGCGGTTATTACTTTCATGCCGAGCTTTATCGATCGTAGCTTCGGCATCGGAATCGCCGTGGTCGGATTCTGGCTTGGCCTGATCTATGGCATTGCCGGTGGCTTCGGATTTTATTTCGGTGGTTATCTCGCCGATCGCATTGGTCGGAATGGTCACCGCAGGGCAATGTCCTTCATAGCCTTGGCGACCATTGCGGCTGTGCCATTTTTCTTCGGCGTGTTTCTGTCGTCATCGGTGGGCACCTGCATGGCATTGCTCGTCATCCCGAGCGTCATCTCGAATTTCTACCTGGCACCGGTATTGAGCCAGACACAGAGCCTTGTGTCCTTGCGCATGCGCGCCGTTGCATCGTCGCTGGTGCTGCTCATCATCAACGTCATTGGACTTGCCATGGGATCGCCGGTGACGGGGTTCATCAGTGACAAGCTGCAGCCCTACTATGGACCTGAGTCGATGCGCTACGCGTTGCTGATCGTCAGCGTCGTAATGCTACCACTTGCAGCCTGGTGCTACTTCCAGGCAGGCAAGTCCATTGAACAGGACCTGCGTCGCGCCAACGAACATGACTGAGTTGGGGTAGCTAGACTGAGCGCAGGTACCAGTCGAAATCGAGTGGGCTGATCGTGTTGTGAAATGCGCGGCATTCGGTGCGGCGATTGATGGCATAGTACTTACAATATCTCTCACCCAGGTACTCGGGTAAGACTTTGCTACGCGAAAATTTGTCGATCGCGGCATCCCAGCGGTCAGGAATGCGTGTCTTGAGTAATACTCTTTCGCCTTCCTCAATCATGCGACCAGGGTCACACTTGTTTTTCAAACCGTAATGGATGCCAGCCGCGATGGCGGCAGTTACCAGGTAAGGGTTGGCATCTGCGCCCGCGACCCGATGTTCGATTCTCAGGTTTTTTGAGTCTGACAACGGGACGCGAACCGCAACCGAACGATGATTGACGCCCCAGTTAGTATCAACCGGCGCGAAATTCTCGGGCAGCAAGCGCCGATAGGAATTGGCGTTCGGTGCAAACAACGCGGTGGCTTCGGCCATTGTCTTCAGCAACCCGCCAACTGCGTAGCGCAGTCTGGCCGAGAAGGGCGGGCTCGCCATGCTGTCTTTCCCATGTGAAAAATAGTTCTTGCCGTGTTTGTCGACCAGGCTCATGTGAATGTGCAGTCCGCTACCGGAATCTTCGGCAAAGGGTTTCGCCATAAAACATGCGACGAAGCCGTGTTTTCTTGCCACGGCCTTGACTACCCTCTTCAATAATACCGCGTGATCGCAGGCGAGGACGGGGTCATCAACATGCAGTAAATTGATTTCAAATTGACCGGGGGCATACTCAGAGATTGTTGCGTCTGCCGGTATATTTTGCACTTCGCAAATATCGTAAACGTCATTGAGGAAGGGCTGGACGTCGTCAAGATCCTCGAGGCGATAGACCTGCGGCCCCGGTTGCGGCCGGCCAATTCCGGCAATACGGGCTGTACGCGCGGTTGGCTTGTCGGCCTTTGCGTCCAACAAATAAAACTCAAGCTCGGTCGCCATTACAATCTTGAGGCCCATTGTTCGAAGCGGCGCGGTTGCGCGTTCGACAACTGCTCGTGGGTCGGCGAAAAACGGGCTGCCGTCCTTTTCAAACATCCTGAACAGAGCCTGTGCCGCGGGACGTTTTGACCACGGTATGGGTGCGAGGCTTCCGGGCACTATGGTGCATGGAACGTCGGGGTCACCGTCACCGCCACCATAGGGAATGCCCGACACGACTTCACCGAGCGATGTGAGCATTACCGCTCCGGCGCAAAAACAGAACGGTTCATTGCATACCTTGTCGAAATCGCGTGCGCGAATGCGTTTGCCTTTGAGAAAGCCGAGCATATCGGGAATGAGCACGTCCATTGATGCGGTATCAGGATAACGACGCAGCAATTGACGTAATTCGGTTTTCAGCGGAATTTTCTTGATCGTCATCGAGGGCCATTGGTTTTTGCAAACCACGAGCTTCGATGATTTTCGCGGGGGCCGCAAGGCCCCGCGGCGATGGCCACGCGATTGCTGCCTGTCTAGACGTACCCCTCTCGAAAGGCGTGCTAACATATCGCCCAGCCGAGCGTCGGGAATAAGAACATCAATAAGCGCAAGCCAGTCTCCCTGATCCGGGCGTGCAGCCTCATTTTGATCGCTACGACCGCCATAATGTGGGCGTCGGCTGCGCACGCTATCGATATCGAAACAATGCGTATCGGTCTTGCTGGTGTGCCAATGGAGATCGTCGTCGTTGGTGCCGGTAGCGGCAATGTTGTGACGATTACAGTCGATGGTGAAGACTACTGGGCAACGGCCGATACTGAAGGCCGCGCCACCATTAGCGGTGTCGAGTTCGATTCCCTGGGCGTCGTGCATCTGTCTGCATCGGTCAATGGCGAAATGGTGTCGAAAGATCTTCGAATATTACCCGGCTGGATGTCACTCATGCCGGCGTTCATTGCCATTGGTGTCGCATTGATGTTACGCAATGTCGTGCCGGCGTTATTGCTCGGTCTGTGGCTTGGCGCGACGGCCTTGCAGTCTTTCTCGGCGTTGGGCGCATTGCAGGGCTTGATGGATACGTTTGCTGTATTCATAGTCAATGCGCTCGCCGATCCGGATCATGCGGCGATCATTGCTTTCTCAATGATGATCGGTGGCATGGTCGGCATCATCACGCGCAATGGCGGTATGGCCAGTGTCGTGCGCCTGATCGTAAGCCGCGCCAAGACCGCGGTTGGCGGGCAGGTCGCTGTCTGGTGCATGGGCCTGATGATTTTCTTCGATGATTATGCGAATACTCTGGTCGTTGGTAACACGGCGCGGCCCATTACGGATCACCTGAAGATATCCCGGGAAAAACTCGCGTACATCGTCGATTCGACCGCGGCGCCCGTTGTCTGTATCGCGCTTATCACAACCTGGATCGGCTATGAAGTCAGTCTGATCGACCACGCCTTGCAGGGTATCGATGAACTCGCCGGCGTTGCCGCCTACTCGGTATTTCTGCATTCAATCCCATACAGTTTTTATCCGATATTGGCCGTGATGTTTGTCTTGGCTGTAGCAACGACCGGTCGCGACCTTGGTCCGATGTACGTGGCCGAAGTTCGTGCAAGAAAAGGGCAGGTTAAACCCAATCAGTCCGGCGAAGATATGCCAGCGCTTGCAGGTGACACACTGGAGCCAAAAGCGAACGTCCCGTTGCGTGCTGCGAATGCCTTCGTGCCAATCGTGGTTCTGGTCGTGGGTCTGGGCGTCAGCCTGTACATCACCGGTGAAGGTGAGACGATCACGGCTATCATCGGCAGTTCTGACCCTTACAAAGCGATGATGTGGGCGTCATTTGCGGGCGCGCTCGCTGCGGCCGGTATGTCGATTGGTCAGCGTATTTTGAGTACACACGAGACAGTAGACGCCTGGTACGGTGGCGCTCGTGCAACACTATTTGGCATGATCGTGCTCATACTTGCCTGGTCAATGTCGGCTGTCACGCTGGACCTGAACGCGAAAGGCTACCTGATAACCGTGCTCGGAGATTCGCTGCCCCTGGTGCTCGTGCCGGCGATCGTTTTTGTGCTGGCCGCAATCACCGCATTTGCGACCGGTACCAGCTGGGGCACGATGGGCATATTGATGCCACTGATAATCCCACTTGCCTGGGCCGTCATGACGGTTAACGGCATGGCCAATCCGGATGGCATGCACATCCTTTATTCGTCGGTTGCGTGTTCCCTTGCAGGTGCTGTGTGGGGTGATCATTGTTCGCCAATATCTGACACGACAGTACTGTCATCAATCGCGAGCGGTTGCGATCATATCGAGCACGTGCGTACGCAAATGCCCTATGCATTGCTCGTGGGCGTTATCGCAATCCTGTTCGGCACTATCCCCAGTGGTTTCGGGGTGTCACCCTGGGTTTCATTGATCGTCGGAGCCGCGATATTATACGGGC